>JBKQQS010000093.1:0-113610 GCA_052144215.1 Rhodomicrobium sp.
CCGGGCCAGCACACCACCGCACAAGACGTTTCCTTCTCGCAATTGCTCAACGAGGTCGACCAGGGCCGCGTGCGCGATGTGCTGATCCAAGGGCCGGAAATCCACGGCACCTTCACCGACGGCCGCAGCTTCCAGACCTATGCGCCGAGCGACCCGTCGCTGGTGCAGCGGCTGTACAACAAGGGCGTTTCGATCACGGCGCGGCCGCAGACCGAGAACGTGCCCTGGTTCGTGTCGCTGCTGATCTCCTGGCTGCCGTTCGTGGCGCTGATCGGCGTGTGGATTTTCCTTTCGCGGCAGATGCAGGGCGCCGGCGGCAAGGCGCTCGGCTTCGGCAAGAGCCGCGCCAAGCTTTTGACCGAGGCGCACGGCCGCGTCACCTTCGAGGATGTGGCCGGCATCGACGAGGCCAAAACCGATCTGCAGGAGATCGTCGAATTCCTGCGCGACCCCGGTAAATTCCAGCGGCTCGGCGGCCGCATTCCGCGCGGCCTCCTGCTGATCGGCCCGCCCGGCACCGGCAAGACCCTGCTCGCGCGCGCCATCGCCGGCGAGGCCAACGTTCCGTTCTTCACTATCTCCGGTTCCGACTTCGTCGAAATGTTCGTCGGCGTCGGCGCCAGCCGCGTGCGCGACATGTTCGAGCAGGCGAAGAAGAACGCGCCCTGCATCATCTTTATCGACGAAATCGATGCAGTCGGGCGCCATCGCGGCGCAGGACTTGGCGGCGGCAACGACGAGCGCGAGCAAACGCTGAACCAGCTTCTTGTCGAGATGGACGGCTTCGAGGCGAACGAGGGCATCATCCTCATCGCTGCGACGAACCGGCCGGATGTGCTCGATCCCGCTTTGTTGCGGCCCGGCCGCTTCGACCGGCAGGTCGTGGTGCCGGCGCCGGATATCGTTGGACGCGAGAAGATTTTGAAAGTTCACGTCCGCAAAGTTCCGCTGGCGCCCGATGTCGATCTCAAGCTGATCGCACGCGGCACCCCCGGTTTCTCGGGAGCCGACCTTTCGAATCTTGTGAACGAGGCTGCTCTGCTTGCGGCGCGCCGCGCCAAGCGGGTCGTCACGCAGCACGAGTTCGAGGATGCGAAGGACCGCGTCATGATGGGCGCGGAACGGCGCTCCATGGCCATGACGGAGGAGGAGAAAACCCTCACCGCCTATCACGAGGCGGGGCATGCGCTCGTCAGCCTGTTCATTCCGGGCAACGATCCCTTGCACAAGGTCACGATCATTCCGCGCGGCCGTGCACTTGGCGTCACCTACAATCTGCCGGAACGCGACCGCTACAGCATGAAGAAGCACGAGATGGAGGCCTATCTCGCCATGGTCTTCGGCGGACGTGTCTCCGAGGAGCTGGTCTTCGGCCAGGAAAACGTCACAACCGGCGCTGCGAACGATATCAAGCAGGCCACGAACATGGCGCGCGCGATGGTCACCGAATATGGCATGAGCGACAAGCTCGGCCGCATCCGCTATCGCGACAACCAGGAGGAGGTTTTCCTGGGCCATTCGGTGACGCGTTCTCAGAATATGTCGCCAGAGACAGCGCAACTGATCGATTCTGAGATCCGGCGCCTTGTCGACGAGGGCGAGCAAAGAGCGCGCACCTTCCTGACCGAGCATATTGAAGACTTGCATACGCTCGCGAAGGGCCTTCTCGAATACGAGACCTTGTCGGGTCAAGAGGTCCGGGATCTGCTCAACGGTAAACCGCCCGTGCGCGAGTTCACCATGAAGGAGGACCAGCCCAAGCGCCGCTCTGCCGTGCCGTCCACGGGCAGCCGCGCTCCGCGGAAGGACCCCGATCTCGGCGGGATGGAGCCCCAGCCCTCGACTTGAGGCAGGGCTGCCGCGCGGCGGCCTTTACAATCCCATGAAGATCACCGATGGCTGGGCTTGCCCCAGCCATTTTCCATGTGGGGTCAGTCGCGTATTTTGCGCACGATCTCTCTGAACATCCAAACGATAGCGAGCAGCATCCAGACTGCGGCGAAGAGAGGGAGGAGATATTTCGCGACTGCTTCTTGCTCAAATCCGGCCGCCCATCCCGCTAGAACGAACAGGACCGGCAAGGCAACGAGCCAAAACTCGATCATCTTAACTTTCGTCATAACATCCCCTTATAAACGGTGCGCACAACGCGGAGTCTGCATGGCTGCCGATCCCGGATGCATTTAATGTGAGTTTACGCAAGGGTCCACCATTATGCGCGTGGTTGGCAAATTTGCGGCGCTATTGCCGCCGAGGGAGGATCGCATGGCCAAGCTGGGGCCGGTGCTGGCACAGATCGAGACCGATTTCGACGCGTCGCTGGCCCGATATATCGAGTTTCTGCGCATCCCATCGATTTCCACCGATCCGGCCTGCAAGGACGAGGTAAAGCGCGCAGGCGCTTGGCTCGAAAAAGAATTCGCCGGTCTCGGCTTCACCGCGAAACTCCACGACACGCCTGGCCATCCTATCCTGCTGGCTCATTGCGAAGGCGCAAGCCCGGACGCGCCGCACCTTCTCTATTACGGGCATTACGACGTGCAGCCGCCGGAGCCGCTCGAACTCTGGAACAGCCCGCCCTTCGAGCCCGCGATCATGGACGGCCCGCATGGCAAGCGTGTCATCGCGCGCGGCGCGGTGGACGACAAGGGGCAGGTGATGACCTTCCTCGAAGCGTTTCGCGCCTGGAAGGCGGTGCATGGCGCGCTGCCTGCCCATGTGACGGTGCTGATCGAAGGCGAGGAGGAAAGCGGCAGCGAGTCTCTGCCGGGCTTTCTGGCGGCGCATGCGGCCTCGCTCAGCCAAGCCGCCGCCGCGATCATCACCGATACGAACTCCTGGGATATAGACACGCCTGCCATCACCTACCGCCTGCGCGGAAACGTCTATGTGGAGATCACGCTCAAAGGGCCGTCGCGCGATCTGCATTCTGGCCTTTACGGCGGCGCGGTTGTCAATCCGCTCAATGCGCTTGCTGAGATACTGGGCCAGCTTCACGATGCGCACGGCCGCGTGCAAATTCCCGGTTTTTATGATGGGGTTGCGGAGCTTTCGGACAGCGAGCGGCAAGCCTGGGCGGCGCTTGCCTTCGACGAGGCCGCGTTCCTCGGCGAAGTTGGGCTAACACAATCGGTTGGCGAAGCCGGCTACACACTCCTTGAGCGGTTGTGGGCGCGGCCAACCTGCGATTTGAACGGCATGTGGGGCGGCTATACGGGACCGGGCTCGAAGACGGTTATCGCGAGCAGCGCTTCGGCCAAGCTGAGTTTCCGCACCGTGCCCGATCAAGATCCGGCGAAACTCGTGGAAGCCTTGGAAGAATTCCTCGGGCAACGGACGCCGCCCGATTGCTCGTGGAGCCTCGAGCTCTTCGGCGCATCGGCCGGCATCCTCGTGCCGGAAGGCGGCCCTTTCATGCAAGCCGCGCGCTTAGGGCTAGCGGACATCTTCGGCAAGCCCCCCGCCATGGTGGGCTGCGGCGGCTCCATCCCCGTCGTGGGGCATATGAAGGAAAAGCTCGGCCTCGATTCGATCCTCGTGGGCTTCGGGCTCGCCGACGACCGCATCCACAGCCCGAACGAGAAATTCGAGCTGAAATGTCTCAAGAACGGCATCCTCAGCCACGCCGCGATCTTGGCGCGCATGGGCGATGTGAGCCCGTAGGCGCTTGCGGATCATCGTCATTGCGAGCGAAGCGAAGCAATCCAGGATCGCACTTGTTGCTCTGGATTGCTTCAGCGCTTGCCGCTCTGTTGCTGCTGGCGCGCGCCGGTGAGGCGCAGGCGCAGCGCGTTGAGCTTGATGAACCCTTCGGCGTCGCGCTGATCGTAGGCCACGGCACCTTCCTCGAATGTCACCAAATCCTGATTGTAGAGCGAATAGGGGCTTGTCCGGCCCACCGTGTGCACACCGCCCTTATAGAGCTTCAGGCGCACCGTGCCCGTGACGAATTCCTGGCTCTTGTCGATCAGCGCTTGCAGCATCTCGCGCTCGGGCGAGAACCAGAAGCCGTTATAGATCAGCTCGGCGTAGCGCGGCATAAGCTCGTCCTTGAGGTGAGCCGCGCCGCGGTCGAGCGTAATGCTTTCGATGCCGCGATGGGCGGCGAGCAAGATGGTGCCGCCCGGCGTCTCGTAAATGCCGCGCGACTTCATGCCGACGAAGCGGTTCTCGACGAGGTCGAGGCGGCCGATGCCATGCTTGCGGCCGTATTCGTTGAGACGCGCGAGCAGCGCCGCTGGCGAGAGTTGCACACCGTCGATGGACACCGCGTCACCGCGCTCGAATCCGATCTCGACGATCTCGGGCTGATCCGGCGCTGCCTCCGGCGAAACCGTGCGCTGATAGACATATTCCGGCGCTTCAACGGCCGGGTCTTCGAGCAGCTTGCCCTCCGAGGAGGTATGCAGCAGGTTCGCGTCGCAAGAGAACGGGGCGTCGCCGCGCTTGTCCTTCGTCACAAGGATTTGGTTTTTCTCGGCAAAATCGAGGAGCGCGCCCCGTGACTTGAACTCCCACTCGCGCCACGGCGCGATCACGGTGATGTTCGGCTCTAGTGCGTAATAGGTCAGCTCGAAGCGCACCTGGTCGTTGCCTTTGCCGGTTGCGCCATGGCAGACCGCATCGGCGCCCGTCGCGCGCGCGATCTCGATCTGGCGCTTGGCGATCAGGGGCCGCGCGATGGAGGTGCCGAGCAGGTAAAGCCCCTCATAAACCGCGTTCGCGCGGAACATAGGAAACACGTAATCGCGAACGAAATCCTCGCGCAGGTCTTCGATGAAGATCTCCTTGATGCCGAGCAGCTCGGCCTTTTTGCGCGCGGGCTCCAGCTCCTCGCCCTGGCCGAGATCGGCCGTGAAGGTCACAACCTCGCAGCCATAGTTCACTTGCAGCCACTTCAAAATGATGGAGGTGTCGAGGCCGCCGGAATAGGCGAGCACAACCTTTTTAATCTGTTTCTTTTCGGACATGGGAGCTTTCCTGGGGTTTCGCCACGGCTTAAAGGAAGCGCGCCACTCGCGCAAGGCGTAGGATGTGCCACCGGAAGACTCAAAGCCGTCATCCCCGCGAAGGAGCTTGTGAAAAAACCGGCGCGCTTGCAGCAAACTCAGTTGTCATGGCCCGACTTGATCGGGCCATCCATGATAAACCGAAAGTCGAGGCGATGCCGCCGGCCGGAATTGTGAAGGTGCGGCGGAAGGCTAAGGAATGAATCTTCGCCGCCGCTTATCGGCGCTAATTGCAGGCACGAAGTGTTCGTCTATCCGCACTCATAGATCTTCTTGCCTCGATGGGCGGCCTCAAAACACAGGCTGGTGGGATCGTCCTTGTCTTCCAGAAAGTCCGCCGCAGGAACAGGCAGCACATCGCACGCGATCCCGCGGCCGGCCGGCGGCGCGTAGGCGCGGGCATAATCATAGCCCGCCTCTCCATCCTCAGGGCGGGTGACAGCCAAGAGGTCGAAGTCGCTATCGGGACGTGCGGTTCCCCGTCCCCGGCTGCCGAAAAGGTAGATAGCGACGGGATTCAGTGCCCCAACCAAGCGATGGACCACCTCGTCCAGCGCCTGATCGGCGGTTGTGTAGCCACCGTAATTTGTGATTGGGGCCATGGATGCAACCAAATTATTTGCTGCCGCATGGCACCCTTCTACCATGGATGGCGGAGAGAGGCGGCGGTCTGCCTCGCAGCAACGGCAAAACCATTTGATCGCGGTTGCTTGCTTGCCAGATAATGCCGTGATTTCGTCGGCAATCAGCCCCTGAACCTTCTTGCCAGATAGTTGGTTCATGCCCCATTCACCTCGATGCGCTCACAATCAATGGTCGATTGAACGGGTTCGACCCTAGGAGATAGCCCATGATCCGTAATTTGGTAGTTGCAGTTGCAGCGGCCGCCGCGGTGATGCTCGGCGGAAACGCCGGAGCGGCCTCGATGAGCACATCCGCAGCAATGCGTACAGCGGTGGACCGCTTGCAGATGACCGAGAACGTCCAGTTTGTCTGGGGCGATCATAATTACTGTTGGTACGAAGATGGTTGGAACGGCCCGGGCTGGTATTGGTGCGGTTCGTACCTAGAGTCCGGAATTGGTTGGGGCGGCGGCTATGGCTGGCATCATTGGCGTGGCGGGCATCCAGGCGGCCGCGGTCACGCCGCCGGACACGCGGTTCATGGCAGTCATCATGTCGCTGCTCATCATGCCCGCAGTCATGCCAGCGTTCGTCGCGGCGGTGGTAGCAAGG
The DNA here is from genome assembly GCA_052144215.1 of Rhodomicrobium sp. Lineage (GTDB taxonomy): Bacteria > Pseudomonadota > Alphaproteobacteria > Rhizobiales > Rhodomicrobiaceae > Rhodomicrobium. The sequence goes on from JBKQQS010000093.1 coordinate 6,245, forward strand.
GTGGTAGCAAGGGTGGTAGCGGTCATAGACATTGATATCCGCCTCAATCACAGCAGTCCGATCAAAACACCTCATTGAATTTCGGAGAGGCCGCCGCAAGGCGGCCTTTCTTTTTGCGCTCAAGGATTACTTGGCCGATTTCACCTATTTGGCCCGTCGCGACCGAATACGCCGGTTGCCGGGCGTCAAATTTTAGCCGCTAGCCGGCAGGAGGCTGTGTGCTGGCGAAAGTTCCAACGCCAAACGAAAGGCTGGCATGGCGCGCGACCAGGGTCTTGAAGAGCTCTTGCGGGAGCATCTTGCGGCTGTTCCGGGCCTCGTGGAGAAGGCGATGTTCGGCGGCCGGGCCTGGCTGCTGGGCGGCAACCTTCTGTGCGGCGCCCGCGGCGACGGGATGCTGGTTAGACTGGGCAAAGGCAATGACGGCTGGGCGCTGGAGCTGCCCGGCATCGTTCCGATGATAATGCAAGGGCGGCGGATGCAGGGATGGGTTCGCGCGGGGCCGGATGCCTTCGGCGACGATGCGCTGCGCCGCAAACTGCTGGATGCCGCTCTTGCCTTCGTGCGCTCGCTGCCGGCAAAATAGGGGGCTTCTTGCCCGAAGATAACTTGGCATGGAGCTTACGATAGGCGGCACAAAAGATGACACAGCTAACATTCTGGTTCGAGTTCGCGTCCACCTACAGCTACCTCTCGGCGATGCGGATCGAGGAGATGGCGGCACGGGCTGGCGTTGAGATCGCTTGGAAGCCGTTTCTGCTCGGCCCTATCTTCAAAGCGCAAGGCTGGGACACCTCGCCGTTCAATCTCTACCCCGTGAAGGGCAAGTACATGGTGCGCGATATCGAGCGGATCGCGCAAGCGCGCCGGCTTTCCTTCCGCCTCCCCGAGCCCTTCCCGCAAAATGGCCTTCCAGCGGCGCGGCTTGCGCTTGTGGGGTTGGAAGAGGGCTGGGGGCCGGCCTTCATAAAGGGCGTGTACAGAGCTGAGTTTGCGGACGGGCGGAACATCGTCAGCCCTGAGACGCTTGCCAGCGAGCTGGCGGCCGCCGGTGCTGACGCCGCACACGCGTTGGCTCGCGCGCAGGCATCGGAAATCAAAGCCAAATTGCGGGCAAATACGGAAGATGCGCAAGCTGCCGGCATTTTCGGCGCGCCGGGTTTCACCACCGCATCGGGCGAGCTTTTCTGGGGGGACGACAGGCTGGAGCAAGCTCTCGCATGGAGCGGGAGATAACTCGATTACACAGCTTGCAGTTTTTTCAAACCACTTTAGGTTAGTTGCGATCCGCAAGGATCGTGAACTTATTTCAGGAGGAATTTCATGCGCATTCTGTCAATTGCCGTCATCGCGGCGCTCTTCACAGCCGGCTCTTTCGCTGCCCATGCACAGGACGCTGCTCCGGCTCCCGCTCCGGCTAAGACGGCAAAGGTGAAGTGCCGCAAACGCGCTGAGGCGGACTGCAAGGCCCCAGATTGCACCTGGACGCCGGGCGCGGACGCGTCGAAGCCGGGTAAGTGCTCCAAGGCTACGAAGGCGAAGTAACCAGGCCGACTCCTTCTGCGGGCGCTATTGCTGTTGAGGACTTAGCGATAGCGCCTGGCAGGTGCGGTTAGGCTTGCCGGCTGGCTAGCCTAGCGTGAAGCTCCAAGAAAAGCCCGGAAGTCCAACGGTGGCCGTGAGCGGGGCAGGTGCGCCGTACGGGCTGCGGCGTTGCGGCGCAGCTGAAGGCAGCCAAAAGCTCGCCCACATATCGACCGCCTCCGTGAAAAACGACCACGGATTCGCCGCCCAGGGATTCATTGGGAAGCCCGGAAGAGCAAACGGAGAAAGCGGGGTAGCCTTATACCAAGTGCCAGGCGCAAAGCCGGATTGCGGTTGTTGCTGTCCAAAGCCGGGCCAGCTCACGCCAAAAGATGCGGCCGTATCGCGCATGGCACGCTCGAAGGCGAGGTTTGCGGCGACTTGAGCGAAGAGAGCATTGGCCCGGCTACTGAGCGCGGTGAGCGACGACGTGAACGAGCCGAGCGCACGCCGCAAGAGATCGACGGCAAACTGTCCGGGTTCGAAGATCGCGTTTCCAAAGCCGTCCGGGGCCGCTCTGTCTTCCAGGCGAGGGGTGCGCGGTGCGGGCAGCATGGGCAACGCGCTATAGTGCGTTAATTTCTGCGAGGCCGGAGCCGCGGCAGGCTCCGAAGCGAACGGAAAGAAGAAAAACATTCGTCGGGCCTTCCCTTTGTTTTTTCATCCGAATTTAGCATAAGACAATTCATGCTGCACTGCAACATAATTCGTTTGCGAGTGCGATACCTACCGCAGCCCCTGCGTAGAAATCACCCAGCCGCCCGGCCGGCGAGAGCCGCGAGCCCGTCGCGCATCTTTCCTGCGATCTCAATGTTCCCGGCGGGAAGCCCATAGCGGTGCGCAATCCAAACGGGGTCGTTATAGGAAATCCAAGTTTTGCCTGCCGGGTCCTGCCAAACCAAAGCCTTCAACGGCAATTCCACGCCCACGGCCTGATTGGCCTGCATGAGCAGCGTGCCCGCTTTAGCGCTTCCGAACACGAGCACCGTCTCGGGCCGGAGCGTAAGCGCGGCTTCTTTAGCGTTTTGGGCGTGATCGATCTCCGCGAAGAGATCCAGCCCCTGCGATGAGATCTCAGCCTTCAGGCGTCCCAGCGTTTCCTTTGGGTTGAAATTGCTGGCAATTGTGACCAAACCTTCCGCAGCCATGGCGTTCGCTCCTTAGCCTGTGCGTGACGATCATATCATAGTCCGGCGGCAAGCACCGCATGTGCGCCGAAAAACATGGCCTCCGCGCATGCTAGCGCGATAGCGAGACGCTTGCCGCTTAGCAAATAGGCCGCGATACCGGTTCCGAATGCCAGGATGCGAACCGTGAAGCCAATCGCGGCAAGCTCGCCTGTGGGCACAAGCAGCATGCGCGCGACGAGGCCCGCGACGAGCGCGGTCGAGACATCTCTCACCCAAAGCATAACCGGGCTTTCTGGATCGGCGCCGCGCGAAAGCAACAACCCGGCCAGGCGCCAAATATCGTTCGCGGCAGTTCCAGCGATGGCAAGCGTCAGCCAAATCCAGGCATTATCCGGCATCGGCCTGCTCAGCGATGGGAGTAACCACCTCTATCGCTCGAGGCGGGGCGCTGCGGCGCCGGAAAAGGAGATAGGAGGCGGTTCCCCCCGCAAGACCCGTAAGGATAAGATCGAAGCTTGGAGCGATCTTCATGAAAAACGGCGCGCCGCATAGGCCAAGGATTATGGGCGCATAATCGGCCATCTTGCGCGCCGAGCCGATAAGTCCCAGCAGGAAATAGATCGGGGTGAGAAAAATCAAACTTGCGGCCACGGTGCGCGGAAGGTCGCCGGCGATGAGGTACCCGGCAATCGTGCCCGTTGAGCTGACGCCCACGAGGATGGTCGCCAGCCCGAAATAATACGGCATCCGCATGGCTCGCGGCATAAACGGAATGCGGCGCATCGATTCGATCCACATCGTTACCGCGACGAAATGCGCAGCTACGTAGTCGAGCCGGCGCGGACGGCGGCCGGCGCGCAAATGCGGCATTAGCGAGACCGTCATGGGCAGCAGCCGGACGCCGGCAAAAGCCACGGCCAGCGCCGCGGTCCATAAGGGAGCATGCCGCGAGATCTGATCGACGAGGATCACCTGCGCCGGAAGCGCGAAGACAAAGACGGTGGTGTAGAGTGCGTGCGCAAGGCCGAAACCGGCGCCGCGGCAGAGTACGCCGAAGCCCACAAACGAGAGGCAGAGCACGGCGGCAGGCGCGAGCGGGGCATTGCGAAACGCTTTGATAAGGCCGGCCTTCGCGCGCGTCATAGGGTCATGTCTTGGGGATGCGTTCTAACGCTCAATCCTACGGCACATAAAAGGGCCCCGGCTATTGCTTGTTGCCGGGGCCTTCAATCGTCTGAAGCCCTGTTAGCGGTTCAGCGGCACTTTTGGGATAAGCGCCGTCGGAGCGCGCTCGCCGCTCTCGCCATCCGGGCCGCCTTCGCCTGCGTCCTCTGTCTTGACGGGGGGCTTGCACTCGATAACTTCGAAGGAGAGCGCCTTCGCGCCGTCCTTTTCGGTAACCACGACGCGAACGGTCCCGCCGCCTTCGAGCTTTCCGAACAGCAGTTCCTCCGCCAGCGGCTTTTTGATGTGCTCCTGGATGACGCGGGCGAGAGGCCGCGCGCCGTAAAGCTCGTCGAAGCCGCGCTCGGCGATCCATTCCATCGCCTCTTGCGAAAGCTCGATCATCACATTGCGGTCGGCGAGTTGCGCCTCAAGCTGGAAGATGAACTTCTCGACCACCTTGCTGATCATGGCGCGCGACAGTCTTGAGAACGCGATGACCGCATCGAGCCGGTTGCGAAACTCGGGCGTGAACATGCGTTTGATCGCTTCCTCGTCCTCGCCCACACGCTGCGTGCCGCTGAAGCCGATTGCGGCCTTGGCCATCTCGGCCGCCCCCGCATTCGTGGTCATGATCAAGATCACATTGCGGAAATCGACCTGCTTGCCATTGTGGTCGGTGAGCTTGCCGTGATCCATAACCTGCAAGAGCACGTTGAACAGATCGGGATGCGCTTTTTCGATCTCGTCGAGGAGCAGCACGCAATGCGGGTTCTGGTCCACGCCGTCGGTCAAAAGGCCGCCTTGATCGAAGCCGACATAGCCAGGAGGCGCGCCGATAAGCCGCGAAATGGTGTGCCGCTCCATATATTCCGACATATCGAAACGCAGGATTTGCACGCCGAGCAGGGCCGCGAGCTGGCGGGCCACCTCAGTCTTGCCGACGCCGGTCGGGCCGGAGAAGAGATAGCTGCCGATGGGCTTCTCCGGATCGCGAAGCCCGGCGCGGGCGAGCTTGATGGCTGCCGAGAGCGCGTGAATGGCTTGATCCTGGCCGAAAACCACGCGCTTGAGGTCGCTTTCAAGATTGCGCAGAAGCTCGGTATCGGACTTCGACACGGTCTTCGGCGGGATGCGCGCCATGGTCGCGACGGTTGCTTCCACCTCTTTGACGCCGATAGTCCGCTTGCGCTTCGACGGCGGCAGCAGCATTTGCGAGGCGCCGGTCTCGTCGATCACGTCGATGGCCTTATCGGGAAGCTTGCGGTCGTGGATATACTTCGCCGAAAGCTCCACGGCCGCCTTGATGGCCTGGTTCGTATATTTGATGTTGTGGAAGTCCTCGAAATAAGGCTTGAGGCCCTTCATGATCTCGATGGCGTCTTCGACGGTCGGCTCGGCCACGTCGATCTTCTGGAAGCGCCGGACGAGCGCCCTGTCCTTCTCGAAGTGCTGGCGGTACTCCTTATAGGTCGTCGAGCCGATGCAGCGCAGCACGCCCGATTGCAGCGCCGGCTTCAAAAGGTTCGATGCATCCATTGCGCCACCCGAGGTCGCGCCCGCCCCGATAACGGTGTGGATCTCGTCGATGAAGAGGATCGCGCCCGGATAGGCCTCGATCTCTTTCATGACCGCCTTCAGCCGTTCCTCGAAATCGCCGCGGTACCGCGTTCCGGCGAGCAGCGTGCCCATGTCGAGGGAGAAAACCGTCGCATTCGCCAGCACCTGCGGTACTTCGCCCCGCACGATCTTGCGCGCGAGCCCTTCTGCAATGGCGGTTTTGCCCACGCCCGGGTCGCCCACGTAGAGCGGGTTGTTCTTCGACCGGCGGCAAAGCACCTGAATGGTGCGCTCGATCTCCTTGTCGCGGCCGATGAGCGGATCGATCCGCCCATCCTTCGCCTTCTGGTTCAGATTGACGCAGTAGGCTTCAAGCGCGTCGGTGCTGCGCTTCTTGCCGTCGTCCCCCTCCACGGTGGTGGAATCGTCCTCGATGCCCCGGACGCCGCGAGGCTCCGACATGCCGGCGCGCTTCGAGATGCCGTGCGAAATGAAATTCACCGCGTCGAAGCGCGTCATGTCCTGCTCGGTCAGGAAAAATGCTGCGTTGCTCTCGCGCTCGGCGAAAACGGCAACAAGCACGTTGGCGCCCGTCACCTCCTCGCGGCCCGAGGACTGCACGTGCACGACGGCTCGATGGATAACGCGCTGGAAGCTTGCAGTCGGCTGCGCCTCGCCATCTTGATCGAGAATAAGGTTGGATAGCTCCTTATCAATGAAATCGGTCAATTTGGCGCGGAGCCGGTCCAGATCGACATTGCAGGCGCGCATGACCGAGGCTGCATCGCGGTCGTCTACGAGAGACAAAAGGAGGTGTTCCAGCGTGGCGTATTCGTGATGGCGGTCGTTCGCATATTCGATAGCGCGATGGAGCGACTCTTCCAAGCTGTTCGAGAATGATGGCACTGCCGCACCTACTCCTTTTCCATAGTACACTGCAGGGGATGCTGATGCTGCCGGGCGAAGTTCATTACTTGCGTCACCTTCGTTTCGGCAACCTCATAAGTATAGACGCCGCAGACACCGACGCCTTTTTGATGAACATGAAGCATTATGCGGGTGGCTTCCTCCCGGTGCTTGTTGAAGAACCGTTCGAGTACGTAAACCACGAACTCCATCGGCGTGTAATCATCGTTCAAGAGAAGCACTTTGTACAGGCTTGGGCGCTTGGTCTTGGGGCGCGTTTTTGTAACGACCCCCGTCTTGAGGTCGTTTTCGCCCTTGAAGCCGTTATTGCCTGCCATAGCCACGATCATCGAGAGTCTGTCACCAAGCCAAAAGTTTCGCGCCTGCGGAACCGCGGGCATCCAACCCTATTTGGCTATGGAAGCCCTCTTCCTCCATACTCCCGTTTATCGGTTTCGTCTGTCAAGAGCCGCAAACGTAAGCACGAGCCGAATATATGGCTTGCTCCTCGCGTTGGAAGGGGGCAGGCAATTCCGGCCGTCTGCAAAGCCGCGGAACGGTAGAATATTCTAAAATGTAACGGCACCCTGTCCGGCTGCGCCGCCGGTAGGAGACCGTTAACGCACGCGATAGTATAGGCTAACGCGTCCACAACAGGAGGTGGAGCGATTCGCGGCGATCGCTTGCCTTGCTGACGACAATTTTTAGGGGTTTTTAGGCGCCTCCGATGATCCGGCAAAAATCGATATCATTCCTGAAAAGGGATCTTAGGTTGACTCTACGAGTTGCACCGAAGCTGCCGGTGCTTGTCTTTACCGCTTTGGCAGCGCTGCTTTTTGTGACAGCGGACGCTGACGCCCGGCGCCACTATTACCACCACCGCGCATCGGCATACTCGCCCCCGGCTTCGGCCATGGCCATCGATCTTTATACGGGCCGCATTCTTTATTCCAAAAATGCCACCGAGCTGCGTTATCCAGCGTCTCTAACGAAGGTCATGACCTTATACCTTCTTTTCGACGCTCTGCAGGACGGCAAAATCGGCATGAACACCCAGCTCAGGGTCTCGGCGCATGCGGCCGGTCAATCGCCGACGAAGCTCGACCTTTCCGAAGGCGATACGATCTCCGTTGCCGATGCGATCGGCGCCATCGTAACCAAATCGGCCAACGATATGGCGGTCGCCGTCGCGGAAGGGCTTGCAGGCTCCGAAGAGGAATTCGCAAGGCGAATGACTCAAAAAGCGCGGACGATCGGCATGCTGCATACGAGCTTCCGCAATGCATCCGGCTTGCCAAACGACGAGCAGCAAACAACAGCTCAAGATCTCGTCATACTTGGTAAGAGCATTCTGGCCGATCATCCAGAACGGTGTAAGGTTTTTGCAACAAAATACTTCCAGTATGACGGGCAAGTCTTCAAGAACCATAACACACTTCTATTCTCCTACCAGGGGATGGAAGGAATGAAAACGGGCTTCACCTCTGCCTCCGGTTTCAATTTGATTGCAACTGCGCGCCGCGGCGATAAGAGATTGCTTGCGGTTGTGCTGGGAGGCCCCTCGGCTGGCGCGCGAAACGCAGCGATGCGGAACATCCTCGACAATGCATGGCCGAAAGCACTGACGCAGACTGCGGCGCGGAAGGCCGGGGTCCAAGTGGCGGCGGTCAAGCCGACGCCTCCCGCCGAGCCCCAGGCACCGAAAACTGAAAAGCCTGCGGCAGCCCGGGTTACGCACGCAGGCGCCCCGGCTGGTTCGACGGCCTATAAGTTTCCAGGAGCCTACTCCCGCCTGAAGCGAAGGCCGGACCCAACTTCGATCTCGATTCTTCTCGGTTCCATCGAAGCGGGGCTGGTCAGCAAATCCAGGCCCGCGCCGCCTGTGCAGGCGCAGCGGCCATCCGATATGACAACCGACGAACCCGAGGACAAAGCGGAGAGAGCCGAAAGCCGCAGTCCGGGCTACGTGCCGCCTCCGCCACAGGAAATCTCGCGGAACGAGACGCTGGCTGCGTTGACTGCGCCAGGCCAGCATAATGTATCGGTGCATTACAAAACTGTGCGTCAGCCCGAAGTGATACCGCTGGCGGCAGCCTCGCTCGATCCAATTGCCAAGACCATGCCCGCAAAACCTGTGCAGACGGCTCGCACAACGGAAGCCCGCGACGAGGCGCCCCAGACCCTGGCGGCCGCGACTGCAGCAGAATCGCGCGGCCTCGACTGGCCTGGGCCCTTTCACGTCCAAGTCGGCGCGTTCGCCGATCAGGAGCAGGCCAAGGAGCGCCTTCAAAGCGTCAAACAGGCGCTGGGCGCCGAGACGTTGAAAGCGCACCCCGAATTCATCATGCCCGTCTCGCTGCCGACGGGAGTGACGATGTTCCGCGTCCGCTTAAGCCGGTTCGCCGATGAAGCGCAAGCGAAGGCAGCCTGCAAACGGCTCAAGAAAAGCGGCATCGAGTGCTGGGACATCCGCGCGGATTAGAGCCTGTCGTGGTCTATCGGCATCGCGGGTGAAGTCCCCCTCACCCCAACCCTCTCCCCAAGGGAAGAGGACATTTCAGGCGTCTCTCTCCCCTTGGGGAGAGAGACAGAGTGAGAGGGTCTTGAAGCGTTCCCGCTTATATAGAGACGTTAGCTGCGTTGCGGGCCCGCTCAGCAATCCGGTTCAGGGATGACGGCGACGTGCTCGCGCGACCAGGCTATATAGGGCCGCTGGAAGTGCGTGCGGTTCTTGTAAGGCCGGAGCAGAACGCGCCGCGGCGGTTCGCCGGGTTTGCATATCCAGCCATAAACAGCGGGGCTCCGTCCGACTTCGTAAACGCCTGGCTCTACGACGTCGCGCTGGATGTAAGTGCGATGAACCGGACGCGGAGGCTCTTTCGCCGGGCATTCCGCCAGGCTCTGGCCTACGAAAATGCACTCCAACGCCATGATGCCGGCGATAGCAACGCTCGACGTCCGGGCCGTTCTTTTCATGTCCGCTCTCCGCTCCGCACTTGCCGCGCGAGAATCGCATCTGCCATTTGTTCCAGGTATAGCCGGTGTTCGCCAATAAGGATACGAGCGCAGGAACGAAAATTTGGCGCCTATTGCGCAAACGCCACAACTTTAGGCCATTGCAAGAGACACGCGTTCCCCTCAGCGCTGGAAACTCGCACTAAAAGCGGCACGTCTGAAGTAGAAGTACAGAAGCGAACTGTTGGCGGCAGCAAAAAAACACCAGACCGAGATGAAGGTCGCGAAATAGGTGTAGGCTGTAACCACGAAGCCTACCAGAATCGCGGCACCGAAATTCTGGACAGCTCTATTGGAAGACAGCAAGAGCGGCGCACAGGTGCACAGCAGATAGATAGCGCCCTGCCAGGAAAGGACGCTCTCCTCGCCGCCGTAGGCGATGCTGTGCCCGCAGATGGCGGCGGGCGCTGGGTTCCCGATAAGACGGCCAAGGATATAGAGCGAGAGCGAGCACCCGAAAATGGCTATGGCATAAAGGGCTTGCCTCCGGCGCAGATCGGGTTCGACCGGTAGCACCGCGAGCGCGATGTAGGCTGGCCACAGGACCTTGGCAAAAACCAGAAAGCTCAACGAGAGAGTGGCAACCTCTTCCCTGCCGCTCCCGGCCGATAGTTGCAGCCAGAGAGCGCCTTCGATTGCTTGCTGGGCCCCGAACAGCAGCGGCATGCTTGCAAGAGGAAGCTCGCGCCAGTTTTTGACTTGCTTAAGGGTCGCAACGCCTATTGCAGCCGTGAAGGCGGCGGCCGAGAAGCTCGCGGTTGCCGAGAAACACATGCCAGCCGCACTCCGCGCTCTCAAGTAGCCCGCGTGCGATCCATGGAAACCGGGATGGATGGGCGCGAGAGTCAGCGAAATGCTGTCGAACGACCCGTAACACAAAGATGGCGGCGAGCGTGGAAGAAAATCTCCCCCGCTTGCCGTGACACTCGCTTATTCCTCCTTTTTCGTCCGGGCCATGCTGTAATATTCGGCGTTGGGACGCATGCCGGTGGCGCTGGCCAGCCGGTTCGACATGTTGAAGAAGGATGCGACCGCAGCAATGTCCCAAATGTCGCGCTCCGAAAACCCGAGCTGGCGCAGCATATCGCGGTCTGCGTTCTCCACCTTTTCCGGCGCTTCGGTCAGCTTGACGGCGAAATCGAGCATCGCCTTCTGCTTGGGGTTGAGCTCCGCCTCACGGTAATTGTGCCCGATCGTCTCGCCGAACATCGGATCGTTCGAGCGGTAGCGCACGGCCGCGCCATGAGCGGTCAAACAATAATGGCAGTGGTTGATGGCGCTGACCGCGACCGCAATCATCTCCCGCTCGAGCCGCGGCAGCCCGCTCTCGCCGAGCATCAGATCGTCCACCATATCGATAAAGGCTTTGAGCTTCTTATTGTCGAAGGAATAGGCCTTGAGCACGTTGGGCACAAAGCCAAGCTTCTCCTCGCAAGCCCGGAAATAGTCGCGAAGCCCGGGTTCGAGGCCAGTTTCAGGAAGGTTCAGCGCTATAACGGGTTCATTTTTGCTCACAGGTTCGGTCTCCCCAGCTTGTGCGAGTTTGGTGGCCTAGCATTCCCCTTCCCACCATATAAGGGCTCCGGCTACGTTGCGTGAATTGGCTCGCCAGGATCATAACAAGGATCGTGCACGATGACATTACTGTCCGGGATGCCTGAAGGCAGCAAGCTCGCGGCGGTTGTCCAGAGCTTATCCAGCCAGTTAGGCGATGAGCTCGCCGCAAAATTCGCAAGCCACCTTTTCGATGAAGCCGACACGGCTGAGATCGAGACTTACGAGACAGCCGATTTGGCGGCGCTTGCGGCCGATGCTTTCGAGAGCTTCCGCATTCGCATGCCCGGCGAGCCCAAGGCTGTGCTGCACGCCCGCTCCCTGAAGAATAGCGACTTCCTCGTGATCGATATCGTCAACGATGACATGCCCTTTCTTCTCGACTCGGTTGTGGGCGCGCTTCGCGATCTAGGCCTTGTTCCCGAACTCGTCGCCCATCCCATATTCGAGGTCTGGCGCGATGGGGAAGGGCGGCTTATAGCCCTCGATCCAGTCCGTGCCGCTCCAAACGGCGCGCCCCGCGAGAGCTTCATTCATCTCCAGATCCGCAAAACCGGCCCGTTGCCGCCGCCAGGGGAGCTTGCCAGCACCATTCTTAAGGTTCTCGGGGACGTAAGAGCCGCCGTCTCGGACTTTGAAGCCATGACCGCCCGTTTGCATCGTGCGATTGCCGGTTTCGAGCGGAACCCGCCTCCGGATGCGCCAGAGACCAACGCCGAGGCTATCGCCTTTCTGCGCTGGCTATCCGCCGATAACTTCATATTCTTGGGCGTCCGCGAATATGACTATACCGGCAGCGGCGATACAAGCGAGCTTGTGCCCATCGCGGAGTCTGGACTGGGGCTTCTTCGCAGCGCTCATATTTCTGTTTTGCGGCAAAGCAGCGCGCAACCGAGGCTCACGCCTCAGATCCGCGCCTTCTTCTTGGCTTCGCCCCCCGTTATCGTTGCAAAGGGCAATGACAAGTCCACGGTCCACCGCCGTGCGCACATGGACGTCATCGGCATCAAGCTCTACGGCGAAGGCGGCAAGATCGCGGGCCAATTGCGCGTGGCGGGGCTCTTTACCGCGAGCGTTTACAACCATTCCACCCTCAATATTCCGCTTTTGCGCGAGAAGGCCGGCAAAGTGCTGCACGGCTTGGGCTATCCGCTCGAGAGCCATTCGGGGCGCGCGCTTCTCAACGTGCTGGAGACCTTCCCGCGCGACGAGCTTTTTCAAATTCCCGCAGGTCAGCTTGCCAGGATCTCTAGCGAGATCCTCAAAATCGATCTGACGCCGAGGCCGCGAGTTTTCATTTGCCGCGATGAGTTCGGGCGTTTCATATCCGCGCTCGTGTACGTTCCGCGCGAGCGCTACAGCACCGATGTCCGCGTCGCTATTTTGAATAGGCTCGGGGAGGCATTCGGCGGACGCATCGAATCGTTCACGCCCTTCTTTCCCGAAGGTTCTATGGTCCGTACGCATATTCTGATCTGGCGCACCGATGCCGGGCTCAAGGATGTTGCGGAAGCTGCTCTGGAGAAGGAGGTCGAAAAGATCGTTCGCACATGGAGCGACGAGCTCTCCAGCCTGATTCTTAAGCATTACGGCAGCGCCGGATACGCTCTGGCCGGCAAATATCTGCACGCATTTCCTGCCGGATATCAGGAGACCAACCGGCCGGAACGCGCACTAGAAGACATCCAGCGCCTTGAGAAGCTCGGGCCCAACCGGCATACGGACATCGATATTTACCGGGACGGTCCAGCGGACCTCAACAGCGTGCGCGCGACGCTGCAGCAGCTCGACGAACCGCTCACTCTATCCAAACGGGTGCCGATCCTTGAGAATATCGGCTTCCACGTCATTTCCGAGCGGACCTTTCAGCTTACCCCCAAAATGGATGGGGTGCCGCGCCTCGTTTACCTTCACGATAGCGATTTGCGTCTTTCGAACGGTGGCGGCGCCGAACTCTTGGCGAGGCGCGAAAACCTCGAAAACGGATTTCTGGCGGTTTGGAGCGACGCGGCAGCCAATGACCGCTTCAACGGCTTGATCCTTAGCGCCGGCCTCAACTGGCGGCAGGCCGCGCTGCTTCGCGCTTATAGCGCCTATTACCGGCAAACGGGCGCGCCCCATAGCCCGATTTATGTATCGGAGGTGCTTAACAAGCATCCAAGCGTTGCCGCGGACTTGTTCGCTCTGTTCGACACCCTATTCAACCCGGCGAACGCGTTGAACGAGGACGGCCGGAACGCCGGGCGGGCCGGGATCTCGGAGCGCATCTCGCGCGCGCTCGACGAAATCCCGGTGCTCGATGAGGATCGCATCTTGCGTAACCTCCTTGCCCTGGTGAACGCCACGCTGCGCACCAATTTCTACCACCGGGGCGACGACGGAAACCCTCCTGAGACCATCGCCTTCAAACTGCGAAGCGGGGAGATCGATTGGTTGCCCGTTCACAAGCCGTTTGCGGAGGTTTTCGTTTATTCGCCCCGCTTCGAGGCTATCCACCTGCGCCGCGGCCCGATCGCACGCGGTGGCCTGCGCTGGTCGGACCGGCCGCAGGATTTCCGCTCGGAGATTTTGAGCCTCGCCAAGGCGCAGCAGGTGAAAAATGTCGTCATCGTGCCGCAAGGTGCGAAAGGCGGTTTCGTGCCGCGTTTTTTGCCGAGGGCCAACCGCGAGGCCGTCCAAGCCGAGGGCGTTGCGTGCTACAAATCCTTCGTCTCAAGCCTCTTATCGATCACCGACAATCTCGTGCAGGGCAAGGCCGCGCCCCCGGCCGATACCGTGCGCCGGGACGGAGACGATCCTTATCTTGTGGTCGCGGCAGATAAGGGCACGGCCTCATTCTCGGACATCGCCAACGAGATTGCGCTCTCGCGCAATTTTTGGCTTGGCGACGCCTTTGCGAGCGGCGGCTCGGCGGGCTACGACCACAAAAAGATGGGCATCACGGCGCGGGGCGCTTGGGAAGCGGTGAAGCGCCATTTCCGTGAAATGAACATCGATATTCAAACAACGCCTTTCAGCGTTGCCGGCATCGGCGATATGTCCGGCGACGTGTTCGGCAATGGCATGCTCTTATCCAAGGCGATCAAGCTCGTGGCCGCGTTCGATCACCGCGACATTTTCATCGATCCCGATCCGGACCCGGCGCTAAGCTTCGAGGAGCGCAAGCGGCTTTTCGACCTGCCGCGCTCGAGCTGGCAGGATTACGACAGGTCGAAGCTCTCCAAAGGGGGAGGCATTTACAGCCGGAGCGAGAAGTATATTTCGCTGCCCGCAAATGCGCAGAAGCTGCTTGGGCTTGGAGCCGTGGTCACGCCTGCCGAGCTTATGGCGGCGATCGTCAAGGCGCCCGTCGATCTGTTGTGGTTCGGCGGCATCGGCACCTATGTGCGCGGCAGCGGCGAGACCGATTCACAGGTGAACGACAAGGCTAACGACGCGTTCCGCGCCGCTGCGAAGGACCTGCGCGCGAAAGTGATCGGGGAGGGCGCCAATCTCGGCGTAACCCAGCGCGGGCGCATCGAATTCGCGCTTCTGGGCGGCAGGATCAACACCGATGCGATAGACAACTCCGCGGGCGTCAACACCTCCGACGCCGAGGTCAACATCAAGATCGCCCTCGGTGCTGCCGCCGCTGCTGGCAAGTTCGATACGCCGTCGCGCAACCGCTTACTCGCCGCGATGACGGACGAGGTGGCCGCGAGCGTGCTTCGCAACAACTATCTGCAAACGCTGGCCATAAGCCTCGCCGAGAAGGATGGCCTTGCCGATCTCGGCTTTCAGCAGCGGCTTATGCAACGGCTCGAAAAGGAAGGCCGGCTGGACCGGGCGCTCGAAAACCTCCCCTCCGATGCCGCGATCGCAGAACGCAGCGCCGCGGGCAAACCGCTGACGCGGCCGGAGCTTGCGGTTTTGCTCGCCTACGCGAAAATCGACCTCAACAACGATCTTGCCGCCTCCACTGTACCGGACGATCCTCACCTTGGCCGCGCGCTGTCCGCTTATTTCCCGCCGCTGATGCGGGAGCGCTTCGCTGGTGAGATCGCGCACCACCCGCTGCGGCGCGAAATCATCGCCACAAGTCTCACCAACGATATCGTCAATAGCGGCGGGCCGACCTTTGTGGTCCGCCTTGTGGAGGAGACCGGAAACACGCCGGAAAACATAGCCTTCGCCTTTGCTGCCGTGATGGCTGTCTATGGGCTCGGCGCGACCTATGCCGGCATCGATGCACTCGACGGCAAGATCGAGGGCCAGAAGCAGCTGCTGCTGTACAGGAAGGTGCGAGACCTGCTTTGCAGTCAGACAGCTTGGTTCTTGCGCCATGGCCTGTCGGAGGAGAGCCTCGAGCCCGAGATTGCGCGCTATCGCGACGGCGCCGAATATCTGGCGATGAATTTGGCGGCAGCGCTTCCCGCAGAGGCACAAGGCCGGCTGCAGGACGAGGAGGCGCGCCTTAAGGATGAGGGGCTCCCAGATACGCTCGCAAAGCGCGTGGCCGCATTGGGGCCGTTGGCTCAAGCGCTCGATGCCGTGCGGGTTGCCGGTACGATGAAGGTGCCCGTTCCGGCTGCGGCCCGCATAATATTTGCGATCCGCGATGCGTTCCACTTGGAGGAGCTTGCATCGGCAAGCGAGGCGCTTGCAGGCGCCGGGTATTTCGACCGGCTGGCTGTGAACAGCAGCCTTGCCGCCGCCTCCTCCGCGCAGCGCGCCCTTGCCAGGAGCATTATCGAGCATCCGGCAGCCAAGGGCGAGTTCGAAGCTTGGAGGCAATTAAATATAGGCCCCGCTGCCCGCGTGGCAGCGAGCATTGCCGGGATGATCGAGGGCCAGGGGCTCACTCTGGCCAAGCTGACCGTGGGCGTGTCGCAATTGCGCGATCTAGCAGCTGCTTGAGGCGATAGAGCCAGGAATTGTAACGGAGTTTGTTAGACTCTTCGATATTCTGGAGACGCGCCCATATTCTTGCCAAAGGGTATGGTGTAAGCCTGTGCGCGTTGTGTTTGGCGTGGCGCGAATTTTGCTTAAATCTCAGCCATTATATGATGAATGTGAAACCTAGCCGGTGGAGATTGTTATATCGCCGGGAACGGACGAAGGCAGGGCGCCGATGGCATCGCTTGGCTTGGCAATTGTGCGCTTGAAATCTGCGCAGGCCGGCGTGCGTGCATCGCAGGAATTTCCGGTGCAAAAGCCGCATTACGATTACCGCATCGACTTCTTCCGCGGCCTCTCGCTCATCTTCATTTTTATCAATCACATTCCCGGCAACTTTTTTACCTATTTCACTTCGCGAACGTTCACCCTTTTCGATTCCGCTGAAGTTTTCATGTTTCTCGCAGGCTATTCGGCTGCGCTAGGCTACTACAGCCTCGTTCCACAAGGACTTCAGGCCTTTTCGCAAAAGGCGCTCGCCCGGGCGCGAACGATACTCGTTTATCATATCGCGCTCGTGGTCCTGATCATGAGCGCAGCATTCTTGCTTGTTTCGGCCGGCGTCAAAACCGACTACGAGGTGTTTCTCGACAAGATCGGAAGCGATCCGCTGCAGGCGATTGCCGCCGTGCCCTTCCTCGCATTTCAGGCGCCGCTTCTCGACATACTTCCTATGTATATCGTGGTTATGCTGCTCGCGCCGTTCCTGGTTTGGCTGAGAGCGCGAAGCGAATTGGCGCTGCTTGCGGCATCTGGGTTCATGTGGATGTTCGCCGCCCGGTTCTTCCCCGCCATTCCCACCGTCACCTACGATATCAACTGGTTCTTCAATCCGTTTTGCTGGCAATTCCTGTTCGCCATCGGGTTGATCTTCGGCTGGCGGACGCGGACCGATATGCCGCCCGTTGCGTCCGGCGAAGCGCGGTGGGTCCTGGATATTTGCTGTGGGCTTTTTGTGATATTCAGCGCGGCGGTGCTGATGACGATCGCCTTCGAATCTATCGATACCGCCGCCTCCAACCATCTGCGCGCCATGTATTTCAGCCTCAACAAGCAGTCGCTGGATTTATGGCGGGTGGTGGGCCTGCTCGCATCGGCCTATCTCGTCGCGCGCCTCATTTCGAAAACTGCCGGATGGCTCAAGACGAAGCCCGCCCGCTGGATCTGCGCGGCCGGCAGCGCATCGCTTCCGGTTTTCGCGCTAACCGTCGTGCTGTCCTTTGCCGGCAAGTTTTTCGTGCTCGCGCTTGGGCATACGATCCTGGCAGACGCTTTGGCTAGCTGTGCTGGAGTGGCGATCTTGCTCGCCGCCGCCCAGGTTTTGAAGAAGGGGCTGCTCCAGCAATGGTTCGAAGGCGTTTTCCCCGGCTTCAACAGCCGGCTCCTCCCGCAGCAGCATCGCGGCTAGCGCAACGTGCGCAAAATTGGAATCGCCGTCATTGCGAGCGAAGCGAAGCAATCCAAGTTCAAGTCACCGATGCTGCTCTGGATCGCCGCGGCGGCAAATGCCGCCTCGCGATGACAGTGCAATGCGATCAGCTGAAATACTCGGGAGAAAGCTTGGCACTGTTGGTATTGCTCGGATCGGCTCCCTCCTTAATTTTCTGCGCTGCCAAACTCTCGCCGTAGGCGATCATATTAGTTATATCTTTACTCTGGAAGTTATTTATTTCCACTTCTTTGTTTCCAATTATGGCTTCAATAGGCTTGTCTGGCCTGATCGTCGCCACCTTCCGTACTCTTAAATCCTTCATGTCGTTTGCGATGACATTGTCGCTGGCGATATCCGTGAGCCGGGTTATCAGCTGAACGACATTTTTCGGTTCGACGACGGGGTCATAATTTTCTTGCCCGATGGGCGCCTGACAAACGATGCAGACGATGTGTGTCGCAGAACCGGCTGCGGCATCCTTAATCGGCACGATGTGCTTGACGCCGCCATCGACATATTTGCCTGCGTTTGCGCCGCTCTTAATTTCGACGAGGGGCATGACCAGCGGCACCGCAGCGCTCGCCCGCACGAACGTTATGAAATCGGCGTCGGTGTTGGGCACATATTTGATCTTAGCCGTATCGATGTTGACCGTGCCAATTGCCGTTGGCACACCGGATGCAGCGAGGCGCTGGCTGCTCAGCGTGGCTTCGATCAGGCGGCGCAGAGGCTTAACACTCAAAAAGCCATTAAAATCGTCCATGAACGCGTGGATAGCGATGGCGGTGTCGTTCCACTGCTCCACCAGGCTCGACGGCCCGGTGACTTTCTGCTGCCAAAAGGCTACCAGCTCATCGCCTATGAACGGCCAATTTACGATGGCGTTCAGGTCGCCTGAATTTGCCGGCGGCGTCTCATTGAGTGCCGAGTAATAGGCGCTCTTGGTTTTCCCTAGAAAATAGGCCCTATCGCATAGGAACGCGGCATTGAGCGATCCAACAGAAATTCCATAAAGATAATCCGGCGCGAAGCCCTTATCGAGCAAAACCTTGATCGCGCCCGCCTGGTAGGCGCCAAGGATCGATCCGCCTCCAAGCACCAAAGCCCGCTTGGTTGGCTGGGCTGTCTGTCCGAATGCTCGAAGCGGCACCATCGCGGCAAGAGCGCTGCCTGCAGCGGAAAGAAGCATGGATCGCCGGTCGATGCTAAGATTAGCCCATTTCGTTTGCGAAATCCAAGAACCGAACATTCGTTAAACCTCCCTCTTCCGGCGAGGCATTCCGCGGTGTGCCCCGGCGGCATTCGATTAAAAAACTATAGATTAGATTAGCAGAGCGGTGGCGGCCGTTCAACCGCGCGCATTTTCCCGTCACGCCTCGGTTTGTCGAGTCGCCCGGAGGAGTTTCACCTCCAGGCGCTCCCAGAACCGTGCATGACCCTCTCGAGTCACACGGCTCCCGATGCCCGGCCGCTGCCATGACATAGACGCTTGTGCGCGAAGAGTGCTGGGTTTGCACGGCGCAGCCGCTCGAACCAGTCCCTGGCTCCCTTTGTCCGATGGACCATCCGCCTGAACTTGCGGCGCGCCCATCGAATGACATAGAGATCGATCCTTTTCAGGGTTGGACGCAACTGCGTCCGGTAGGGTTGCCGTAATACGCGACCCACCTCGTCTTCTCAGGATGCCGGCGCAAGCGCGGCGCTTCGGCCTAATGCCCGCCAGGCCCAGGATTCGGTACGCCCGGATTTGTCCGCTTAGGCTCATCCGATAAGGCGGCGCGCAGCTGGTAGGTCTTGATCACGCAAGTCTTATCCTTGTCGAGCTCAAGGAAAGCCGGATTGGGCTTGTCGACGAAATCGGCTTGCGTGACATAGCCTTTTTTGTCGCTATCGTAATAGGCGAAATTCGCCGTCAGGAAGAGCCGGTCGATTTTCGCCAGCTTGTCGAACTCCTCCGGCGTCAATTTGCCGTCGTGGTTGAGGTCGACCTCCTTGAAGATCGAAAGGGCGTACTGCCGCCACTCATCGCAGGTGACATTCCCGTCATGGTTGAGATCCCACGTCGCCGCAGCGCGGATGAACGCGCCATCGATGCCTTCTTTGAGGCCGGGCGAAGTCGAGCCGCAGCCTGCTGCCGCGAGAGCCAGGATAAGAGCCGCAAAAGAAGCCCGGTAACGCAAAATCCGAGTGTGGTACATACGTTTCCTGATTCCGAAGATGAGACCAATCAGTAAGCAGACTCCGCAAGAGCTGTCAAACAGGAGCGTGCCAGTCCAGCCAGAGATGGTTTAGGATACGGCCCAAGGATAAGGCCGCCAATTTGCGCTAGCGCATGAAGGTCCGGTTTAGCTAAGCTTCGATAGCTATGCCGCCTTGATTCTCAGCACAGGCGCGAAAGGGGAGGGTTCCTGAATGTTTTGCCGGTTCCTAGCGGGCGCAACGCTCGCATCGCTCGCTCTTGCCGGCACGGTGCTGGCTCAGGATTGTCCGCCGGGCGCGCTGGGCACGAGCCGGACCGTTGCCGTCGATCCGTTGGCGCATCGGCGGATCGGTCTCTTGGAATATAGCGAGACATTGCCTCTTGAGGATCACGAGGTGGTGCTCACTTTCGACGACGGTCCACTGCCGCCTCATACGCCTAAGGTTCTCGATGCGCTCGCCGCCGAATGCGTGAAGGCGACTTTCTTCGTTGTTGGGCAGATGGCGGAGGCATATCCGGATGTCCTGCGGCGTGAATACCGCGAAGGCCATACGATTGGCACCCATACCGAGCACCACCGCCATCTCAATCGCCTTGGCGCGGACGCCGCAACGAAAGAGATCACGGACGGGATCGCGTCCGTAAGAAAAATCCTCGGTAGTGCAAACGCCGCCACCCCCTTCTTCCGCTTCCCCTATCTCGACGAAAACGCCGCCTCGGAAGCCATAGCGCTAAAGCTCGGGCTTATGATCTGGAGCACCGATTTTCACGGCAGCGATTGGGAGCGGCTCACGCCCCAGCAAGTCGCTGCGATTGCCATCGCGCGCCTTGAGCGCAACAAGAAGGGCATCTTGATGCTCCACGATATTCATGAGCGCACCGCGCTCGCGCTGCCCATTATTTTGAGCGAGATGAAAAAGCGCGGGTACCATGTTGTGCAGCCCGTGCCCGCCGTTCACGCTCCTTCGAAAACCGCAGCGAAACCGGATC
The DNA here is from genome assembly GCA_052144215.1 of Rhodomicrobium sp. Lineage (GTDB taxonomy): Bacteria > Pseudomonadota > Alphaproteobacteria > Rhizobiales > Rhodomicrobiaceae > Rhodomicrobium. Next base: position 26,715 of record JBKQQS010000093.1, read on the forward strand.
GCTGGATAACAACGATGCAATGATCGCCGCCTCGGCTTTCCGCCGGCGAGTATTGAAACCGGCGGCCCGCGCGCGTGCCAACGCACAAACCGTGAAAGAGCCGCGAACGCAACCCCGCAGAAACATCTTGCTTACTCTTCGGCGGCACGCCAGCTTAGGGGGACTTGCGAAACGCCATTCCCGGAGAGCACGATGCCCGAAAACGAGATCCTGACATCCGACATTGCCGGTATGACGAAGGCTGCCCCCTTCTCGCGGCGCGGCTTCATGACAGCCGCCGCCGCAACCGCGGCCGGCTACACGCTCGCGGCCGGCGAGGTGCGCGCCGATGCGATCAAGACCGATACGGCTGGGCTCGACGCCGGCGATGCGAAAATCGCGGCCGCGGGCGGCGAGATGCCGGTCTATTTCGCGCGGCCCAAGGGCGTGGCCAACCCGCCTGTCATCATGGTGGCGATGGAGATTTTTGGGCTCCACGAGTACATCAAGGACGTTGCGCGGCGGCTGGCGAAGCTCGGCGCTTTTGCGGTCGCGCCGGACTATTATTTCCGCACGGGCATCGATTTGACCAAGATGACCGATTTCAAGGAAATCATGCCCATCGTGAACGCAAAGCCCGACGCCGAGCTCGTGTCCGATCTCGACGCGACGGCGGCATGGGCTAAATCGCAAGGCGGCGACACATCCAGGCTCGGCATCGTAGGCTTCTGCCGCGGCGGGCGCACCGTTTGGGTTTATGCCGCCCATAGCGATGCGCTCAAAGCCGGGGTCGCGTTCTACGGCTCGCTTGTCGACCCGAAAAATCCGGCCTGGCCGAAAAGCCCCATCCAGCTCGCGCCGGAAATGAAGGCACCGGTCCTCGGACTTTACGGCGAAGCCGACCAAGGCATTCCACTTGCGCAAGTTGAGGAGATGAAAGCCGCGCTGAAAGCGGCGGGAAAGACCGCTGAGTTCAAAATCTATCCCGGCGCGCCCCACGCTTTCCACGCCGATTACCGGCCAAGCTACCGCCAGGAAGCGGCGGAGGACGCTTGGAAGCAAATGCAAGCCTGGTTCAAGGCGTACCACGTTCTATCTTAAGCGGAGATGCCGGCCTTTCTTTGCGAGCAAACATCGCAAGCGGGGCCGGAAGTCCTTCTTTAGCGCAGGCATCGATGACAATTCAGGCCACCTTGCTACCCGATAGAAACCTGCTCGAAATTGCAGGCGAAGACCGGTTGAGCTTTCTCCAAGGTCTCATCACCAATGACGTCGAAGGGCTTGAGCGGGGCGCCGCATGCTTCGCAGGTCTGTTGTCGCCGCAGGGAAAAATTTTGTTCGATTTCTTTGTGATCGATGCGGGCGATCATCTGCTTCTGGATTGCCCGTCAGCAAGCGGGGCCGATCTCTTGAAGCGGCTCACCTTTTATAAGCTGCGTGCCAAGATTAGGCTGAGCGATGTTTCGGAGCGGTGGCGCGTTGCGGCTGCGTGGGGGCTGGGCGCTGCAGATTTTTGCGGGGCAAATGCCGGCATAGCGTTCCAAGACCCGCGCCTGCCGGCCCTTGGTTTGCGCGCGCTTATCGAGGCGGACCGCGCGTCGCAGCTCCCAGCGGGCAGGGGCGATTACGAAGCGATGCGCATCGCGTTAACGGTGCCCGAGGGCGGCAAGGATTATGCTTATGGCGATGCGTTCCCCCATGAGGCCTGCTTCGATTTGCTTCATGGCGTGAATTTCAAGAAGGGTTGCTACGTTGGGCAGGAAGTCGTGTCGCGGATGCAGCACCGCGGAACGGCGCGTACGCGCGTGCTCGCAGTTTCAGCGGCCGGGCCGCTGCCCGATGGCGGTGCGGACATTCTCGCGGACGGCTTCGCGGTGGGCCGGCTTGGCTCGGTCGCGAGAACGCGCGGCATCGCTCTTGCGCGCCTCGATAGGGTTGCGGAGGCGATAGCGAAAGGCCAGTCCCTAAAAGCCGGCGGCGTTCGCGTTGCGCTCACAGTTCCAAGCTGGGCCACGTACAAGCTCGATAGCAGCAGCGCCGGGGCAACGCCTTGAACGGTCCCGCCAGCGAGCGATGCCGCTGTCCGTGGGCCGACAGCGATGCGCTTTACATCCGCTATCACGACGAGGAGTGGGGCGTTCCGAAAACGCGCGATATCGAGCTTTTCGAAAAGCTGATCTTGGAAGGCTTTCAGTCCGGCCTGTCCTGGATCACCATTCTGCGTAAGCGCGAAGCCTTCCGCGAGGCCTTCGACGGTTTCGACGCGGGCAAGATGGCGGGCTATGGCGATGCCAAAGTCGCGGACCTGCTTGCCAATGCGGGCATAATCAGGCACAGGGGCAAGATCGAAGCTGCCATCTCCAATGCCCGCGCTTACCTAGCTTTGGCGGCAAGTCAACCCCTGGCCGCCTTTCTCTGGGACTTTGTGAACGGCGAAGCGATCCAGAACCGCTTTACCAGCACGGCTGACGTACCGGCGCAAACGCCTCTCAGCCGCACAATATCGAAGCAACTCAAGGCGCGGGGCTTCCGATTTACCGGGCCCACCACAACCTACTCTCTCATGCAAGCCTGCGGCCTCGTCAACGATCATCTCGTCTCCTGCCACCGTCACGATGTTTGCGCCGCTTTGGCTAGGCCTCAATTTCTGGCATAAAGGCGCAAAACGAGTCGGGCGAGGCCATGCAGCAAAAACTTAAAGTGCACAGCGATCCAGCAACGCCGCCACGGGCCTGGCAGCGCATGCTGTCGGGGCGCCGCCTGGACCTTCTCGATCCGTCGCCCCTCGATATCGAGATCGGCGATATCGCCCACGGCCTCGCACGCCTCGCCCGCTGGAACGGACAGACCAAAGGCGCGCATGCGTTTTCCGTAGCCCAGCACTGCGTCCTTGTGGAGGCTATCGCCGCAGCGCTCAAGCCGCAGCTTGGCAATAAATACCGGCTCGCTGCCCTACTGCACGATGCGCCGGAATATGTCGTCGGCGATCTCATCAGCCCGTTCAAGGCTGCAATGGGCATACATTACAAGTCTTTCGAGGAGCGCATCCAGCGCGCGATCCACATCCGCTTCGGGCTGCCGCCAACGCTCCCTTCGACCGTCGCCCAGCTCATCAAAAGGGCCGACAAGATCGCGGCGTATTATGAGGCAACGCAGCTCGCAGGCTTTTCGGCCGCCGATGCGCGGCAGCATTTCGGGGACCCAGCCTCGCTCGATGCAAAATTGCCAGGCATGATCCAGCAAATCGAGCCGCTCGGAACCGCGGCCGCGCAGGCTGTCTATCTGGAGCGGTTCGCGGCGCTCGAAGGCGAAGAAACCGGGGTTGCCGTGCATGCCAAGTAAGTTGAAGCGCCCCAGTGCGGATGTACTCGCGCGGTTGGCGGCGATTGCCGGCGAGAAAGGCGTTCTCACAGCAGCGGCCGATACACAGCCCTACCTGCAAGAATGGCGCGATCTTTATATTGGACGCACGCCGATGGTGCTCCGCCCGGCAAATGTGGCCGAGGTCAGCGCGATCCTGAAGCTTGCCCATGAAGAGCGCGTTGCCATCGTGCCGCAAGGCGGCAATACCGGATTGGTCGGAGGTCAAATCCCCTTCGAATCCGGGGACGAGATCGTGCTCTGCCTCGATCGCATGAAGGCGATCCGGGCCGCCGATCCCATAGGCAACACGCTCACCGCCGAAGCCGGTGCGACGCTGAAGTCGGTGCAAGACGCCGCCGCTGCCGTAGGCCGCCTATTCCCCTTAAGCCTCGGCTCGGAGGGCACTTGTCAGATCGGCGGAAACCTCGCCACCAATGCCGGCGGCATTCATGTGCTGCGCTACGGCACTATGCGCGACCTCGTGCTCGGCATCGAAGCCGTGTTTCCCGGCGGCGAGGTTTGGAACGGACTGAAGGTGCTCCGCAAGGACAATACCGGTTACGATCTCAAGGGCTTGCTGGTGGGCTCGGAGGGAACGCTTGGCGTTATCACCGCGGCCTCGCTCAAGTTGTTTCCGCAACCCGCCGAGGTCACGTCGGTATTTGCGGGCTGCGCAAGCCTTGAAGCGGTGGCGCAGCTCTTCCGCCTCGCATTCGAAAGGGCCGGGCCTCTGCTCGCCGCCTTCGAGCTGATCCCAAGCGTGGCTGTCGAGTTCCTGGTCACCCATGTTCCCAGGATGCGCAATCCGCTCGCCGGTGCGCACCCATGGTACGTGCTGTTCGAGGTCGCGTCTCCCTTGCCGGAGGGATTGGCCGAACGCGTTGCCATGACGCTTTTGGAGGATGCGCTGGAAAAAGGCATCGTTACGGACGCAGCGGTCGCCGCCTCCGAGGCGCAAGCGCGGTCGTTCTGGTGCATGCGCGAAACGATTTCTGAGGTGCAAAAGCACGAGGGCGGCAGCATCAAGCACGACGTCTCGGTGCCCGTCTCGGCGATTCCAGCGTTCATTGCCGAGGCCACCGCTACTGTGGAACGCCTCATCCCGGGCGCCAGGCCGGTGCCCTTCGGCCATTACGGCGACGGCAACATCCACTATAACATCTCCCAGCCGAAGGGCGCGGACAAAGCCGCTTTCCTGGCGCGCTGGGACGAGGTGGCCGAAGCGGTGCACGCCATCGTCCTGCGCTTCGGCGGTTCGATCAGCGCGGAGCACGGCATTGGGCGCATGAAGGCGGGCGTGCTGCAAAGCGTGAAATCGCCCGTCGAGCTGGGGCTGATGCGGCGCCTGAAAGCCGCATTCGATCCGCGCGGCATCCTCAATCCTGGGAAGCTCTTGCCGGACTTTACCCCTATCGAATAGGTCCGCTGCCTCTGGCTGCCTTTAAAACACCATCATGAGCAAGCGCCTTTCTACCGCCGTGCGTTATGTGATACTGCGTCCGGGGGAATAGTTCGCCGGCCTCTGTTGTCATCCCGGAAGCCGCTGGCGGCTATCCGGGATCTTGCCAAATATCGAAGCCGGAGATGCTGCAAGACCCCGGATAAGCGCTGACAGCACTTTCCGGGGTGACGGCCACGAACTATACGGGCGGGTCCGGTATGAGGCTGCGGTTTTTATGTGCCGCGGTGAGCCGGGAAAGGCTTAGACTTTGCAAAGACCCACGAACCTTTCATGTGCACCGGCCCAACCCGGTGGTAAAGTTTGTGCGTTACAACCTGGGAATTTGTAGACTGGCGTTGAAACAGGCTGAGGGCATTTCATGGTAGCGCGAACTTTGGGCGGCCATATATTCAGGATTTGGCGTGAGCGGCGAGATGGCTGGCGGCGGCGGCATGAGGCTACTGCACCGGCGGCGCTGTTCGCTCCACGCGGCGAAAGAGGCTTAATGATCGCAAACAAGCCCCACACCGGTTGGACGCTTAAGGCCGATGAGCGGGGAGGAACTAGCGAGCAGACTGTCGCCGAGCTGCGCGAAGCCGTGCTCGCATCCCTCAAATACACGATTGGCAAGGACCCTAGCGAGGCTAGCCCGCGCGATTGGTTCGTGGCCACCGCGCTCGCCGTCCGCGGACGGATCGTGGAACGCTGGATCGCGTCGGCGAAGGCCAAAAATGCGGAAAACCGGCGGCGCGTCTATTACATGTCTCTTGAGTTTCTCGTCGGCCGGCTGTTGATGGATGCGCTCAACAATCTCGGCATTACCGATCCGATGCGTGCGGCGCTGGCGAGCCTCGATGTCTCGCTCGATGCCTTGCGCGAGATCGAGAACGATGCAGCTCTCGGCAACGGGGGGCTCGGGCGTCTGGCGGCCTGCTTCATGGAGAGCATGGCGACGCTGTCGATTGCCGCCCATGGCTACGGCATCCGTTACGACCACGGCCTGTTCCGCCAGAAGATTAAGGACGGCTGGCAGCATGAGTGTCCTGAGGAGTGGCTGGAGTTCGGCAACCCCTGGGAATTTCCGCGGCCCGAGATCAACTATCCGGTCGGCTTTGGCGGCACGGTCGAGTCGGTGCAGCAAGGTGCCGTTGCACAAATCTGGCGGCCCTCGGAAATCGTCGAGGCGGTGGCCTACGATACGCCGGTTGTGGGCTGGCGCGGCGAATCGGTGAATACGCTCCGGCTTTGGAGGTCGCATGCCGTCGATCCCTTCCGGCTCGACGTGTTCAACGCTGGCGATTATGTCGGCGCGCAAACCGATCAGGCCCGCGCCGCGGCCATTTCTAAAGTGCTATACCCCAGCGATTCGACGCCGGCAGGCCAGGAGCTCCGGCTGCGCCAAGAGTATTTCTTCGCCTCGGCCTCGCTGCAGGACCTCGTCCACCGCTATCTGAAGCGGCATGGCGACATAACCAAGCTTGCGGAGAAGGTGGCCATCCAGCTCAACGACACGCACCCAGCGATAGCCATCGCGGAGCTGATGCGGCTTCTTGTCGATGTTTACGGTCTTGGCTGGCAGCAGGCATGGGCTATCACCCAGGAGACTTTCTCCTACACAAATCACACACTGCTGCCCGAAGCTTTGGAAACCTGGCCCGTTTCTTTGATGGAGCGGCTCTTACCGCGGCATATGCAGATCATCTATCTGATCAACGCCTTGCATCTGGATCAATTGCGGGCGGCCGGCCACAGCGACCGGCAGCTCCTTTCCAACGTGTCCCTTATCGACGAGTACGACGTGCGCCGCGTGCGCATGGGGAACCTTGCGTTCCTGGGCTCGCACAAAGTCAACGGCGTTTCGCAGCTTCATACCGACCTGATCAAGGAAACGGTGTTTCGCGATTACGCTGCTCTCTATCCCGGGCGCATCGTCAACAAGACCAATGGCATCACATTCCGCCGATGGCTTTTTGAAGCCAATCCAGGCTTGACCAGGCTTCTGGTCGAGTCCATTGGCCCCGAGTTCCTCGACCGGCCGGAGGCGCTCGCGGGGCTTGAGAAATTCGCTGGCGACACCGATTTCCACTCGCGTTACGCCCGGGTGCGCGGAGTGAACAAAGAGGCGCTCGCCAAGCTTATCACCGACCGGCTCTTGATCAAGGTAGACCCGGAAGCGCTCTTCGACGTTCAGATCAAGCGCATTCACGAGTACAAGCGCCAGCTCCTCAACATTCTGCAGGCGATTGCGCTCTATAACGAGATCCGCGCCCATCCCACGCGCGATTTTGTACCGCGCGTCAAGATTTTCGCGGGCAAGGCGGCTGCGAGCTATCATCAAGCCAAGCTGATCATCAAGCTCATCCACGACGTAGGCCGGGTGGTTAACAACGATCCGGCGGTCCGCGGGCTTTTGAAGGTTGTATTCCTGCCTAATTATAATGTGAGCCTGGCGGAGGCGATCATACCGGCATCCGATTTGTCCGAGCAGATTTCAACTGCGGGCATGGAAGCCTCGGGCACCGGTAACATGAAGTTCGCTCTGAATGGCGCGCTCACCATAGGCACCCTCGACGGTGCAAACGTGGAAATCCGCGATCACGTTGGGGAGGACAACATGTTTATCTTCGGGCTTACCGCGCCGGAGGTCCAGGAGCGCCGCGCGCAGGGAATCGACGCCCGCGAGACCATTGCCGCCTCGCCTATGCTGCGCGAGGTCTTGAATGCGGTTGGCACCGGTGTGTTCTCGCCGGACGAAATCCACCGTTACGATCAGCTTGTCCAGACGCTGACCTATCACGACCATTTCATGGTCACGGCCGATTTCGAGGCCTATTGCTCCGCCCAGGCTACCGTCGCGATCCACTGGCGCGACCGCAAATCGTGGTGGCGTTCAAGCATTTTGAACACGGCGCGCATGGCCTGGTTCTCGTCCGACCGCGCGATCGAACAATATGCCGGGGAAATTTGGAACGTGCCCACCCGGAAACAGAGAGCGGCTCCGGTTGCGCTTAGAACTAAATGACCAGTGTGGCAATCGGCACCCTGGCTTCGGGCTCGCGCAAGGTTTATAAGTAAGTGTCGCAAAGAAGTAGCCCGATAAAGGGGGAACGCATGACTGAAGCCGGCTGGCGCGCACGAGAGGAGGACGTGGCACTCATAGCGGCGGCGAGCCACGGCGACCCGTTTTCCGTGCTTGGGCTGCATGCAGCCGCTGGCGGAGCGGCGATCCGGGCGTTCGTTCCCGGTGCTGAGCGCGTGGAGGCGATAAGGGACGGCAGCGCGGACTTCGAGCTCGAGCGCCGGGAAGGGGATTTTTTCGAAGGATTCATTCCAGGTGAAGAGAATCGCTTTTCCTACCGGCTTCGTGCTTCGAATGCGCAAGGTGTGTGGGAATTTGCCGACCCATACGCTTTCGGGCCGGTTCTAGGTCCGCTCGACGACTATCTGCTTGTGGAGGGTACGCATCGCCAGCTTTACGAGCGGCTCGGCGCCCATCCCATCACCCATGAAGGCGTTCCAGGCGTGCTGTTTGCGGTTTGGGCACCGCAGGCCCGGCGCGTCTCGGTGGTTGGCGATTTCAACCATTGGGACGGGCGGCGCCACCAAATGCGCAAACGCATCGACAGCGGTCTATGGGAGATTTTCGCGCCTGGCGTGGGCGAGGGCGCGGTCTACAAATACGAGATCACCGGTGCTGAGGGCAAGCTCTTGCCGCTCAAAGCCGATCCCGTCGGGTTCGCGGGCGAGATGCGCCCTTCGACCGCCTCTATCGTCGCGCGGACCGATGCCGCGGTCTGGCACGACGCTCAGCATATGGCGTCGCGCCAAGGTGCAGGGGCACGGCACGGGCCGATGAGCATCTACGAAGTGCATCTTGGCTCCTGGCGGCGCAATGGGTGGAACGGCTTTCTTACCTACGATGAGCTTGCCGATCAGCTCATCCCTTATGCTGTGGATCTGGGCTTCACCCATCTCGAGCTGATGCCGGTCTCGGAGCATCCGCTCGATGCGTCCTGGGGCTACCAGCCCATCGGTCTGTTCGCTGCGACGAGGCGGTTCGGCGACCCGGCGGGGTTCCAGCGCTTCGTGGACCGCGCCCATGGGGCCGGCCTCGGCGTGATCCTCGACTGGGTGCCCGCGCATTTTCCAACGGACGAGCACGGGCTAGCCAATTTCGATGGTGCTCCCCTTTACGAGCATTGCGATCCGCGCCGCGGCTTCCACCCTGACTGGAACACCGCGATCTACGATTTCGGCCGGCGCGAGGTGGCGAACTTTCTCACCGCCAATGCGCTCTACTGGCTCGACCGCTTCCACATCGACGGACTGCGCGCCGATGCCGTGGCCTCGATGCTCTATCTCGATTATTCGCGCAAAGAAGGCGAATGGCTGCCGAACCTTGAAGGCGGCAATGAGAACCGCGATGCCGTCCGCTTCCTGCAACGCGTGAACGAACTCGCCTACAGCCTATTCCCAGGCATCTTGACCGTCGCCGAAGAATCGACCTCCTGGCCCGGCGTGTCGCAGCCGGCGAGCTCGGGCGGCCTCGGTTTCGGCTTTAAATGGAATATGGGCTGGATGAACGACACGCTCGCCTATATGGCGCTCGATCCCGTCCACCGCCGCTGGCATCACGATAAGCTAACCTTCGGCCTCCTTTATGCCTTCTCCGAGAATTTCATCCTGCCGCTGAGCCACGACGAGGTGGTGCACGGGAAAGCTTCCATAGTTGGCAAGATGCCAGGAGACGCCTGGCAAAAATTCGCAAATGCCCGCGCCTATTACGGCTTCATGTGGGGTTACCCCGGCAAGAAGCTTTTGTTCATGGGGCAGGAGTTCGGTCAGTGGAACGAATGGAACTTCGATGTGAGCCTCGACTGGCACCTTCTCGCCTACCGGCCGCATCAGGGGCTCCAGGCGCTCGTCCGCGATCTGAACCGTCTGCACAGGGAGAAACCCGCGCTGCATGCGCGCGACTGCGAGGCAGGGGGCTTTCAATGGATCGCGGTGGACGATGCCCAGAATTCGGTTTTAGCGTGGCTGCGCTGGGGACCGCCGGAGTCGAGGCCCGTGGCCGTGATATCGAACTTCACACCCGTGGTTCGAAATTTCTATCGTATCGGCTTGCCTTATGCCGGACGCTGGCGCGAAGTCCTTAATACCGATGCGGGCGAATATGGAGGGTCGGGCAGCGGTAACTTTGGAGCGGTTGCAGCAGTGAACCATGGCTCGCACGGCTTTCCAGCCTCCGCCGAAATAACCATACCTCCGCTCTCCACAATATATCTTGAGTTTGATCCAGGTTAATTTCCATCATTCAAAAGAATCGTATGTTGTCCCAAAATCGATAAGGAGGAAGCGATGGATCCCGCCGGAAACTCTCCCCTCGCTCGTCATGCTATGGCCTACGTGCTGGCCGGCGGACGCGGCAGCCGTTTGATGGAGCTCACCGCTTGGCGCGCGAAACCGGCCGTTTATTTTGGCGGCAAGTCGCGCATCATAGATTTTGCGCTTTCGAATGCCTTCAACTCGGGAATTAGGCATATCGCCGTCGCCACCCAGTATAAGGCACACAGCCTAATCCGCCATCTTGTCCGCGGCTGGAATTTTCTGCGTCCCGTCCGAAGCGAGAGCTTCGACATTTTGCCCGCGAGCCAGCGCATTTCCGAGGAATGCTGGTATCTCGGAACCGCAGACGCCGTTTATCAGAACATCGACATCATCGAGAGCTACAGCCCCGAATTCATCGTCATCCTGGCGGGCGATCACGTCTACAAAATGGATTACGAACTCATGCTGCAACAGCATGTGGACCAAGGCGCCGACGTCACCATCGGCTGCATCGAGGTTCCGCGCGCCGATGCCACAGGGTTCGGCGTGATGGAAGTGGACGGCCAGAACATCATCCGCACCTTCCTGGAAAAGCCGGCCGACCCGCCCTCAATTCCCGGCAAACCGGGGATATCGCTGGCGAGCATGGGCATCTATGTGTTTAAGACGAAATTCTTGATCGATGAATTGCGGCGCGATGCGGCCGATCCCTCCTCGACGCACGATTTCGGCAAGGACCTCATTCCTTATTTCGTCGGCAATGGACGCGCGGTCGCGCACAGCTTCCGGCGGTCCTGTGTACGTTCCGCCGCCGAAAATAGTGCGTATTGGCGGGACGTCGGCACGATAGACGCTTATTGGTCGGCCAATATCGATTTAACCGCCGTGGTTCCCGAACTCGACATATACGATGAGAACTGGCCAATCTGGACTTACAGCCAAATAACGCCGCCGGCAAAGTTCGTACACGATGAGGATGGCCGCCGCGGAATGGCGATTTCATCTTTGGTGTCGGGCGGCTGCGTGGTTTCAGGCGGCTTTATCCGGCACACGCTTCTATCCACCGGCGCCAGGGTCAATTCCTATGCCGTCGTCGAGAACGCAGTGATACTGCCGCAAGTGGACGTGGGGCGCTCGGCGCGCTTGAAAGATGTCGTCGTGGATGCCGCTGTGAAAATTCCCGACGGCCTCGTTGTTGGCGAGGATCCGGAATTGGATGCCAAGCGATTCCGCCGGACGGAGCAAGGCATATGCCTTATCACCCAGCCGATGATCGACAGGCTTGAAGCATGACGCCGCTGAAGGTGCTCTCGGTCGCGTCCGAGATTTACCCGCTCATCAAGACGGGCGGGCTAGCCGATGTTGCAGGGGCACTGCCCGGGGCGCTTAAGAACGAGGGCGTCGATATGCGGACCCTCGTTCCGGGTTATCCGGCAGTCCTTGCTGCATTGGAGGAGGCCCAGCAACTGACGTCTTTCCGGGGGGTGCGCGGGGGGATGGCGCGTCTCCTCTCCGGGACGGCGCACAACCTCAAACTTTTCGTTCTGGACGCACCGGTTCACTTCGCCCGCCCCGGCAATCCCTATGTAGGGCCGGACGGCACGGACTGGCCGGATAATGCCTTCCGCTTTGCCGCCTTCGCCAAGGTTGCCGCTGAGATCGGACTTGGCTCGCTGCCGGGCTTCATACCCGACGTTTTGCACCTGCACGACTGGCAGGCCGGCTTGACCGCCGCCTATCTACACTACAGCGGTAAAACGGCCCTGCCCGCCACAGTCATGACCATTCATAATCTTGCCTTTCAGGGGCAATTTCCGGCAGAGCTGCTGAAACCTTTGGGTTTACCGCCCGCGGCGCTAGCATGGGATGGCGTCGAGCACTATGGCGCCATCGGATTTCTGAAAGCTGGACTGCAACTTGCCGGCCGGATCACGACCGTCTCGCCGTCCTACGCATGGGAAATCCAGCAGCCAGAAACGGGAATGGGGTTCGAAGGCCTGCTTCGCGCGCGAAGAAACCGGCTCAGCGGCATTCTCAACGGTATCGACACGCAGGTGTGGGATCCCGCCACCGACCCGCACATCGCTGCCACTTACGATGCGGCGCATCTTAGTGCACGCGCTGCCAATAAGGTTGCGCTGCAGGACAGCTTGGGCCTGCACCAGGAGAAAGACGCGCCGGTAGCTGGCGTGGTTAGCCGTTTGTCCTGGCAAAAAGGCCCCGATCTGCTACTGGAAACTTTGCCGGTTCTTCTGGAGGAAGGCATACAGCTTGCATTGCTAGGCTCGGGCGACGCGGAGTTTGAAACCAAGTTTCAGGAGGCGGCCGAAACCTACGCTGGGCGCGTCGGCGTGAGGCTCGGCTACGATGAGACGCTCGCGCATCGCATACAGGCTGGCGCCGATATGCTGCTTGTGCCCTCGCGTTATGAGCCCTGCGGGCTGACGCAACTTTGTGCGCTGCGCTACGGCACCGTGCCCGTTGTGGCGCGCGTCGGAGGGCTTTCCGACACGGTCATCGACGCCAATGACGTGGCGCTCGCCGCAGGTGTGGCAACCGGCGTGCAATTCTCTCCTGTTACCGCCGATAGCTTGGCGGCGGCTTTGCGGAAGGCGGCATGGCTTTTCCGCAATGGCGCAGCCTGGCGGATCATGCAGAAAAATGGCATGGCAACCGATGTTTCCTGGCGTCAGCCAGCGCGCCGCTATGCAAGCCTTTACCGGGAACTCTGCGGCACGCAAGCCGAAGCGCAATCCACTATGAGCGCTGCGTGACGGGCCGGGTGCGCGAAGGTTCGCCGGAGCCCCTTGGCCTGACCTTGGACGCCAAGGGCGCCAATGCCGCGGTCTACTCGGCGCACGCGTCGGCCATCGAGCTTTGCCTGTTCGACGGGAACGGCGAAACCGAAATCGAGCGCCTGCGGCTTCCCTGCCGGACCGGCGATGTTTTCCACGGCCATTTCGAGGGCGTGCGCGCGGGGCAGCGTTACGCCTTGCGGGCCTACGGGCCTTACACTCCGGCGGAGGGCCACCGGTTCAACCCGGCGAAGCTTCTTGCCGACCCTTATGCGCGGCAGCTCGACCGGCCCTTCGCGTTTGTGCCGGCCATGCTCGATTACCGGATCGATGCATCTAGTGGAGATTTCCGGCCCGATACCACCGATAGCGCCCCCTTCATGCCCAAGGCCATTGCAATGGCGCCTGTGGGCCCGGCGCCCCACCCGCGCGCGGCAAGGCCATGGGCTGAAACCGTCCTCTATGAATTGCACGTGCGCGGTTTCACGAAGACCAACCCAGAGGTTCCGCTGGGCATTCGCGGGACCTTCGCAGGGCTAGCCTATCCGGCGGCGCTCGAACATTTGGTAAAGCTTGGCATAACCTGCATCGAGATCATGCCGGCGGCCGCATGGATCGGCGAACGCCATCTTCACGCAGCCGGTCTCACCAATTATTGGGGCTATAACCCGGTCACGTTCATGGCTCCCGATCCGCGCCTTGCGCCAGGAGGCTGGGCGGAGATCGCCGCGAGCGTGGCCGCGATCAAAACTGCCGGGATCGAGGTTATTCTCGACGTTGTGCTGAACCATAGCGGCGAAGGCGACGAGCTCGGCCCCACGGTATCGCTGCGCGGCCTCGACAACGCCTCGTACTACCGGCTCGCGCCGCAAAACCTGCGAATCCCCATAAACGACACGGGGTGCGGCAATACGCTAGCGCTCGACCGGCCGCCCGTGGTGCGGCTCGCAATGGATGCGCTTCGAACCTGGGCAGAGCTTGGCGGCATCGACGGTTTCCGTTTCGATCTCGCCACCACGCTCGGCCGGAGCGATAACGGCTTCGACGCCGCTGCGCCGCTGCTGACGGCGATAGCGCAGGACCCGGTGCTGCGCGATTTGCGGCTGATTGCCGAGCCATGGGACATCGGCCCGGGAGGCTACCGGATCGGAGCGTTCCCACCCGCCTGGGGCGAATGGAACGACAAATTCCGCGATACCATGCGCCGGTTCTGGCGCGGCGACCCCGGTCTTTTGGGCGAGACCGCGACGCGCTTCACCGGATCGGCGGATATTTTCGGGCCGCGCCGCCCTCCCTCCCGAAGCGTCAATTTCATCGTTGCGCATGACGGCTTCACGCTCGCCGATCTGGTCTCTTACGAGCATAAGCACAACGAAGCCAATGGCGAAGACGGCCGCGACGGAACGGTCGCCAATTACTCCTGGAATAATGGTGCCGAAGGCGTAACCGGCGATCCGGCCATCCTCGCGGCACGGCGGCGCGACCAGCGCAACCTTCTGGCGGCGCTGCTCTTGGCGCGCGGCACGCCGATGCTGGCCATGGGCGCTGAGACCGGCCATACGCAATGCGGCAATAACAACGCCTACGCCCAGGACAACGTCACCGCCTGGCTTGGCTGGGATTGCGCGGATCATACGCTAGCTGCCTTTACGGCGCGCCTTGTCGCGCTTCGCGCGGCCCATCCAGCCTTGACGCGGGACCGCTTTCTCGCGGGCGAAGCCGTCGATGGCACGCTGATCCCCGACGCCGAATGGCGTAACCTTGACGGGGCGCCGATGCAGCCAGCCGATTGGCAAAATGCGGAGCGGCGCACGATCGCCGCGGCATTCTATGCACCCGCCGCAGAAGATCGCAGCGCGGATCGCATGTTCGTGGTTCTCCACGCCGGGCATGAAGCCCTCGATGCAGTTCTACCGGAGGCGCGGGCAGGCTATTGCTGGCGCCATTGCCTCGATACGGCGGAGGAGACCGGCGATGCGGGCGGCAGCCTATTCGATGGCAACGCCGCCGTCGCGATAGCGCCGCGGTCGGTAGCGGTTTTCGAAGAATGGCCCGATGCCCCTTCGCACCGCACCGAATCGCACACGCCGCGGGCCGGTGCCGCGCCAGAACTCCTCGGCCGCCTCGCCCTTGCTGCCGGCATTGCGCCTGAATGGTATGACATTTCAGGGACGCCGCACATAGTTCCCGCCGCCACGAAGCAAGCGTTGCTCGCCGATATGGGCTTTGCGGCAAGCAGCAACGCCGAGGTGCGGGAGAGCCTTGGCCGCCTCGCCGATGAACAGGACCGGCGCACCCTGCCGGAAACGCTCGCAGCCTATGAGGCCGAGCCCCTTTTTCTGCGTATAGCGGCTGGAGACGGACGCATGCCGGCCGCGCTTATTGTTGAGCGCGAGGATGGCAGCGTGGAGCCGGTTCGCCTAGCGCCCGGCGATCTAGAATCTCGAAGCGTCATCGCTTTGGACGGACGCGGCGTTGACACCGTGCTGGCAAGGCTGCCGCCGCAGCCGGCTGGCAGGTACCGTATCTTTGCCGAACGTACCCCTGAAATCGCCTGCAACCTAACGGTTGCGCCGCGCCGGTGCTTTTTGCCCGAAAGGCTGGTTTCCGGCCCGCGGGCGTTCGGTGTCTCAGCTCAGCTTTACAACTTGCGCCGGCCTGGCGATCAGGGCATCGGCGATTTCACAACGCTTGGGCAGCTTGCGGCGATGGCGGCAAAGGCGGGCGCGGCCACCGTTGGTTTTAACCCGCTGCACGCGCTTTTTCCTGATGACCGCGAGCGCGTCAGCCCCTATTACCCTTCGGACCGCCGCTTCGTCGATCCTATTTATATCGATGCCGCCGCGCTGCAAGGCTGCCGCACGAAGGCGGCGCTCGCTGAGCGTTCGGCGCAAATCGCAGCGCTATCTGCGCAGCCACAGGTGGACTATGCGGGAGTTTGGGAGCTGAAGCGGGCGGTCCTCGAAGCAAGCTTCGCGGACTTCAACGATCTTCGCGCAAGTTCCCCCGGCGCCGCGCCTGTCCGCGAATTCGAGGGTTTCCTGGCCCGCGGCGGCGCTAGCCTGGAGCAATTCGCGTGCTTCGAAGCCATTAGCGAGACGCGGCAGGGCGAGGCGTGGCCCCGCTGGCCCGCTGGATTGGCTCAGCGCGATCCCGGCGCTCTTGCGGAATTCGGCAGGGGAAACGCCAAGCTCATCGGCTTTTACGCCTATTTGCAATGGCTGGCGGATCGGCAGTTTGGCGAGGCGGCCGCCCGCGGGGTTGGAAGCGGGACTTGGCTCGGGTTCTACCGCGATCTGGCGGTCGGCGCGGCTCCCGACGGCGCCGAAGTCTGGGCCAATGCCGGCCAGTTCCTGGCTACAGCCTCGGTGGGTGCGCCTCCCGATCCGATTGCTGAAGGCGGCCAGAATTGGGGCCTTAGGCCGCCAAATCCGTTGGCGTGGCGCGCATCGAACTATCGGCTATTCAATGAGGTACTCGCCGCGAACATGACCCATGCCGGCGCCCTGCGCATCGATCACGCCATGGGACTGACGCGTCTTTTCGTGATACCGGGCGGGGCCACGGCCGGCGAAGGCGCTTATCTTGCCTTTCCGGAGCGCGAACTCATCGCGCAGCTTGCCCTTCAAAGCGTGCGAGCGCGTTGCCTCGTGATCGGTGAAGATCTCGGCACGGTGCCGGAGAACTTTCGCGCGGCCATGGATGCGGCAAACATTCTAAGCTATCGCGTATTGTGGTTCGAGCGCGATGCAAACTCATTCCATCCGGCCGCCTCATACCCCGAGAAATCGGTCGCCTGCGTCACAACCCACGATCTGCCAACGATTGCGGGCTGGTGGCAAGGTGAGGACATTCGTGAGAAAGAGGCGCTCGGCCTGATAACGGCTCCGGCGGCCGATGCAGCACGAAAGGAACGCGCGGCCAGCAAACGGGCCTTTTTACGCGCAATTGGATTGGACCCCAATCTTGCCGCCGGTGCGTCAGCGCCTCTGGTCCAGTCCGCCGTCACTGCGGCTCACGAATTTATCCAGCGCACGTCCTCGCTCTTAGCCATCGCGCAGATCGACGATCTTGCAGGCGAGGTCACCGGCGTCAATCTCCCCGGCACGGATCGGGAGAGACCGAATTGGCGGCGAAAGTTGACCCCGCCTATTTCGGACCTTGCCCAAAGCCTCGCCGCGCTTCGCACGCTCTAACGCTCTTCAATCCCGTCTGCATCGCCGCGCACGCCGCCGTTAATCGTAACTCGCACACGCGGCCGAAGGCCGTTGCAAATCGGCGGAGCCAGTTCTATTCTTGGGCGCTCCAACCTCGCGGCTAGTCCAGGCTGCACGCAGCATAAGTCCCAGAAGGTTGAGCAAAATGAGCGGTAGTAGTAGCCAATCCGGTAGCGGCGAGGGCTTAGGCGTTGCCTCGGCGCCATCCAATTTGACCGGATGCGGGCAGCTTCAATTGCTGGTCGATTCTATCACCGGCTATGCTATATACATGACCGATGCCGATGGGGTCATTGCAAGCTGGAACTCCGGCGCAGAAATAATTACCGGCTATCGCCCCGCCGAGGTGCTCGGCCAGAATTTCTCCCGCTTATTTACCGCGGAGGATCGTGCGGCAGGCGCTCCCGCCCAAATTTTGCAGGAGGCTCGCTCGAAAGGCAGAGCTGAGGGCGAGCGCGGCCTCATACGCAAGGACGGCAGCGGTTTCCGCGCTGGTTCGGTTGTGCAGCCGCTGCGCGATGCCTTCGGCTCGTCATCGGGCTTTGCCATCGTTATGCGCGACATCGGCGCGCAGGCGGCAGCGCAGGAAAACGAGAGGCGCTTCCGCCTCTTGGTCGAGGGCATAGCGGGGCACGCGCTTTATATGCTCGATCCAAGCGGCGTCATTACAAGTTGGAATACCGGCGCGCGTAACTTACACGGTTACGAAGCCGATGAAATCGTGGGTCAGCATTTTTCCAGGTTCTACACGAAGGAAGAGCGCACGGCGGGATTGCCGTGGCGCGCGCTCGAAATTGCCGCCCGCGAAGGCCTGTACGAATGCGAGGGCTGGCGCCTCCGAAAGGATGGAAGCCGGTTTTGGGCCTCGGTAGCGGTCGATGCGATCCGGGACGAAAACGGCGCGCTCACCGGATTCGCAAAAATCACCGGTGACATAACAGAACGCAAGACGGCGCAAGAGGCGCTCCGTGAAAGCGAGCGGCAGCTTCGCCTGCTCGTGGAGAGCATAACCGATTACGCGCTCTTTATGCTCGACCCCAATGGCAACGTTACCAGTTGGAACGCCGGGGGACAGCGGATCGGGGGATACTCGGCCAGCGAGATCGCCGGACAGCACTTCTCGCGCTTTTTCACCGAGCGCGACCGGGCAGCTGGCGTTCCTGCCCATGCGTTGCAGACCGCTGCCGCCGAGGGACGCTACGAAGGTGAAGGCTGGCGTGTCCGCAAGAATGGCGAGCTTTTTTGGGCGCATGTGATTATCAATCCGATCAGAGACGAGACCGGCAACGTTGCCGGCTTCGCAAAGATCACCCGCGACATCACCGAAAAGCGGGAAGCCGGCATCGCACATCAAAAAGCCGAAGCCCAGAGGGGGCGCGCTCAGAGAATGGAGGCGCTTGGCCATCTAACCGGAGGCGTCGCCCACGATTTCAACAATCTCTTGATGGTCGTCGGCGGATTTACGCAGGCGCTCAAGAAACTGACCGGGCAAGATCCCAAAGGCGCACGTGCCGTTGAGGCTATCGAACAGGCCGTCGAGCGGGGACAATCGCTGACGCGCCAATTGCTGACATTCTCGCGGCGGCAAACCTTAAACCCAATCGTGACCGGTATTGGCGAGCGCATCGAGGCTTTCAGTAAAATGCTCGGTAGCTCAACCGCCGGGCAGGCCAAGCTCATCGTAGATGTTCCGGCAGACATATGGCCCGTTAAGGCCGATGTCAGCGAATTCGAGCTGGCTCTGCTCAACATCACGATCAACGCCCGCGACGCTATGCCGGACGGCGGCGCCGTCACCATCACAGCCGAGAACGTTCAACTCAAGCGGGAGGAGGCTCCCGATCAGCTTGAGGGCGATTTCGTTGCGCTGACCATCGCAGACACGGGCACGGGAATAGCCGAGGAAATCCTGCCGAAGGTGTTCGATCCGTTCTTTACGACGAAGGGAGCGAGCAAGGAATCGGGGCTTGGCCTCTCTCAGGTTCACGGCTTCGCCCACCAGTCGGGCGGGACGGTCACCGTCGAGAGTAAATTGGGGCACGGCACGCGAGTCACCCTATATTTGCCAAGGGCGGCGAATGCGCTGCCGGAACGCACTTCCGGAGAGGCGGCGCCCCGGGCCATCGGCGGCGGCAAAGCGCTGTTGGTGGACGACAACCGCGATGTCCTTGAGGTAAGCGCAATTTACCTGCAGGAGCTCGGCTATGAGGTCCATACTATGGACAGCGCCCAGCCGGCACTCAAAGCTTTCGAGCGCGAGAAATATTCGCTCGTTGTAAGCGACATCGTCATGGCCGGAATGGACGGCATCGACCTTGCAAGGGAGATCCGCAAGCGTCAGCCGGACATGCCCATCGTTCTCGTCACCGGCTACAGCAAGATCCCGGCTTCTGTCGGCCAGGAATTCGTCCTCGTTCGCAAGCCTTATCAACTTCCTGAATTGGGCCGCGCAGTGAGCGAGGCGATTGCCGCTGCCTCCCGCCCGCCCTCCAGCAATCTTGTGCGCTTAGGCGATTGGCGTGGCCCGCGCCGTTAAGATCCCGCTTGAATCGGACGGTACGCCGGTATTTGAGGACAATTGAGAATTCCGCTACCCGTTCGCCGGTGCCGGGAAGGCCGGCGCCGCTCGCGAGGCAAATTGGGGCTTTCCATCTGCCGATGTAATAGGTATTAACATCCCTCCAGCCATTAGAGGCAATACCGATGAATGTTTGCATCTTCGGATATGGAGCGGTAGGCCGTGAGACCGCGGCGCTGCTCTCTTTGCGGGGCGAAACGGTCCGCGCCGCTCAGCGTAAGCGTCCGCCTGGCCTGCCGGACGCGGTTGAGTTCATCGCTACCGATGTGCTCGATGGCGGCAGCGTCCTGCGCGCGGCCGCCGGAAGCCATGCCGTCATTTGCTGTATCGGCTTTCCCTACGATTCGCGCCTATGGGAAAAAGCCTGGCCCAAAGCGATGGAGAACCTGCTCGCGGCGTGCGCCAAGACGCAGGCGCGCCTCGTCTTCGCGGACAATCTTTGCATGTACGGCCCGCAGGACGCCCCGCTCACAGAAGATATGCCGCTTACGAGCTACGGCCGGAAACCGAAAGTGAGGGCAGAGATCACGCGGGCTTGGCAACGGGCCCACAGCGAGGGGCGGGTGCAAGCGGTTGCGGTTCGCGCCTCGGACTTTTACGGGCCAGACGTGGATAACTCGGTGCTTTCGGGCTTCGGCGTGAAGCGGCTGCTGCAAGGCAAGGCGGCGCTCGTTCCCTATTCGCCGGACCATCTCCACGATTTCACCTACGTACCCGATTTCGCCCGCGCGCTCGTCACCCTACTCGATGCGCCCGGGGAAGCCTATGGCCAGGCTTGGCATGTCCCGAATGCGCCTACGCACACGCTCCGCGCGCTGCTTGTTAAGGCGGCGGAGATGGCAGGCGTTGCCCCTCGCATCCCTGTCATGCCAAGGGCGATGCTGCACCTCGCTGGCCTGTTCGACCGGCAGGCTTACGAGCTGATCGAGATGCGTTTTCAGACGGATAGACCGTATCGCGTGGACGCCTCGAAGTTCACGCGGCGCTTTTGGAGCGATGCCACAAGCTTCCAGGCCGGATTGGATGCAACCATCGGCTTTTACGCCAGGGCGGGGAGCAAATGAAGGTCCAAGCTGTCGAGCCCGGAATCGAGCCCGGCGAGTTGCTTCCCGGCGCACAATTTGCGGACGCCTACGGCCTGACCGTGGAAGACCCCGCCCTTGGCGCGCGGCAGGCCGCTGAGAAAATGTGGGGCTCCTCGCAGGGGTGGATGAACGCTCTTATGGCCGTGCGCAATCTTGTTGTTACGCCTTTTGGCCTCAAGACTCCGGCCCAAGGAAGGACTGGCTCATACAGTGCGATCGGCATCTTTCCCGTGGTGAGCGAAGCGCCCAATCGCGTCGTGTTAGGCTTCGACGACAAGCATTTGGACTTTCGCGTCATCGTGGATGCCGCTCCAACCGGCAATGGCCGCCGTGTAACCGCGACGACCTTAGTTCGAACGCACAACCTCTTGGGCCGGGCCTATCTTGCGGCTGTGCTCCCTTTTCACCGCGTGATCGTCCGCTCCATGCTGCGAAAGCTTCTAGCGCGGCATCCCGAGCTAAAGTAACGCCCTTTGCCTAGTCGGGCGCTTCCTCTGCCGGTAATTGCACGCGGACAGACCTGCGGCTGCCCATGAGCACGCCCGCGATAATCAACGCGATACCCGCGGCGTGGAAGAGGCGGGGTTTTTCTCCAAGCAAAGGCATGGCAAGGAGCGCACCGAAGACTGGGATCAGAAACAGATAGAGCCCAGCAGGCGCCGGCCCCAGCAGCTCCACGGCGCGGTTATAGAAAACATACGCGATCACACTCGGAAAAATCGCGACATAGAAGATGGCTGCGGCTGTCACCCAATTGGTGCTCATCGTGTAACCGAGCGCGTGCTCGGCAAGAGCGGCAGGAATGTTGGCGATCGCGGCAATTGCATAGGTGACAAGGTTGTAGCTCTGCCAGCTAATGGGCGGCCGCTTTCGCAGAAAGGCGGTGTACACACTCCACGCGGTCATGCCGGCAAGAACAAGAATATCGCCGGAGTTGAACTTGAAGGCCGCCAGCGACAAAAGGTCGCCCTTTGCCACGACGAGAATCACGCCAGCAAATCCTGTGGCCATGCCGGCGAGTTGGGAGGCATCGAGCCGGTCGCCGAAAATGCCCCACGCCGTGACGGCAATGAACATCGGGCCGGCGGCGCTAAGAACGAGGCCGTTCAAAGCCTCCGTGGATACAAGCCCAAGATAGGAAAGCGTATTATAGCATGCCGGCCCTATGAACCCCAGGAACAGGATAATGAGGCGGTTTCTCCAGATTTCATCGGCGTCTTTGCGCAAATAGGGCCAGGCGAAGGGCAAAAAGATCAAAGACGCCAACGTCCAGCGGAGGCACGCTAGCGATACGGGCGGGATAACACCCACAATCGCCCGGCCAAGAACCATATTGCCGCCCCAGAATGCAGCCGTCAGCGTCAACAGCAGCCGCGGCCGATTAAAGAATGACCTCAAAGGCGTGTCCTTCCTTGCATTTTCCTCTCGCAACCGGCCGGCGGGGTTCGATTTGCCGCCATAACCCTGCGCCATCCCTGCATCCGGGTTCAGCCAGGCTCCCGGGAATGAAGTGGCAAATGAGCCGTTGTTTGCTCGCGGCACCCGTTATCGAGGTAGTGAACGAAAGATACGTGCAAGGCGTGCTAGGTGCATCGTTTGCCGCAGGCGGCACCGTTTGACAAGAGTTAGCGCGTCTGCAAAATGGCGGCGCCAAGCCGAGGCGGAGCACCGTGCCAACAAAACAAAAATTGCCGCCACGCCGCCTCGCTGGGAGAGGAGCTGAACGCTGCCTGAGACACATGTCTTGGCCCGCAAAATTTAGCCGCTTCTTCTTTTAACCAAATACAAGGGCCAGCTCACAAAAATTCGGCAAGCTGGCAGCGATCGTTGGGGGAGTGTTTGCGATGGGGCCCGGGGAAGTCATTCTAGCTGATAGATTTCAGCAACCCTTAGCGGCTGTCCGGCAAACAAGCGATAAAGGGAGGGCGATTTTCGCAACGGCGAATATCGCCAAGCACTCGGTGATTTTGCAATCGCAAGCCGTCCTGCTCCAAAAGGAAGACTATAAGCGATTAGGTGAAACCGCCCTTTGGCCTTACCGGTTTGCAGTTGGCGAGCAATGCGCAATCGTATTTGGCGACATTTCATTTTGCAATCATTCCGACACGCCAAACGCTTTTGTATCCTGGACCCGGCTGACGCCCACGGCCGCCATCGCCACGCTTATCGCTTTGACCGGCATAAGCGCAGATGACGAGATAGAAATCCTCTATGCCGACACCGAGGAGTACAAACGCAGGGGCATCACCTTCTCCTAAGGCCGCCAGCTGCAAGCTGCGGCCGCTGCGGCAAGCCGTCCGGCAAGGAGTCGATTTCTTACCATAGCAAAACGCGGTGCCATGCATTAGTGTTGATCCCCGGAAAGCATTCGGGGATGGAAATGGCAAATGTTGTGGTGGTCGGCTCGCAATGGGGCGACGAGGGTAAGGGCAAGATCGTCGACTGGCTGTCCGAGCGGGCCGATATCGTGGTGCGTTTTCAGGGCGGGCATAATGCAGGGCATACGCTTGTCGTAGATGGGCAAACTTACAAGCTCTCGCTCTTGCCGTCAGGCATCGTGCGCGGCAAGCTGTCCGTGATCGGCAATGGCGTTGTCATCGATCCCTGGGCGCTTCATTCCGAGATTACGGCGATCTCGCAGCTCGGCGTGACGGTTTCGCGGGACAATCTGCGCATCGCCGAGAATGCCACGCTAATCCTGCCGATGCATGGCGAGCTGGATGCCTTGCGCGAGAACGCGGCCGGCGCAGGCCAGATCGGAACGACCCGGCGTGGTATCGGCCCAGCCTACGAGGACAAGGTTGGGCGCAGGGCCATCCATGCAGCCGATCTCGCCAATACGAAAACGCTCCCGGCAAAAATCGACCGCGCGCTCGTCCATCACAACGCCCTGCGGCGCGGATTGTCGCAGCCGGAAATCGACCGCGACGAGCTGTTGCAGCAGCTCATGGATATCGCTCCGAAGGTTGCGCCTTACATCGACACCGTTTGGCAGCTGCTCGACCGTCACAAACGCGAGGGCAAACGCATTCTGTTCGAGGGCGCACAAGGCGCGCTCCTCGATATCGACCACGGAACCTATCCGTTCGTCACCTCCTCGAACACAGTGGCGGCTCAGGCTGCGACGGGCTCGGGGCTGGGGCCCGGCTCGCTCAATTATGTGCTTGGCATCGCGAAGGCCTACACCACCCGCGTCGGCGGGGGACCCTTCCCGACCGAGCTTCATTGTGAGGCCGGCCGGATGCTCGGCGAGCGCGGCCACGAGTTCGGCACCGTGACGGGACGGGCGCGCCGCTGCGGCTGGTTCGACGCGTGCCTTGTCCGGCAGACGAGCGCAATCTCAGGCATGGACGGCATCGCGCTGACGAAGCTCGACGTTCTCGACGGCTTCGATGAAATCAAAGTCTGCGTGGGCTACCGTTTGAACGGGCATGAGCTGGACCATCTTCCGGCAGCTCAAGACCAGCAGGCCCAGGTTCAGCCTATTTACGAGGTGCTGAAAGGCTGGCACGAGTCGACGCAAGGCGCGCGCTCCTGGGCCGATCTTCCCGCGCAGGCGATCAAATATGTGAAGCGGCTGGAAGAGCTTATCGACGCGCCCGTAACCCTTCTGTCGACAAGCCCTAAGCGCGAGGACACGATCCTTGTGCACGATCCATTTCAGGATTAAGCCTCCTCTCAAAGACGGCAACAAGAAGGATGCATCCATGCCGGAAGACGGCTTTATTGCAGATATGAACCCCTACCTCGTCGAGGTCGAAGCGGGAAAAACTTACTTCTGGTGCACCTGCGGGCGCTCGCAACGGCAGCCCTTTTGCGACGGCTCGCATGCGGGCACCGATAAGAGCCCGAAGGCCTTCAAGGCGGAGCGAACCGAGGCGGTGAATCTTTGCGGATGCAAGCAAACGCAAGACCCGCCGTTCTGCGACGGCAGCCATAACGTGCTGTAACGGCTAAGGCCCGGGTCGCATTTTGGCGCTAAGCCGGAAGCCCGCACATGCCGCGGGCCGCGGTCCCATGTAACGGAGAACGCGTCATGCCTCGATACGGGGTGATGGCCGGCGGCAATTTCCGCTCCATGGATGAAAGCGAGCGCTACGAGCACGGAACTCTAGCCGACTGCCGCGCCATCGCCGGGCAATCGCTGAAGCACGGATTTGCGCCGGGGATTGCGGCCATACGAGGCGATCGCCGCGGCGCGTTCCGCGAAGTGGTGCGCTTTCCGCCGATTGTCATCCGGGACGCGGTGCAGCGTGAAACGGTGCGCCGCCGCGTACGGGATGATAAAGAAGGCAGCGTCATTTCATGCCGTTTTTGTGCCGTTCAGATTCCGTATGATTTTTTCCGAAAAATATCTTACGCTCACTGTTCAAGGTTCTCAGCGCGTCAAACCGTAGGCAATGAGTTGTATAGAAGAGCGGATTGCGATGAACAGTGACAAAACAAAGCGCAGCGCCCCCTTTCTGATATTTAGCGATAGTCCGCGCGGCGTTACGGGGCGAATCGCATTCCTCTACGCCATCCTAGCGGTGGCCAATCTTGCGGCGTGGGGCTGGGCGCTGTTCGCTTTCCGCGACTATCCCATCCAGTTGGGGACGGCCTTTCTGGCCTACACCTTCGGCCTGCGCCACGCGGTCGACGCCGACCATATCGCGGCAATCGATAACGTCACGCGCAAGCTAATGCAGGAAGGCAAGCGCCCCGCGGCCGCCGGGTTCTACTTTTCGCTCGGTCACTCGACGATTGTGTGGCTGGGCTCGGCCGCCATTGCGCTCACGGCGGCTGCTTTCAAGGACAAAATCGACGCCTTCAAAGCGATCGGGGGCGTTGCCGGAACGCTCGTTTCCGCTTTCTTCCTGCTCGCCATCGCGATCATGAACATCTTCATCCTGGCGGCCATCTACCGGACCTTCCGTCATGTCAAGGCCGGCGGGCAGTATACCGAGGAAGACTTAAACCTCCTTTTCGGCAGGGGCGGTTTTCTCGCACGCATCTTCCGGCCTATGTTCCGGGTGATAACGCGAAGCTGGCACATGTATCCGCTTGGGTTTCTCTTCGGCCTCGGCTTCGATACCGCCACCGAAATCGGCCTTCTCGGCATGTCCGCGGCTGGGGCATCGCAGGGCATGTCTCTATGGTCGATCCTCGTTTTTCCAGCCCTTTTCACCGCCGCCATGTCGCTCGCCGACACGACCGATAGCGTCCTCATGATCAAAGCCTATGGCTGGGCCTTCGATCACCCCGTCCGCAAGCTCTACTACAATATGACGATGACATTCGTTTCGGTGCTCGTGGCGCTCGTTGTCGGCGGTCTCGAAACGCTCAATCTCGTTGGGGACAAGCTGGAGCTGAAGGGGGCTTTCTGGGACGCGGTCGGAGCGGTCAACGATAATTTCGGAATGCTCGGCTATATTATTGTGGGCATCTTCGCTGGCACCTGGGCGCTCTCGGTCTTGATCTATCGTTGGATGGGCTACGACCGGCTCGAAACCGCCGAAGCGGTTCCCGTTTCCACCGAATAGCGGATAGCGGCGAGAGAGTCAGGGTTTCCCGAGATCCTCGTTCGTGTCGTCAAAACGAGATAATAATCCTATAGATTGCGGGGATCGTTTTCGTGGAGAGATCGCATGCACGAAGGCGATCACGGTCACACGCACAGCGAACCTCACAACCATCCGCACGCATACCAGCATCGATGCCCGCATAACTTTGCAGATGTGACGAGGCCCTTAGCGGGGAGGGCCGTGGCTTTTCAGACAGCGTTTTTCTGCGCCGGTCAACGAGGTATGATCTTTTGCAATAGACATCATACTTGCTAGAGCTTAGCTTTCCAGCCAGCGCTGAAAGTTAAAGTGGTTGGCGGCCCGGTGTAAGAACGCGAGCCAGTAAAGCAGCCGGCGCTAAACAGCCGTATGTCTAAACACTAAAAGCCTTCCGGATATTGGAGTAAGTCCGCAAGAATGCTTGTTTCTTGCTGGGTTTTTACAAGTGCAATTTGTGGACAGCAGAACACTCCGAAGTTTTGATCTGGAATAACTCTAAAACATACCGTTTGACTTATATGCGCCGGGTGCATATTGGGTTTTTAGGCGACGCCGAATCGGGGCATTTTAACGGTGGCTGAGGGGATCCGCATGCGTATCGATAATTTCATCGGCTCGTTACGAGCGAACCGGATCGTGCTCGCATGTGCGGCGGGCGGATTGTTATCGCTGATGGCTAGCGCCGCTTCCCTTGCCGCCGACCTGGCGGCGGCAAATCCACCTGAGTCTGCGGCAATGCCTCTCTCCTATTGGGATGGGTTCTACGCCGGCGGTCACATCGGATACGCGTGGGGCAACTCGAATTGGACCGCCAGCAGCATCGGGGGGCAGCCCATTGCCACCGGCTCGCTCAACTTGTCGCAAGGGGTCAATACTTTCGACGAAGGGGGAAGCTTTTTCGACGGGCTGCAAATCGGGTACAATCGCATGTTCCCGAACCGTATTGTCATCGGCGCCGAAGCCGACGTGACGTTTCCAGCCTATCCAAATCCCGCCGGCCTTTCCATCGGCGGCAGCTCGACGTTTTCCTCTCACTCTCTTAGCCCGGAGAGTTACAGCGATAATGTTTTCGCCTCCGGCACGGTTCGGGGCCGCATCGGTTACGCTCCTGGCAACTGGCTCTATTATGCGACCGGCGGACTTGCCTGGACCTCCGACCAATTCACACTCAGCCAACTGCCAAACGGCCCCACGGAGTCTTCGTTTATGGCACGATTGGGCTGGGCGGCGGGGGCCGGCATCGAGGGGCCGGTGGCACCGCATTGGACGGCGCGGCTTGAATATTTGTACACGGGCTATGGCAATAGCAGCGTGACATTTCCGGCCCTGGGGCAGCGGTTTAATTCCGATCTTTCGATGCAAGAGCTGCGCGTGGGCTTGAACTATCAGTTCGGCAGCGACGCGGCGTCATCGGAAAAAGACGCCGCAGCGCCGGCGAAGCCCGACGCGGACAACATCAGCCTTCATGGCCAGGCGACATTCGTGGAGCAAGGATATCCCGCGATCCGCTCGCCTTATGAGGGCGCCAATAGTCTGCCCAGCGGCGGGCAGGCGCGCGAGACCGGCGATATCACGCTTTATGCCGGCTACCGGTTGTGGCAGGGCGCCGAGCTGTGGGCCGACCCCGAGATCGATCAAGGCTTCGGCCTCGCGAACACGCATGGGGCGGCCGGCTTTCCGAGTGCCGAGGCCTACAAGCTCGGCCTGGCTGAACCCTACGCGAGGGTGCAGCGCTATTTCGTCCGGCAGACCGTCGATCTCGGCGGCGAGACGCAGAAGGTCGATGAGGATATCAATCAGTTTGCCGGCTCGCAAACGGCGGACCGCTTCGTTCTGACGCTCGGCAAGTTTGCCATAGTCGACATATTCGACACCAACAAATACGCGAACAATCCCAAAACCGATTTCTTCAACTGGGCAAGCGTCAATGCCGGGAGTTTCGACTATGCCGGCGACGGTTGGGGTTTTACCTATGGCGCGGCAGCAGAGTGGTATCAGGGTCGCTGGACGCTGCGCGCGGGGATTTTCGACCTCTCGCAAACCCCGGCCGGCGGGGTTAGTCCCTTGGCCTACGGTCTCGACCCAACCTTCGGCCAATTCGAGCTGGTTGGTGAAATCGAGGAGCGGCATGAGCTGTTGGGGCAGCCCGGCAAGCTCAAAGTCACCGGTTATCTCGAACGCGGCCGGATGGGCAGCTACGAGGACGCCATCGCGGTCGCCCCCTTTTACGGTTACGCCGACATCAACGCTGTGCGCACCTATCAGAGCCGGCCCGGTGTTAGCGCCAATCTGGAGCAGCAAGTCACCGAGGACGTTGGCGTGTTCGCGCGCGCTGGCTGGGCCGATGGCAATGTCGAGCCGTGGGACTTCACCGACGTCGACCGCACCGTGCAGGCAGGCGTCTCGATTTCCGGCAAACAATGGGGCAGGCCGGACGACAGGGTTGGGATTGAAGGCATCGTTAACGGTATTTCCAGCGTCCACGCGGCGTTTCTCAACGCCGGAGGCTTGGGCATTCTCGTTGGCGATGGACTGGGAAATTTGCCGAACCCCGGTCTGGAGAAGATCCTCGAGGCCTATTACAGCTACGCTCTGACCTCTTCGACCAAACTCAGCGCCGATTACCAGTTCATCGACAATCCCGGGTATAATACCGATCGCGGGCCGGTGAACGTTTTTGCCGGGCGGTTCCATTGGCAGTTTTAGCGAGGCGCGGAGCTGGCAGCCTCGGTCTGCGCTGCGAAAGTAGACGAGCCCTCCAACCTCGGATCGCCAGCATCGGCATCAATCCGGCCATCGAATCATGACATGGTTTGCCGAGCTTTTTGGGGAGCCTGTATGAGCATCAATAATACTTTTCGATTAGGGCGAACTCACACCGATTTTGCGAAGCGATACGCGATTGCGTGCACGGCAACCGTGCTCCTTTCACTCGCGATCAGCGGCGCGGCTCTTGCGGATGACAGCGTGCCCACCATCGAGCTGCCGAAGGCCGACGGGGTCAGCTTGCACTTTCAGTCGACCCTTCTCCCGCAAGGATACTTGCCCTTTCAGCCAGGCGCTAGCGACCCGGCAAGCGGAAACGGCGTATCGACCGAGACTTGGACGATGACGGGGTATTTCGGCGCGCGGCTTTGGCAGGGCGGGGAGTTCTACGTGAACCCCGAGACGTTTCAGGGCTTTCTTCTGCGCGATTTTTCCCCCCGCCAAGTCGCCATTGCCGCAAGCGTAGGCAATGGCGAGGCGCAAAAAGGCGGCCAC
This sequence comes from Rhodomicrobium sp., assembly GCA_052144215.1. Taxonomy (GTDB): domain Bacteria; phylum Pseudomonadota; class Alphaproteobacteria; order Rhizobiales; family Rhodomicrobiaceae; genus Rhodomicrobium. Next base: position 56,308 of record JBKQQS010000093.1, read on the forward strand.
TGGGATATCGACCCTTACATCGCACGCGCTTATTTCAGCCAGACCTTCGGTTTCGGCGGCGAGCAGGAGACGGTTAAAGACGATCTCAATTCCATCGCGGGCCAAAAGGACATTTCGCGGCTGACGCTGACCGCCGGTAAGGTGGCAATCGTCGATTTCTTCGACAATAACGCTTACGCCCACGATCCGAGATCGCAATTCATGAATTGGTCGTTCATGGACGGCGGCGCCTACGACTATGCGGCGGATGTGAAGGGCTACACGATCGGCGCGATCGCCGATTTCAACCAAAAGGACTGGGCGATCCGCGCAGGCTATTTTCTTATGCCGGTCACGCCGGACGCGCTCGCGCTCGATCCAAACTTCGCTCAGCGCGGCGGCTTGAACGTCGAATTGGAGGAGCGCTATAACCTGTTTTCGCAGCCCGGAAAGCTGCGCCTCTTAGGGTTCGAAAACACCGGCATTATGGGCAACTATGCCGCGGCGGTCGCCTTGGATCCCCAAGGCCCCCCCGATATCGACGCGACGCGGAAGCAGCGCACGAAATACGGCTATGTGGTGAACTTGGAGCAGCAGCTCACGGATAATCTCGGCGCCTTTTTCCGCTATAGCTGGAACGACGGCAAGAACGAGCTGTGCTGCTTCACCGACATCAATGAAAGCGTATCGGGCGGCCTCAGTATCAAGGGCGCTTTCTGGGACAGGCCCGACGACACGATCGGTATCGGCGGCGCCTTCAATGCGATCTCTTCTGCTTTTCAGAGCTATTTGGCCGCGGGCGGCCGCGGGCGATTGATCGGCGATGGCGAGCTGCCAAGCTACGCGGGGGAGAAAGTCTTCGAGACCTATTATTCATATGCCGTCACCGGGAACCTGACCGTGTCGGCCGATTATCAGTATATCGGCAACGCCGCCTACTTCGCCAATCGCGGCCCGATCAACATGTTTAGCGGCCGCGTTCATGTGCAGTTTTAGATAGACGCTGGACTAGGACTGTATAACCGCGCCTTTGATCGCAACGAACTGGCAGGCTGCGCCGCCGAGCACGAAGATGTGCCAGATTACGTTATGGAAGCGCATCCACTCCATGAGATGGAAGGGCACACCGAGCGTATAGAGGATGCCGCCCGCAAGCAGCAGCCATAGAGCGTGGCTTGGGAGCGACGCCGCGACCGGCTCGAGCGCCAGGATCACGATCCAGCCTTGGGCGAGGTAGAGCAGGACCGAAAGCTTGTCGAGGCGGCGGGGAAAGCGCAGCTTGATCGCAACGCCGATGACCGCTATGGCCCATACCGCGGCGAGCATGGCGCGTCCTGCGCCGCCGCCCACCACAAGGGCGAAAGGCGTATAGCTGCCCGCGATCATGATAAAGATGGCGGCGTGATCGAGGCGCCGCAGCACCTCTTTGAGGTCCCGCCGCGACACGAGATTGTAGGCGGCGGACGCGGCGAACATGCCCATGAGCCCAATGCAATAGACGATCAAGCCTGCGATATCGGCCGCAGGCAGCGTTCCAATCGCCGCCACGAGCAGAATAACGGTCGCGGTGCCGGCGAACAGAAGGCTCGCGACGTGCACGCAGACGTCGGCAAAATGCTCAAGCCGCGTATAAGACGGGAAAAGAGGCTTCGCGTTGGTCATTACATTATTTTAGCAAAAAGGGGTGAGGGCATAAAGCCCGCAGTCCCTAGGCTGCCCGCAAATTTCTCGCTGAAAACCGGCCGCGCTCGTCGCGTTCGAGATCGTAGTGCACGCGCTGGCCTTCGCGCGGCGTACCGAGCCCCGCTCGCTCAGCCTCGCTGATGTGCACATAGACGTCCTTGCCGCCGCCGTCCGGCTCGACGAAGCCGAAGCCCTTGGCCGCATTGAACCATTTGACCGTTCCCGAAGGCAAAGGCTCGCGTTGCTGCGCCCGCGCTTTTGGAGATGGTCTCGCGCCCTCGTCATTCGCCGCCTTTAAGGGCCGGCGCCGCGCGGGCTTCGCTCTTTTGGCTTGCGGCGGATCTTTCGCTAGGGGCCGCGGCTCAGCTGTTATCTCTGTTGCGCCGCCTGTGGAGCCGAGCACGATAAGCGGCATGCCGGTTAGCTTTTCAATCGCGCGCAGACTGCCGCGCTCGCCCGCATCGCAGAACGAGACCGCCACGCCGTCGGAGCCCGCGCGCGCCGTGCGCCCGATACGGTGCACATAAGTCTCCGCTTCGTCGGGCAGCTCGTAATTGATGACGTGCGAAACCTGGTCCACGTCGATGCCGCGCGAGGCGATATCGGTTGCGACCAGCACGCGCGCCTGACCGGATGAAAACCGCGCGAGTGCGCGCTGGCGTGCGTTTTGCGATTTATTGCCGTGCAGGGCCTCGGCAACGATGCCGGCTTTTCCGGCCTGGGCCGCCACGCGGTCGGCTCCGTGCTTGGTGCGTGTGAACACGATGGCGCGGGAGACGGCCGGGTCGCCGAGGAGTTCGTAAAGCGCGCGCATTTTGCCGGCTTTGTCGACGAAGATCACGTTCTGCGTAACGCGCCCGGCGGTTGTGCCCGATGGCGCGATTTGCAGACGCTGCGCGTTGTGCAGGATTTGGCCGGCGAGCTTGGCGATCTCGGGCGGCATGGTGGCCGAGAACATGGCCGACTGCCGGGATTTGGGCAGGAGGTTTGCGATTTTGCGCACGTCGTTGATGAAGCCCATGTCGAGCATGCGGTCGGCTTCGTCGAGCACGAGCATCGATACCCGGTCGAGCTTCACATTGCCTTCGCCAAGGTGATCCATGAGCCGGCCGGCGGTTGCGACGAGCACGTGCAGCCCTTGGGCAAGCTGGCGCGTCTGCGGGTGCATTTTCACCCCGCCAATGACGATACCTTGCTTGAGTTTTAGGTGGCGCGCGAAAGCGGAGAGGCTCGCATGCACTTGCAGCGCCAGCTCTCTCGTCGGCACCAAAATGAGCGCCTGCACCGTTCTCGGCGCGAGCGGAACGCCTGCCGCGGCGAGCTTTTCCAAGAGCGGCAAGCCGAAGGCCGCCGTCTTGCCGGTGCCGGTCTGCGCAATCGCCATCAGGTCCGCGCCTTCGAGAAGGATCGGAATGGCTTTGTTTTGAATGGGGGTCGGCGTTACGAAGTTTTCGGTGCGCAAAGCGCGGAGAATAGGTTCGGAAAGACCGAACGCGTCGAATGTAGTCTGGGTCAAAGTTTGAATCTCGTGCGCGATAGGCGCCCGGAAGGACCGGACGTTCGCGGGGCGTATGCCTCCGCCGCTGCGCAATCAGGGAAGACGGGTTTCGAAAATGGTCAGGAGATGTGGAGCCGCAAAGTGCCGCTCATCGCGCAATCTCAAGCCACCGATGTAGCGTGAAAGTGGCCTGATTGGCCCGCCATGTCAAGTGTTGCAATGCAGCATAATGAATTGTCTGGAAAGCTGCGAGGCTGGCGGCAGAGGCGCAATGCTTCTTCATGTGCATAAATCTTGGGCCGTCATCGGTTGGCTCCAGCCATTCCCCAATCGTTCTTACCCCTCGAATCACTCTGTCTCCTAAGCTCAATGTTCGCCGGTTGCGAAAGATTAGGGCAAGATTGAATTGCTACGTTTTTATCGCACTTTCATCGTCTTAGATCGCTCAAGGCAGGGATGCCAATATGCCGCGTGATTAAAATTTGTGCAGATCGCGCCGCTTCTGGTAGAAGAAGCGATAGCTGAACAAACGATCTCGATTGAACTAGGGGGCGCGGGATGGTGACAGTTGAGCCGGGATTCGATTTGCGCCGGGCGGCCGCTGCCCTTTGTGCCGCCTCGATCCTGGCGATTTTCGCGCCGGGGAGCGTACAAGCGGCTGGCCCTGCCTACATCGATTTAGAAGATCCTGCCTACGGCACGGCCGATCTGGGCTTCCTGGGACGGTTCTATAAAGCTTACGAGGATGAATGGGGCAAGTCTGCACCGGTGACGGATCCAAATGCTCCAGCCGTTGTGAGTCACCGGCCGCTGCCTTTTCCGCCGGCTCCCGAAACGCAACCGCCCTATCCCTTCACAGAATGGCCCTATGGCGGCGCCTCGGCGATCGGCGCCAGCGTACCTAACTCGGTCGACAGCCCGCTCATGACGGCGCTCGCCCCCACCGATGCAGGCAAATGGCTGAACGCTGACCACATTCAGATTTACGGCTGGGTCAATGCCGGCTTTAATGTGAGCACAGCCAACGGCCCGAAGGACGGCAATTTCCCGGCAGCCTATATGTATAAGCCGAATACGGGTGAGCTGGATCAGGCCGTAGTTTATGTCGAGCGCGTTCCGGATACGGTTCAGCAGGATCACATCGACTGGGGGTTCCGCTTCGCAACGAGCTACGGCGAGAATAACCGCTACACGACTGCTTACGGTGTGGCGAGCTATCAGCTCTTAAAGGATAACCACGAGGACATATACGACTTCCCCATGGTCTACGGAGAAGTCTACATTCCGGGAGTTGCGGAAGGCTTGGTTATACGCGCAGGACGCTATGTATCGGTGCCCGATATCGAAGCGCAGCTTGCGCCGAACGACTATATGTACTCGCATTCGATGACGTATGCCTACGACAATTACACGAACACGGGCATCCTCGGGACGCTGCAAGCGACGAAGAACTGGCTTCTCCAGGCTGGCATCACATCGGGAACCGAAACCGTCCCGTGGAACGTTAAAGACCCCGGCACTCAGCCCTCGCTAACAGGCTGCGCGCGCTGGAACTCGGACGATTCGTGGCACAATGTGTATGTCTGCGCCAACGGCATCAACGACGGCACCTGGGGCTACAATAACCTCCAATGGTACGGCTTCACGACCTATCACAAGCTTTCGGATAATTGGCACGTGGCCATCGAGTTTTGGGACATGCACCAAAACCATGTCGCCGAGGTTGGGACCGCGGACATTTGGAACACGCCAGGGCTTCCCACCTTTATCGCCAATCCCGTCGCGCGCCCCAATCAGGCCTATTGCAAACCCGGCCAAGCCTTTTGCACCGCCCAAGAATACTCCGCCCTCGGGTTCCTCAACTATAGAATTGGCGACCTCGATAATCTGACTTTCCGCACCGAATATTATGACGACCTGAACGGCCAGCGCACCGGGGTCAAGGCTCGCTACGATAATTTTGCGCTCGGATGGCAGCACTGGTTTTCGCCAAGCATTTATATCAGGCCCGAAATTGCAACCTATGAGACCACCGACGGGACCAAGGCCTTCGGTAGGAACGGGCTCAACGCCGATCCGACGCAAAGCCACATCCTGGTCTTCGCGGTCGATACGATCATCCACTTCTAATTTATTCTGGTGACGCCATCGACGCGGAAGCGATCGAGGCGGCGAGCCGGCCCTCGATGCGCTTCGTGCCAGTCGAGACGATGGAGAGCCAAAGTCTCGCCATGCTACACCGCTCGCGCGATCTTCTGATCGGCAATGCCGGACGGTAAAGCGGGTAACCGGAGCAGGTGTGACCGGCCTTGCCAAGAAGTCGAACGGGACGCTGCGGGTTGTTATCGATCGATGCGCCGAACAATCTTGTCTTTTAGGACTTTAGAATTGATCTAAATCAAAAAGACAGTGGTTGCATTTTTTCTCTTGGAACAATAGCTATGATAAGGCAGCGGCGCACTTCTGTCCTATTCTCACAGCTGCAGAACTTAGAATAACTCAAAAGTGGCCAATATTAACCTTTCACTTGTGCGAAGCTGGCGTGGCAAGCGAAATTGGAGAATAACGCGATATGGGCATGAAGAGGGTTGCGGCATTTTTGTTTTTAGCGGCGTTCATCGCGCTGCCTGGCGCGTCCTATGCGGACGACGAACCGGTCGCAATCGCTCTTACGCTGAAAGATCACAAGTTCGAGCCGGCCGAAATCAAAGCGCCCGCGGGGAAGGCCATCGCGATCACGCTCAAAAACGAGGACGATGCCATCGAGGAGTTCGATAGCAATTCATTGCGCACGGAAAAGATTGTCACGAAACATGGAACCGTTACGATAAAGCTCAAACCGCTTGCTGCCGGCCGCTACCCCTTCCAGGGCGAATTTCATGCGAAGACCGCGCAAGGCATGCTGATTGTCGAATAGGAGCGAACGATGCTTGGGGCTGCAATAATCGTTTTTAGGGAGGTGATCGAAGCCGGCTTGATCGCCGGCATCGTCCTTGCTGCCACTGAAGGTGTGCAGGGGCGCACAGCCTACGTGATCGGGGGTATAGCCGCCGGGGTTTTTGGGGCATCGCTGCTTGCGGTATTCGCTGGCTCGCTTTCGGACGCGTTCGAAGGTATGGGCCAGGAGGTGTTCAGCGCTTCGATCCTTGCCTTTGCAGTCGTGATGCTGACGTGGCACAACGTATGGATGGCGCAGCATGGGCGCGAGCTGACTGCAGAGCTCAAAGCCGCCGGCCACGCAGTTGCCACGGGCAGCAAGACCCTGCTGGCGCTTGCTGCCGTTGTCGGCATCGCGGTTCTGCGCGAGGGGGCGGAAGTCGTACTCTTTCTTTACGGGAACATGATCGCCAGTAATAGCAGCTGGTTGGAAGTCTTAGCCGGCGGATTGATTGGTCTAGCGGGCGGCGTTGCGGTAAGCTTTATTGTGTTTATTGGGCTCGTTCTTATACCGATCCACCGTCTTTTCAGCGTTACGAGCTTTCTCATCGCATTCCTCGCCGCTGGCATGGCCTCGCAATGTGTGCATTATCTTGACCAGGCGGATATTCTGAATGTTCTCAGTGCCACGCTTTGGGACACGTCTTCGATCCTGCCGAAAGACAGCATAGCTGGGCGCGTTCTGGCGACGCTCATCGGCTACGACGACAAGCCCTCGGTTATGCAAGCGATTGTCTATCTCGCGACGCTTACGGTCATTTTCGGAGCCATGCGCGTTTTCGCGCCAGCTAAGCCGCAACCCAAGCCCCCGGTGGCTATGGGCTCGCGCGTAGCGGCGGAATAGAGAACCGGCGAGACGCGCGACAAGGTTTGCTGTTGGCGGGCCGGCCCACAAGTAAGCTAGGAGCGGCTAGCCGCAAGCCGCCGCCCCCTAACCGCTCTTGCCGCCGGCAGCTTTGGCCTCCGCGTCATGATATTTGCTGCGAATCTCGGCGATGTCGGCGCGCGCGGGCGGCAATTTCAGCTTCATCCCATCCATCGTATCGGCGATAATCTGCGAGATCGCTAGGTTCCGGAACCACTTTTGATTGGACGGAATGATGAACCAGGGCGCGTAGCTGGTGCTCGTAAGCGAAAGTGCGTCCTCGTAAGCGAAAATATATTTGGGCCACAATTCGCGCTCCGAATAATCGCTCTCGCTGATCTTCCAATTCCGCGATGGATCGTCGAGCCTTTGCTTAAAGCGCTCCAATTGTTCTTCCGGACTAACGTAGAGGTAAAATTTAAGGATGCGCGTGCCATTGCGGGCTAGCAATTTCTCGAAATCGTTGATGAGCTCGTAACGCTTCGACCACACCGCTTTCGGCACAAGCTTATGCACGCGCACAACGAGCACGTCCTCGTAATGCGAGCGGTTGAAGATGACGATCTCGCCCTTGGCCGGTGCCTGGGCATGCACGCGCCAAAGAAAATCGTGCGCGAGCTCGGCCGCGCTTGGCGGATTGCAGCGGACGGCCTTGACGCCCAGCGGGTTCACGCCAGAAAACAAATGCTGGATGACGCCGTCCTTGCCCGATGCATCCAGGCCCTGCAGCACGACAAGCAGCGATTGGCCGGCATCCGCATAGAGCAAATATTGGGCTTTGCGCAAGCGCTCCAGATTGCTGGCGATGTCGCCTTCGGCCTTCTCCTGCGATTCGTGCTTTCCTGTGTGGGAAGGGTCGATCTTCTCCAGGCGCACCTTGGATGTCGGCTCGACCATGAATTTCTTGCGATAAGCCATCTGTTAGGCCGCCGTTAACCCAATTGCGCCGCGCGTCCGTCTGTTCGCCCGCCTGCCTTCGTGAAGCGTCCATCATAGAGAAAGCGCCTTGCGGAAGCTTTAAGGGGCTACCGCCTGTATGCTAATATATTGATATCGCAAAACAAACGCAACATGCCGCGAGTCCGGCCCGGAAGCGGCCTGCGCTTTTTTCAAGGTTAATTCTGAATTGGAAATATATTTAACGGACTTTTTGAGTCGCACATTTGCGGGTAAAAACGCGAGAAACCGCGCTTTTTGCGGCGGGTAGATAAAAACTCCTGCCCCATTTACCATGCTAATATTAACCAAGCCGCGGTGCTACGAAAATGGCTTTTTGCTTGTAACAGGAAATTTACCATAGCGCGCCGTTGAGCGGCCTCGCGCGGCTCCGTTGCGCCGGCCCATAAGGCAGGTTCGGGTCGAAACCTGCCATTCAACAAGCTTGAACGAAATTCCGCTTACGCTCCAGTAACAGCCAATTACATTCCGTCGGTCGGCCGGACTTTCATTAGCGAGACCCAAAACACTGGCACCCGCGCACTTGAACCCTCGGTCCGAACGTCTAGGCTTAATTGAAGTATCCCGCACCATCAGCGAGGTGTTACATCCTGGATGCGGCTTGGAACTGGAACTGGAACATTCTTGACAACAATTAACCCCTTTTCAAACATGTCCGCTTCTCTGTCCCGCCTCTTTGCGCTCGCAGGGAGATCCTGGAATAGCCTTTTCATTTGCCGGATTTGAGCAGGTACCTCGGTGAACTGCTTGTTATCTATCAGTCTTTTTATTTCTCTCATTTCAGTAAACTGATCACCTACGGTATCAAAGTTCGTGCCCCGGTCGATCACCAATGACGTCAGTGCTGCTGCTGACTGTTCTGATAAATATTGGGAATTGGGAAGCGACGAAATGACCTCAGACAGGCGCTTGTCAAGAACTGACTTACTAAACACATCTACCGCTACACTCCATGGGATTTCGATTTTTCCGATGTCACTTAATACTTGTGCCGAAGGACCTGTGAGCGGACCGACCTCCTCGATAGTCTTACTGACCAATTTCTCCAAGAGGCGGACTTGCTCGGGCTTTAGATGTTTCCCCCAGTCCTGATAAAATTGCTCTAACGTGACCCATCGTAGATCGTAACCTATGCCGATAACGACACCAGACTTCTTCGATGGTAAGCCCGTTAAATATCTAGGGTGAGACAAATACCGATCATAAATAGCTTGATTTCCTATTTCCCAAGAGGCTATTTCAGCGCCAAATTTTGATGACACCGATTCTTGCCTGATGAATTCTGACGCAGTTTGGGCCGCGAGGCTAAATCCTTTGCTGTCGCCGTAAAAATTAGCGACTTGTTGTTGGCTCTGTCTTTGAAGCTTGTCTACAAACGACTCAACTTGGTTGAGTTGCATATCGCTAAGTTCAGGCAATTTTCTTGATATTTTTAAAATGATATCGTAGGAGTTTTTCTGGCTAGAAACCACTTCATGATTTGGAAGACGAAAAATGATATCCCCCTTATCAAACTTCGGATCCTTAAGCTTGCCGAACATTGGCTGTTGTTTGCTATTACTATAATTGGCTATCGCCATTTGAAGAAAAAGTCCAAGCTGCCCACCATTAAAAAAGCCATCATCGTCCGTTTGGAGCTTAGTTTCACCTTTCAAGGCGCTCACAAATGTTTCAGCAAACGCTCCGTCATCTGACGCCTCCTGATTCTCATCGCCCGAAGTAATAAGCTCCCGAACGGGGGTTTCCGAGTATTGTCGAACCGTCGGAGGTATGTATGCCATACTTTCTGCAAATATCGTGCCTGCAAAGCAGGCATTGATAATTACGAGAACGTGCTTCGCTTTTGCGAGATGCATCCATTCATTGAAGTGCATAAGCGGTAGTGAGTTCCATACAAACTTAGGATCAGAACCACGATATTTCATACCAGCTGGGACGATATAACCTTGTCGATCTATGGTGTACCCATGAGCAGAGATCCAGATAACGAGGCGCGCCTGAGAGTCATTGCCCTGTTTCTGAAAAAAATCATCGAGAACATCAAATAACCCTACTTTATCGAGGTCATGCTTTTGGATAACCTCGAAGCAATGACGCTCCAGCTCTTCAGCTACCATACGAGCGTCTGATTTTGCATGGCTTAAAGGAGGCCAACCGCTCTCGCCTCCTTCATATCGATCAATACCAATAACTAACGCTTTTGAATGGGTATATATCGGCGCAAGATATTTATCGGGGCAATCTGCAGACTGGGCCCTAGCGATGATCGAAAATGTAAAAAGAACCCAAATCGTCAAGAAAACGTTAAATAAAGCCGCAATTGCAGTCGTGATCACTTTACCCTCTTTTGCTTTTGTGTTTACCTGAGGTAATAACCAAGAAAATCAGACCAATTTTGTTCGCGGACGAAGGCGACAGGCTTAGCTGGGTTATCTTTAATGTAGCCTGTGCTATATGGATCTGAATTAAACGAATTCTTGTTCTCCGGAAAATATATGGCAAGCCCAGTCCCGCCATAGCCTTCATCCTCTACGATGCTAGATCTGTAGTTGGAAATGATATGCTTCTTTATTGAATTAGCTGCGGTTCTGCTGAGTTCTTTTAGGCTCGAATCTTTAGTCTCAGTTTGAAATTTGTCCAGAAAAGTTAGAAGATCAATAGATGTATTTAACCGCTCATCGGACCAGATGCCGAACGGGCGAATTGTGGATCTCACCTTTTCTAAATTAGATCGCTCAGAATTCAATTTAGATATAAGCGCAAGACTTAGTTCAGATAAGGAGTTTGCAACAGATTCAAAGCCAACGAGGTTTATGCCGGATAAGGTGGTATGGTGGCCGTTTTGATAACGGTGCCTGTAAGACTCCACTATTAACTGTGTCAATGAAATTTCATCTATACCTGAATTATTCTGTAATTTGGAAAGCCACAGCGCATATGGCCATCCCGCACCAGGTTCTAACTCGGTGCTGGCCACCATAGTTTTAACGGAATTCTTTACACTGTAAGCGGTCTCCACCATACTCATCAAACAAGCATCAAAGCCTAGCACATCGAGTTTGGTATCTTCGCTTCCACCAAATACTTTAGTGATTACCATCGCCACGTCAGAGTTGTACAAAAAGGAGCCAGTGTCTTCGTCGAAGGAAACTGCGCGATAGCCACCCAGGAAACTTGGCGAGGCGGCGCCAGGATGCTGCGTCTCCGCTCGCCAACCCTGCCCGTGATTCCAGATGACTACCATGTACCGGCGCGCGGGATACTGCTTTCTACCCCAAACCAGGAATTCTTCTAGGGTTTTTGGGTTACCCATATCTAGCTTTGAGGACTCTTCGCTGAACAGGACAGCCGACTCTGGTACAGGCTTCATATTTTCTTTGACCAGGAATGTATGTACGCCAGACCAACTGCCGTAAAGCTGAGAAGCGTGGTTTCTTGGTCTACCCATCTCCACAAGTATATTAACCCTCTCATTACTCCCAATCGAGGCGATATCCTCAAAATTCGCGATGGCGTCTGCTTCTAAATTATTTTTTGCGTTCATGTAAATGAGTATTGTCCAATCAGCCGCAAGAGTCGGAACAATCAATACAAAGGATAAAACAATTAAAAGAAACAACCTGCCAAGAAGAATATGGGACTCATGGTAGATGGTTGTGATTACGGATTGCGGAGTCATTTTGCCCTCGGTAAATCCTATTCACGCTCGGTAATTTTATTGCCAACAAGTCCGAGTTCTTTAAATGTCTGCACCGTAGGAGCTGCCTACTTTGCAATTTCCGTTAAAATGTCATGATGTGAGGCGTTAATCTTTGACCAGAATCAATAGTGATCCCTCCTTCGATGTTAATGGCGCGCATGCCATATTTGAGGACCGCTGGTCCCAGGCCGAAGAAAAATAGAAACGCCTTTAGCGGTCGTCGGCGGTCATCGCGGCGGTTGGAACTGCACCGCCCGGCATGGCCGCTCCGCCCGCAGAACGAGACCTCCTCGCCAATAATCTGCATTACCGCTTACGGCCTTTCCTGCTCAGTTCAACCCTTTCACCCCCTCGGCGAAACCTGCGAGCGGCGCCGGGAATCCGATCCCTGAGTCCGGGGTTGGGAACACGATGAAGCTCGCTGTCTGGCCGGATGAGAATTTACTCACAAGCGCATCGTCGACGATGACCTCGGCGAGACAGCCGAATTTCCAGCATTTCAGGAACTTCACATTGCCGATGTCGGTGCCGTCCACCCTCAGCCCCAGGCCCGCGGGAAGGACGACCCCTAAGGGCGCGACGATGCGAAGGATTTTCTTGTCGCTGTCGAAGGCCCGCATGACGAGAATGGTCAAAAACATGTTGGGGCGGTCTGCCAGCGCCAGATCCTGCACCAGCGCGCATTTTTCCTGTTTGGCGCCGGCGAGCTGCGCGCATTTCAGCTTCCAGTTGCCATACACGGCTTTGACCTGGCCGGAGCCGACTTCCGACTGAGCGGAAGCTTGTGCAGAGGCTAAGCCAAGAAAAACGCAGGCCGCGATGAGCTTCATCGGTCGAAACATAGACGGAATCCGTTTTTTAAAGGTGCGGGGCATTTAGACACCGCAACTCGGCAAGGAATAGGGCTAAATTGAGACTGGCACGCTTTTATAGGCGTGCCATCCCGGCTGGCGCCAAACGCGGGGCACGCGCGTTGCCGGCGTCTATATCGCGCGGACTTGAAGAGTGCGCAGATGACACCGCGTCAAACCCGTCATATGGTGCAGCCGGATTGGCACGCACCCGAAACCTTCGCGATATGATACAGTCTTGGCTTGAACGCTTCCCCGGCCGCGCTTGGCGCCATATTATGCGGAGGGCGAGGGGGCGCGTTGCAGACAGCGTCATCTTCGCCCCGCCGCGCGCTGAGTGACAAACAGAGGGCCGCTGAACCCGTTCAGCCGGAATTTGGTATTTTGGTATGATGTATGTTTCGACGCGCGGGAAGGCCGCGCCCGCCGCTTTCGAGGAGGTCCTCCTCACGGGGCTCGCACCCGATGGCGGGCTCTACATGCCGCAATCCTGGCCGAGGCTTCCCTCGCTCCCGGCCCTGGCTCCGGGCCACTATGCCGCTGCCGCGGCGTACATTATGGCGCCTTTTATGGGCGGAAATCCAGGTCATGACGATCTTTTCTCAATCGTCTCCGAGGCTTATGCGGGGTTCAGCCATCCAGACACCGCCCCGCTGACGCAAATCGGCCGCGACCTCTTTCTGCTTGAGCTTTTCCACGGGCCGACGCTCGCGTTTAAGGATTTCGCGATGCAGGTCCTGTCCCGGCTCATGGAGCGCGCGCTGAAGCGGACCGGCGCCAGAACCACCATTCTCGGCGCGACCTCGGGCGACACGGGTGCTGCCGCCGTGGAAGCCTTCCGCGGGCGGCAGGATATCGAGCTTTTCATTCTGTTTCCGCATGGGCGCATCAGCGACGTGCAGCGCAAGCAAATGACGACCGCGCCCGAGGACAACGTTCACGCCATCGCTATCGAGGGCACCTTCGACGATGCCCAGAACATCGTCAAAACGCTTCTTAGCGAAAGCGAATTCCGCACCCGCCACGCGCTTTCGGCGATCAATTCCATCAACTGGGCGCGGATCGTCGCTCAAACCGTCTATTATTACACGGCAGCGGAAAAGCTCGGGCCGGAGTCGCAGCCATCCTTCACGGTACCAACCGGAAATTTCGGAGATATCTTCGCGGGCTTTGCCGCATCGAAAATGGGCCTTCCCATGGGGAAGCTTGCGATCGCCACCAACGAGAACGATATCCTCGCACGCACGCTTGAAACCGGCCGCTACGAGCCGCGCGCTGTGACGCCCACCGATAGTCCGAGCATGGATATTCAAATTTCGAGCAATTTCGAGCGCCTTCTATTCGAAGCGAGCGGCCGGGACGCGTCATTCGTAACCGGCGCCATGGCAAGTTTGCGCGACACCGGCAGCTTCGGCATTCCGTCCGCAGTGCTCGAGCCTATCCGGAAACGGTTCTCTGCCCATCGCGTGACGCGCAGCGAGGCCGCAGCCGCGATGAGCCGGTTGTTCAGGGACACCGGGATCATCGTCGATCCTCACACTGCGGTTGGCCTTGCCGCCGCACAGCGGGAGCACGCTCGCACGGGCGGGCCCATGGTTGTCCTCAGCACAGCGCATCCTGCGAAGTTCCCCGAAGCCGTCGCCCGCGCCATCGGCCGGACAGCGGATGTGCCCGAACGTCTGCAAAAGTGCCTCGAAGGGCAGGAGCGCTGCAAACTTTTGCCGAACTCGGCGGCGGCTGTGGCAGACTATATCGACGCGCATGCCGCCACGGGCGGTTCGCGCCATCGCTAGCATTCACTGAGGTCCTTTAATGACAGTGCAAACCAGTCAGCTCAGCAACGGCATGCGGATCGTAACGCACCGCATGGCGGGGCTCGAAACCGCAACCGTCGGCGTCTTCGTCAATGCGGGAGCGCGCGCTGAATTGGACAGCGAGCATGGGGTCGCTCATTTCCTCGAACATATGGCGTTCAAGGGCACGCCTGCGCGCACGCCCATGCAAATCGCCGAGGAAATCGAAAATGCGGGCGGCGCATTGAATGCGGTCACCTCCTCGGAGGCGACGAACTATTATGCCCGCGTCCTTAAAGGCGATGTCGAACTCGGCTTGAAGCTGATCGCCGACCTCCTGCTCAACCCTGCCTTCACCGACGACGAGATGGACCGCGAGCGCGAGGTGATCCTTCAGGAAATTGCGGCGACGCAAGACAGCCCGGACGACATCGTCTTCGACCTCGCACTTGCCGAAGCCTACACGAACCAGCCGCTGGGCCGCTCGATCCTCGGCACCTCCCGCACGGTCTCGCGCCATGCGGCAGCCGATCTCAAACGCTTCCGGAACGAGAACTATGCCGCGTCCCGGATGATTCTAAGCGCGGCGGGCGCCGTCGATCACGATGCCCTTCACAGACTCGCAGGCGAGCTCTTCGGTGCCATGCCCTCCCAGGCTCCGCGCCCGGCCAAACGCGCCAAGTTCGAAGGCGGCCACGCGCTTTCCGATAAACGTTTCGAGCAATGTCACGTGATCTATGCCTTCGAGGGCTTTCCTAACGATCACGAGTCCTCGTTTGCGGGGCGGATATTTGCGGGGATTGCAGGCGGCGGCATGGCATCGCGGCTGTTTCAGGAGGTCCGCGAGAAGCGCGGTCTTTGCTACGATATTCACGCTTTCGACTGGGGTTATTCCGATAGCGGCATCATCGGCCTGCACGCGGCGACGAGCCCGCAGCAATTGCCGGAGCTGGCAACCCTGGCGCTCGGCATTTTCGCCGGCCTTGCGGAGGATGGCCCGACCGCGCAAGAACTTGCACGTGCCAAGGCCCAGCTCAAGGCAGGGCTCTTCATGAGCCTCGAAAGCTGCGAGGCAAGAGCCGGGCAGCTCGCTTGGGATCTCATGGTATTCGGGCGGCCGCTGACCAATGAGGAGCTGGTCGAAAAGATCGAAGGGGTCACTTGCGCGGACGTTCAAGCCGTGGGCCGCCGCTTCCGGGCAAAGCCGGAGATGGTTTCCGCTGCCGTCGGCGCGAGGGGAGCGTCCTTAGCGGTATCCGACGCCGCCGAGGCGTTCCTCGCCGGCACTCTCTTAGCGGCGTGATTTCAGGCCATGCTCGGCGGCGCGCGAATGTTCTTTTCGGAAAGCAAATCCTATGTCGAGGGCGATGGCGTTTTTCTGCGCGAACCCCAAATGGCCGATTACAAAGCCTGGGCTGGGCTTCGGGGCGAAAGCCGGCAGTTCCTCGAGCCCTGGGAGCCGCGCTGGACGCGCGACGAACTCGAAAAGGACACCTACCGGCGCCGCATCCGCTATTATTATAACGATGCGCGCCAAGATCTCGGTTATGCCTTTTTTCTGTTTAGAACCTCTGATAAAGCCTTAATCGGCGGTATAACGTTGAGCAATATCCGCCGGGGCGTAAGTCAGAGCTGCTCCTTAGGATATTGGATCGGTGCACCCTATGCCCGGCAAGGCTATATGACTAGAGGTGTCCGGGCAGCAACTTGGTTTGTTTTCGATGTCTTGCGTCTTCACCGGTTGGAAGCAGCCTGTTTGCCTGAGAACAAGGCGTCGGCCGCGCTTCTAACCCGCACAGGCTTCCAATATGAGGGCTTAGCCCGGCGGTATCTGAAAATTAATGGCACATGGCAAGATCACTGGCTTTTTGCGCTACTCAATGACGATCCCCTACCGTGACTTTCGATGCGAGACAGGAGTTTGCCTGACCCGTCCAGGGCGCTGGATCGCGGCGGCCCGTGCCGGCTGCGAGGGGAGTTCCCTTCACCTCGTTCTTGCGTTTGCGCTTGCGCTTTTTCTGTCGCTGGCTTCCCTTAGCTCCGCTGCGCTGGCCGTCGAGCCCATCGTCATCGGTCCCGGCGACGAGAAGATCGACATTACACTTCTTGGCGAATTTTACGAACGCCGGGGCGACAAACTCAGCGTCGAAACGGCGCCGAGCGCGGATGGGATCGTAGGACGGATGACCGTATCGGCCAAGACGCCCGGCACCAATCCGAGCTGGGTTGTCTTTGCTTTGAGCAATTCCACCGACAAGCCAATTACGCGCTGGCTGACCGCGCAGCGATACGACATCGTAGGCTCCCGCGTTCTCAAGCCGGATCTCGACGCGCCGCGCATCACCAATGTCACGCCATCCCTCGGCTTCCGCCCGGAGCGCAATGAGGATTACGACCATCTCGACATTTACAGGCTATCGATCGAGCCCGGCACGGCGGTCACCTTCATCGTCGAACTCGCCTCGGCGTCGGTGCCGAGGCTGTTTCTCAATTCACCTGCGAGTTTCGGCAAGCGTCAAAGAGACATAAACCTATTTCACGGTATCCTCCTTGGGATCACCGGGCTGCTTGCCATCTTCCTCACGGCCATCTTCGCAGCCAATCACAAAGCGATCTTTCCCGCCGCCGCACTCGTCGCCTGGTCGGCCCTCGCCTATCTTTGCGTCGACTTCGGCTTTTGGCATAAGCTTTTTCAGCTGACATCGGAGGATAACGGAACCTACAGGGCGGCTGCGGAGGCAGCCTTCGCCGCAAGTCTTGTGGTTTTCATCTACACGTTCCTCAATCTCAGGCTTTGGCACAATTGGATCAGCATAGCGTTTTACGGCTGGATCGCCGGGCAGCTCGGCTTGATCGTGTTCGCCCTTGTGGATGCCCAGGTGACCGCGAGCTTAGCCCGGCTCTCCTTCATACCCATCGCCATCGCCGGAAGCGCGCTGATTAGCTTTCTAGCCCTTCGCGGCCAGGAGCGGGCGCTGTCGCTTGTGCCATCCTGGATGCTGTTCATGGTGTGGCTGTTCGCGTCCGCCGTCACCATCACCGGCAAGGTTTCCGGCGACATCGTGGTTTCGGCTCTTTCGGCGGGGCTCGTGCTGTTTCTCGCGCTGATCGGCTTCACCGTGACGCAATACGCATTCCAGAGCGCCGATCCCGGAGCGATCGGCGAGGATGCCGGCCAATTCAAACTGCGCGTCATGGCGCTCGAGGCGTCAGGCGCCAGCGTTTGGGAATGGGACGGGCGCCGCAACGAGATCAACACGGGTCCCGAGGTTGAGACCGCGCTCGGCGTCGCTCCTGGTTCGCTGCGATGCTCTGTGGACAATTGGCTGCAACACCTTCACGCCTCGGATCGCGAGCGGATGCGCTTAACCTTGTGGACGATCCGCGAGCGTCAAGGCGGCGACATTAATCTCGAATTTCGCATGAAGAGGCCCGATGGCGGCTATCTTTGGTACGAATTGCGGGCGGCGGTAACCCAGCAGCGAACCACGCGCGCTCTTCGCGGCGTCGGCCTTTTACGCAACGTCACGGCGCAAAAGCGTGCACAGGAGCGGCTTCTTCACAACGCGATCCGCGATGGCCTAACCGGGCTGCCGAACAGGGAGCTGTTCATCGATAGGCTGCAGACCGCGCTGGCGCGTGCGAAAGACGAGAACATCAAGCCGACGGTCTTTTTCATCGATCTCGACGCCCTCAAAAATCAAGCGCGTTCCCCCGATTTCGCCACGAACGACGGCGTGCTCCTGACCATCGCCCGAAGGCTCACACGCCATATCTCGCCGCAGGACACGCTTGCCCGGGTCAGCGCGCTACAATTTGCGATCCTCATTTCCGAGGATACCGAGCCGCGCCACATCGCCATGCTTGCGGAGCGGGTCAGACGCTCGCTGCGTACCCCCATGAAGGCCGGAGGGCGGGACCTTGTGCTCACCGGCAGCATCGGCATCGCCATGTACGACGGAACCCAGGAGAACGCCGAAGATCTCCTCCGCGAGGGCGAAAGTGCGATGTATCGCGCCAAACGCGCCGGCGCCGACAGAATTGAGCTGTTCAAACCCGAAATGCGCGGCGCTGCCGATGAGCGCTCGATCGTTCAGGCCGACCTCAAACATGCCATCGAGCGGCGCCAAATCCGCGTGCTTTACCAGCCCATCATCCGGATCGGCGATGAACGCCTGGCCGGCATGGAGGCTTTCGTTCTATGGGATCACCCGGCGCTCGGACGGCTGAGCCTGCCTGAGTTCGAGGCAGCGGCGGAGGCCGCAGGCCTGTCGGGAGAACTTTGGGCGTATATCTTCGAGCGCTGCATCCGGCAGGGCGCGCGATGGCATCGCATTTTGCAGCGCGACGATCCGATTTACGTCAGCATCAATATGTCGAGCCAGCAGCTTTTCCACCACGACCTTGTCCAGAATCTCCGGCTGATCATTGGGCGTGAGACTCTACCCAAAGGGGCGCTCCGGCTCGAAATCGCCGAAAGCCTGGTCAACTCGAACCCTGAGCAAGCGATCGAGATCCTCGACTGGCTTAAAAGCTTGAACGTCAGCGTCGCCCTCGATGAATTCGGCGTCAGCTTTTCCTCCTTGTCCTATTGGCACCGCCTCTCGATCGACGCCATCAAGATCGACCGTTCGCTTGTGACTTTGAGCGATAAGGAAAGGTCGAGCGCGATGGTGCTCAAAGCCGTGCTGACGATCGCTCACGAGCTCGGCAAGGATGTCGTTGCGGTGGGCGTGGATACCGAGGAAGACCTGGCCTATGTCCGGGCCGTTGGCTGCGATTTCGGGCAAGGCTTTTTCTACAGCGAGCTTTTGACCGAACGCGAGGTCGTAAACCTTCTGAACGCCATTGCGCGTTCGGCGCGCCGCGACGACAGGGAACAGGAAAAAGAAGCGAAGCGCGCCGAGCGCAGAGCCGGTAAGGAAAAAGAGCTGGACGAGAAAGAGCGGGAGAAGGAGCGGGAAAAGGCGCTCGCTCTCGCTGAAGCCGAGGCGAAGGAAACAGCCCCGCCTGCGCCCGAGGAGAGAAGGCCGGGAAGCAACGGCAAGCGGCGCCCCCGCTTCGGCCTTGGCAGCAAGCCGAGGCCGGATGCGAGCGGAGCCCCGTTGGAACGGACGCACGCCGAGGTCCCCCCGCCTATGCGCGCAGCGCCCGGCCAAAGGCCCCAACAACCGGCCGAAGCGGAGCCTCTGCGCTCCTCGTTTCCTTTCAGCCGCCGGGAAAAATCCTAGAATCTGTCCTTGCCTATCGGAATCGCCGGGAAGTCCCCCCTCACCCCAACCCTCTCCCAGCAAGCTCGCCTTGGCGCACTCTCGGTCTTTGTTTGCGCATGATCTTATCGAAAAACCGGTCTCCACTTTTGCGGATCATGCTCTAGCGGCTGGGCGCGCCTGCGAAGGATGCCGCGAGCCAATCCGCAATGGGCGTGGCCGCGTCGCGCCAATTCCCGTCGAGCATGACGGCGTGGGCGCCGTTCTTCACGATCACCGAGCGCACGCCGTAATAGATGGCGGTCATCCGGACACAGCCCGGCGGGACAAACCAATCCCGCTCGCCACCTATGACGAAAACCTTCGGCATCGACCAGGGCAGCGGCGCAAAGGGCGTCCACCCGAAGGCCTGCCGGCCTGCGGTCTCCGCTATGCCGTCCAGCCGCTCGAGTAGCATCCGCCGAAGCTCGGGCGCGGGCGCGTGAGCGAATAGTCCGTTTTCGATCACCTCGAGATTTGCCGCCTGCAATCCGCGGGCGATGGCCTTGCGCAGTTCGTTTGCGAGCGGCGGATTATGGGCGAGGAGAATTGCGGTTGCGCGGAACAGGCCATGCGGGGGGACAGCACAAAACAGTACGATGCCGGCTGCCTTGCCACCGCGCTTCACGTAGTTCTGCACGACGGCGCCGCCTAGCGAATGGCCTACCACAACAACGGGCGCGCCAATTTGCTGCACCGCCCAATCGACGTCATCCGCGAAATCGCCAAGGCCGAAATGGCGGACGTTCTCGCGCCCTGCGCTTTTGCCGTGACCGCGCAAGGAGAGCGCGTAACTATCGTAGCCAAGTTGGGCGAAGAAAGGCAGGAAACTCTGCTCCCAAACCCAGGCGCCGGTGCAAATGCCGTGAACGAAGAGGAGCTTGACGGGCTTCGCCTTGCCCTCCGCCGCGGTGTGGATCAGTTCGAGAGTCATGCAGAAGCCGGATTCCAAAGCTGGAAACAGCTAAGCATAGCAAACTTTGGCTGGATTAAACCTGGAAATGCTCGAAACCCTTATTATAAAGCTCGAGCTCGCCTCCGCCTGCGGCCCTGAACTTCGGCGCGCCCGCGCCGGCGCTTACGGTTCCAATCCGCGTGACCGGCACGCCGGCTTTGCGGCTTGCAGCTTCGAAGCCGTTCGCGCGCTCCGGCGGGACGGCTGCCAAAATCTCGTAATCGTCGCCGCCAGTCAAAATTGTTTGTATGGCGTCTGTGCCAGCTGCTGCCAGCGTTCGTGCCGCCTCCGAAAGCGGGATTGCCGGCACCGCGATCTCCGCCGAGACCTGCGAGGCCTCGCACATCCGGGACAGATCGAGGGCGAGGCCATCGGAAATATCCATCGCGGCCGATGCTTCGCTCGCAAGAGCGGCCGCGAGGCCAAGCCGCGGCTCGGGATAGAGATAGCGCGAACGCAGGAACTCACGCTCTTCCGCAGACAGAAGCGATCCGAAGCTTTCTCCATGCAGGCGCAACTTAAGGCCGAGCGCGGCATCGCCGATTGTGCCGCTGACATAGAGAAGGTCGCCCGGCTTGGCGCCGCCGCGCGGAACGAGCCCGCGAGGGCAGGCCTCCCCGAACGCGGTGATGGACATCCACCACGCGCCGCGGGCGGAAATGGTATCGCCGCCGATCAACGCGATGCCGAACTTTGAATGCGCCCGCGCAAGGCCTGCGGTAAAGCGCTGCGCCCATTCCACGGTTGGCGCTTCGGCAAGTGCGAGCGTCAAGGTATAGGCCAGCGGGCGTGCAGCTTTCGCGGCGAGGTCGGAGATGTTGACCGCAAGCGCCTTATAGGCGGCATCGCCAGGATCGTCGTCCTCGAAAAAGTGCACGCCAGCCGTAAGCCCATCGGACGTAATGACAAGCCCGCTCGCAGGAAGCGCTGTCAAAAGCGCCGCATCGTCTTTCAAGCCGAAAGCGCCCGGATGAACCGCAAGCGGTGCCAGATATTCTGAGATCAAGGCGATTTCGCCAAGGCGCATAGGTTTATACCAACTGGGCGTTCCACCCCTCACCCTGTCCCTCTCCCATTGGGAGAGGGGACGGTCTTGCACGCTCTATGCTCTATTCAGGCGTCCCTTCTCCAACCGCATTCGCTTGCGGATGCGGTAACTCCGAGATGCAAGCTCGCCAAGGCGAGCTTGCTGGGAGAAGGACAGGTTGAGGGGTTGAACGCTCGATCATTACCGGATCCGATAGCTGACAAGACTTAAGTTTTAGACCTGCCTTTTGGCCGCCTTCCGCCCGAACTCGTTCTGCCGCTGTTTGCGCGCCACGCGGTCGAGAACGCCATTCACGACGGCCGGCTCCTCGCCGCCGAAGAAATCGCGGGCGATCTCGACATATTCGTTGATGATCGCACGCGCCGGCACATCGGGCTTTTCCAGAATTTCGTAGACCCCGGAGCGCAGAATGGCGCGCAAAATGCTGTCGATGCGCGATAGGCGCCAGCCTTCCGCCAAATGTGCGGCGATCTCGGCGTCGATCCGCGCCTGGCTGTGAGCGACGCCGGAAGCGATATCGCGGAAGAAGCTTCGATCCGCGCCGGCATAAATTTCGACGGTCTCGAAACGGTGCGAGACAAATTCGTCGAGAACTTCGCTCAGGTCGCGTTGGGTGAGATCCATCTGATAGAGTGCCTGCACCGCGGCAAGCCGGGCGCGCGTGCGCGCGGGCAGCGCAACTATGCCGCTCCCCGTACCAGGTTCGCCATCGTTCTCAATATCCATCATCGCGCTTTCGGATATCAACCCGGCATAATCGATACTACGCACGAACTCAGCGGGGCCGCTTTGCAAAATCGCGCTTCACGCGAAGAACTTCAAGACAAGCTTCAACCGCATCGCGCCCCTTGTTCTTGCCGTTCACGGCCGCGCGTGCAATTGCCTGCTCCTCGTTTTCGACAGTCAAGATGCCATTGCCCAAAGGAATGCCGTGAGTCGTGGCAAGCGCCATGAGGGCGCGCGCGGACTCTCCTGCGACAATCTCGTAGTGGGACGTTTCCCCGCGTATGACGCAGCCGAGCGCGACGAAGCCGTGGAAGGGGTTGGCCGGCGTTTCGCTGAACATTCCGGCCTCGATTGCCACCGACAGCACTTGTGGAATCTCAAGCGCTCCTGGAACCATCATGACCTCCCAGGTGGCGCCCTGCTCGCGCAAGGTCATCTCGGCTCCGATAATCAGCTGATCGGAGATGTGGTGATAGAAGCGGCCTTCTACGACGAGGATATGGATGGGGTTTTTCATTGGTCGTCTATAGGGCGGCGGGACACGAGGTTCAGGCCGTAGCCTTCCAGGCCCACGATTTTGGGAGTTGGCGAGTTCGAAAGCAAAACCATGTTTTTAATGCCGAGGTCGAGCAGGATTTGCGCGCCGATGCCGTAATCGAACAAGCGCTTCTCGCTCGGCTCGCCACCGGAGGCGTGCGGCATGGCCTCGGCCAGACGCGCCTGGATAACGCCCTCGCGGACATCGCGGATGACAACGATGACGCCGCGCCCCTCCTTGCCGATCCGGCGCATGGCGCGCTCGACAAGGGAGCGGCGGCCGCCATTGCGCCCCATCCCGAACAAGTCTTCGAGAATGTTGACGGCGTGCATGCGGACAAGCACGGGGTCGGGTGTGGCGACATCGCCCTTTATGAGTGCGAGGTGCTCGGTGTTATCGACGGAATTGACGTAGACCCTAAGCTTAAACGGGCCGCCATGCGGCGTGTCGATCTCCCTCTCCTCGACAACGTGCACGAAGCTTTCATGGCGGCGGCGGTAGGCGATCAAATCGGCGATGGTTCCGATTTTGAGCCCATGCCTCTGTGCAAAGGCTAAAAGATCGGGCATGCGGGCCATCGTGCCGTCATCGTTCATGATTTCGCAGATAACGCCGGCGGGCAGGAGCCCGGCAAGGCGCGCGAGATCGACGGCCGCCTCCGTATGGCCGGCACGGACCAGCACGCCGCCATCTCTCGCCACCAGCGGAAAAACATGGCCTGGGCTGACGATATCGCGCCAATCCTTCTTGGGATCGATCGCCGCCGCTACGGTCTTCGAGCGGTCGTAGGCCGAAATACCTGTCGAGATGCCTTCCCTGGCCTCGATAGAGACGGTAAACGCCGTCGAGTGGCGCGATTGGTTGGAGCGGGCCATGGCCTGAAGATGCAACGTCTCGGCGCGCTCCGGCGTGATGGCAAGGCAGATGAGCCCGCGGCCGAAACGGGCCATGAAATTGATGGCGTCCGGCGTCGCCATTTGCGCCGGGATGACGAGATCGCCTTCGTTCTCGCGGTCTTCGGCATCCACGAGAATGAACATCCGGCCTTGCCGCGCATCCTCGAGAATGTCCTCGGTGGGCGATAATTGCCGGTGAATTTCGGACTGATCGATAACGCGCAGATTTTCGCTTTGCATGGGTTCCAGCCTATTGTCCCAAAAGCCTTGCCACATAGCGCGCGATCAAGTCTACTTCCATGTTCACAGTGCCGCCCGGCTCGGCCCCGCCCCAAGTGGTAACCTCAAGCGTGGTTGGGATGAGGTTGATGGTGAAGACCGGGCCGGAAACTTCATTGACGGTCAGCGATACGCCGTCCAGCGCCACAGAACCCTTGGGCGCGACATATTTGGCGAGCGCTTCGGGGGCGCGCAGCTCGAAAACCTTCGAGAACCCGGATGGCGTAACGCTCAAGATCGTGGCGACGCCGTCGACATGGCCCGTGACGATATGCCCGCCCATCTCAGCGCCCGCGCGAAGCGAGCGTTCGAGATTGATCTGCCGGCCTTCCCGCCAACTGCCAAGGGTCGTCTTGCTCAGCGTCTCGTTCGACACGTCGAGCTTGAATTGCGCGCCGCCAGGAGCCGGTTCCACGGCCGTCGCGGTGAGGCAGCAGCCATCGCAACAGATCGAGGCGCCAAGCGCGATGGACGCGGGCTCCCAGGGACAGGCAATCGTGAAGCGGCCGTTTGCGGCCGCGGTGACAATTCCTTTAGCTTGTACAAGACCGGTGAACATCGAAATCAAGCCTGCCAGTGAGCCGCGCTGCGGTAGACGTGGACTGTATCGGCGCCAGCGTTCCGGCGCGCCGCCAATATATAGGAAGCCGAAGAGGATATCAGCTCCAAACCTTGGCCTGCAAAGGCCGGGAGGGTTGAGTCCGGATCGAGGCGGAACTCGCCCTGCATGATGATTACCTCATCGGCGAGGCCCGCGTCCAGGAACGCGCGCGCGGTAGTTGGGCCGCCCTCGACGAGGAGGCGCGTAATGCCCTCCGCGGCAAGGCGCATGAGCACGAGGCGAAGGCTGAGGCTGCCCGCGGACGAAGCCCCGACATCGAAAACCTTGACGCCGGGCCGGCCTATGAGCGCGCCGCATCTCGAGGAATCGCCGCATACGATCCACACGGCGGGGCCACCGGTTTGAAACAGGCGCGCGGTCATGGGAACATCGCAGCGCGGCGCGAGCACAATCCGCACCGGCGAGCGCCCTTCAAGGCCAGGCAGCCGGCATGTCAGCTCCGGGTCGTCGGCTTCGATGGTCTTCCTGCCAACGAGGATGGCATCGGCTCGCGCGCGAAGGAGGTGGGCTTGCGCGCGCGCCGTTTCGCCCGTGACCCAAACGGGCTTGCCCTTGCCGAGGGGGACGCGTCCGTTTGCATCCACCGCCAGCTTGATCTGCACGAACGGCCGCCGCCCGGTGACGCGGAGCGCATGCCCGAGATTGATCCAATCCGCCTCTTTGGCGAAATCTCCCCGCAAGACCCGGACGCCGTGGCTCTCCAGCCAGGCGAGGCCGCGCCCGGCCACCCGCATATCCGGATCGAGCGAGCCGTAGACGGCCATTGCAACCCCCGCATCGGCGACGGAGTGCGCGCAGGGCGGCGTTGCGCCAAAATGGCTGCACGGCTCAAGTGTCGTGAACAGGACCGAGCCACGCGCCCTTTCGCCCGCCTGCTGGAGCGCCTGCACCTCCGCGTGCGGCCGGCCGCCCGGCGCTGTGACGGCGCTCGCCACGATCTCGCCCGTGCCAGCGTCCGCAATAACCGCGCCCACAGAGGGGTTCGGGGAGGTGGCGCCAAGATTTCGCTCCGCCAGAAAAAGCGCGCGGGCCATCAGCGAGGCCATGCGTGCGGGCGCGAATGGCATGCCTGCGCCTTGGGCGGCACTGGAAGAATGTCCGGGTATGTCCGTCATACAGTCTCCGCTGTCATCCCTTTTCTGCGCAGAGGCATTCCGGCGCCGGATCCGGTATCATTCATTTTTCGCTGGCGCGCGAGCGAAGGAATCGCCCAGCTCGCCGAGCACGCGCTGGAAGTCCTTAGCTTCGCGGAAATCGCGATAGACGCTCGCATAGCGGATGTAAGCGACGCCGTCGATAGCCCTCAGCCCTTCCATGACTAGGCCGCCAACGTCCTGCGAGCTAATCTCGGCTTCGTTCCGGTTTTCTAACGCGCGCACGATGGAGCTGACGAGCTGTTCGATGCGCTCCTCGCTAACCTGCCTTTTCCGGAGCGCGACTCCGATCGACCGGGTGAGCTTGTCCCTGTCGAACGGAACGCGCCGGCCGTCTCGCTTCACAATCGTAAGCTCGCGAAGCTGGACCCGCTCGAAGGTCGTGAATCGCGAGCCGCATTCCGGACACGACCGGCGGCGGCGGATCGCGGCATGATCCTCTGAAGGCCGGCTGTCGCGCACTTGCGTATCAAGCGCGCCGCAATGTGGGCACCGCATCTTTCGTCAGCTCGATTTCTGCGGCTCCGCTCTGCCGCTTCGTCTACGCCCTACTGCTTGTATAGATCGGGAATCTATTGCAAAGGGCAAGGGCCTCAGCCTTTACAGCTTCCTCGGCGTCCCGCGCTTTGTTATCGCCCTGTTTCAGCCCATCGAGGACTGCGACGATCATGCTGCCGATGGCGGAGAATTCAGCGGACCCAAATCCGCGCGTTGTCCCCGCTGGCGAGCCGACGCGAATGCCCGACGTGATCGTTGGCTTCTCGGGGTCGAAGGGTACGCCATTCTTGTTGACGGTGATGTGAGCGCGCCCGAGCGCCGCCTCGGTGGCCTTTCCGGTCAAGCCCTTCGGCCGCAGGTCGACGAGAAGCAAATGCGTGTCGGTGCCGCCGGATACGATGTCGGCGCCGCCGGCTTTCAGGGTTTCGCCCAGGGTTTTGGCGTTGTCCACCACAGCTTGCGCGTAGGTCTTAAACTCGGGGCGCAAGGCCTCGCCGAAAGCAACGGCCTTCGCGGCGATAATATGCATCAGCGGACCGCCCTGTAAGCCTGGGAAGATCGCGGAGTTGATTTTCTTCGCGAGGTCGCCGTCATTCGTGAGGATCAGCGCGCCGCGCGGGCCGCGCAGCGTCTTGTGCGTGGTGGTCGTTGCGATATGCGCGTGAGGGAAGGGGCTTGGATGCACGCCGCCCGCCACGAGCCCGGCGAAATGAGCCATATCCACAAGGAGAAGCGCGCCAACGCCATCGGCGATCTCGCGGAAGCGCTTGAAATCGATGATGCGCGCGTAGGCCGAGCCGCCTGCGATGATAAGACGCGGCTTGTGCTCGCGTGCCAGCCGTTCCACCTGGTCGTAATCGATATAACCGGTGTCGCGGCGCACGCCATAATGCACGGCATTGAACCATTTGCCGGAAAGATTGGGCGCCGCGCCATGGGTCAGGTGGCCGCCCATATCGATGCCCATGCCGAGAATCGTGTCGCCCGGCTTCAGCACGGCGAGAAAGACGCCCTGGTTAGCCTGGCTGCCAGAATGGGGCTGCACATTCGCAAATTCACAAGCGAACAGGCGCTTTGCGCGCTCGATGGCCAGCTCCTCAGCGACATCGACGACGTGACAGCCGCCGTAATAGCGCCTTCCGGGATAGCCTTCGGCATATTTGTTGGTGAGGATGGACCCAGCCGCTTCGAGCACGGCGCGCGACACATAGTTCTCGGACGCGATCAGCTCGATCTCGTCCTGCTGGCGGGTGAGCTCACTGGCTAAAACGCCGGCAATCTCCGGATCCGCCTGATCGAGCGGGCATGAGAAAAACTTGCCTTGGACGGAATGCGGATCGTGCTGTGAGCGAAGCTTCGCGGTTACGGGGGACATCAGGCCTCTGTTCGATCAAATCGGAATTTGCGCGCAGTATAAAAACTTCGCGCAAGATTGCAATCGAAGGCGGCACAGCTGCGCGGCTTTGGTTTGCACGCGCCGGTTTGCTTCACACGGCCGACGCCCGCAGGCTGGCGTGGTTTCTCTCCGGCTCCTCATCCGGCTGGGCCGCAAGCCAAGTCTGATAGGGTTCGGACGCAACCACAACAGCCCACTCCTCTTCGGAGCAGAGATCGGCGAGAATCTCGATTGCGATGCGATCTTGCTCGCTGCGCGGTAAGTCCACAAGCCGCAATATGGCCTGATCGAGCAACTCCGAGCGGTTTCGCCCCATGCGCCGTCCTTCCCTGGCGTGTGCCGTCAACAGTGCGCGGCTTGCTGCCGCAGCTTGTTTCACAATCGTGAAACACGAAGTTTAAGGCCGGCGCGCCCAAATTGCCAATTTTGATTGCCTTCATAGGAAGGTTTACGCCTTATCCACAGGCTGTCCGCACCTCGCTTCGAGGCCGCGCTATTTAAACGGCAATCGCACTTAACAGGCTAAGCCGGTCGGTCTCGCTCGCCCCGTCACCCTTGAAGATGATGCGCCCCCGTTCCACGGCGCAGATCCGGTCGCAAATCTCCATTCCGCGCCGGACATTCTGCTCGACCAGCAGGATTGCGTGCTTATCCGCCTTGAGCTGCATCATGATAGCGAAAATCTCGGTGGCGATGATGGGCGCGAGACCTTCGGTGGGTTCATCGATGAGAATGAGTTTCTGATCTCCCAGCAAAACCCGGGCGATCGCCAGCATTTGCTGTTCACCGCCGGATAAGGTATTTCCCAATTGCCGCCGCCGCTCCTTCAGGCATGGAAAAAGCGCGAATACGCGATCGAGACGCGCGGACTTCTGCTTTGCGCTCCGGCCCGGCGTTTGCAAGAACCCAAGGTGTAAGTTTTCCTCGACCGACAAGCCGGGGAAGATCCGGCGATCCTCTGGAACGAAGCCGGCGCCCAAGCGGCAGATCGCATCTGGAGTAAGGCCGCCGATGTCCTTGCCTGCGAAGCGGACGGCGCCGGCGCTCGGCCGGAGCCAGCCCGCTATGGTGCGAAGGATCGTCGTCTTACCGGCGCCGTTACGGCCGAAAAGACCCACGGCCTCACCCTCTCCCACGGTTAGATCGATGCCCTGAAGGACGTGGGAGAGGCCGTAATGGGCGTGGACGTTTTCGAGCTGAAGCAGCACTATTGCCCCCCAAAATAGGCCGCCTGGACCTCGGGGTTCGCGCTCACCGCGGCTGGCGAGCCTTCCGCCAGCTTCGAGCCTTGATGAAGCACGACGACGTGTTTCGATAGGTCCATCACGAGTTCGATGTCGTGCTCGATCAGGAGCACCGTAAGCTCGCCGCCGAGCGACTTGATCAAAGCCTTCGTATCTTGCGTATCGCCATGGGACATTCCCTGGGTGGGCTCATCCAGCAGCAGGATCTGGGGCTCGGACGCAAGAGCTGCAGCGATTTCGAGGCGCCGCTGCTCGCCATGCGAAAGCTCGCCCGCGAGCCGCTCTGCCCTATGCGCGAGATCGAATCGCGCGAGCAGCGCCTCTGCCTTGGCTTCGGCTGTTGAGGACATCCGGACGGGCAAAATGCTCTTTGCCATCGGCTCCAAGATCTGGGCTGCCAGCCGCAAATTCTCGAAGACGGATAATTGCGGGAAGAGGTTCGCGATCTGAAAGCTGCGCGCCAAGCCTTGCGCGCGAATCTTCGACGGAGAGGAGCGGGCCGGCCGGCCGTTTATGAGAATTCTGCCCGAGCTTGGCCGGATCGCGCCGGAGATTAGGTTGAAGAACGTGCTTTTGCCAGCGCCGTTGGGGCCGATGATCGAGGTAATGCCGCCGCTTTCGATTGCCACGCTGACGCCGTTCACGGCCCAAAGGCCGCCGAAATGCACGCTGAGATCCAGCGTTTCAAGCACAATGGCGGCGCGCTTTTGACCGGCCGGAGGCTCCAGCGCCCGGTTTGCCATCATATCGCATCCTTTTTCGGCTCGCCGAATTGAGTCTTGACCGCGCCGGCGAGGCCTCGCGGAAAAAACAGAACGGCTGCCATGAACAGGGCACCAATGACGATCTGATGATACTCGGTGAAAGTGCCGATTATGCTCTTGCCGAAGACCAAGAGCACGGCGCCGAGCAATGGGCCGATCAGCGTGCCGGTGCCCCCTATTACGGCCGCGATGATGGCATTGGTCGACATCTCGAAATACATGAGCTCGGGCGAGACGAAACCGCGCAGCATCGGATAAAGGCCGCCGGCAAGGGAAGCGATCGCCGCGGCGATAATAAACGCTACAAGCTTGATGGGACCTGCGGGCCAGCCCAGAAAGGGAAGCCGGGATTGATTGATCCGCAAAGCCGCTAGAAGCCGTCCGAAGGGCGTGCCCGCAAGGAAGCTGAGCACGGCATAGAGGAGCATGGCCGCAACAAGGACCACGAGAAAGAAGCCAGCTGGGCTGTTCGCCTCGACCGTAACGAAACCAACCGGCACCTGAATAATCGGAATCCCGATGATGCCATCGGAGGCGCCCAGCTCGCGCGTGTTATAGATAACTTTCGCCACGACCTGAGCGAGGCCGAAAGTAATGAGCGCGAAATACACGCCGCGGACCCGGCTCGCAATCAGGCCGCCCAGGAGCCCGGCCACAAGGCCGGTTCCGGCGCTCGCTGCGAGCGCGAGCCAGAACGAAGGCTGAACATCCTTCATGACGAGCGCAGAAGCGTAAGCGCCTAGCCCGAAATAAAGGGCCTGTCCGAGGCTGAGCAACCCGGCAAAACCAAGGAGAATGTCAACGCTGACGGCAAGGCCGCCGAAAATCAGCGCTTCGGTTGCCAGCCTGAGGAAGAAGCTATCGCCCGCCGCCCGTGCTATCGCGGCAAAGACCGCCAAGGCGCAGAAAAAGAGAAGCGCCAATGCATGTAAGGAGCGCGATGCTCTGCGCTCCTGCGCATAGACGCGTTCCGCGGCGGCGCCGCGCCTCGCCTCAAGCATAGCCGATCTTTCCGAAAAGACCTTGCGGCCGGAGCATCAGCACAAGAACCATGATGCCGAACACAATGGGATCGCTCCAAACCGGCGAGATGAACAAGCTTGAGACCGCTTGAATCTGAGTGAGCAGGAGGCCTGCCAGGACGGCGCCCTTGATGCTTCCGAGGCCGCCAACGATGACAACCGTAAAGGCGAGCACCAGAAAGTCGTGCCCCATGGTAGGGAATACGGAGAAGACCGGCGACAGCAGCACCCCCGAAAGCCCCGCCAAAGCGACGCCGAAGGCGAATGTGGCCGAATAGACGCGCTCTACCGGCACGCCGAGCGAAGCGGCCATATTCCTATCATAGGCGGCCGCCCGGATCATAGCGCCAAGGTTCGTGCGATAGACGAGGAGATAAACCGCCGCGATAATTGCAGCGCCAAGCGCGATCAGGGTTGCGCGGTAAGCCGGCAGGAAGATGCCGAGAAGTTCAAGACCGCCCTTGACCGGCGTTTCCGGTCTTACCGTGTTAGGCCCGAAGCCCATCCTCAAAAGGTCCGCGACGATCATCGAAAGGCCAAGCGTGAGCAGAAGGCTCAACGTGTGCCTGTCGCCCGAATTAAAGGCGCGCCTAACGAGGAAGCGCTGCACGGCATAGCCCAGCGGCAGCATCAAAATGGGAACGAGAGCGATAACCGCCCAGAAGGAAAAGCCGGCTCCGAGGAGTACGAATCCGGTGTAGGCGCCGATCGCGTAGAACTCCCCATGTGCCATGTTGATCACATCGAGCAGCCCGAAGATGATCGTCAAGCCGAGCGCCATGAGAATAACGGACACCCCGAAAGAGAGGCCGTTCAACATCTGAGGGGCGAGGACGAACTGGATATATTCCATTCTCGGATCCTAGGATAGGGAAAGGCGCCTCCGTGGCTCACCTCTCCGCCTTCACCGGCTAGAAGCTGTCCTATTTTATATTGACGTAGCTAAGACCCCCTCACTCTGCGCGTGGGGAGAGGGCCGCACCAAACTCCCTCTCCCCTTGGGGAGAGGGCTGGGGTGAGGGAGGCTGTTACTCTTCCGCGCATAAAACACATGCTAGAAGCGCTTGCAGGTCACGGGCCCGATGGCTTTTTCGGCAGGGATCGCCGATAGGATCTTGAATTCCCCACCCTGCACTTGCAGCGCGTACATATTCATAAGCGCTTGGTGATCGGCAGCCCGCATGGTTTTTTTGCCTTGCGGCGTGTTCCACTCGATCCCGCTCATAGCCTGGCGCAGCTTGGCCGTGTCTACCGATTGCGCTTTTTCCACCGCGGCCTTGTAAAGGTAGATAAGACCGTAGCTGTCCGCACCGTAGAGATCGGGATCGATCTTGTTCGCTGCCTTGAACGCCTCGACGAATTGCTTGTTTTCGGCCGTATCGATAAGCGGCGAGTATCCGGCCCCGGTTACGTAACCCTCGGCAGCCTTGCCGAGAGCCCCGATATTTTGCGTTGTAACCGTGCCCGATGCGCCGGTGACTTGAAGCCGGCCGAGCATGCCATACTCGTCGAGCTGCGTCAGAAGGCGGACGGTGTCATTTCCCGCAACCGAGGTGTAAAGCACTTGCGGCTGTGCTGCGCGGATTTGGCCGAAATACTGCGAATAATCTTTCGACCCAAGCGGAGCGTAAACCTCGCCCACCGTCGTTGCGCCGATGGCTTCGGCTTTTGCCTTGAAGGCAGCAACCGTGGACCGGCCCATCTCATAGTCGGGGCCCAAATAGAAGATCTTCGCATTTGGCCTTGCCGCCGCAATCCAAGCCGCCAGTGCGCTGGCTTGCATGTTCGCTGCGGCGTTCACGCGGAAGACGTTGGGCGAGCACTTGTCGCCCGTTATCGCGTCCGAGAACGAGACCGTTGTCGCCATCAGCCTATCGTTGCGTTCGGCGACCTGGCCGACGGCGAGCGTGGCACCCGAGTTGACCGTGCCCGTGAGAAAATCCACCTGCTCGACCTGGAAAAGTTTCTCGGCCTTTTGTGTGGCCACGGCTGGGTTGGCCTCGCTGTCCTCGAAAATCAGTTTAAGCTGCCGGCCGAGGACGCCGCCCGCTTGATTGACCTCCTTGGTGGCGAGTTCCAAACCCCATCGCACTTGCTGGCCGATCGGTGCGTAAGTGCCTGTCAGGGGCGTCACCACGCCTATCTTTATGGGCTCCTCTGCGCGCGCAAGTCCGGCGCTCAACAGCGCGGCGGCCGTGCTCAGCATGCATAATGCAACTTTTTTCATATTATGCTCCCTCATATCCATACTATTTGCCGGTAAACTTAGGGCTGCGCTTGGCGTGGAATGCCTCCACGCCTTCCTTGAAGTCTTCGGAGGAGCGAAGGCGGCTATAGCAATGTCCCTCCAGCTCGATGGCGATGCTCAAGCTCGCATCTTCCGTGTCGTTGAGAAGCTTTTTCGCGGTCCTTTGCGCAAGCGGAGAGAACGCCCGCAGCTCATCCACAAGCGCATCGGCCGCGTTTTCCAGCTGGCCGTCGGGGACGCATTCGGTTGCGATGCCCCAGTCGTAGGCCTGACGCCCGCTAATGCGGCGCGAGCGCATCACAATATGCTTCGTCCGGGTTATCCCAACCATCGCTTGCAGGCGCGCCGATCCGCCAGATCCGGGGATTTGACCGAGCTTTTGCTCCGGCAGCGCATAGAGGCAGGTCTCCGAGACGATGCGGAAGTCGCAGGCGAGCGAGATTTCGAAAGCGGCGCCGAAACAATAGCCGCGGTTCGCCGCGATGACAGGCTTCGAGCAGCGTTGCGGCGCAGCGATGTTCCAAGCCAGCTCCGAAACATGCTCGGGACTGGCTTCCATGAAGCCCTGGATATCGCCACCGGAGGAGAAGTGTTCGCCAGCCGCCCGCAGCACTATGACGCGGACGCGCCCATCAAGGTCGAGAGCCTCGAACACCGCCCTCAGCTGGTCGCGCTGAGCCATGGTAATCACGTTAAGCGGCGGCCGGTCGAGAACGATGTCGGCGCGCTCTTTCGCTTCGTCGATTTCGACGCGAAAACCATCGAGCGTTGCGAGATGGTCCGGAAGCGGTGCAATGGACAAGGATGTGCCTCCCCTTACTTGGTCGAGAGTGGATTTCGTCCCTCAACCTCATACTCGCCTTTTATTAGCAAACGCCGCAACATTTTACCGACCGGAGACTTCGGCACCTGGGCCACGAACTCATAGGCTTTGGGCCGTTTGAAATTCGCAAGGCCCGATGCGCGGCAATGAGCGTCGAGCTCCTCCGCCGTGACCGGACCGGATCGCTTGATGAAAGCTGTGACGCGGTGCCCCCAGCGATCGTCGGGCAGGCCCGCAACGGCCACCTCGGCGACGCAAGCATGGAGCGACAGGACCGACTCGATCTCCACGGGAAGGATATTCTCGCCCCCGGTAATCATCATGTCGTCGACGCGGCCGGTCACGAAGAGATCGCCGTCCTTGTCGAAATGGCCGATGTCGCCGGTGAAATACCAGCCTGCGATGAGGGATTTCGCGTCCGCATCCGGCCGCTTCCAATAGCCTTCGAACGATTCGTCGCCGGAGAGCGTCGCGACGATCTCGCCCTTCTCGCCCGGAGGAAGGATTGCGTCCGGATCGCGTGCGCCGATGCGGACGGTGCGGATTTCGGTGTTGATGCCGGCTTTGCCCGCGCTTCCCGGCTTCTTGGCTGCCTGCTGGTCGATGGTAAAGGTGTAAATCTCGGACGATCCGTAATGATTGACGAAAAGCTCGGGCTTGAACGCATCCTGCAGCTTTAGGAGCAAGCCGTCGGTCATCGGGGCCCCAGCGAAGCCAAGCTTCCGCACCGATGAGACGTCGCGCTTGGCAAAATCCTCATGCGCCAGCAAATCGTGATAAAGCGTCGGCACAAGATAGAGATTGGTGACTTTCTCTCTTTCGATCAGCTCCAAGGCCTTGGCCGCATCGAACCGCGGCAAGCATACGAAGAGGCCGCCGGTAATCGCCATGGCGAGAAGCGAGCGCACGCCCATCGTGTGGTAAAGCGGCATGACGCCGAGCGTCGCCTCGCCATAAAGGTAGGCATTTTGCGCGACATGGGCCACCGCTGCGGCGCGTTCGGCCCGATGGCGGCGCGGCACGCCCTTTCCCTGGCCGGTCGTTCCCGAGGTGTAGAACATGAGCGACCAGTCCCAGGCCGCAGCTTGCGAGCGGGCCTCAGGAGCGGGCGCGGCAAGCAAATCGGAAAACGCTAGCGTGCCGCCCTCTGCGCCGCCAACGGCTATCCGCGGCAAGCTTTGCGCGCGGCAAGAGCCTGCCACGGCGGCTTGAGATACCGGCTCGAAAACCACGGCGCGGCTGGCGGAGTTTTCGGCGAAGAAGTCGATCTCTTCGGCTTTCGCCCGCCAATTCACCGGCGTAACGATGATTCCGGCGAGCTGTGCCGCCCAGTGCAGCATGGCCATTTCGGCACGGTTTTGCAGAACTACGAGCAAATGATCCCCGTGCGATATGCCGATTTCGGAAAGCCCGCTCGCAAGCCTCAGAGAGCGTTCAAGCAGCTCCGCATATGTCAGCCGCAACTCCCCATCGGCGAGTGCGAGGCGGCCCGGATCGCGGGCGGCCGCCGCTATGAGGGTGGTGCCAACGTCGAACATTCAGCGATCCTCCTTAGCGGTTGAGTGCAGCTTAACGAGGTCCAGCGCCGCTTGCACGATTCCGGTGTAGCCCGTGCAGCGGCACAGATGCCCAGACAACATTTCGCGGATCTCTGCCTCGCTCGCAGACGGTTTCACTTCAAGGAAGTGATCGAGCGACATCAAAATGCCGGCCGTGCAAAAACCGCATTGCAAAGCGTGGTTGCGCCGGAACGCCTCTTGCAGCGGCGAAAGCTCTGGCAGTCCGCCCGCAAGCCCCTCTACGGTGTCGACGCGCCGCCCGTCCGCTTGAACCGCAAGCGTCAGGCATGACCGCACCGCCTGACCGTCGAGCCGCACGGTGCAGGCACCGCATACGCCATGCTCGCAGCCCACATGCGTTCCGGTGGCGCCGAGCTCGTGGCGCAGAAAGTCCGACAAGAGCATACGCGGCTCGGCATGGCCGCTGCGGATTTGTCCGTTCAGCGTAAGCGTGATGCGATGCCGCTCATGCCGGCCTAGCTTAGGCATGCGCGTGCCTCCATGATGGCGCTGCGCCCCAGCACGCGCACGAGATGGCGGCGGTAGCGGGCATCGGCCTGAACGTCATCCTGCATCGGTAGCTCCCAGGCGAGCGCGTTCAGCGCATCGTCCAGCGCCTGGCCGTCAAGCATCGGCCAGTCCCGGACCTCCGGGCGCTCGGCGCTCCCTCCGATGCCAAGGGTAATGGAGGATGCGGTGACGCGCGCGGCCGCCGCGATGATGGCGAAGTCCCCGTGGCGTAGCGCGAACTCCTTGAAGCTGAACGCCTCGCCTGGGCGCGCGGCCGGGAAGCGCACGGCGACAATCAGCTCATCCGGCCGCCGGGCCGTCTGCAAAAGCCCCGTAAAAAACTCGCGCGCGGGAACCGATCTGCGGCCCCGTCTCCTCTCGAGCACGGCATGCCCGCCGAGGGTTGCGAGGCAAAGCGGCAATTCGCTCGATGGATCGGCATGAACGATCGAGCCGCACACCGTGCCTTTATTGCGCGTTTGAAAGTGCCCAAGATGCGGCAAAGCCTTTGCCACGAGCGGCAGCTCAGCGCCAAGGGCGGGCCACCGTTCGAGCTCGGCTTGCGTCACGGACGCGCCGATCTCGACCTCGCCGCCCTGAGCCCGGATAGCGCTAAGATCGGCAGCGCTGCTGATATCGATCAGCAACTCAGGCGAGACGAGCCTCATGTTCATCATCGCGAGCAGGGACTGACCGCCTGCCAGAACGCGCGCTTCATCCCCGTGCCCATCCAGGCTGGCAATGGCTTCGGCGCGGCTCGCGGCCCGGACATAATCGAAAGGGGCCGGTTTCATGAGCGTGCCCCAAGGAGCGAACGGAGCCACTTTAAGAACCCGGCGAAGTACGAGGCCCTTCGAACGGCGGGCGGTTCGGCCTTGCGGGCCAGGCGCTTCAGCGTCTCGCCGATGATGACGCGCGAAGCGCCTTCGAGCATGCGTCCGCCAACGGCAGCCACTTTGCCGGAAATATCGGCGCCATAGAAGTAGTCCACCCGCGTCGCGCCGCCATCCGGCACGAGGCGTATTGCCGCTTCTCCGCTCGAGCTTCCGAGCGGGCCCGCGGCCGACCCCGCCAAGCGCAGGCTGTGCGGAGGGTTGAGATCGGAAAGGCGAACCTCCGCGGTGAAAAGTCCTTTGACGATGCCAACACCCATCGCGACATTGCCGCGATAGGCGTTTTCGCCCAACCTTTCGAGCTGTTTGCAGCCGGGGATAATCGACTTCAGATGCTCCGGATCGAGCATGATCGCCCAGATCGCTTCGGGCGAGGCGTTTACGGCGGCGCTGCCTTGCCCCAGGATGGCGAAGTTCTGGCGCGAGAGGGACAGCCGGCCCACGGGCTGCGCCGCCCCGGGCCTCTCCGGCTCGTCGAAGCCGATCAGGGACATGACGCGGGCCGGCGTGAGCGGCAACTCGATGCTCTCCACGCCCAGCGCATCGGCGACCGCGTTAGCGATGCACACCGGCGCCGACATGCAATTGCCCTCGCCGATACCTTTTGCACCGAGCGGCGTTACGGGCGAAACGGTCTCAAGATGCAGAATTTCAATGTCTGGCACTTCGGCTGCGGTTGGGACCGTGTAGTCGGCGAAGGTGCCCGAAAGAAAACTCCCGTCCGGGCCATAGGAAAATTGCTCGAAAAGCGCCGCACCAACCGCATTGGAAAAGCCGCCGCGTACCTGTCCGTTAGCCAGCGCAACATTCAGGATGCGGCCCGCGTCATGGACGGACACGTATTTGTCGATGCGGACGCGGCCCGTGGCGGGGTCGACCTCAGCTCCGCATAAATCGAAAACGAACCCGTGCGCTGCCGAGGAGTTGATCTCGTCGAGCGCGTTCGGTGCCGTCAGCGAAGGCGGCGACCAGTATGCCGTCTCGCGGATGACAGGCTCGCTCCCTTGCGGCAGCGTGCCCTGCGCCCAATGCGAGGTGGCGGCGATCCGCCGGAACGGCACCGCCTTTTCCGGCGATCGCTCGCAAAAAACCTGGCCGCCGGAAAACCGGACCTGATGCGGCTCGCAGCCGAGCAGCGGCCCTGCCATGACGCTTAAGCGCTCTTTGAGGCGTTTGGCCGCGAGGAAAGCTGTCCCTGCGACCGCGCCTGCGAACCGGCTCGAATAGTTGCCGCTTGCGATGGACCAGGCATCGCGGCCGGTATCCAATTCGGTGATCGCGCGAACGCTCTCGGGTTCGAGCCCCAGCTCATCGGCGACGGTTTGCGCAAGAACGGTCTTATGCCCTTGCCCCTGCGGACAGGACGAGACGTGGACGCTGACCGAGCCGAGCGGATCGACGGAGACGGTCGCGCTGGCAACGGCTCCGCCCTTGGGGCCGGCCTTCTCCCGCTCCGCAGGCGTCAGCACCGTGGTGATATATCCCATATTGGAGATCGAGGGCTCGACGATGGCGGAAAAGCCGATGCCATAGAGGCGCCCCTCGCTGCGCGCTTTTTCCTGGCGTGCCTTGAGGCTGGTCAGCACGCCCTCATCTTCGGCCAGATCGATGGCGCCAGCGTAATTTCCGGAATCCAATATGCCGCCAGAAGCGGTGCGATAGGGGAAGGCATCCGCGGGGATGAGATTGCGCCGGATGATTTCGAGATGGCCAACACCAAGCTCGCGCGCGATTTTTTGGGTCAGTCTCTCAAGCGCGAAGTAAACCTGCGGGCCGCCGAAGCCGCGCACAAGGCCGGTTGGCGTCTTGTTCGTCAGCACGATGCGGTTCCTGACAGCGAGATTGGGAATCCGGTAGGCCCCTGTAAGGTTCCCATGCATTCTGTAAATCGTGGCAGGCTCGGGCGCTCGAAGATAGGCCCCGCAATCTTCGAGCTGATCGTAATCGAGCGCCGTAATGATCCCATCCCCGGTAACGGCCGCCTTAAGGAGGCTGACGCGGTTCGTTGCCGAAGTCGCGGCGGAGAGATGCTCGAGCCGGTCCTCGATCCACTTCACCGGCCTTCCCGCAATGCGGGCCGCCGCGGCGAGCGCCACGGCATAGGGAAACACGGCTTGTTTGGTGCCGAAGCTGCCGCCGCTGTCCGGCGGCGTTTTGATCCGCAATTTGTGCCCCGGCACTTGCAGGGCGAGCGCCATGACCGGATGCAGGGCGAAAGGCCCCTGAAAATGGGTCGTGATGTCGTAGACGCCTTCGCCAGGCGCGTAGCTTGCAAGGACTCCGAAGCATTCGATCGGCGTGACCGAATTGCGCGGATAGCGTATCTCGATCCCGATGACCCGGTGGGCGGAGGCGAAGGCGGCTTCGGGGTCGCCATACCGGAAGCGCCGCTCGCTCACGACGTTCGAGCCGGCTTCTTCGTGTAAGAGCGGAGCGTCCGGCAATGCCGCTTTCTCAGGATCGACGGCTGCCGTTAGCGGCTCATACCGCACTTCGACGCGCGCCGCGCCGTCTTCAGCGATATAAGGCGTATCGGCGCAAACGATTGCGACGGGCTCGCCGACGTAGCGAACCCGGTCCTGGGCCAATGCCCAGTGGCGCATCGGCGCCTTGACGCCCACCGTGAACGGTTTCGTAAGTTTGGCTATATCCGGCCCGGTAATCACGCAGTGGACGCCGGGCACACTCAGCGCCGCGGCACTATCGATGGAACGGACGATGGCATGAGCGACGGGCGAGCGAACGAAAGCCGCGTGCAGCGTACCAGGGCGGGTTCCGAGGTCGTCTATAAATTGCCCCTCGCCGCGCAACAGCGCCGCGTCCTCAACGCGGTGAGCTCGCATCATTCCGGCCCGGCGCAACATCGACTGACCCGCAAAACAGCCTCCAGCTACGCTTCAGGGGTGGCAAACGCCAGCCCGTTCCGTCTAACGATGAGCAAATTCGCTGTTGCCGTGGCGGACGGAAAGCACGTCCCGCATTGCGGCCGCCCTCCTAATCGATGTTCCTCTCACGGCAGCCCGATGCTTTTCTTGCCGGCCGTTCTGAACTTCCGGACTGACAGCCGCAACCATGGACAACTTGCCAACACCCGTCAAGCGGGGCCGGAAGCTATATGCTTGGAAACAGGTCCGCATCCCCGTAATGCTAGGAAATGCGGACAAAGGTGGTGGTGAACTTGCTTCCGAGTGCGCCGCACAAGAACTGCGCAGATTGCGCGTTGTTTGTGCAGAGATGGTTACGTCTTGCGCCGGCCCCTATTCGATCATCGGCGCTGCCGCACGTGCTGTCTTTAGCGCCGCCCTTGCAGCTTGGCGTCCTATCGCAGAGCGGGTGCGGCTGAAAGCGACGAAACTTTCTCCCGGACGCCGGGCAGCACCTGGGGAAGAAGGGTCATAGCCTCTTCCTTCGTCATGCCCGGCGCGATGCGGGGATCGTACAGAATATTGAGAAGGTATTGATCGTACCTGTCGAAGAACCCCATTTGCACCTCGTCATTGAACATGGTCCATGGCACCGAGGCACTATCGTTGATGGGGCCGAGCGCTTGCAGCAGCTCTTCGTAGACGCAGTCCGAGAAGGTGAAATCGTCCACATCGCCCGGCAGGAAAACTTCCGCATGACGGATGCGATAGGTTTCGTCTTTGCCGATGCCCGATAGGCAGACCGGGTCGAGTGTATGTGAAATTTTCGTTGCCTTTTCCGCTCCAAAACGTGCGCGAAGCGTGCGCTTGAAGTCTCGCTCCCGAACGATGGTAACGATGATGTTCGCAGAATCGCGGTCTTGGGCCATTGCGATATCGAGGTGGGCCACATGCGCGCCTATGTCGGCAACGGCAGCCGCTACTTGTGCTGTGCGGCCAGGCCCGGTGCGGTTATCCACGAACACCCTGACGGGTTCGTCGAACTTTCTGATGCGCTCCGCAGCCTGATCGAACCGCAGCTCCGCTCCAAACGCCACCTTGAAGAAGCCATCGGCTATCTCGCTGTCGGTGAAGCTTAGCCGTTCCGCGTTCCGCCGGGCGGCGATATCGGCGTTTTCGGCATGGCATGCATCGATGAAGGCTCCAGGAGCGCCAGAGAGGGCGAGGGCCGCGATCGCGAGCGCCCAACTGACAAAATGCTGCCGCCAAAACTTCGGTGTAAACGCTCCGCCTCGCGCCCGTGGCGGAACGAAGTTTTCCCGTTGCATCCGGACCTCATGCTACAAAAATCCGGTGGTGAGCAAGCAAGAGCCGTGCCATAGGATAGACCTGAACCGGGCCTGGGCGCCGTTCGCCAAGTTCCGCCAAATCTCAAAAAGAATCGATGACAGCGGCAAGCCGCCGTGAATTTGACGTTTTCCTGAAAATTCATGGGCCTCAAATCAATGAGGGCGAGTTGCATTAAGGGGCGGCTGAACCATGCTCGATGAACGCAAAGTTTTAAAGTCTTTCAAGACCACCCGATGGCTGAAGCAGTGCGCCATCGGTACCTTGATAGGGGTTGCCTACGTGCCCCTCGCCTTTGCTCAAGGCGGTCAGACCGAGGTGTCTAAGACGACTCCGTCCAACCCGCCCCCGCCG
Source organism: Rhodomicrobium sp. (assembly GCA_052144215.1). GTDB lineage: Bacteria > Pseudomonadota > Alphaproteobacteria > Rhizobiales > Rhodomicrobiaceae > Rhodomicrobium. The sequence goes on from JBKQQS010000093.1 coordinate 97,560, forward strand.
CCCGCGCCGGCGCCCGCGGCCCCAGCGCCGGCTCCTGCACCCGCGGCCAAGCCTGTGAGCCCCATTGGGTCCGGTGCAAACTGGCAGGCGAATATCGCGCAGCCTCCGCAAGCCGCTCCGGCGCCGCTGCAGGAAAGCGACGCCCAGGTGGTGACCAAGGTTAACGACTATTTCAATAAGTTAACGGACCTGCAAGGCACCTTCCTTCAGACCGATCCGGATGGCAAGCAAAGGCGCGGCAGGTTTTATTTTCAGCGCCCCGGCAAGGTGCGGTTCGATTATGCGGCACCGAGCAAGCTAAGGATCGTATCCGACGGTAGAAACCTCGCAATCGAGGATCGCGATATGAACACGTCCGAGAAGTATCCCCTGGACGTGACCCCATTCAAGCTCTTGCTATCGGAAACGGTGGATCTTGCTACCGACGCCAAGATTCTCGGCGTCGAGCAGGGACCGGATGCATATCTTCTCACGGTCGAGGACAAGAGCGGCGAGAGCTCGGGGCGGATACGGCTGCTCTTCAACAAGGCCGATATGGCGTTGAAGGAGTGGATCATCACCGACGCGCAAGGGCTCGACACGCGCATCGAAGTTTCAGACCTGGAGCGGGACAAGAAGGTGGCCGAGAACTACTTTATCATTTCTCCGTTCGGCCTCGATCGCGATTGATAAGGCAGCGCGCCGGGCGGCTTTCCTCCCGGCGCCCCTGGCGGCCGCGTGCCGGCCTCGCCGGACTTGAAAGCCGCTCGAGCCCGGCGTAAAAGGGTCCCCTGACGATGCTATCGCCGCGAAAAGCAGCGCATGACTGAGTTCGCTCATATCGATGCCATTATCGCCGGTGCTGGACCCGTGGGGCTGGCGGCGGCCTTCGCTTGCCAGAATACCGGCCTGACGCCGCTCGTCGCCGATACGTCCAAAGCTGCGTCCGCGAACGCAGCAAAAGGCAGAAGCGCGGCTCTTTTCAACAAATCCGTCGAGTTCTTGCAACGGCTCGGTGTGTGGCAGGCCTGCGCAGAGGCAGCCGAACCGCTGCGCACCCTGCAATTCATCGACGACACCGGCCGGCTTTTGCGCGCTCCCGACTGCGCTTTTAAGGCCGCGGAGATCGGCGAGCGCGCCTTCGGGTATAACATCAATAACGCAGACCTCGCGCGCGCCTTCGAAGGCGAAGCAGAGCGGCGCGGCCTTCGCGTCATCGCGCCGGGGCGGCTGACCGGCCTCGACAGCGGCAGCACCGAAGTCACCCTGACATTCGAGGACGGGACGAAGCTGAGCGCGCCCCTCGTCATCGCAGCCGACGGGCGCGCATCGGCCACGCGCGAGGCCGCCGGCATCCGCTCGCTCAACTGGTCTTACGGCCAGATCGCACTTGCCGGCTCGTTTTCGCATGAACGCCCGCACAACGGCGTCTGCATCGAATTTCACCGCAGCGCAGGGCCTTTTACGCTGATCCCGCTCCCCGGCAACCGCTCCAGCTTTGTCTGGAGCGAGCGTAACGCCGAGGCGGAGCGGCTTCTCGCTCTCGATGACACGCTTTTCGCCGCCGAAGCTGAGAAGGCGTCCCGCTTCGCTCTGGGCCGCATTTCCGGCCTCAGCGCGAGAGCAGGCTTCCCGCTTTCCTCGCTGGTGGTGCGCGAATATGGACGCGCGCGCGCCGCCCTCGCTGGAGAGGCAGCTCACGCCGCGCCGCCCATTGGCGCGCAAGGGCTCAATCTCGGCTTCCGCGATATCGAGACTCTTGCTGCGCTCCTATCGGAAGCCCGCAGCCGCGGCGAGGACATCGGCGGCGATAAGCTGCTTCGCGCCTACTCGGCGGCCAGAAGAGGCGACATTATGAGCCGCACACTGGGTCTGGACCTGCTCAACCGGAGTTTGCTTTCCGGCTTTCTGCCGTTCCAGGCAGCCCGCGGTGCAGGACTTTACGCGCTCGGCACCATCGGACCGCTGCGCCGCGCCTTCATGCGGCGCGGCATCGCGCCCGCGGGCATGTTTTAATCGCTTGACGTTGCTGCCCACGCTTGCCAGACAAGCTCACCTCACGCGCAAACTCATAGCTCTGGGCTCATGCTTCTCGATCTCCGCCACCGGCTAGAATACGGCCTCCTGCTGGCAGTCGTTTCCTTCGTGCGCGCTATGCCCCTCGGCATGGCGGCATCGGTGTCGGCGCGCGCCTGGCGGTTTATCGCGCCGAAGACGCGGCGCCACCGCCGGGCTCTGAAGAACCTTGAGAAGGCGATGCCGGAGAAAACGCCCGCCGAACGTGAGGCCATCGCTCTTGCTATGTGGGAAAACCTCGGCCGGGTGATGGCGGAAACGGTTCTCTTGGACCGCATATTGAAAGATCCTTCGCGCATCGAATACGAGAATCCGGCCCTCATCGCGCGCTACAAGGGCAAAATGGGCCCTGCGGTGTTCGCAAGCCTGCATACGGGCAATTGGGAGATCGGCATCTCGCCTGTGAATGCGATTGCCGCGCGGCCGGCCGGGGTATACCGCATCGTAGAAAACCCTTACGTGGACCGTTACATCCGCAGCCTGCGCGCCGCGCTTTACCCGGGAGGACTTTTCGCGAGCAAGGGCGGCGAGGGGTTCAACACCGTCATGCGTATCGCTTCTTATGTGCGCGGCGGCGGCGCAGTCGGGGTCTTGGCCGATCTCGTCGATTGGCAGGGGGTTCAAGTTCCATTTTTTGGGCACATGATGTGGGCGACAACCGCCCCAGCTTGGCTTGCGCGCCGGGCCGGAACCCGGCTCTGGATCGGGCGCGTCGTGCGCATCGGTAAACAATCGCGTTTCAAACTCACGTTCAGGGAGCTGAAAGTTCCGCGCACGGACAAGCCCGACGAAGACATCCGCGAATTGACCGCCGCCATCCAACGGCAATTCGAGGCTTGGATTCGCGAGCATCCCGAGCAATGGATGTGGTCGAACAAGCGATGGAAGAACCACGAGATGCCTGGCGGAGCGCAATACTAATGAGAATGACGGTTCTGCAGCATGTGCCGTTCGAAGGGCCCGCAGCGATTGCGGATTGGGCCGCGGACCGCCTCGTCCCGATGACGGTGGCTTGCCTGCACCGGGAGGAGCCGTTACCGGCGCTCGATGCCTTCGATATGCTCACAGTGATGGGCGGGCCGATGAGCGCCAACGACGAAGCGTGCTATTCCTGGCTAAGCCCGGAAATCGCGCTTGTCCGCGACGCCATCGGCGCGGGCAAGACCGTCCTTGGCGTTTGCCTCGGCGCACAAATTATAGCAAAGGCGCTTGGGGCCAAGGTCTATGCGGCTGCGCATAAGGAGATCGGCTGGTTCCCGGTTCGAAGGACGCCGGCCGTGCACGCGATCTTCGGCGGCCTTCCCGCTGAATTCACCGCTTTCCATTGGCACGGCGAGACTTTCGATTTGCCGCCGGGTGCAGAGCGGCTGGCGGAGACGGCCGGAACGCCCAATCAAGCCTTCGCGGTTGCGAAGCGCGTTCTTGGCTTGCAGTTCCACATGGAGGCCACCGAGACGAGCGTGAATGCCCTCGTCGAGCACGCTGCGGGCGAAATTGGCGGTGGACCGTTCGAGCAAACGCCAAGCGCGATTGCGGCCGGAACCAACTATTGCCTCAGTCTCAAGCCTCTTCTGTGCCGCGTGCTCGATAACTTGACCGGGCCGGCAGGCACAAGCAAATGATGCTTTAGACACGCGGAGGTTCTTATGGCAGTGGCACGCACCCCTTCGAAATTTTTTAAGGCTCTGGCGGCAGGCGCGCCTGCTCCCTTCGTGGAAAAGCCGGTGCGCCTTGAGCGCATGATCCACTTCGTTGCGCCGCAAGTGGAGAAGATCCGCGCGAAGATCCCTGAGCTGATCCGCCAAGTCGATGTGATCCTCGGCAATCTGGAGGACGCGATCCCGGCCTCAGACAAAGAAGCGGCGCGGGCAGGCTTTATCGAGATGGCGCGCGCCAACGAATTCGGCCGCACCGGGCTTTGGACGCGCATCAATGCGCTCAACAGTCCGTGGGTTCTCGACGATATCGTGCAGATCATGCAGGCCGTGGGCGATAAGCTCGACGTCATCATGCTGCCGAAGGTCGAAGGGGCGTGGGATATTCACTATCTCGATCAACTGCTTGCACAGCTCGAAGCCAAGCACGGAATAAAGAAGCCCGTGATGATCCACGCTCTTTTAGAGACGGCCGAAGGGGTGAACAATGTCGCGGAGATCGCTGGCGCGAGCCCCCGCATGCACGGCATGAGCCTTGGGCCAGCCGACCTGGCGGCAAGCCGGGCGATGAAGACGACGCGCGTCGGCGGCGGTCACCCATCCTACGGCGTTCTTGCCGATGCCCAAGGCGGCGATGCCGGTGCGCCGCGGGCCTTCTATCAGCAGGACCTTTGGCATTACACGGTGGGCCGCATGGTGGATGCCTGCGCAACGCATGGAATCAAGCCGTTTTACGGCCCGTTCGGGGATTTCTCGGACCCCGCGGCTTGCGAGGCCCAATTCCGGAATGCCTTTCTTCAGGGGTGCGCTGGAGCCTGGACGCTGCATCCGTCCCAGATCGAGATCGCGCGGCGCGTATTCACGCCCGATCCGGCCGAGGTCGCGTTCGCTAGGCGCATTCTCGAAGCGATGCCCGATGGCACCGGCGCTGTCATGGTGGACGGCAAGATGCAGGACGACGCAACCTGGAAGCAAGCAAAAGTCATGGTTGACTTGAGCGATTTGGTCGCGGCAAAGGACGGGGCTTCGTCGTGACCGCCGGCGTTCGAACGTTAGAGCGGCGTTGAGAGTAAGGATTGTTGTACAACATACGTGACAATACGCGGAACGCCATGGTGAAGGAACGGCGTGCGAAATACGCCATCGGGGAGGTCGTGAAACACCGCTTCTTCCCCTTTCGCGGGATAATTTTCGACGTCGACCCCGAATTCAGCAATACCGAGGAATGGTGGCTATCGATCCCGGAGGAGATCCGGCCGGCGAAGGATCAGCCGTTCTATCATCTTCTCGCAGAGAATGAGGATACGGAGTATGTCGCTTACGTTTCCGAGCAGAACCTGCTTCCGGACGACAGCGGCGAGCCGCTTCGGCATCCTCAATTAGGCGAGCTGTTCGACGAACTCGAGGACGGCGGATACCGCATAAGAGGCTCAACCGCGAATTAAAGGTGCTGCGCGCGGTGCAAAAGCAAAGCGCCTTTTTCAACGGAGAGTAAAAAAAGGGCCGCACAAGCGGCCCCTTTCGTTGGATACCGGAAGAAAGCTTACTTCTTCGGAGCCGGGGCTGCGGGGGCTGCCGGAGCGGCTGCACCGCCAGCCTTCGCGGCTTCTTCCTGCTTCTTGCGGAGGTCGGCGAGGCGCTGCTTGATTACCTCGGCGATCTTCTTCTGATCTTCGTTGTACTTTTCAACCGGTATCGGTGCGCCGTCGATCGCTTTCGCAAAACCTTCGAGCGGAAGCGGGATGCTGAGAGCGCGGCCCGTGACGTCGATACCGAGATAGGCGATCTGCTTGCCGGTCTTCATCGAGGCGAGAAGCGCGGGATCGACGTTGGCTTCAGCGTAGCAGCCGGCCTGATCGCAAGTCGTGTAAGCGAGCTTGATCGGCTCTTTGTCGTCGATCTTAACGAGGGCGCCCGGCTGCAAAGCAGAGCCAAGCGGCAGCATGGCCAGCAGCTGCGGCTTATCCTGGCCGTGGATCTGGCGAACCGCAAGCTTACCGATAAGGATCGCCGTTGCGTTGTCACGAACGTCGACCTGCGTCAAGCAGACGTTCGTCTTCTTCATCTCCTCGGGCTTCTGCGGCTTGGGCTGCTCGCCAGGCTTGGTGGGCTCTGGGGTCGGCACGTCGATACAAAGTTTGTACCAGATGTCTGCCGGCTTTTGAGCTCCAGCCGCCGCTTGCTGAGCGGGAGCTGCAGGTGCAGCCTTATTTTGCGCCATGCTCCCGGTTGCGCCGAGAGTGAGCACCATCGATGCGGCCACCCCGAAAGTTGCCGCTTTCACAACGTTTGCGAAAACCATTAATGCGAACCTTTCCCCGAACTGTGCTGGGTATCCTAAGCTTTGCCCCATCTCCGGGGCTGTTGCTTGGAAGCCCGGAATTGCGGCTTTCCCGTGACAGTTTCACACCACCGTGAGACGGCCGGCGTATCTTGTATGCCGGTCCGGGAATTTCGCAGATTGCCTTTTTTTCGAAGGTTTCCGGGCTTAAAGCACAGATCGAAGCGCGAACGGATGAGAAAAGGTGCAGTCATTTTGACGTCTGGAAAGGTTAAGCTAGGGGCCGGAAGCGCAAGATCGGCAAGCGCGAATGGCTTTTGGGCCACAGTAGCGGCGGCCACTCTGCTCGCGTGTCTGCTTTCCGGAGCGGCGCGGGCCGCGCCTGAGCCTGGAATCGCGATGCATGACCAGCCCAAATATGGCGCCGGCTTTCCACACTTAAATTATGTTAATCCAGACGCGCCGAAGGGCGGAACCTTGCGGCTCGCGGTGCTTGGCTCCTTCGACAGCCTCAATCCGTTCATCATCAAGGGTGCGGCTGCCTCCGGCATGCGCGAATATGTCTATGAAACTTTATTGGCCCGCAGCTACGATGAGCCGTTTTCCCTCTATGGTCTGATCGCTGAAAGCGTGGAGACGCCGGAGGACCGCAGCTCGGTCACCTTTCAAATCCGGCCCGAGGCGCGCTTTGCCGATGGAACGCCGGTAACGCCGGACGATGTGCTGTTCTCCTGGGCGCTGCTGAAAAGCAAAGGCCGGCCGAACCATAGGACTTACTATGCGAAAGTCGCGGCTGCCGAAAAGGTGGGAGAGCGCGGCGTCAAATTCAGTTTTGCCGGCGGGGGAGACCGCGAAATGCCCCTTATCATGGGGCTTATGCCGGTTCTGCCGCAGCACGCCATCACGGCGGAAAGCTTCGAAAAGACGAGCTTCGACAAGCCGGTCGCGAGCGGCCCCTACGCCGTCTCGGAAGTTTCGCCCGGCGCTAGCATCGTCTTCAAGCGGAACCCGGACTATTGGGGCCGCAACCTTCCCATCATGCGCGGTCAGTTCAATTTCGACACGATCCGCATCGACTATTACCGCGACAACACCGCGATGATGGAGGCCTTCCGCAAGGGTCTGTTCGACGTGATGGGCGACAGCGATACCATCGACGCCGTGAAATGGGCCGAGGCTTTCGATTTTCCGGCGGTGCGCGAAGGGCTCGTCAAAAAAATGGAGTTCAGCGTGGACGTGCCTGCGCCCATGGCGGCCCTCGTTTTCAACACGAGGCGGCCGGTCTTTGCCGACGCCCGCGTCCGCGAAGCGCTGACGCACATGTTCGACTTCGAATGGCTTAACAAGACGCTCTTCAGCGGGCTCTACGCGAGAACCGAGAGCTTCTTCGACCGCTCCGAGCTGTCCTCGCACGGCCGGCCTGCGGACGAACGCGAGCGCGCGCTGCTCGCACCCTATGCGGACGCGCTCGCACCGGGCGCGATGGAGGGCACCTTCCGCCAGCCGGTCAGCAATGGCAGCGGCACCAATCGCGAAGGCCGCAAGCAAGCGATCGCGCTCCTGAACGAAGCGGGCTACGAGCTGAGAGGCGGCGTCATGAGCGCCAAGGCGACCGGCCTTCCCTTCACGTTCGAGATGATCTGCGCGAGCCGCGAGCAGGAGCGGCTGATGCTGGCTTATTCGGGAGCGCTGCGGCAGATCGGCATCGGCGCGCGCATCCGCACGATCGATTCGGCGCAGTTTCAAAGGCGGAGCACATCTTTCGACTTCGACATGATGCAGGCAACCTGGGCTTCCTCGCTCTCGCCCGGCAACGAGCAAAGCTTCCGCTGGTCGGCCGCGTCTGCGGCTCAAGAGGGAAGCTTCAACTATGCGGGCGTGCAAAGCGAGGGCGCCGACGCCATGATTGCCGCCATGCTCAAGGCGGACACGCGCGCCGGGTTCGTCTCCGCTGTCCGCGCACTCGACCGGATTTTGCTTTCGGGCCGCTACGCTATTCCGCTTTATTACCCGCCGAAACAGTGGCTTGCCGCTTGGTCGCAGCTGCGCCAGCCGCCCGGGTCGACGCTTTACGGAGCGAGGCTCGAAACCTGGTGGGCGGACGATGCGAAAAGCGCCGCGGCCAGCCAGCAATCCGCTGGGCACTAAGAATACCGCGATTGTCATGGCCGGGCTTCGACCCACGGTTGTCCGGTTCGTTTCTGTTTTGCGCTACTGGCCCGGCGTTCGATGTCACCCCGGAAAACGCATCGCGTTTATCCGGGGTCTTGCACAAAACTCCGCCTTTATTTGACACAAGATCGCGGATAAGGGCCGTTCCGGGCCTTTCCGCGATGACGATGTTGAAACGTCTGCGAAATTAAACCGGACAGCCGCGGGCTTCGACCCGGCCATCCATGTCATTGACAAGGTACTTGAGTTAATCGAACCGGCTAATCCCATGGGCGCTTATCCCTTTGTTAAGGTTAAGCCCTAGACCAAATGATAAGTCTTCTTGGTTAATTCCCGCCCGGCGCTCCCCTGCCTGTTAAGGTTAAGCGCTACACAAAAAGATAATTAACCGGATTCTAAGAATCGAGAAATCGGCCCGAATCGCGAAAAAAAACGCAAAAAAACGGCGGGGAAAAAATGCCGGGGCAGGCCGTTTACCATGCCGGCGTTAACGATGCGGTCCGGGGGGTGCTGTTGGGCGGCGCTTCTGCCGACAGCCGCCGGAAAAATACTTCCCTTTGGGGTCGAAACCGGACTCCTCATAGCGATAAGACCCCGGCAGCTTGACCCTCAGCTGCGGACGGTGATCAAAAGTTCGTAGCGAGGCCTAAGCTCGCATCCCAAAGGTCACTCGTGACCCTAATTACGGGACATTTGGCAGCCATAACCATAGAGGACGAGACTGCTGATTGAGGCGAGGGTAGGCTTTCGGTATGTTTCGGCTTCCGTCGCGATGCGCCAGAACTTTTTGGGCGCTTCGGTTCAGAACGAGCTGCAGAGATTTCATGGACCAGAAACGCCTTCATGCCCTGCTAGACAAAGCCTTGACCGTGGCTCCCATTCCCGATCCGGCGGCGTCGCGCCTATCGCTCTTTATGTGGATGCATGATGCATATTCAGGTTCGGCAAGGGCTGATCCAAGTGCGCTCGATCTACTTGAGGCCCTGCGGCAAGAACCAGAGTTGAAAATATTTGATGGGAACTTGCTGCATGTGCTGTCTAACGATGCTCAATGTCTTGAGTATTGGCACCTAGCAGCATGGCTAATAACGCGCGCCCGGTCTACCGGCTCGCATCAGGCACTAAGTGACTTGGCCCGTTACATGGAAGTTTCCGACATTCCGTGCGAAGCCGCTGTAGTTGTGTCGGGGCTGGAGCCAGAGTTTTCACATGAAATGGGAAGCGGAATATCCTTCATACCATGGACGGAGTTGAGACTTTCTTCGCAAAAGCAGTCCGTTCACGAACGTTTCGTATTCGGTGGGCGCTTCAATATGCCAACCGGCGTCCTTGTTCGAGAGATTATTTTCAAAAAGCGATACGTCTCCCAGGCCGATTACATGGAGGCTCTTTCGCACAAGAAGGTAGATTCAATAGATTATTGGACCGAACTGCATGACTGCCTAATGTGCCTGGCACTTATCGGGCCGTCTGCTCCACAGGTCATTGCATCATGGGTAACGGCTGCAGAGTGGGCACCGATTTTTTTCGGCTCAATGCAATTACCCCATTTAGAAGGTATTGCGACTTCGCAAAAGCTTTCGGCCGAGGGGTTCAGGGTGGGCCGTGAACTGTTCAAGAATTTCGGTTCTGCCGATGCCAAATTTCAAAAGCACCTTCGATTGGTGATGCAGCGCTTAATTCGCGCTTCGCGCCGCGTGACGCCCGTTGATGCAGCGATAGATTTGGGGATTTCACTTGAAAGTCTTTATGTCGGCAATAAGAAGGACGAGCTTTCCTATCGCCTAAGGCTCAGAGCGGCACGGCTGCTAGGCAACGACAAAGCTCATCGAAAAGAAAGCTTTAATCTCCTGAAGGATGTCTACGACTTACGCTCGAAAGCTGTTCACACCGGTGATATCGACGCGAAGCCAAAGGGAGGAAGATCGGTACAAGAAACCCTCCAAGCGGGGCTTTCTCTTGCTGCGGAAACTGCACGCCGCTTCATTGTCGACCGCAAAATTCCCGATTGGGATGACTTTGACTGCGGTTAGTAGTGCAAGGGGCGCAGTTTCCGGTGTCTCTTACTGGCCCAGGGCCCACAGCGTGGTGTAATGCAAAGCCGTGCAGGTGGTGCCCGAATTTAGCAGAAGTTTTCACTTCAGCGAGACCTCCAACTGGAGACGTGTTCCTCACCGGCGCGATGGTCGGCTTCCGGCCTAGTGTGACCCTCGCGAGGTTGACCCCACTCACATGCGTTGGCGGGGAGAAGAAAATTTGCTTTAGTTGTCCTGGCTGTGACTGCCATGCCCCTTAGATTTCGATGCCGCGTCCATGCGCGGCCATGATACGGTTCGCGGATGACAACTCCGGTGCATACCTATCGCGGCGAGCTGCCGCCGAAGCGATTCAATATGGCTCGCTATTGCCTCAAGGCGGGGCGTGCGCGGCCGGAGAAACCTGCGCTTTTGGTGGTTCACGATCCGGCCGGAAAGGATATCGAGACTTGGACGTACAGCGCGTTGCAGCAGGCGATTTTGAGAACCGCTTACGCGCTGCGGGTCACCCACGGACTCAAGCCGGGCAGCCGCGTTGCGATCCGCCTCAAGAACCGCACGCCTTACGCGCTCGCATTCTTCGGCGCGATTGCCGGCGGCCTCGTTCCCATCTCCATATCGCCGGACTTGACCGCGCGCGAGCTGAGCTTCCTCCTTTCCGACAGCGAAGCCGCCGCCATCGTGCTCGACGAGACCTTGCCGCATGGCGCGTTCGATCCGGGGCTTGCGATCGTCACCGAAGCGGCAATCGCCCGCGCAGCCGAAGCCGGGCCAGCTTCGGGCTATGCCGATACCGCGGCGGACGATCCGGCCTTCCTGATCTACACCTCCGGCACGACCGCGGCGCCGAAGGGCGTTCTGCACGCGCAGAGGAGCGCCTGGGGCCGCCGCCCGATGTACCAGGGCTGGTATGGCATCGCGTCCTCCGACCGGCTGATGCACGCGGGCAGCTTCAACTGGACCTATACGCTTGGCACGGGCCTTTCCGACCCTTGGGCGAACGGCGCGACCGCCATCGTCTACACCGGCGAGAAGGACCCCGCGCTCTGGCCGCGCCTGATGCGCGATCACGCCGTCTCGATGTTCGCGGCCGTGCCGGGCGTGTACCGGCAAATCCTGAAATATAGCGATCTGGCGCCGGGCGCGCTGCCTTTGCTGCGCCACGGGCTGACCGCCGGCGAGACGCTCACGGGCGCCGTTGCCGCCGAGTGGCGCGAGCGGACGGGCACCGTGCTTTACGAGGCGCTCGGCCAAAGCGAGCTTTCCACCTATATTTCGAGCGCGCCGGGCACTCCGCCCAAACCCGGCAAGGTTGGCCGGCCGCAGCCCGGGCGCTGCGTCGCCATTCTTGGCGATGAGAACGGCACGGAGCCGCTGCCCGCGGGCTCACAAGGCCTCATCGCGGTTCACCGCAGCGATCCTGGCCTCATGCTCGGCTATTGGAAGCGCCCAGATGAAGAGCGCGAGGTGCTGCGCGGGGACTGGTTCATCGGCGGCGACGCCGGCTCGATGGACGAGGAGGGCTACATCGCCCATCTCGGGCGGCATAACGATCTGATGAACGCGAGCGGCTTTAGGGTTTCGCCGGCCGAGGTCGAGCACGAGCTGGCGAAGCATCCCGCCGTGGCCGAGGTAGGAGTCGCCGAGGTCCCCGTCCGCGACGGCGTCTCGATCGTCGCCGCGTTCGTCGTAACGCATGGCGAAGACGAAAGCGGGCTTGGCGAAAGCCTCGCCGCCTTCGCGAGCGGCGTTCTCGCCGCCTATAAATGCCCGAAAGAGTATGTCTTCGTGCCCGCTTTGCCGAAAACGCCGAACGGCAAGATCAAGCGCGGCGATCTGAAACGCGTGCAGCCTACGCGTAGCCCAGCCGGCCGATAGGCTCGATTTTGCGGGGTTCTCTGCTATATTTTCGGCATGAAAAGCTCGAAGCGCTAGGCGCCGCAAATTTCCTCGTTCGCCGCGCCGTCGAAGGCCGATATCGCCGGTTTCGAAGCCCTGCCGGACGACGAAAAGCGCCGGATTCTGGAGGCCGGGATCGAAAGCGGTCTCCACGGCGCGCCCCGGAAGGTCACGGCCGAAGAAATCATAGCGGCGGTGGACGCGCGCTTGGCGGATGCCTGACTATTTCCTGAGCGCAGGGCGCTGGAGGAAGCGGGCCGCGGGGCATCCGGAAGGGATCGCTCTGGAAGCTTTCTCGAAGGAAAAAACGCCAAGGCACGGGAATGGTTGGAGGACGCAATGGCGGACTTTTCCCGCTGTCTCTTCCTTGGAGGCCGATTGTCCCGGTAGCCGGCAGCTCGCTTACCGTGCGCGGTATCGGTTACAAATTTCCCCCAAAATCGGCACAAGGGGAGGGCAAGCAGAAATGATCCGCTAGCGCCGCGCTTGCCTGCGCCATTGCAGGCAGGCGTGAAAGCTCGTATTTGGTAGGGCTTTCGGATCGCTATCCATGAAGGAGATTGCGTGAACCGGCGTGCTTTTATTTGCGGGTTGTCCGGCCCCGAACTCACCCTTGGCGAAGCGGATTTTCTCGCCGCCGCGCAGCCTGCCGGCATCATCCTGTTCGCGCGCAACGTGAAAAACCCGGAGCAGGTCTGGCGGCTCATCGAAGAGGCCCGCGATGCGGCCGGCAGGCGCGTGCTCATGCTCGTCGACCAGGAAGGGGGGCGCGTGCAGCGCCTCGCCGGGCCGCATTGGCCGCGCTATCCGGCGGCGCGCGCGTTTGCGCATTTGGGGGCCGCGGATCGCGAGCGCGCCAGGCAAGCGGCGCGGCTATGCGCGCGGGCGATGGCGCACGACCTGCGTATGCTCGGCTTCAACTCAACCTGTGCGCCGGTGCTCGACGTGCCCGTGGCCGGCGCCGACAATATCATCGGCGACCGGGCTTATGGCGAGGATGCCGAAACCGTGATCGAGCTTGGCGGCGCCGTGGCCGAGGGGCTCTTGGCCGGCGGCATTCTGCCCGTGATGAAGCATATTCCGGGGCATGGCCGGGCGATGGCGGACAGCCATCTCGCTCTGCCCGTGGTGGATACGCCGCTCGCCGAGCTTGAGGCCACCGATTTTGCGCCATTTCGCGCACTGAAAACTCTGCCGATGGCGATGACCGCGCATGTCGTTTTCACGGCCATCGACGGCCACGCGCCCGTGACGGTCTCGGCCAAGGCCATCGGCGAGGTCATTCGCGGCTTCATCGGCTTCGAGGGCCTGCTCATGTCCGACGATCTCAGCATGCGGGCGCTTTCCGGCACGCTTGAAGAGCGCACGCGTAGCTGCCTCGCCGCTGGCTGCGATCTCGCGCTCCATTGCAACGGCAAGATGCAGGAGATGGCCGCCGTCGCCATGTCCGCGTCCTATCTTGAAGGCGCTGGGCTGCGGCGCTTCGAGGCCGCGCTCGCCATGCTCAAGGAGCCGGAGCCTTTCGCCGCCAAGGAAGCGGAGGAAGCCCGCGCGGAAGCACTAGCCGCGCTCGCATGAATCGCGCAAACTGCGCCGCAGCGTGTCAAGCGGAGAATCGGACGTGAGCCAAGACGGGAATGGCAAGCAGGCGGACATGACGGCCGGCGATTGGGATGCGCCCGAGCGGCTGCCGGCCGGGGACGATGACGATGCGCTCATTCTTGAGCTTGACGGCTTCGAAGGCCCGCTCGATCTCTTGCTCGTGCTGGCGCGCAGCCAGAAGGTCGATCTGACCAAGCTTTCAATCCTGCGCCTTGCCGAGCAATATCTCGACTATATCGAGGCAGCGCGGGCGCTGCGCCTGGAGGTCGCCGCCGATTATCTCGTGATGGCGGCGTGGCTCGCTTATCTCAAATCGAAATTGCTGCTGCCCGAGAAGGAGCAAGTGGACGACGGCCCTACGGGGCAAGAGCTTGCCGCGCAGCTCGCCTTCCGGCTGAAGCGCCTCGAAGCCATGCGTGAGGCGCTGGCGAGCCTGATGGGCCGCAAGCGGCTCGGCATCGATCTGTTCGCGCGAGGCATGCCGGAGGGCATCCGCATTGTGCGCTCCAGCATCTATCAGGCAAGCATTTTCGATCTCTTGAAGGCCTATGCCGAGCAGCGCCAGCGCAACGCCGTCACCGAGGTGAAATGGGGCGGGCGCGAGGTTTGGTCGATTAAAAAAGCGCGCGAGCGGCTGGCGAAGCTGCTGGGCGGCGAGCCGGATTGGGCCGCGCTCGACCGGTTTTTGGAGGAGTTCAAGCCCACGCCCCTGCTCGGCAAGACTGTGACCGCGTCGAGCTTCGGCGCCACGCTGGAATTGGCGCGCGAGGGCTATCTCGAAATCCGCCAGGCCCACGCTTTTGGGCCGCTTTACCTCAAATGGCTGAACCGGGCAGCGGACGAGAGCGCAGCCTAAGCGGGATCGCCTGCTCCATCATTTGAATACGCCGCAAGCCTCTCTCGCCGAACCATCGTCCTGGCTCGCATGCACCATGATAGAGCGGTTCACGATGTCGGCCAAGGCCAGCCGCGGCACATGTCGGTAGCACATGATATGTCCGGTTTAGGTAGCGCACGATCTGTCCGGTAAGTTCTGAGCCTTTCGAGGTTTGGGATGCGCCGGTCGGAAGCCCATCAGGGTGTGCGAATGATCAAATTTTTGGATATCTTGGGCCGGTACGAGGCAGCGGAGTTCAGCCAGTTGGAAGCGGCGGAGCTTTTAGGTGTAGGCGAGCGGACGTTCCGGCGCTGGCGCCAGCGTTACGATGAAGACGGCGAGGCGGGCCTGCTGGACCGGCGGCTCGGGAAAGCGTCTGGCAAGCGTGTTCCGCTCGATCAGGAGGCGGAAGTCGAGGCACTTTACCGGACCCGTTACAGCGGGTTCACGGCGAAGCATTTCCACGAGGTTCTGCAGCGCGATCACAAGTTTACGTGGGGTTACACCTGGACGAAGACGTTTCTGCAGTCGAAGGGCTTGCTGGAGAAGGCGAAGAACCGCGGCGCCCACCGGCGCAAGCGTCCGCGCCGGCCTTTGCCGGGCATGATGCTGCATCAGGACGGCTCGCGGCACGAATGGCTTGGCGGCCAGCCGGCGCTCGATCTGATCGTGACGATGGATGACGCCACGAACGCGATTTATTCGGCCTTTTTGGTCGAGGAGGAAGGGACGGATTCGACATTCCGCGCGCTGAACGAGGTGTTTGGCATGCATGGCCTGCCGCTGAGCCTCTATACGGACCGGGGCAGCCATTATTTCCATACGCCGGAAGCGGGCGGCAAGGTGGACCGGACGCGCTTGACGCAGGTGGGGCGCGCGCTCGATCATCTGGGCGTCGAACATATCGCGGCCTATTCGCCGCAAGCGCGGGGCCGCTCGGAGCGCGTTTTCCACACATTGCAAGACCGGCTGACGAAGGAGCTGGCCTTGGAGGGGATTACGATGGTGGAGGCTGCCAACGTTTTTCTCCGCGATGTATATATTGCAGCCCACAACGCGCGTTTTGCCGTAAAGGCGGAGCAAGAAGGCAGCGCGTTCGTGGCAGTTCCTGGCGTCGATCTCGGAGAGATCCTCTGTACTCAGGAAGAACGTCAGGTCAGCAACGACAACTGCGTGTCAATCAACCGGTTGAAACTGCAAATCCCTGCGAGCCCTTTACGGCCGCACTTCGTCAAAGCGCGGGTCAAGGTCCGCCAATACCACGACGGAAGCCACGCCATCTTCCACGGACCGCGCTGCCTCGGCCGCTACGACCGCAAAGGCGTCCCAGTGGAGTACCCAAAAGCCGCCTAAATCCGCTCGGCGGCGAACCTGTGGACGGCATGGACAAGTCTGAAACTTGCCCACCCGCCCACAGCAGAACAAAAGCAGAAGCAGCGGACATTTGATGCGCTACCTAAACCGGCCAACTTAA
>JBKQQS010000094.1:0-74026 GCA_052144215.1 Rhodomicrobium sp.
CGGACCTCCCGCTCGCGAGGCAAGCTGTTTTACCGGCTGGTCGAAGGCGCGCTGCAAAGCGAGCCGCTGCCAGCCAAGACCCTAACACACAACATCTAGAGGCACGGGAGTTAACTGCATAGCCCAGAACCCAAGTATGGCTTAACTTCGGCTAAGCAAGACTGCGCAAGACTCATGCAAAGCGCTGCACCTGGCAGTGATCGCGCGAGGCAAGTCTCATAGATGAAAGAATACGTTGTCCACTCCGCGCGTCTTGGCGTAGCCGGATGTTTCTTCTTATTCTTTTATGCGGGGCTGGCGGCGGCGCAGTGTGTATCTTCTATTAATGTCGAACCGATGAGTGCAGGGCTCGCGCGCCTCACTATTACCGCGTCCTGCTTCCCCGGCCGGAAGCTTCGATTGCGTTACGATACTGTCGAGCTTATTCGCACTTTGGACGGAAATGGGCGCCTGACAATGCTTTTCGACTGTTTTTTGGGTGACAAAGTGCCGCTCACAGTAAGCGTTCAAGACGGCCCCGATATTCCCGTGCAGCTGCAGACCCTCGACCTCGACCGGATCACCATGGTTGCCGTTTCCTGGAAGGGGGCCGTCAATCTCGATCTTCATGCCTTCGAATATGCGGCCAAACTGTCCGACGAGAACCATGTCTGGCCGGGAGCTCCGTCCAGCCGCTGGCAAGCGGAGGAGCGCAAAAGGCGCGACAATCGTGGCCATGGCTTTATTAGCTTTGCAAGCGACGGTACGGGCGAGGGGGACCAGCTCGAAGTGTACACCTTCGTTCATGAGGCTAATCAAAGTTCCGGCGCCGTGACCTTGGCGCTCGACTATGAAAGCCGCGCGCGCCGGCCGCAAGACCAAGACAGCTGTGGCACCGGACTTTACGCCGACCTCGAATATAAAGTGTCCGTATGGCGTCCCGGCGGACGCGTTTCCCGTAGCCGGGGCTCATTTGAGCCGCTCCAATGCAATCAACCCGCCGATCAGTTCGAACGCTACAGCTCGAAGGCCCTTCCGCAGCTTTTTCTGACGCGTTCAAGGCCCGCAGCTTGGCGCCCGCCATCTGTCCAATTCTTCTTTGCACGAGGAAATCATGCCGTTCCGATCTATCTTGCCCGGCGCCCTCTTCTTAGCACTGGCCACCGGCCTTAACGCCGCGCACGGCGAGGAGGCGACCTTAACTCTGCGGGGAGGCGGCTTTACCATCATCGGCGAGATTATGGCGTCGGACGCGAACTCGTTTGTCATCAAGTCGCAGAAATTCGGCGTGATGGCGCTCGAATCCTCGAAGTTCGAATGCACGGGACCCGGCTGCCCGAAACCGGCCGCCATTAAAACGGCAACCAAACTTGCCATTCACGGCTCGAACACGATCGGGGCTCAATTGATGCCGCATACGATCGAAAAATTTGCCGAGCAGGAGGGCTATACGTTCGAAAAAGTCGTTGGAGCCGATCCGGAGCAGGTTCAATACAAGTTTTCGGGCAGCGATGGCAAAAACTTGGGCTCGATCGATCTGCAATCTCACGGCAGCAATACAGCGCCTCCGGACCTCTTGCAGGGGAAAGCGCAGATTGGCGAGATGTCGCGGCCGATAAAGGCTGAAGAGGTGAAGGCGATTACAGATGCCGGCATCGCGCTAAATACCAGCATCTTCGCATTGGACGGTGTCGTTGTTTTGGTCTCGCCGCAGAATCCGGTCTCTGCGCTCGATCTGGACCAAATTGCTAAGATTTTTGCCGGATAGATCAAGGATTGGAGCGAGGTTGGCAGAACTCCTGGCCCGATCCACCTCTACGCACGCGATGCGAAATCGGGCACTTACGATACGTTCGATAATCTCGTGCTCAAGCCGGCAGGTCTGAAGATTTCGGCAGAGGCCAAACGGTTCGAGTCGAGTCCCGGCCTTTCCGATGAAACGGCACGCGACCCCGATGGGATCGGATTTGCGGGGTTCGCCGATGTCCGCAATGCGAAGCCTCTTGCGATTTCTTCGGCTTGCGGAATCGTTTCGCAGCCGGATGTATTTTCGGTGAAAACCGAGGAGTACCCGCTCTCGCGGCGGCTGTACCTCTATAGCACCGGCTCCATGCCTGCTATTGGCGGGCGGCTCCTGGAATATGCTCTTTCCGACAAGGCGCAGGCCACAGTTTCCGATGCCGGCTTCGTCAATCAGCATATCGATCTGCAAACGTTCGAACAGCAGACCGGCCGGCTGGCGCCTGCCCTGCTTGTGCCGGATAAGGAGTTTAAATTCGCGTATATGCGCGATCTTGTGAACGACTTGAAAAGCGCGCGCCGGTTGTCGGTCAACTTCCACTTTCAGAAGAACTCGGCCGCGCTCGACGAGAAGTCTCGCCAGGACCTTCCGCGGCTTGCGCGCTTTTTGAAAAGCGATGCCTTTAAGGCTAAAGAAGTCTTGCTTGCCGGCTTCGCCGATAACGCGGGGACCTTCGATGCAAACCGTGCCATGTCCTTCAGCCGCGCCACGAGTTTCAAGGCGGCGCTGGCCGCCGAGGGCATCCCTGCCGGGCAGATCACGGTGAAGGCATACGGCAGCTTGCTGCCCGTTGGCTGCAACACCACGGAGGCCGGCAAGGAGAGAAACCGCCGGGTTGAGGTATGGGTCAAGGGATAGCTCTTCACTTTTCGCACTTGCAAAATTATTACCGGGGTGTTGATATCTCTATGAAAATTGCATCCTCGTTCACGCTGTTGCCAAAAAGCTAGGACGGAGCTGCGACAAAGGTGCTACTATTTGGGGATCAGTAGGCGATAGCTGTGGCATTGATGTTGAAAACCCGATATATTGGTTGTTTCTTTCGCAATCTGTTGCCTAAAAAGCGCAGATTGAACCGGAATCAGCTGCTAGAGTTTAGGGTGAGTCGCTTGCAAATCGAAACCGCGTTGAAGCATTGACGAAAGTCTCATGCTAGCAAGAACCGTCATCTCCCTAGAGCAAACGCCCGTTCTTCGCGTTCCGGAAGTTGGATGCAGCGTTGCGCTGCGCCGCTCGTCCCGTGCGAAGAGGTTCTCTCTAAAGGTTAGCCACACAGAGCGCGCCGCCATCCTTACCCTGCCCAACAGGGGACGCGTAGAGGATGCGAGCGCCTTCCTTGCCCGTCATGCGGACTGGCTTAGGAAGCAGCTTGCGCGCCTTCCGGACCCAGTGCCTTTCGCCGATGGGGCCGTCATTCCGCTCAGAGGCGATTTTCACTGCCTTAAATTTATGGGTATGCAGCGCAATTGCGGCGTGGTGTCGGTCCAGGAAGCAGGCCATCCGCTCCCCGCTATACCTGCATTCACTGCGCAGCTCAATTGGCGAAGCCAGGGCTGCGAGGGTGACGATATATCGCTTCCTCAAATTTGTGTCAGCGGCGAAAAGGACCATGCGCCGCGCCGCCTTTCGGATTGGCTCCGCGCCGAGGTTCGCAGAGATATCGCCGCCAGCGTAGCCAAACATGCCGAAAGGCTCGGATGTGCCCCCAAACGGATCGCCGTACGCGATCAAGCAACGCGATGGGGGTCTTGCTCGACAAGCGGTACTCTATCTTTCTCATGGCGGCTCATCTTTGCGCCGCCATTTGTTTTGGACTATGTCGCAGCTCACGAAGTGGCACACCTTCGTGAAATGAACCACGGGCCCCGTTTCTGGCGGCTGGTGAAGGACGCTGTGCCTCTCATGCAAAAGGCGCGGGTTTGGCTTAAGGCTCATGGCGCCGAGCTTCATCGTTTCGGTAGCGATTTTTAGTATTGTGCACTGCACATCTGCGCTCTCGCCTAAAAGCGTTTTTTGCGGCACAATAACAGTCGAGACGCTGCAATGCATGGAACGCCGTGGACCAAAAGAGACGCTTCCCCGAGTTCTACGTGACCGCGCCGCAGCCTTGCCCTTATCTACCCGGGCGGCATGAGCGCAAGATTTTCACCCATTTGTCGCCGGACAGACCCCGCGCGCTCGTCGACAATTTGTTGAAGGGCGGGTTCAGGCGCAGTCAAAACATCGCATACATGCCGTATTGCGACCGCTGCGCGGCATGCGTGCCGGTCCGGATCGTAGTCAACGAGTTCGAGCCCAGGCGAACGCTCGCTAGAACCTGGAAAATCAATTCCAGCATCGAGGCGCGGCGCGTTGCGTGCAAACCCACCATCGAGCAATACGCGCTCTTCCGGGCCTATATCGAGGCCCGGCATTCGGAGGGCGGGATGGCGGACATGTCGCTTCCCGACTATTCGATGATGATACAGGACAGTACGGTCGATACCTTTCTAACCGAATACCGCCAGCGGCCGGCCTCCGGGTGCGAGGCCCAGCATGCCCCGCTTGTTGCGGCCGTGCTGTGCGACCGTCTAAGCGACGGCATCTCTCTCGTTTATAGCTTCTACGAGCCGGAGCTGCCCGGGCGAAGCCTCGGAAACTATATCATTTTGGAGCAAGTGGAGTTTGCCCGCTCCCGGGGGTTACCGTATGTGTACCTTGGCTATTGGATCGCGGGCTCACGGAAGATGGCCTACAAGACGCGCTTTACCCCTCAAGAGCACTTGACGTCGGCGGGCTGGGTGCGGCGCGGAGGGTAAGCGGGCGCACCCGCTATTGAGCGAAGCCGGCCTGAAGGGGCTGAGCGGTGGCCCTTTCGATCTTGGCCAGCATGTGGTCCCACTTGGCCGCTGTGTTGGCGACGACCTTCTGCATGGAATCCTTTAGTTCGGTCAACATGGCGCAACGGCCCGGTTCGGTAGCTGCGTTGGCGGGGTCAAGCGTTTCAACTTTGGAAAGAAGGGCTTGGTTGACGGTATCGAACGTGGCGGTGGTCTCGTCCTGTACAAATGGCGTTGCGTGCATGACGAATTCCTTGTCCTGCCATTTGTTGATAGCGCGCAGCTTCTGAATATTTTCCTGAAAAATCTTACTATTTTTTTCCTGGATCGCCTTTATCGAGGCGCCCGCAGCTGTCACGGCTTCACGGAACGCAGCGGCATCGCATTGTTGCGCCTGCTGGGCAAGCGCCGGTGCATATGCCGCAACGAAAAGAAGCGTTACGAGCGCCTTTAGCGTCATAATCAATTAGCTTTCTTTGTCCCACATTAAGAAGTGTTAATATGGTGAACCTGGCGCAAAATTAAGGCAGCCAAGCCTAAACTGTGAATCCCTGCGCTCGCAGTGCGAGGCAGGGAGCGTTTTTCCTCAGGGTGGCGCATTAGCGCCCGTAAGTGAACTTATACGCGGCACCGATTCCGAACTGAAATTGGTCCTCGGAGCCTCTGACCTTAACGATCGGGCTGTCCGCGGCATCGCCTACCAAGCGATCCCATTCGGCAAAGGCCCGCAGCGACAGGCGGTCGCTCACATTGTACCGCGCAGTCGCATCGATCCCCGCAGAGTTAAGGCCGCCCGAGGCGTGGTAAGTCGATAGGCCTGAAGCCAAAGCCTCTCCGCTGGTCACAGAGAAGAAGGTCGATTCGTACTGCGTATTTACGAATTGCAGGCGAGGCCCCGCTGTAAACAGCCAGCGGGGATCGGGGGCGTAAATGAAGTCCGCCATAAGATTGGCGGCCAAACCGTCCGCTCCGGAGATGCCTTGAAGGAGTTCCAGGCGCGTTCTAAGGAACGGTGCGGGATAATATTCCGCAAAGCCTCCAAGCTCGCCGGTGTAGTTAATGTCATTGAGGCCCCTGAGGGCACTGTCGTTGCGATGATCGCGGTTTAGCAGATAATCGCCGGCTGCGCCGATCCTGAAGTTGGCGGCCTGGTAGAGAGTGAGGCTGAATGCGTCATTCGGAAGCGTGAGCCATTCCTTCGACCCTTCCTGGCGGATATCGATGATAGGCCGGAATGCGAAGGCCGAGGTCTTCGCGCCGGGATATTCCGGCTGTGCCCCGGCGTAACCGCCCAAAGTTACGATCCAGTAGGATCCCGGCGTATCCTTGAAGGATAACGCGGTGCCGTCCAAGATATCGGCGCCTTGAGCGGTGCCCATTGTCAGGCTAAGAAACGCGAAAATGGACGCGGCTGTTTTAGATCTGAGCATGTGCCCCCCGGCTCGATTGCAAAGCATGCGGCACCCTGCCCGAGTCAGACAGATTTGGCGCGCTTTTTTTTCATGATTCGCGCGAGAATGCGGCGTGAGTTGCAATCCGGCATCTCCCAGGCGAACGCTTCGATGGGAGCCGGGCCTGACGGAGGCGCGGTTTCTACTGTTCCCGGCCGGTTTAGGGCTGGATGGCGAATTTGTAGCTGGCGCCGATACCTGCGATGAATTGTTCGGCGCTGCCCCTCGCTGCGACATGCGGGCTATCGGCCGCATCGCCAACAAGCTGAGTGTAATCGACAAAGAATTTTGAGGAGATTTGTGCCGTCCAATCGTATTTACCCGTTAGCTCCGCGCCGGCGGATAGAAGTCCGCCTTCCGCGTGGAATGGAACGTACACGCCGGTCCTCTGAGCGTTCTGGGTGGAAAAATAATCCGAAGCGTACTGGTCGTTGGCGAGCTGAGCGCGGGGACCGAGTGTCAGCGTCCACTCCGGATAAGGCCGCCAGATGTAGTCGGTGGAAAGATTTGCCGCAAAGCCGGTGTTGCCGGTGAAGCCCTGCAGCAGCTCGACGCGCGTTCGTATGTGGCTTAGGGGATAATATTCGGCAAACACCCCGCCGGCCAGATCGACGTCGGCCGAGCCAAGACGCACGTCGATATCCTCTCCATGGTAGCGGCTCTGCAGCGAGAGGTTGAACGCTGGACCGGTGCGGAAATTCGAAGTCTCGTACACGTTGATGCTAACGGCATCGTTCGGAAAGGCCAGCCATTCCCTATCGCCGGGCTGCCTTATATCGATTTGCGGCTTGAAAGCGAACGTGTAGGTTCTGGAGCCTTCATAAATGGGTTCGAAAACGCCGTAGCCGCCAAAATCGACGATCCAGGCCGAAGGTGGAAGATTGTCGAGCGAAGTTATGTCCAAGGCGCGCGCCGGTGTTTCCGCGCACAAAAGCGCGCAGACCACCGGCAAAACTCTAGCGAAACCTTGCGTCGCCATGCGCCCCTTCGCAAACCAGATATCCGCACTTTTGCACGCCAGCGGATACGCGACTACGCGTCCTCGAAACCTGTAATACCAAACCGGTTGCTTTTTGGCAAACCTCTAAGTCCGGCGGTGCCTGTTTGTGCGCGGGATCCCCGATAATCTTCGAGTTCGCTCACCGTCCTGACGCGGCCCGAGGGATCGCCAAGCCGCAGGCCT
The DNA here is from genome assembly GCA_052144215.1 of Rhodomicrobium sp. Classification (GTDB taxonomy): domain Bacteria; phylum Pseudomonadota; class Alphaproteobacteria; order Rhizobiales; family Rhodomicrobiaceae; genus Rhodomicrobium. The sequence goes on from JBKQQS010000094.1 coordinate 7,234, forward strand.
GCGGCGCTATCGAACACTTGGACGTCTGCGAGGCCGCCATCTTTATACTTTTGCAGCCGCACGCCCCGGCCGCGCGTCATTTCGTTCAGCTCGGCGAGCGCGAAGACGAGCAAGCGCCGGTTATCGCCAAGCACCGCAATCGTATCGCCCAAGGCAGGCCGGCACAGCGCGGCGCGCTCGCCTTCGGCCAAGTTCAGAATCTGCTTGCCTTTGCGCGTCTGCGCAACGACCTCCTCCTCGGCGACGATAAAACCGTTGCCGGTATTGGAAGCGACGAGGAGCTTGCGGCCGGGCTTGTGCACAAACCCTTCCAGGATCTCGTCGGCCTCTTCGAGATCGATCATCAGGCGCACCGGCTCGCCTTGGCCGCGCCCTCCGGGCAGTTCGTTCACGTCGAGCGTATAAAATTTTCCGTTGGTGGCGAAGAGTACCAGCTTTTCGGTCGTCTGGGCTTTGATCGCGTATTTAAGGCTGTCGTCCGTCTTGAACGTCAGCTTCGAGAAATCGGCATCGTGACCCTTCAACGTGCGGATCCAGCCCTTCTCAGAGAGCACAATGGTGACTGGCTCCTTCTCGATCAGGGCCTCTTCGACCGAGACATCGATCTGAGGCAGGGCGGCCGATTGCGTCTTGCGCTTGCCAAGCGGCACCGATTTGCCGAATTGCTTTTTGATGTCCCTGATCTCGCCGGCTATCTTGTCCCATTGCTTTTCATCCGAGCCCAAAAGCTCGATCAGGCCTTTGCGCTCCTCCGCCAGCTTCGAGTGCTCGGTCTTGATCTCCATCTCCTCGAGCTTGCGCAAGGAGCGAAGCCGCATATTGAGGATCGCCTCGGCCTGCACGTCGGTGAGGCCGAAGGCCGCCATCAGCACCGGCTTCGGCTCGTCCTCGCTGCGGATGATGCGGATCACCTCGTCGAGGTTGAGATAGGCGATCAGGAAGCCGCCAAGCACTTCGAGCCGGTGATCGATCTGCTTCAAGCGATGCTCGGAGCGCCGCCGCAGCACCACCTTGCGATGATCGAGCCATTCCTGCAGCACTTGGGTCAAGCCAAGCACTTGCGGGACAAGCCCCTTCGAGAGCACCGTCATATTGAGCGGCACCCGCACTTCTAGCTCGGAGAGGCGGAACAGCTGCTCCATGAGCAGAGCCGCATCGACATTGCGCGATTTCGGCTCGATGACGATGCGGATGTCCTCGGCCGATTCGTCGTCCACGTCGCCGAGCAGCGGCAGCTTCTTGGCCTGCAGCAAGTCGGCCATCTTCTCGATGAGCCGCGACTTTTGCACGCCATAAGGGATCTCGGTGACGATGATCTGGTAGGTGCCGCGGCCCGTCTCCTCGGTGTGCCATTTGGCACGCAGGCGGAAGGAGCCGCGCCCGGTCTTGTAAGCCTCGATTAGCCCGGCCTGATCGTCCACCAGCACGCCGCCAGTCGGAAAATCCGGCCCCGGCAGATAGCTCAGCAGCGTCTCGACGCTGGCTTTCGGATGCCGGATGAGATGCAGCGCCGCGTCGCAGACCTCCTCCACATTATGCGGCGGAATGCTCGTCGCCATGCCGACCGCGATACCGGACGAGCCGTTCGCGAGCAGGTTCGGGAAAGCGGCCGGCAGCACGACCGGCTCCTCCTCCTCGCCGTCATAGGTTTCGCGGAAATCGACCGTATCCTCGTCGATGCCGTCGAGCAGCGCCGCGGCAACCGCCGTCATCCGCGCCTCTGTGTAGCGCATCGCCGCCGCGTTATCGCCGTCGATATTGCCGAAATTGCCCTGGCCGTCGACCAGCGGGTAGCGCTGCGCGAAGCTTTGCGCGAGGCGGACGAGGGCGTCGTAGACCGATTGGTCGCCATGCGGGTGATACTTACCGATCACGTCGCCGACGACGCGCGCGCATTTCTTGAAGCCCGTGCCGGGGTCGAGCTTGAGCTGGCGCATCGCGTAAATCACGCGCCGGTGCACGGGTTTCAGCCCGTCGCGCACGTCGGGCAGCGCGCGGTGCATGATGGTGGAGAGCGCGTAAGCGAGGTAGCGCTCTTCCAGCGCATCCTTCAGCTTGATGGGCTCGACGGGAGGGGGGAGGAGAATCGTTTCGTTGGCCATGGGGTATGGGTAATGCGGCTGCGCCTGTTGCTCAAGAGGCATGGTGTTTTCATCGCAGGCTGGATCGCATATCATGTGGGAAGATTTGGAGCGCCGCCCATGACGATCATGACCATCCGCATCCCCGACGATGTGAAAGAAGCCTTCGACAAGGCCTTTGAAGGCGAGGACAAGGACGCGATCATCGCGCAATTCATCCGCGACGGTTTGGCCGCGAGGGGCGTCCGCGAAAAAGCGGATTCCCGAGCCGAAGATTTAGCGGAACGCCGCCGGAAGGCCGTGGACGCGATCTTGGAATTGCGGAAGAAGGCGCCTTATTTCAGCGACGAAGAGATTAAACAGGCTCGTGAAGAGGGCCGTCCATGACGCTTGTCATCGATGCAAGCGTTGCCCTGAAATGGGTTTTGGCGGACAAACCTGCGGAGCAAGATACCGATAAAGCTGCGGTCCTGCTTTCGCGGATTGCCCGTGACAACGTTAGCCTATTGCAACCGGAGCATTGGCGCGTCGAGATGCTGTCTGTGGTTGCGCGCTTGGCACCCGAAAGGGTCACTCAGACGCTGCGGTTGATCGAGAGCCTGAACGTCGAGATACCGGTGCTGGATCGAATATATTTGCGTGCGAGCTTGTTGTCGGGGCGGTTTAAGCATCACTTTTTTGACACCCTATATCACGCTATCGCCCTCGAAAACGGGGCAATGCTTATCACGGCCGATGAAGGCTATTTCGCAAAAGCGCGCGGTCAGGGGCATATCGCTTTACTTACGCACCTCAACGCCTCGTAGACCGGCTGATCGCGATGCCTGTGCCGGGGCCGAGCTTGAGCTGGCGCATCGCGTAAAGCACGCGCCGGTGCCGGGTTTCAGCCCGTCGCGCGGAGCGGGCACGCTACGCTTAACGCTCTGCGGAGGCGCGCTCCTTGACTCGCGTGTCGCTATAGAACCAGCGGCGAAGGCGCCAAGTCAGGAACCCCGCAATGGCCATCGCGGCGAACATGATCCTTGCAAGTTTCTATAAAAACGGTCTCAAATAAGGCGGCGGCGTTCGATTCTGGTTGTCTCTGCTTTTCAGCCGCGGCTAGCGCCCAAACCCATAAAGCCTGCGCGGATTTTCCACGAAAAGCTTGTGCCGCGCAGCCTCGTCCGGCACCCAATCGGCCACGAGGTCGAGCAGATCGCCCACATTCGGCATCGGCCCGTAATGGGCGACATGCGGCCAATCCGATCCCCAGAGGCAGCGGTCCGGCGAAGCCTCCTGCAGCGCGCGGGCGAATGGGATGGTGTCGGCGTAAGGCGGGCCTTGCACCGAAGTGCGGAACGCGCCGGAGAGCCGCACCCAGGCGCCGTCGCGAACGAGGCTCAAAAGCGTGCGGAAACCCGGATTGGCCGTGCCCTCGGAGGCCGGGATGTAGCCCATGTGATCGACGAGGAACTCGACGGGGAGCTTTGAGAGCTTGGAGGCAAGCTCCGGGAGCTGGCGCGCGTCGAGCAAGAGCTGCAAATGCCACTCCATATCGCGGCAAAGCGCGCCGTAGCGCGCGAGCGCCTCGAAGCCGATGCCACCGCCGAAAAGCACGTTAAGCCGCAAGCCAACCACGCCGGCGTCCTTCAGCGCGACGAGCTCGCGTTCGGGCGCGTCTGCCGCCGCGACAGCCACGCTGCGAAGCCGCTCCGGGTGGGCTTGAAGCCCTTCAATCAGCAGCCGGTTGCCTGCGCCATGCACGCTCACCTGCGTGAGCCCGCCGAACGCCATGCCCGAGGCATCGAGCATGGCGAGGTACTTCTCCAGCGGCGCTTCCGGCGGCGTATAGCTGCGGTTCGCAACAAACGGATAGCGCGGCGGCAACCCGATCAGGTGCGCGTGCGTATCGGCCGCGCCTTCCGGCAACTTATAGCGCGAGGCCCCGCGCGGATTGGGGTCGGGCGGGGGACAGGCGCGGGGCTCTCCGGCGGGGCTTTCGTCAGGCATCGGGGCGCAAAACCTTTCCGCGTGTCTCGGGCAGCGCAAACGCGCAGATGAAGAACAGGCTGTAGGCCGCGATCGCAAAGATGGCGATGGCGTTGCCGAGCGTCATCGAGGCCGAAATATAGCCGACCAGCGTCGGGAACAGCGCGCCGATGCCGCGCCCGAAATTATAGCAGAAGCCTTGGCCCGAGCCGCGCAGCCGCGTCGGGAACAGCTCGGTGAGGAAGGGCCCCATGCCCGAGAAATAGCCGGACGCGAAAAAGCCCAGCGGGAAGCCGAGGAACCAAAGGATGTCGTTCGACAGGGGCAGCTGCGTATAAGCGATGACGACGGCGATGGCGCCGGCGGACCAGATCAAAAACAGATAGCGGCGGCCGATTTTGTCGGCGAGCCAGGCGCCCACGAGATAGCCCACGAACGAGCCGATGATAAGGGCTGCAAGATAGCCGGTCGAGCCCACGATGGAGAGCTTGCGCTCGGCGGTCAGGAACTTCGGCACCCAGGCGGTGATGGCGTAATATCCGCCTTGTGCGCCGGTGGACATCAACGCCGCGAGGATGGTCGTGGCCAGAATGCCGGGCCGGAAAATCTCCCAAATCGCAGGCAGATTGCCGCTCGCCTTTTCCCGCGCCCGCGCCTCGGCGGAGACGGCTGGCTCCTGAACGCCGCGGCGGATGAAGAAGATCAGCAGCGCAGGCAGCGCACCCGCCATGAACATGTAGCGCCAGGCCTCGGCGGGCGGGAAATAGCTGAAGAGCACCGCCTGCATCAGCACGGCCGCGCCCCAGCCGATGGCCCAGCCCGATTGCACCGCGCCCACCGCGCGGCCACGGTATTGCGCGCGGATGGTCTCGCCCATGAGCACCGCGCCGGCAGCCCATTCGCCGCCGAAGCCGAAGCCGAGCAGCGCGCGGGCGATCAAGAGCTGTTGGAAATCCTGCGCAAACGCGCAGAGCAGGCTGAAAGCCGAGAACCACAGGATGGTGATTTGCAGAGTCGCCACGCGGCCGATGCGGTCGGACAAAAAGCCCGCGAGCCAGCCGCCGATAGCCGAGGCGAGCAGCGTCGCCGTGACCGCAAAGCCGGCCGACGTGTTGTCGATGCTCCAGAGCTTGGTCAGCGTGCCGATGACCAGCGGATAGATCATAAAATCCATGCCGTCGAGGCCCCAGCCGGCCGCGCAAGCCCAAAATGTGCGCTTCTCGGGCGGGGTCATGTTGGCGTAGAAGCCGGTGAAGCTCGTATCCTCGACGGGAACGATTTCCGCCGGGGCTTGCGGGACTGCCGTGGACATGCGCGTGTGCCCTTCTGCCGCTTTCGTCTCCGCGTATATCACCACGCAAGCGCCCGCCGGTCTACGTATTCATACGGATGATCGCCGACGGCATCCGTCTGGCGCTGTGCATTGCGGCTTACCCCTCATCCTGTCCTTCTCCCGCAAGGGGAGAAGGGACGTTGTTGCGAGCGCGAGTTACTCCCTCTCCCCTTGCGGGAGAGGGCTGGGGTGAGGGGTAGGCCAAACATTCCCGCGCCGGTCTCTATGCTCTATAGCCGGGAATTTCGGAGACGCAACAAGGCGCATAACATTACAGATCGCATGCCCAAACTGGGGTGTCAAAATGGAGGGAAACATAGCGCTCAATGGCATGACAATCAGTGGTGAGTATCGGGACCTTTGATTTTTGCCGGCAAATTCACGATGTTGAAAAGGTAATCAAGTAGAATATGCGGTGATAAAGGTGCGATGCGCAAGTTGCGCATGATGGCCATTTTCGTAACGCCGCAGCGTGGTTAACCGCGGGATGGTAAACGGGGGCGGTTTTGAATTTCTCCCCGCCGCAAAATTCGCGATTTTTGCGCGTTTTTGCGCGAAAAAGTGCACTTCAAAAAGTCCGTTAAATATAATTCGCCTCCAAAATTAACCATGTCATGGCGCATCTCTCTGCGGAGGCGCGCCGATCCGCCGAATGTTTCGCAAGTATATCAACGTATTAGCCCGCTTAACGGTTTAGCAAGGCGCTTTCGCGCAAGCTTGCGCCTTAACGAAGCGCCATCGGGGCGGGTGTAGCGGCATGCTTTTGTACGGCATTTGTAAGCAACAGATAGGGTGGCGCGCGATGACGCCAACCCGGAGGCGGTGCAGCGTGGAAGGGTGCTCCGCCCTTTGTTGTCATCCCGGAACGGCCCCGCGGGCCGTATCCGGGATCTTTGCGGGCGCCAGCATATTGCAAGCCCGTGTCTGCGCAGCGGCACTACGCGCCGCAGCGCGCACGGGATGACAACATAGGTGGCAGCCCTACCGCACCTTCAGCAGGTTGCGCAGCGCGAGCAGGAACATGAAAACGAGCGCCGCGCTCAACGCAGCCTGCGCCAGCGCCACCGCCGATACGCCGAGCGGCACGATGACGCCGCCGCTGGGCTCGGTGCCATAGAGGCAGCCGAAAATGCGCCGCGTCGTTGCCGCGTCGGACCAGTCGAGTTTCAAAAATGCGCTCCTGAAGGAGAGATAGAGCGCCTCGCCGATGCGGTTGGAGGTGCCTGCCGCGCAGGGAACCTTCTCCGCGAGCGTCACGCTCGTCAGCCATTCGTTAAGGTTTGCAGGCGCTTGATGCGCGCTCGATTCATGGCCGCGCTGCGAAAAATAATAAAAGCCGAATGCGAGGACCGACGCGACCCAAAGCATGAAGGGCCGCGCAAGCGAGCGCCCGTAATTGGCAACGCCGCCGTAGATCCACCCGAGCCAAAAGCGCGCCTTGCCCTCGCCGAAGGGTTTGTCGTGCCAGAAGCGCCGGCAGCGAAGCTCCTGGGCGAAGAATTCCTGCTCGCGCGGCTGGTCTTGCGCTTCCGAGGCGAGCTTTTTCAGGCGGCGGAACTTGGCCGAGGCGTCCGGGTCGGCGCAGACCTTCCAGAGCTTGAAGAAGGCTCCGCGCGGGTCGGATAGGCCCCGTTTTTTCCAGCTGTGAAAGCGTTTTAGCGGGTCGGCGACGGCCATGTAGTCGAGGCGCGGCGGCTCGTGGAAGCTCGCTTCGAGAAAGCCCGGCACGTTCCTGAAGTCCGCTCCCGCCAGCACGAAGGCAACCTTGCTTTGCAGCGCGGAGAAGTCGGCAGCCGCCTCGAAACGGCATGCGGCGAAGGAAACGGGCGCCTCGAAATGGGCTTCCTTGAAGATCGCCTCGCCATTGAACCGGCTATCCTTGAAGCTGGAATTGCGCCCGAGCGTCACGCCCGAAAAATCGGCGGCATCCTGAAATTGACACTCCGTCCAGGAACCGCCCTGGCCGAATTGAGCGACGCGGTAAATTGCAGGGCCGCTAAATGCGCTATTCGAAAAATCGCCGTGCCCGGCGAGGCGGGTTTCCAGGAAATTCGCTTCGGCCCCGAATTTTGCGGCGCGGAAGCGGGCGCTTCCCTCGACCCGCATGCCAGCGAACGATGCATTCTTCTCGAAGCGGGCCTCCCGGAAGCTGACGTCGCCCCAGAATTGGCTGCGGTCGAGGTTGCACTCGCCGTTGAAGAGCGCCTCCACGAAGCGGGCTTCGCCAGTGAATTGCGCTTCATTGAAGGCGGCCGTTTCAAGGAACTGGCAGGCATTGAAGCCGGCCGGGCCTGAGAAAACCGCGCTCTCGAAAATGGCGCCGCCGATGAAGCGGGCCTCGTCGAAACGCGCTGTTCCGGCGAACTGGACTTTGGTGAAATCGGCGGTTGCGGCGTAAACCGTCGAGCGGAAATCCGCCCGGCCCATGAACCGCGTGCGTTGAAATTTCACGCCATGGGCGAGCGGACCATTGCGCTCTTTTAGAAACTCCGCGCGCTCGAAATCGGCGACTCCTTCGAAGACCGCGTCGTCGAAAATTGCCTGGTCCTGGAACTTCGCGCCCTTGAACGTGGCATCGGCCGAAAAGCGGGCGTGGGAGAGATTTGCGGGCAGGTGGAATTCGGCGCCCGCAAAGGAGACAGGACGCTCGAACGCCGCGCCGTTCAAAACCACCGGCCCTGGAAAGATGAAGCCTTCGAAGCTGGCTTCCTCCTCGAAGTGAGCGCCGGTGAAATCGGCGGCCGCCACCTTCAGCCAAAGCCGGGTTTCCTCGTTGCCTGCTTCCCCGAACCAATTTAGCGTGAAGACGCCGGCCTGCTGAAATTGGGCTCTCGACTTCAAGATCTGCCCGGCCCACTCGTTCCAGGCATCGCGGCCCATGTCCCGGAGCGCGCGTGTCTCATGCTCGTTCATGCAGCATCGGTCCTCTGTGTATCGCCCCGCTTCGTTTTAAACGAACGCATGAGTGAGACAACGGCGATGATGAGGCTGTGGGAAAGGTTTCGGTGGAGGCCGGTGGCTTCTGCGCCTTTCTGGGGCGGCGCCTGTGAAAAACCGGGGGCGCCGGCCGGGCACCGCAACACGCAAACGAAAAAGGGGATTACAGATGATCGAATGGCTCGCAGTTCTCGCCGCCTGTCAGCTGGCGGGGGAAGCTGCCGTGCAGGTTACGCAACTGCCGGTGCCGGGCCCCGTCTGCGGCATGGCGTTTCTGTTCGCCGGGCTCGTGCTGCATGGACGCGTGCCCGAAGGCTTGGGCAAGGTTGCCGATGCGCTCTTGTTGAACCTGTCCCTGCTCTTCGTCCCGGCAGGCGTGGGCATCATGCTGCATTTTAAGCTCCTCGCGGGCGATTGGCTTGCGCTTTCCGCCGCGCTCATCGTGAGCACGCTTCTGACGATCGGCGTGACCGCGTCTGCGATGGCCTTTCTTTCGCGCAAAACCGCAAAAGCGGCGCGGGGCGAGTGATATGACCAATTTGCGCGATATTTGGGTCTATCTCGCCGCCAGCCCGCTGTTGCATCTGACGCTCACGCTCGTTGCCTATTCGGCAGGGTACGCGATTTACCGCAAGGTTAGGTTCAACCCGCTTTTCAACCCGGTGCTGATCGCTGTGGCGGCCGTGGTGACCATTCTGCTTGTCACCGGTACGAGCTATGGGACGTATTTCCAGGGCGCGCAGTTCGTTCACTTCCTGCTCGGTCCTGCGACCGTCGCGCTGGCGGTACCGCTTTACCGGCAGGTCGAAAGGGTGAGGCGCTCGGGGGCAGCAATTTTCGCAAGCATCGTCCTTGGCTCGCTCACGGCGCCGGCGAGCGCCATTGCGATGGTTTGGCTGCTCGGCGGGAGCCGCGACTCGATGATCTCGATTGCACCGAAATCGGTGACGGCACCCGTCGCGATGGGCATCGCGGAGCAGCTCGGCGGTCTGCCCTCTCTCACGGCAGCCCTCGTCATTTTGACGGGCATTCTCGGCGCTATGCTTGGACCGCCGCTCTTGAACCGCCTCGGCATCAAGGACTGGGCGGCACGCGGCCTTGCCATGGGGGTGGCCGCGCACGGCATCGGAACTGCACGCGCGCTTCAGGTCAACGAGGTTGCCGGTGCATTCGCTGGGCTGGCGATGGGCCTCAACGCGCTTGCGACATCGGTACTTTTGCCAACCCTATGGCATCTGCTTTTCGCTGGCAGGTAGGCAGCCGGGGCCGCGCGCGTTCTTTATTGTTTCAGCTCGATCACAAGAACGATGTGCGCCTCAAGGCTTTCCTGGCCAGCCTCGATGGGAACCGGCGCAGCCGCCGACCTCGTATATCCAGAGGCTCGCGTTGCAAAGGAGGGAGCGAATGCGCCGGCCTCGGTCATCTCCAGCACGGGCCCCAGCTTCAGCCCAGCCGCGCTTGCATAGGTGCCGGCCTTGGCCAAGGCATTTTCCACCGCCTTTTTGCGAGCCTCGTTCAGGAACTTATCAGGATTTGAAACGGAAAAAGTAGGTCCATTGATCTGGTTGGAGCCGGCCGCCACAACCTCGGTCAAAATATCTCCGACCTTCGCGATATCGCGAATTGTGACGATGACGGTATTCGAAACGCGGTAGGTCAGCACTTGCCGCTTGGTGTCCGGCTCTGTCCGGTATTGAGGATAGACGGAGAAATTCGATGTCTTGAGGTCCGTTTTGCCGATGGATGCGGCCTCCAACCCGGCGACCACTTTCGCAGTGGCCGCGTTATTGCGGGAAACGGCGGCCTGAGCGCTTGAGTCCTCGGTGGTCACGCCTATTCTGATTGTAGCCGTATCGGGTTCGGCATGAACGGTGCCCGTTCCGGTGACCTGGATCGTTTGAGTTTTCATATCGGGTGTTACCGTGTCTCGCATTTGCGCAGCTGCGCCGCACGATAAAATCAGCAGAATGGCTAGGGCACTCGCAAAGCTGTCTTTTCTCATTGTCAGTTTCCCTCTAAATATTGCAATCTGCCAAGCGTTGTGCGCCTATTCGGTCGGCGTAAGGTTAGCAATTGCGGGCGTGTAGCTCAATGGTCAGAGCCGGCGGCTCATAACCGTCTGGTTGCAGGTTCGAGTCCTGCCGCGCCCACCAATGCCCTACCACGCACCCTCCACCATACCGCCGTTTATGACGATCTATCAATCGATCTTAAACTTCCCGCCGGTTATGCAACGTAATTGTATGCTGATTGCACTGCTCAGCCGTATCGGGTTTTCTAATTAAATGCGAGCCAAACCGGTGCCGTGAGCCGGCTGAGCCTTCTCCTCGGCGCCATGATGGTTGTAGCATTTGCAGTAGCTATATTTGATCCTGTGGGGCTAGGAGTGCCTGCGGGGAGAGAGACAGAGCGAGGGTCCGCACCGTGATTCCGTTTAAGACCATCCGAGACCGTGCGGAGAAGCGCAAGGGCGGGGCCAAGGCACTGGCCCGGCTGTTGCCGCCTAAGCCCGATCCGGAGGCGCTCGCCAAGCTCAGGGATGACCGCGTTCTCTCGGAGATGACGAAGCGGGTGTTCTCGGCAGGCTTCGCGTGGAGCGTCATCGAAGCCAAATGGCCCGGCTTCGAGGACGCATTCCTCGGCTTCGAGCCCGGACCGCTGTCTTTGCAACCGGATGAGTTCTGGGACCGGCTGATGGAAGATAGGCGAATCGTGCGTAACGGCGCCAAGATCATGTCCGTGCGCTCCAACGCCAGCTTCGTGCGGGAGATCGCGAATGAGCACGGCAGCTTCGGCAAGCTCCTCACGAAGTGGCCGTCCTCCGATGAGATCGGTTTGCTCGAACTTCTGGCGAAACGCGGCAGCCGGCTAGGCGGAAACACCGGCCAGATGCTGCTGCGCTTTCTTGGCTGGGACGGTTTCGTGATCTCCAAAGATGTGGCCGCGTGCCTGCGGGACGCAGGACTCGATGTCGCAGAGGAGATCAAGTCGAAGCGCGACCTCGCCAAGGTGCAAGCTCAGTTCAATGACTGGGCCGGGGAGACGGGCTTGCCCTACGTGCACCTCTCCCGCATTTGCGCAATGTCGATCGGCGAGAATTACGAGGCGCACAAGCTTGCGGCTCTTGGCAGCGGTCAGGACTGAATGCCGCCCGATGAGACCGGCGCTGCTAGCCACCTGAAACGCCACCGCCGTGCAAAGTCCTTTCGAACTCAGCCGCTCGTGCATTATCCGTGTGCTGAGGCGGGGAGAAGATTTTGGGCCTCGCCGGTTTGAGCGCGTCTTTTCAAGGGGAAGCGGAAGGTGGGGCGCCGCCCGCGAGGCCGAGCCCGCGCATGTAGATCAGCACGGCGGCCTCTAAAAGTTCCTCGGGCGAGACCGGTATGCGCGGCTCGCTCTTGGGGCGCCCGAAAAGCGAGGCGATGCCGTGAGACATCGACCACATGTGCAGCGCGACCATATGCGATGGCGGTCTGTCGTTTTCGGGCAATTTCTCGATGAGCTTTTTCGTGGCCGTGTGCAGGACCTCGAACGCGCGGTCCGCCGATTGATCCAGCGCCGCGTTCGCGGTGCGCGGAAGGCCGGTCTCGAACATTGCGGCGTAATAGGCGGGTTCGTTGCGGGCGAAGGCGAGGTAGGCGCGGCCGACATTTTGTACGGCTTCGAGCGGCGAGGGATTGCCGCCATGCCAAGCCTTTTCAAGATCGGCAGCGAACCGTTCGAAGCCGAGCCGGGCGACATCGGCCATCAGCTCCTCGCGGTCGCGGAAATGCCGGTAGGGCGCAGCCGGGCTCACGCCCGCAGAGCGCGCCGCCTCCGCAATCGTGAAGCCAGCCGGGCCTTTCTCGCCGATCAAGCTCAGCGCGCTTTGGATCAGCGCCTCGCGAAGATTGCCGTGATGATATCCGCGGCGGCCAGGCCCGCCATGTTTCCAGCTCATGTTATAATGATTTACATAAAGCGGCGATTCCCGGCAGCTCTTATTTTGGTGAAGGCGCGCTTTTAGTGCTCCCAGACCTTAAAGTACCTCGCTGTTTGTAAGCCCGCGCTTCTCCATCAGCGGCTCTACGGAAGGATCGCGTCCGCGAAATGCGCGGTAGGCTTCATCCGGCTTCATCGTTCCGCCCGACGAGTAAATATATTTGTGCAAGCGTTGGGCCACGGCTGGATCGAAGATGCCGGAGGCTTCTTCGAACGCTTCGAAGGCGTCCGCCTCCATCACCTCGGCCCAAAGATAGGTGTAATAGCCGGCGGCATAGCTGCTGCCTGCAAAGATGTGCTGGAAATGCGGGGGGCGATGGCGAAGCGCGATCGCATCGGGGATACCAATACGTGCGCGCAGGCTTTCCTCAAAAGCCCATGGATCGATCCCCTCGGACGCGGTCTCTTCATGAATGTCGAGATCGAACAGCGCCGATGCGGTATATTCAGCCGTTGCGAAGCCCTGATTGAACTTACGCGCGGCAAGCACGCGGTTGACAAGGTCCTCGGGCATCGGCTCGCCGGTTTCGGCGTGCCGTGCGAACCGGCTTAGCGTTTCCGGCTGAAGCAGCCAATTTTCGAAAAGCTGGGAGGGCAGCTCGACGAAGTCGCGGTCGACGCTTGTCCCGGAGAGGCTGCCATAAGTCACATCCGATAGAAGGCCGTGCAACGCGTGGCCGAACTCGTGAAACAAGGTTCTGGCATCGTCAAGGCTGAGGAGAGCGGGGCTGCCTGGGGCTGCTTTGGTAAAGTTCAGCACGTTGATAATGATAGGAAGCACTTCGCCGTCGAGCCGCTTTTGGTCGCGGAAGCTGCTCATCCAGGCGCCGCTGCGTTTCGAGGGCCGGTGGAAATAATCGCCGAGGAATAGCGCGATGACCTTGCCCTCGCGGTTCATGACCTCCCAAGCCCGGACATCGGCATGGTAGAGGGGGATGCCGCTTCGTTCTTTGAAGGAGAGGCCGAAAAGCCGGCGCGCGGTTTCAAAGACCGCTGCGATCATGTTATTCAGCTCGAAATATGGCATCAGCTCTGCGCCGTCGATGCTGAACTCGGCGCTGCGGCGCTTTTCGGCGTAATGATGCCAGTCCCACGCGGCTAAGGGCTCGTTATGTCCTTCGCTCTGGGCGATTGCTTCGAGCCTTGCGCGCTCTTCTTCCGCTTTTCGCTTGGCTCTCTTCCATACATCCTCCAAAAGCCGCCTCGCATTGGCCGGGGTTTTCGCCATCGCATCGGCGATCTGGAATCCGGCATAGGTTTCGAAGCCCAAAAGCTTCGCGCGCTCGGCCCGCAAAGCCAAAAGCTTGGAAATGAGCGGCCGGTTATCCGCGCCGCCAGGCTGCTCCCCTCGCGCAATGTAGGCTTTATAGGCCTTCTCCCGTAAATCGCGGCGCCCGGAGAATTCGAGAAACGGCTCAATGCTCGCCCGCGAAAGGGAGATAACATATTTTCCCGGAAGGCCCCGGGCCGCTGCAGCCTCCGCGGCGGCCTGCCGCACGAAATCCGGCAGCCCTTTCAGGTCGTCCGCAGTCTCAAGGACAAGCTGGAACGTCTTCTCGCTGGCCAGTATATTCTGCGAAAAAGCGGTCTGCAACTGGGAGAGGCTGCTTTCGATTTCCTTCAAGCGCGCCTTCGCCTGCTCGCTGAGCTTGGCGCCGGCGCGCACGAATTTCTTATGATAGTGTTCCAGGAGTTGAGACCGCTCGCTATTAAGCCCGAGCGCCCCTGCCGATTGGAAAAGACTATCGATCCTTGCAAACAGTTTCGCGTTCGTCAGAATGGCCATGCTGTGGTTGGCGAGCAGGGGCGAAAGCGCCCGTTCGATGCTTTGCCGCTCGTCGTTCGTATCGGCAGCCGACAGATTGAAGAAGACCGAGCTGGCATTTTCAAGTGCGCGGCCCGCCCGCTCCAGAGCTTCGATGGTGTTCGTGAATGAAGGCGCTGCGGGATCGTTTGCGATTTCCTCCACCTCTGCCAAGTGAAGCCGCATCGCCTCTTCGAAGGCCGGCAAGAAATCTTCGTCCCGTATCGCCTCGAAGGGCGGCATGTTGAAGGGCGTTTGCCAGTCTTGGAGCAGGATGTTTGCAGCTTGCACGCTAACGTCCTTTCGGCTTTGCGTTGAGAGGGCGAACTGCCCTCCAAAGGTTGCTGAATGGCGGGATCGCTCAGGCGGATCTGGGCGTAGCCACCGGCTCGGGCAAGTCTCGTTGGCCAGCTGTGCCTTACGGCAACTCGATGGGCACGTACTTGCCCGCCTCGTCGAGCTGAGTTCCCCAAACCTTGTGTACCGCTTGATGCTCGCTTCTGCTGAAGCTGACTTTCACGCCGACCCCGATGTCTAAGCCGCTCATGTTTTCCAGGGCGTCCACTGTCTTCTCCGTGTCGAGCTGAGGGCCCGCGCGCCTGAGCGCTTCGATGAGGACCTGCGCGGCTATATAACCTTCAAGGGAAACGTAGTCGGGCGCCTCGCTACCGAAATATTGGGCCAATGCCGCCTTGTATTGCAGAACTAAGGTGGAATAGCCGTCCAGGGGCGGAACGGCCTGGGTTACGATGACGCCGGTGGCGTATTTCGGCCCAAGCAGCATCAGCTCGTCCCTTAACGAGGTGCTGCCCACGAACGATACATTCGAGTAAATCAAGCCAGGATAGGTATCGCGCGTTTTTTCTATGAAGCGGGCGGCCGCACGATATGTTGCCACCATAACGATCGCCTTGATCGGCTTTTTGTTCGCTTTCAGTTGTGCGATGGCGGCATCCACATCGGCCGTGTTGCGCGGATAGCCGATGCGGAGCGTGTCGCTTCCATCCCCGCCGCGCAATGCACGCATCGCTTTGGCGACACCGGCGAATCCCGCATCTCCAAACGAATCCTGCTGAGCGAAGACGGCGATCTGGTCTGGGGCGAGCTTGCGGCGGTTGACGAGGTATTGCACAACCGCGTCGGTCTCCTCTGCGTAACTTGCGCGATAATTGAAGATGTACCGGTCGGGCGGGTTGCGCCGCAAGAAGGCTGCGCCGGTAAAGGCTCCAAAAAAAAGCGTGCGATGCTCAAGCGCGAAAGGCGCCGATACCATGGCGGTTGGCGTTCCGACATTGCCGATAAAACCGAACACCTGGTCTTTCTCGTAGAGCTGCTTGACGGCTTCGGCAGTCCGTGCGGGCTCATAGCCATCGTCTGCCGTAACAAGACGCAACATCCGCCCGTTTACGCCGCCGTCGTCGTTCGCCGCGCGGAATGCGGTCTCGATGCCGAGCCGCATTTGCTGTCCGAGTTCTTTCGCCGGGCCCGTAAAGGGCGCCGCCATGCCAAACAAGATCTCGCTGCCGGTGACGCCGCGCTCAAGGCCCGGCAGGGCTTTCCCCTCAGCGTCTGCGGCTTGGGCGGCGCTCATTACGAGGCTGCTGCCACGGGGAACGGGCAAAGGGCTGCTCTGAGGAATGGGCGCGGAAGCGTTCTCAAGGTCGGCGAGCTGGCGCTCGGCCGCTGTGCAACTCTCTTGCTTCGCGGCGATCGAGCGGGCGCCGTTAGCTATGCTTTGGTTGAATAGCTCGACGAAGGCGTTGCTTTCGTCTTGGCCGGACGCCGAGTTCTTGATGACCTCAGCGATTTTGTCTGTAAGGGCTTTGACGCGGGGCTGCGCTATGCTTGGACAGGCGGACGCTGCGCCAAGCACCCGGCCCGCTTGGCTTGCGAGCCCGCGAAGTATATTTCCCCTTTCGCCGTCCGGGCCTGCACCTGCTCCCATCGGCGGGACTAACAAAAACAACCCGGCAACGACTAAAATAAACCGGAAACTCACGCCATCCTCCCGGATCTTATCGGCTTGTTACAGGAAGCGATGCGGCTATTGCAAGTCGATTGGCTCATATTTGCCGGACTCGTTGAGCTGCGTGCCCCATACTTTATGCAATCCCTGATGTTCGCTCTTGCCGAAGCTGATGGGCGTCCCTAGCCCCAAGTCCAAGCCATGCATGGCCTCGAATGCATCCACCAGCTTTTCGATGTCGAGCTGGGGTCCAGCGTGTTTCAAGGCTTCGATAAGAACCCGGGCGGCGACATAGTACTCAAGCGATGTAGCGCTCGGGGCCTCGCCGCCGAAATATTTCGCCAATTCGGATTTATATTCGAGAACGAGCGAGGAATATCCGCTTACGTCGGGAACGGCCTGGGTGACGATGACGCCTGCTGCGTATTTCGGACCGAGCAGCACAAGCTCGTTGCGAAGTGAGTCGGGCTCGACGACGGACTCATTTGTATAGATCAAGCCGGGGTAGGCATCGCGCGTTCTTTCGATAAAACGTGCGGCTGCACGGTAGGTAGCGGCCATTACAACGGCTTTGATTGGGGTCTTGTGAGATTTCAGTTGGGAAACAGCTGCGTCCACATCGACGGAGTTCCGCTGATAGGTGAGGTGGAGGATAGAGCCGCCGTTGCTGCCGCGCAGCGCGCGTATTGCCTTTTCGACACCCTGAAAGCCGGCGTCGCCAAAGCCGTCCTGCTGAGCGAATACGGCGATCTGCTCGGGTCTTATCCGCCTGAGCTTGACGAGATAGTGGACAGCCGCGTCGGTTTCCTCTGCGTAGCTTGGACGGTAGTTAAAAACGTAATGGTCCGGCGGGTCCCGCCGCAATATACTTGCGCCGGAGTATCCTGCGTAAAAGAGCATGTGGCGCTCGAGCGCAAACGGCACGGAAACCGCCGCCGTTGCCGTGCCGAAATTTCCGACAAACCCGAAAACCTGGTCCCTCTCGTAAAGCTGCTTCACGGTTTCGGCGGTGCGGGTTGGCTCATAACCGTCGTCGGCAGTGACAAGCCGCAGCATACGCCCGTTCACTCCGCCGGCATCGTTGGCCATGTTAAATGCGGTTTCGATTCCAGTCCGGATTTGCTGGCCGTAGTCTCTGTTCGGCCCGGTGAGCGGCACGGACGCGCCAAAGCGGATTTCGTTACCCGACACGCCGCGCACAGCGGCTGCCGCTTCCTGCGCCGGAAAAACCGCGGGTTGGACGGCGCTGCTCTGGGGCGCGCGCGCGGAAGCGTTCTCCAGGTCGGCTAGCTGGCGCTCGGCGCTAGAGCAGTCGGTTTGCTTTCCAGCCACCGCGCGGGCGCCTTCGGACTCAGCTGTGTTCAACTGCTCGACGACCGCGTTGAATTCATCCTGGTTCGCCGCAGAGGACTTGATGACGCTGCTGAATTTGGCTGCAATCGCGTCGATGCGAGGGCGGGCTATGTTAGGGCAAGCAGACGCGGCGCCAAGTGCGCGTCCGATCTGGCTGGCAAGTCCGCGGAGTACGGCTCCCCTATTGTCGCCCGGTCCCCCGCTGGCCGTCAAACTAAGTGTCAGTAAAATGCCTCCTGCAAAAACCGGAATAAACCTGCGACCCAACCCATCCTCCCTAGTCTTGCTGCTCTTCTGGCGTCAGAGACCTAGAAACTTTAGTTCTGATATTTCGACTGGGAAAACGTTAATATTAGGAAGTTTCTCCCAATCGCTTGTATCCTTTTTTGCTTGCCTCGATGTCGGGAATATGGCGCAAAGCCCTTCCGTAGCAAGAAATCGCACGCCGCTTGGGGGATTGGAATGAGCACAGACGCGAGACTAGCGGGGCCGCGCCGTTATGCCAAACCGCAAGGAGTAGGTTTTTGCGAATGCGAACGTTCTCGAACTGTCCAAGAGCGCCGGCCAGTGGGACGCTAATGAACGAGGAGCCAATGCGGCAGCTTTCCCGTTATCTTAAGCGCATATAAGGCGCCGACCGCTAGCGCGCTGCCAGAGAGCAGCAGCAGCACGGTGCCGAGGAAGCCCCACACGCGGCGCCCAAAACCGCCGCGGACCCGGACATCGATCGCCTGGGCCGGGACTTGAATGTCGCCCAGCAGGCCGTTGCCGTCGATGTCCCGTGCAAAGATGGAGACAGAAAGGACACGCGTGCCGCTTTCGTTGGAGATAGCCGACCATTTCCAGGTTCCGAACGGCTCCTCGCCAAGGACGGATGGACGCTCGAAGAGCCATTGCGTCTCCGGCGTTAAGGCCTCTATGAAAAAGCCTCCTTCGGGAGCTGACAGGCGGACGGTGACTGCCCGGCACGGTGGCTGCGGCCCGGCGCCTTGCTGAGGCTGGCCGCGCCGGGGCAGCCGCGCGAACAATAGGCCGGCATCCTCCCTGGTTAGCTGGATCTGTATAGTTTCCGTGCGCGCGACGCTCGTTTTGCGCGGGATGCCTTCAAGCACCTTCGCCAGGAGGCTTGGCGGTTCAGTGCGGCCGCGTCCCGGCCCTTTCGGCGCGGCGGCCTTGCGTTTCTTTTTGGGAGAGGCCGGGGCTTGCGGAGGTTCATGATCGAAGGCAACGGAGGGTGGCTTGGAGAAGCCTGCTGCGTGGTCAACGTCCTGGGGACGGCGTTCTGGAGGCAGAGCGGCGGCGCGGGGCTGCGCCTCGGGCCGGAAAGCGGGATCGATGCGCTCTTGGCCTCCGTGAGGGGGCGGGTTGCGCAGCTCTGCCGGGCTCCGCAGACGATCGGGGGCTGCATCGGCCCGGAGTTGCGGCTCAAGGCGAGGCGGGCTTCCGCGCGGTGCGGGCGGTGGCATGGGAGATGGGGAGCTTACAAGCGGAAGGCCGCGTTCCTTGCGCTCTTCGGCATCGAGGATATTGCGTACGCTTGCCAGCATATCCTCCATGAGGTTTTCGCCGGTGTCTTCCCGTGTGCTTTGCGCAACTGGGGCAGGATAAGCCGCGGCGGCTGTCTGAGGCGGGCGCGCCAGAGGCTCCTGTTTTGGCCGCGGAGCCATTTCAGCATGACTGGAAGCGGGCAAGGCAGCTGATGGTACGGTAGCGGGTTGCAGTGGCTGATTTGGCGATGAGGAGGCGCTGGCGAGTGCGTTCAACGCCGCCTGCGGATTAAATCCGTTCGCCGCCAATATCGCTGAAGCATAGCTGTCGGGGTCTTTGGCGATGGCTATAAGGGCGAGGGCGCCGCAGATTTCCCTGCGTGCGGCGCGCAGGGCGTCCTCGGACGCGCCGGGAAACAGCGAGTCGAACTTGTAGCTGAAACTGGGCGGCCGGCCGGTGGGGTCAACCAGTGTCGACATTCGATTGTTCACCGCACCGGCGACGGCGGTTTGAATGACGGCAACGTCCGCGCCAACAGTCCTAAGCAGCTTCAGCGCGTCCGGATCGTCGAGCAGCGCCAGCAAAAGATGCTCGAGCGTGACATAGCGGTGGGAGCGCTGCTCCGCTGCAGTACGGGCACGCCGCAACGTGTGATCCAAATAGGCGGTGCGGGGCAGCTCGGTATACCCTGCTGAATGGTCGTTCATAATCTCTACCGGTCGCGTTGGCATACTAACTGGGCCACGCGGCACCATAGGCGCTGCGGCGTGTCCTGGAAAGCTGCAACCTGTCACAGAATTTGTAGCGGCGCAGTCTAGCGATCAATTTTGCCTGAATTTGTGAAGCGCATTTGAAAACCATCTCAGCGGAGCGCCTGACGCGAGATAGACGCCCACGCTCACGCAGGCGATGCCCGCCCAATCCGCGCTGGCCGGGCGTTCGCCCAGAAAAAACATGCCGAGGAGGGCTGTGACCGCCGGGATAAGCGCGGCAAAAGGGGAGGCGCGGGCGGGGCCTAAGGCAGAGACCGCGCGGGCGTAGGCCACAAGGGAGATAACATTGGTTAGGACACCTTGATAGAAGGCGGGAAAGACCAGCGACAGCGCAGGCACTTCGAGAACGCGCGGGTGCAGCGCGAAGATATAGACCGGAAAGTAGAGGACGCACGACCAAGTCGAAACCAGCGCAGTCGCCTGCATTCCGGTAAGCCCAGAGCGGCGCAGCGCAATGGTGTAGCCCGCGAACAGGAAGGCTCCGGTCACAAAGAGGATATGCCCGATCCAACCGTGGTGAGCGCCGGCAAAAAGGCCTGCCCCGGCGATAGCGGCAACGCCGGCTGAAATAAAGCACAGGCCGGCGAGCTGGCTTTTTGTCAGCCGGTCCTTCAGCACGAGCACGCTCAGGAGCGCCGTCGCCATAGGCATAACGCCCGGCGTCAAGGCCGCGCCCTCCGCCGCAGGCGCAAAAGTCACGCCACCCGTAACGCATATACTGTAAACGATGCCGGAACCTGCGAACAGCGCAAGGGCGGTTCGCCAGCGCAGAAGGCCAAGGCCGCCGCGCAATCGTATCGTTACGGGAATCAGAATCAGCGCCGCCACGCCGAAGCGGAGCGCGACCAGGTCGTAGGCAGTAAGGTCCGTCGAGACGTTGAAGCGGGTCGAGACGAACCACCCCGACCAGATCGAGATTGCAAACAGCGCCCAAGCGGCGCCCGCGAGAAAGGAACGGGGTTTTGCGGGCGCGTTCCTCGAACTTGCGATGCCGGGCGCGGGCTCATAGTCCCCGGTGCCGGCAGGTTCCGCATCGGTAAAGCCGGGCCTACATTCCTGCATAGTTCGGGCCACCCCCGCCTTCCGGCGGCACCCAGGTTATGTTCTGGGCCGGGTCTTTGATGTCGCAGGTCTTGCAGTGCACGCAGTTCTGCGAGTTGATTTGAAAGCGCGGTTTTCCGTCCGTACCCTCTAGCACCTCGTAGACGCCCGCTGGGCAATAGCGCTGTGCGGGCTCGGCATAGACCGGCAGATTATCGCGAATCGGAACGTCCGGGTCTGTCAGGACGAGGTGAACCGGCTGATCCTCCGTGTGATTGGTACCGGAGAGGAAGAGCGAGGATGGGATGTCGAAGGTCAGCTTTCCGTCGGGTTTCGGATAGTCGATCGGCGCGAAGTTCTTCGCGGGCTTTAGCGCGGCGTAATCTGGCTTTCCATGCTTCAGCGTGGGAGAAAGTGCCGTCGAAAGGGTGTTGAGCCACATGTCGGCGCCGCTCAACGCCGTGCCGAGAACCGTGCCAAATCGCGACAAAATCGGCTTGACGTTGCGCACGCGTTTCAGATCGCGGGCGATGGCCCCGGTACGGACTGTTCGCTCGTAAGCGTCAAGCTCGTCGCCGCTCCGGCCCGCTTCGATGGCCTCGAAAACCGCTTCCGCCGCGGCCTTACCCGATAGCATGGCGTTGTGGGTGCCCTTGATGCGCGGCACGTTTACCATGCCCGCGCCGCATCCAAGCAGGGCTCCGCCAGGAAACACAAGCTTCGGAAGGGACTGCCAGCCGCCCTCGGTGATAGCGCGGGCGCCATAGCCGATGCGCTTGCCACCTTCGAACGTAGGCGCGATCGCCGGGTGCGTTTTAAGCCGCTGAAACTCTTTGAAAGGATGAATGTATGGATTCTCGTAGTTGAGATGCACTACGAAGCCGACAGAGACGAGGTTTTCGCCATAATGATACATAAAGGAGCCGCCGCCGGTCCGGTTGTTCAGCGGCCAGCCGAGCGTATGCTGCACCAGCCCAGGCCGGTGGTTTTCCGGCCTTATCTGCCAAAGCTCTTTCAGGCCGATGCCAAACTTCTGCGGCTCGCTATCGACATCGAGATCGAGCATGCGAATGAGCTTTTTCGAGAGAGAGCCGCGCGCGCCTTCGGCAAATAGCGTGTATTTGCCGTGCAACGCCATGCCTCGCACAAATTCGCCCTTGGGCTTGCCCTCGCGGTCGAGCCCTAGATCCCCTGTTGCGACGCCAATCACGGTGCCTTCGCTATCGGTCAGAATCTCGGTTGCGGGGAAGCCTGGGTAGATTTCCACCCCAAGTTCTTCGGCCTTGCCGGCAAGCCAGCGGACGACATCGCCGAGGCTGACGACATAACTGCCATGGTTCGACATCAGCGGTGGCATGACGAAATTCGGAAGCGGCACGTCGCCTTGCGGCCCAAGATATAGAAAGCGGTCCTTCGTCACATGTTGCGTGATGGGCGCGCCGTCCTGCCGCCAAGTGGGAATGAGAGCGTCGAGGCCGGAAGGGTCGAGGACAGCGCCCGAGAGGATGTGCGCGCCGGCTTCGGAGCCCTTCTCGAGTACGACAACCGAGACATCCTTGCCTCTTTCGCTTGCGAGCTGTTTTAAGCGGATCGCTGCAGAAAGGCCGGCTGGGCCAGCCCCGACGATCACGGCGTCGAATTCCATCGTCTCGCGTTCGGGGAGCTCGATCCGTTCTGTGCCCCCGGCTTTTGCATCGTTTCCCATCTGGTCCTCCCGCGCCGCAGAATCTGGCTCTCGCGAACGGTGTCGTACATGGAAACACGCGCGCGCGCCACCTTGATTAATTGACGCATCGTGTCAATGTGCGAGCTATGAATATCGCGCCGCAAAACGCAGCGATTTTGCTCGAATGGTACAGAGCGATGGGCGTTGACGAAGCTATCGCGCCCGCGCCGCAGGATTGGTATGCCGAGGTACCGCCTTTGGGGGCTGCCCTCAGCCTTTTAAATAAACCTGCCGAACCGGCAATCAACCCGCCGTTGCCCGGGCGTAAGGCAGCCCCGCGCCTGGAGCCGGCGCTGCGTGCCGATATACCTGCTGCCGGCGGCGCGGACGCGATGGCTGCGCGCGAACTCGCTCGCAGCGCTGCCGATCTTGCCGGACTGCGGGCTCTTCTTGAGACCTTCGATGGCTGCACCTTAAAACAAACCGCAACCCGCCTTTGCCTCTCGCGCGGCTCGCCTGACGCGCGCATCATGCTGATTGGGGAAGCGCCCGGGAAGGACGAGGACGCGAAAGGCTTGCCGTTCGTTGGCAGGGCAGGGCAGCTGCTGGATAGAATGCTTGCGGCGATCGGGCTGACTGGAGAGGATGTCTATATCACCAACCTCGTTTTCTGGCGCCCGCCCGGCAATCGGACGCCATCGCCCGAGGAGGTTCAGGTTTGCGAGCCCTTTGTCGAGCGGCAGATCGAGCTTCTCAGCCCCGAACTATTGATTTTCCTCGGGAACGCAGCCGCGAAGCAACTCACAGGCGCAAGCGAGGGCATCATGAAGCTCCGCGGTAAATGGCTGAGCTATCGCGGCATCCGGGCGATGGCGACGCTGCACCCGGCCTATCTCTTGCGCAACCCCATTGCCAAGCGGCTCGCCTGGCGCGACC
Source organism: Rhodomicrobium sp. (assembly GCA_052144215.1). Taxonomy (GTDB): domain Bacteria; phylum Pseudomonadota; class Alphaproteobacteria; order Rhizobiales; family Rhodomicrobiaceae; genus Rhodomicrobium. The sequence goes on from JBKQQS010000094.1 coordinate 30,561, forward strand.
TTCTCTCTATTCGTGAGGCGCTGGACGAAGTAAAGGAAGACAGGCATGGCCGGAATTGACGAAAATTTGCCTTTCAAGCCGGTGCGGATCGCGGTGCTAACGGTATCCGACACACGCACGCCGAAGGAGGACACATCCGGCGCGCTTCTCGCAGAAATGCTGCAGGCGGACGGCCATGAGCTTGCGTGCCGTGCGATTGTGAAGGATGACACGGGGCTGATCCGGAGCCAGATCGAAGCGTGGATCGCCGATCCCGCTGTGGACGCAATTATAACCACGGGCGGCACGGGGCTCACGGGCCGCGATGTGACGCCCGAGGCGGTGCGGCCGCTCTTCGAGAAGGAGATCGACGGTTTCTCCGTGCTCATGCACATGCTGAGCTATGGGAAGATCGGCACATCGACGATCCAATCGCGCTCGCTCGCGGGCGTTGCGGGCGGCACCTATATCTTTTGCGTGCCCGGATCGCCGGGCGCCTGCAAGGATGCCTGGACCCTTATTCTGCGCTCTCAGCTCGATTTCCGCCACCGGCCCTGCAACATGGTGGAGATTATGCCGCGGCTCATGGAGCATTTGCCATAAGCGCTCTGGCGCCGCCGCGCCCGCTCATGCAGGAAGGAACGACGCGGCGTTGATGAGCCCTGCGCATAAAGATGCGGCCGCGAAACAGGTGGCGCCTGCGACGGCAGCTCTATCGAGCCGCTCGCGGATTTTGAGCGCAAGGGCAAGCCGGGCTTCAAGGTCTACCTTTACAAAAACCCGTCCCAACCTGAGCAGGCATTCGAACTCGCCGCCTTCGCGAAGGATGCCGGCGCCGCCCATCCCGATCAAACTTACTTTTTTCAGGCCGTGCTCGTTTCGCCAACCATGGAGGAGCTCGAGCGGGCAAAGCCGGCTTTCTAAGAGCTGACCGGCAAGCTTTAGAGCGGCAGAGTTGGATTACGTCTCCGCGGTGCGTGCCGTAACGGACCTTTGCCCATTTACGCGCGCGCGCCACTCGCAATCACCGCCGCTGTCAGCATAACGACCCGGCCGCGCCCGAGCCGCTTTATCAGGTCCTCCTCCTGCATCGGGGGTGTGGAAGCAGCGCCGACGGAGTCCAGCAGCTTGGCGGGGATGAGCAGCCCGTTGCAGCAATCGGGCAGGCGGAAGGCGCGGGCACGGATTGCGGCGGCCGCTTCGCGAAAGCGCGGACGGATGCCGGCACCTGCAACCCGGAAACGGAAGGCCGCGGCGCCCGTCTCGCCCTTGGCGATAAAAGCTCTGGCCTCCTTCTCCCAGCCCTTCTCCATTGTGGCGCAAGGCTTGAGAAAAAGCAGCCACGGCTTGCGTGCGGCTTGGGCGCCGGCAAGCAGCTGCTGCCCGCAGCCAGCCTCGATCACGGTTGCCCCTGCGTCGTCGGCGATATCGAGCGTGGCGTCGGTGGACCCGCAGTCGGCCACAATAACCTCGCTAACGAGACCGTCGATCGCGGCATCGAACAGGGATTGGAGCGCAGCCGGCAAATGGGAAGCGGCGTTGTGTGTGGGAATAACGACTGAGATCATGGCTTCATCTAAAAGCGCGCGGAGGAAAAGCCGGAAAATGTTCTTTAAATGTTCTCGCGCGAGCGCTACTTTACCGCGATGGCGTGGAAAGAAGCAAGACGCGCAAGCGCGGACGAGCGGATCGGCGCAGAGCGGCGGCGCGGGCGCGGTGCTGTGTCGAATGCCACGGGCCGGTTCGAGCCGGAGCGGCGCGAGCGTTTCGACGACGGCTGGGAAAGTCTCTCAGAGCTTGAACCGTTCAAGACAGAAGTCCGCGAGGAAGTGGCCAAAACCATCGTTGCCACCAACTGCTCGCCCGATCTCGGTTTCGATAGGTCGATCAATCCCTATCGCGGCTGCGAGCACGGCTGCATCTACTGCTATGCGCGCCCGAGCCACGCCTATTGGGGTTATTCGGCGGGCCTCGATTTCGAGACCAAGCTCACCGCCAAGGTGAACGCGGCGGAAGCGCTCGAGAAGGAGCTGTCGAGGCCTGGATACGCGCCGGCGACGATCGTGCTCGGCGCCAATACCGATGCCTATCAGCCCATCGAGCGCGAGCGCAAGATAACGCGCGGCGTGCTGGAGGTGCTGGACAGCTTCAGCCATCCAACCGCAATCGTGACAAAGTCGGCGCTGGTGCTGCGAGACCTCGATATTCTGTCGCGGCTTGCAAGCCGGGGGCTCGTCAAGGTTTCGATGTCGGTGACAACGCTCGACCGCCAGCTCGCGCGCAAAATGGAGCCGCGCGCTTCGACGCCGGATAAGCGGATCGAGGCCATCCGCCAACTGTCTGACGCCTGCGTTCCTGTCGCGGTGCTGGCGGCGCCCTTGATCCCGGCACTCAACGATCACGAAATCGAGCGAATTTTGGAGGCGGCCGCTTCGGCGGGCGCTAGCGAGGCGGGCTACATCGTTCTACGCCTGCCTCTGGAAATCGCCCCGCTTTTCCAGGAGTGGCTGCAAGCTGAGTTTCCTGACCGGGCGAGCCGCGTCATGTCCCTCCTGCGCTCGATGCGCGGGGGCAGGGATTATGTCTCGCGCTTCGGGGAGCGGCAGACCGGGACTGGTCCCTATGCAGAGCAAATCGCAACGCGTTTTCAAGTGGCTCTCAAACGCTACCGCCTCGATCAACGGCACTTGGCTTTGCGCAACGATCTATTCAGGGTGCCGGGCCCGTCGCAGCTCAGTCTTTTTTGATTTGGCCTCGGCCGGGTGCAACCTTCGGCTTGACAAAAAACTGTAGGTTTCGCCTTCTAGGCGCTTGATTGGAGAAGCGCGGCGGTACAAGAACAGGCGATGCCGCCCGTCTCCAAATCTCCAAGTCCGACAAGACGCCCCGATTTAGCGCTTCAACGCAAATATGGCGGACTCATCGCCGGCATCGACGAAGCCGGGCGCGGCCCATGGGCCGGGCCGGTCGTTGCGGCGGCGGTGATCTTCTTCGGCAAGCCTCCCGCGGGCATTCACGATTCCAAGCAGTTGAGCGCCGAGGTGCGCGAAGCGCTGTTCCGGAAGATCCAAGCTGTTGCCCATGTGGGGATCGGCATTTCGGACGTCGGAACGATCGATGGCATCAACATCTATCACGCGACGCACGCGGCGATGTGCGAGGCGGTGAAAAATTTGCCGTGCACGCCCTCGGCTGTGCTCGTCGACGGCAACCGCCACCCAAAATTCGACATGCCCGCCGAAGCCCTGGTCGGCGGTGATGCACTTTCCCTCTCCATCGCCGCGGCTTCTATCGTCGCAAAGGTCACGCGCGACCGGATGATGCGCGATCTCGCACCCGGCTTTCCCCTTTATGGCTGGGAGCGCAACAAGGGTTACGGAACGCAGGAGCACGCGGCCGCGCTAAAGCTGCACGGCGTCACCTGCCATCACCGGCGGAGCTTCCGGCCAGTCTGGGAGCGGGCGCTGCTGGAGGCTTTGGGGTGAATACGAAGATCGTCGTACCTCGATAAAATGAACGCTTTTTATTTTCAATTCCGTTGTTATTTTAGGGCAGGCGCAACCTGAAAGGTTGCGTGTGGGCTTATTAATCCGTTGCCGCTGTTTCCGGCCATTCAGCCAGGGGCCTTTATGCGTAAGTTTTTCGCCTGGATCTTAACCTGGGGCGCTGTTGCAGGCCTCACATGTCAGGCTCCCCGCTTGGCCTTAGCGCAGCCTGCGCCTGTCGTGACCATCGATGAATGCCGCAGTCTCAGCGATACCAATGTGCGGGACCGTATCCGCGAGCTTGCCGCAACCAATCTCAAGGCCGAGCTTACGGCCGTCGACTATCCGGCCCTCGTCAACGCCCACTGGACAACGGCCGATGTGAGCGCCCGGATCGACCGGGAGGTCGATGCCGCGATTGCGGCGGTCCGCGCCGATTCGAGCTGGCTCGACCGCGCCTATTCTACCGTGAGCAAATCGTCGGCGGCCCGCTATGCCACAGCGATCGCGGACAAAACCTACAACTCGCAAGGCTTCAAGGCCGCACTTGAAGAACTCGCCACCGGCGTCGCCAAAGATGCAGGCGCGCAGATCGAGAAAGCAACCGCTAAGGTTTCAAACCCCATCATCGCCTGCGTCCAAACAGCCCTGCAATCGCGTTATGGCGGGGCTATCGCCCAAGTTTTCGCGCAGGAAAGCCAAAAGAACCTGGAGGCGAAGGCTGAGCAGCCCGCCGTTAAAATCGGTACTTCCGATCTGATTCTAAATAATGCGGCTTCTATCTCGGGGATTGTGCTCATTGTGACGCGGCGCGTCCTTGCCCAGATTGTCGAGAGCATCGGCAGCCGGATCGCTGGGATCGTGGCCAGCCGGATCGTCTCTTCCGTTGCCGGACTCATCGGCTTGGCCCTCATTGCCAAGGATATTTACGATGCAGGGGAGGGTGTGTTTCCCATCGTATCGGAGCGCATGAAATCGGATGAGACCAAAACGCTCATCAAAGGCGAAATCGGCAAGACGATCCAAGCCGATATAAGCCAGCAGACCGGAGCAATAGCTCAGGAGACCGCAGAGCGCATTTATTCGGTATGGCTGGACTTCAAGCAGAAATACAACCGGCTGCTCTCGCTCAGCGAAAAGAGCCCTGCTTTCGCGGAGTTTCTGAAGGACCGGCGCATCGATCAGCTTGGCAAGCTCGGCCAGATTGTTGACATCCTCTATGGCAGCGAGGGCGAGAACCGTATATTTGAGCGCGTTGCCGACGGATCGCTCAATAAGGCGATCCTCGACCTCAACGACGCCGGGCTTGTGATAGCGGGCGACAGGAAGTCCATAGACGAAGCATTGCTCTGGTCGGCCGCAGCGGGCGAGGATTTGCCGCGCGTGGTGGAGTTAGGCATATATCGCTGGCTTTCTCCCGCCGGGTTAAGCCATGAGAATCTTGAGAAAATCCTGTCGCTCAACGATAAAATCGCAGTGTCGCGCATCGCCGAGCTCGATGCGCAAGAGCGCGATCTGATCCTCAATCTTCCCGGCGATCAAATGCGCGATCTGGTCCGCAGGCTCAGCGGCCCGCAGCTTGCAGCGTTTGCCGATTATGAGCGCCGCCTGGAACCTGGCGCCGCGCGGGCGCTAATGCGGGCCGTGAGCGACAGCCCGGCCGTAATGCGGGAATTGTCCGGTGAAGGGCTGCGCCAGGCGATTTTCGAAAGCCGCAATCAGCTTGCCGCTTTGAACATGGTCATCCACAGCGACGCGAGCCTATTAAGCTATGGCCGCATTGTGAAGGATGCGGAGCTCGTGCGTGACGGCGACGTGGGCTACCGGGTATTCTGGGAGCGGTATTGGCTTTGGATCGCCATCGCGGGCTTCGTGCTACTTGTGCTCTTATCCTGGCTTCGCCGGCTTCTGTTCGGCCGACCTCAAGTCATCCTCCGGGACCCGAAAAGTCAACGGACGCACTAGCTTGCGGAGGGATAATGCGGATCTACACGGTTGAAAGCCTCTCGGGACAGCGCATCAAAGAAGGCGAGCTGATCTACGCGAACGCGGTCCTCGCGGCGAACCTGCTGCGCGACATACGCGAGGCGATCACGAACGCAGTTGGCGGCAAGATGCGCCGGTATGAGGGCGTGCTCGACCGGGTCACGGAGCAGGCGCTGGGTCTGCTCAAGGAGAAGGCCGCGGGCGCGGGCTATGATGGCGTCGTCGCGGTGCGCATTTCGAGCCCTTACATGATACAGGGCAGTGCAGCCATTACGGTTTACGGGACCGGCTTCAACTTCGTCGCCGATAAGGCGTGAAGATTGCGGCCGCAAACCGGACGCTTACCGGAGGGAGTATGAAACTAGGAACCGACATCTCTGCCATCGTGACCGGTGGAGCTTCTGGGCTCGGTGCCGCCACAGCCGCTACTCTGGCTCAGGCGGGCTGCAAGGTGGCGATCTTCGATATGAACCGCGAGGCTGGCGCGGCGCTGGCCAGCGAGCTTGGCGCGGTTTTCTGCTTCTGCGATGTGACGGACGAGGGCTCCGTTACGGCGGCCATCGGCACGGCGCGCGAGGCAAACGGACCCGAGCGCATTTTGGTGAACTGCGCGGGCATCGCTATCGGCCAAAAGACGGTCGGCCGCGACAAGGCGACGGGCGCTGCGATCCCTCACAGCTTGGCCGCATTCCAGAAGGTTATCGCGGTCAATCTGGTGGGCACCTTTCATATGATTACCCGCGCGGCGTCCTCGATGGTAACGCTCGATCCGATTACGCCGGATGGGGAGCGCGGCGTCATCGTTTGCACCGCGTCTATTGCCGCCGAGGACGGGCAGATCGGTCAGGCCGCTTATGCGGCTTCGAAGGGCGGTGTGGTGGCGATGACCTTGCCGGTAGCGCGAGATCTCGCCCGCGACGGCATCCGCGTCAACACCATCATGCCTGGCCTTTTCAACACACCGATGTTCGCGGGCCTCCCGGAAGAGGCCCGGCGCGCACTCGAAAACACCGTGCCATTTCCGTCGCGGCTGGGCGAGCCCGACGAATATGCAGCGCTCGTCCGCCATATCTGCGAGAACGGCATGCTGAACGGCGCGAAGATCCGGCTCGACGGTGCCTTGCGCATGGGCCCGCGCTGAGGTAGCCCGGTGGGCGCCGGTAGACCCGGTCTTAGCAGATTGGCGGTCGATATTTTGAGCGCGTAGGGCGGCGGCCGGCACGCGGGCAATGTGCTCGATGGCTCCCTTCACGCCATGCGGCACCTTACCGGCATGCTGATGATCGATGGGGCAAACCCTCCGCTCGCATTTGGCGAGATTGTAACGACGGGCACGCTAATCCGTGCCATGCCGCTTTCGCGCCAAGAATGCTGGAGCGCGATGCTTAGCGGTATCGCCCTCGAAAGCGCCGGCATCGTTTTTCCCTAATGGCCTGTGTGCCAGCCCTCATGGAAGCCCACCGAATCGCCGTCCGTTAGCCATGGCACCGCATGCGACACCCAAATATGCTCCAACGGCCGCGCACCGGGATCGTCGTCGAGGGTCGCGACCCGCAATACGAGGTTAGGGCGGTTCTTATAGTCGGCGACGATATGGGCGCCGCAGACCGAGCAAAAGCGCCGGAGTTTTCCGGGCGAGGACTCGAAGGAGGAAAGCTTGTCCTCGCCTGAAATCCAGCGGTACCGGTTGCGCGCTACGCCCGCCGAGCTGCTGTACGCGGCGGCGTGGCTTTTGCGGCAGCTCGCGCAGTGGCAGTGGCGGATCGGAGTGTCGAGGCCGTCGATCTCATATTGCACGCTCTTGCACAGGCAGCTTCCCTTGAAGCTCATGTCCTTTCCTCCCGATGCTATCCATCATGCGGCCGGAGCCGGGCGGTTCGGTGGTGGGCTCCTGAAACTGCGCAGCTGCGAAGCGATGACTGTTCGATGAATAGCGCTAAGCGGCAGCCTCACCGTCCTCATAATATGCGATGTCGCGGGAAGGGTAGCCCTCCTCGATAAGATAAGGGCCGCCGCCCTGGTTGGGACGGGACGAGAACAGGACGAAGCGCGTCACCTCGAAGGGCGCAGTAAAAAAGCCGCCATAGCGCGCAAGATATTCTGCGACGGCAAAGGGGCTGACATTGCGCAGCCGGGCCAGCGTAACATGCGGCACGAAATTGCGCGCTTCAGGCGGAAGCCCGGCAATACGCGCAGCGCGTTCATGGGCTTTTTGCAAAATCTGAAGTGCGGGTGAAGGCTTCACACCCGCCCAGATTGCCCGCGGTTTATTCCCCCCAAAACTTCCAAGACCCGACAGCTCGATTTCGAAACTGTCGAAGGCCACGTCTAAAAGCGCCTCGGCGAAATCGTTCGCCTCAGCATCTGCAATATCGCCAACGAAGCGCATGGTGATGTGATAATTGTCCGGGTCGATCCAGTGGGCGCCGGAAAGGCCGGCCCGCACCATCGATAACCGCCCAACGATATCTTCGGGCAGCTCGATCCCGGTGAACAGTCTAGGCATAGGCTTACCTCCTAGAGAGTTAGGGGGGCAGCGATGCGGGTTCACCGCACCTACCTAGAACAATAGGGTCGTTGCGTTTCGTGTTTTATTCAAGCCAAAAATCGTAGCCCTCCCGGTTAAGGTTTGTTCACCTTTGCCCGGCGGCTGCATCGTTTTGTTATGCATGCCTTTCGTGCGCCCGAATCGTTAAGCCGCGCAAGCGCAGGCAAGCGCCTGGGCATGCCAGAGCAGACCCGCCGGACGCATCTGGAAACGGGCTATGCGGGTTTCACCTCTTGGATAGCCTCGAAGCCTTCGAATTGCGGGCCGCCGATATAGAGGGGTTTATTGCCGCCTGCGCGGCCATGGGCGGCGCGGAAGCTTTCCGAGCGCGTCCAATCCTCGAAGGCTTTCGCGTTTGCCCACATCGTGTGCGAAACATAGAGGGTATGATCTTCGGTCTGCGGCCCTTTCAGCAAGTGGAACGCCACAAATCCCGGCTCGCGGTTGATGAAAACCTCGCGGTTAAGCCAAACCGCCTCGAAATCCGCCTCGCAACCGCGTTTCACCCGGAACCGGTTCATGGCGATAAACGTGCGCTTCTCCTTCGCAAAGATTGGAACACGAGCGCTCCAGAAGGAATATTTAAGAGCTTGAAGGGTAAAAACCACGCCGGCCGCGATTGGAGGGTTAGCCATGGATTATAAGCTCGAAGGTAAACTCGCTTTTGTCACAGGGTCGAGCAAAGGAATCGGCAAGGCTACGGCCATTCTACTGCATCGCGAAGGCGCCCAAGTGATCATTCACGGGCGGACCGCGGAAAGCGTCGAGCGCGCCCGCAGAGACCTGCCGCCGGCGTATGCCGTTTATGGAGAGCTCAGCGATAAGACTGCCGTGGAGCGGATCATAGACGAGGTCAAGGACATCGGCGTCGTCGACATTCTTGTAAATAACGCCGGTATATTCGAGGCGAAGCCGTTCGGGGAAGTACCCGACGAAGATTGGCTGCGGTTTTTCGAAGTCAATGTTATGTCCGGCGTGCGCTTCTCGCGAGCTTTCATGCCTGAGATGCTGCTGAAGAGCTGGGGCCGGATTATTTTCATATCCTCCGAGTCGGCGATCAACATCCCCGAGGAGATGATCCATTACGGGATGACGAAAACCGCTCAGCTTGCCGTTTCGCGCGGGCTGGCGGAGTTGACGAAGGGCACGGGCGTGACCGTGAATGCCGTCCTGCCTGGGCCTACAGCGTCCGAAGGCGTCGCCGATTTCATGAAAACCATGGCGCCGGGCCAGGACATGAAGTCAGCCGGGGGTGAGTTCTTCAAATCGGTGAGGCCCACCTCGCTGCTTCAGCGCTTCGAAGACCCGATGGAGATCGCGCAGGCGATAGTTTTCGTCGCAAGCCCCCTTTCGAGCGCCATGAACGGCGCCGTGCTGCGCGCCGATGGCGGCGTGGTGAAATCGGCCTTCTAGCTTTTAGCGGTAGCGTGCCGGCGGCTGAGGATTATTTGCAGGATTCGTGTCGTGCTTATACATGCGCACGATCAGCTCTCCACCCACAAGGGGAGCCAAATCGGCTTCGAGCGCGTCTGCTATCTCTTTGCCGTAAACCTCTTCGCCGCCAGCGTAGAGTGTGAAGGATTTAAGGTACTTCTCCTTCTTCGCGGGATTTTCTATCGTCGCTTTCGTCCACCTATAGAGAGGATCGCCGGTAGCACCATGCTTCTCAGCTTCGGCAACATAATCTGCGAAGGCGTCGAACTGAGATTTCATCGCGGTTCGGTGCTTGCGCAATATGTCCATTAAGGGCCGCAGAACCTCATTGCCGGGATCGCTTCGCGCGGCCTCCGCAAACCGGTCCGCGAGATCGATGCGTATTTGATATTTCCGGTTGCCGGTCAAGCGCTGTCTCCACGGTTCACACTGCAATCCTTGCCCGCTGCCATTAGCAATGGGTGTCCCAAATTTTCGTTCCGGACCGTTCCGGGAAACGGCGGGCAGAGGTTCGCTTCGAAATTCAGGGTGAAAACGCATCCAGCGGGTCTCAAATTGCTTATGGTTACGCTGCCGCGATGCGCCTCCATGATGCGCTTCACGATGGATAAACCGAGGCCCGCTCCGGTGGACCCGCTGCGGTTCTTGCGCCAAAAGCGCTGAAAAATCTGGGCACGCTCTGAAAGCGCTATGCCTGGGCCGCAATCTTCGACCGAAACCGTGCCCTTATCCTGCACGGAGATCGTCACGGTGGTTCCGGCGGGCGTGTGTTTAAGCGCGTTCTCGGCGACGTTTCGCACAGCGCGGAAAATCACCTCCGGATTTCCGTTGACCGGCACCGGCATTTCGGGAGCGTCCAGCAGGATGTGCTTGCCGTCCCTAACGGCGAGTGGCGCGACGAACTCGGCGACCTCGACACAAATACTTCTCAAATCAGCAACCTCATGCGGTGCGACCGTGAACGCTTCGAGTTCCGCTATGTCGAGGAGCTGGCTCACGATCCTTTTCATCCGGGCAATATCGCGGGAGAGTTCCCTGGCCAATTCTTTATCGGGGATCGTATCGACCCTTGCCTGAAGAATCGACAAAGGCGTGCGTAGCTCATGGGCGGCGTCCGCGGTGAAGTCGCGCTGCACGAGAAAACCGCGCTCAAGCCGTTCCAGGGCCTGGTTGATGGTATGCACAAGCGGTTTGATTTCGCTCGGCATCGCCTCAACGGGAAGCCGCACATCGGTGCGCTCGGGTCCTATCTTCTCCGCCATCTCCGATGCTTTGAAAAGCGGGCTCAAAGCGCGGCGGAAAATGCTGACGTCGATGATGAGAAGCGACAGAAGAATAGGGATCGTAATCCAGCCCACGCGGCTGAAGAACTCCCGGACAATATCGTCGATGAGCACGTCGCGATGCTCCATATCTTGTGCGACTTGCACCCACACAGTTCGATCGCCGACTTTCATCGGGATGCTTGCACCGGAGAGCGTCACGTCGCCGCGCTTGCTTTCGAGATATTCGGGAGCGGCGAGGCGCGCATCGGTGTCGAAGACCGGGGCATGGCCGTGCAGCGAGGAGAAAAGTGTGTGATCCGCTGCATCGAGCACCGAATAAGCGTAACGCCCGTAGGCCTCGGAGAAAAGCGTATCCAAATCCGGCGGTAGATTGAGCGTTATGCTTCCGTCCGGTGCCTGAGACATATAGCGCGTGATCAGTTCGGCATTCTCGCGCAGCGATCGATGCTGCAAGTCCTCAGCCGTGGACCTTAGCAGCACGTACAGCGCGACGGGCATGAAAACCGAAGTGATCGATATCGCGACGACATGGAGGAAGATAATGCGCCGGGTAATCGACGTGAAAAGAAACATGGCCAAAGCGCTCCGGGGTCCGGGCCTATGCTCGAAGGGTCTGGGCTAGGCTTCTGTAATAAGATAGCCAACGCCTCTTATCGTATGAATTGCGGCAGTTGCGCCCAGGTCTTGCAGGGTCTTGCGCAAACGGTGGATATAAACCTCGACGGCATTCGATCCGACGTCGGCGGACAGTCCGAATATTTGATCCTCGACGACACGCTTCGAGACGACGTGGCCGCTCCTGCGCAGCAGGATCTCCAAAACGGCCAGCTCCCTCGCAGAGAGTATTTGCGGCCTGCCGCCAATGAAGAGCTGCCGGCCTATCGTGTCGAAAGCGAGATTGCCGAGCTCGAGCGAGCGTCCGAGCAGCTGGCCGGGGCGCCGCAGCAGCGCTTCAAGGCGCGCAACCAGCTCCTCGATGGCAAAAGGCTTCACGAGATAGTCGTCGGCGCCTGCGCGCAGGCCCGTGACACGGTCGTTAACCCCATCCCTCGCTGTGAGAATGAGCACAGGCAGGGTATTGTGGCGCGCTCTCAATGTGCGAAGCACTACGAGGCCGTCCTGGTCGGGGAGCCCTAGATCGAGAATCGCCGCCGCATAGTGCGTTGAGCCCAAAACGCTGAGCGCATCGGCCGCTGTTGCGACGGAGTCCGCGTCGAAGCCCGAAGCTCCCAGGCTTTTAACCAGTAGCTTTGAAAGCTCCGCATTATCCTCGACAAGAAGAAGCCGCATCGCAGCGTTCCGCCTCCATGCACTCCACCAGCAATTCGATATAACCCTTTTGGCCGGAAAGGCTATAGCCTCTTGACCGGCCTGTGCTGCGGAAATGGCGCGGGAAGCGTTCGCAAACAAGAACGCGGCTAAAACCGGCTTGTGCTAACGTTGCCCGGTTAACAAGCAGCTACGCGTGCGGATAACAAAGAGTAAAAGCCAGTCATCATAGGGCGTAGCTTTGAGATAAGCGAACCTATATTCGGCGCTGGCCAAAGCTTGAATATTAGGATCGAAAACGCTAATAGTTTTGATTAGAAAGGTTTGGAAAATGTTGACAACTGTCAATGCATACGCTGCCCTGACCGATAGGTTAGAGGAAAGCTTAGCAAGCGTCAGCTTGCCGGTCAGACCAATTCGCCCATTGCCAGACACCCGCCGAAATAGGGCAGGTTCAGGCAGCGTTCTTAAGCCAATTCGCGAGCGACTACATGCGCGAAAGCAGCAAGCTCTCACAGCCGATAAGTCAGCTCATGTCTCAATGGGCGTTGCCACACGCTTAAAGTCCCCGCTGCGGTTGCGGGAAATAGTGCGGGTGCTGCCCGCGTTCGCCGGTTCGTGCTAAGGTGTGGCTAATGCCGGGGGAGTGAGCGGCGCGAGGCTCATGCTCCCGGGACATGCTGGAGGTTGGTATGCCGGGAAGCGCGAATGCGGCTGATCGCTTTTTTCATTATGCACTGGCGAAGCAAACTGGCGGCCTATCGCCCGCCGCGCTTTGGCTCGCGTTCATGGATTGGGCGCTTCATCTTACGCTGGCACCGGGAACGCGCGCAAAACTTGCGTCCAAGCTGGTTGCCTCGGGGCTAGCATACGAAAACTATTTAGCCGGCGTTGCAGCAGAAGCGGGAACCCCAGCCCCTAGCGCTGGGCCGGCCGCGCGCGACAAGCGCTTCGATCATCCAGAATGGTCGCAATGGCCCTACAACGCCCTGGCTCAAGGCTTTTTGCTGTGGGAGCAGTTTTGGGACGAGGCCACCCGCAACGTTCGAGGGGTTAGCCGGGATCACGAGGAAGCCGTAAATTTCTGTGCAAGGCAGCTTCTGGACATGGTGGCGCCTTCCAATTTCCCGGTCACCAATCCTGAAATACTGGAGCGGACGCTTCGCGAGGCGGGGATGAACCTCGTGAGGGGATACTGGAACTTCCTTGAAGATTCGATTCGCCGTGGAGCCGGCTTGCCGCCGTCAGGGGTGGAGGCGTTTAAGCCGGGACAATCGATTGCCGCGACCCCCGGAAAGGTTGTCGCCAGAAACCGGATGATGGAGCTCATCCAATATAGCCCCAGCACGGGCACCGTTTATCCCGAGCCTGTGCTGATCGTGCCCGCATGGATCATGAAATATTACGTTCTGGACCTTTCCCCTGAGAATTCGCTCGTACGCTATCTCGTTGGCCAAGGTTTCACCGTGTTCATGATCTCCTGGAAAAACCCCGACGAGAGCTATCGGGACGCCGGCATGGACGATTACCGGCGCCTTGGCGTTATGGAAGCTTTGCGGGCCATCTCGAAAATCGTGCCCGAGCGGAAGGTGCATGCGCTTGGCTATTGCCTCGGGGGTACATTGCTTGCCATTGCCGCGTCGGCCATGGCGCGCGACGGCGACGAGCGGATCAAATCGCTCACGCTGCTTGCCGCCCAAACCGACTTCAGCGAGCCTGGCGAGCTTGAGCTTTTCGTCAGTGAGAGCCAGCTCTCCTTCCTTGAGGATCAGATGCAGGAAGCTGGGGTTCTCGAAGCCGACCAGATGACAGAAACTTTTCAGCTTCTCCGCTCCAACGATCTCATCTGGTCCCGGATGCTGCGGAACTATCTCATGGGTGAACGCGAGGCCTTGAACGACCTCATGGCTTGGAACGCGGACTCGACGCGTATGCCCGCGAGGATGCATTCGGAGTATCTGCGTGAAATCTTCTTTGAGAACCAGCTCGCGGAGGGCCGGTACGCTGTGGACGGCCACGCGGTCGCTTTGCGCGATATCAAAGCGCCCATTTTTGCCGTAGGTACCGAGTGGGACCACGTCGCCCCGTGGCGGTCGGTTTATCAAATCAACGTACTCGCGGAAACCGATGTGACCTTCCTGCTGACGAATGGCGGACACAACGCAGGCATCGTCTCCGAGCCCGGTCATAAGGGGCGGCATTACCGCGTTGCGACGTTGAGGCCGGGCGAGCCCTATCCCGACGCCGACACTTGGTTCCATCAGAACCAGCCTAAAGACGGCTCCTGGTGGCCGGAGTGGATAGGCTGGCTGCAGGCAGGGTCGAACGAATTCTCACCGCCGCCTCCGATGGGAGCACCGCAGGCAGGATACCCGCCGCTTTGCGATGCGCCCGGAACCTACGTTTTCGAATAGCGCCGGTTGCGAGGCATCCGCCAGGCCCCACAGATCCATTCCGGATTACAGGGCGGGCGCGGTGTAAGCTAGTCGGGAAGCGGTTCGACGCGGACGACCCGGAAGGTTCGCATTACATCGTCGTCATGCTCCCGGATCGAGACATATTCTCCTGGGGCAAACTTATGGTTGCCCAGCCGATACCCGCTCTCGTCGTCATCGGAATCGCCGTGGATGTCGTAGTGGAAGGCCCAATGCCCTCCAGGCTTCCTCACCAAGTGCCCGAACTCATCGGCCTCGTTCTGCCAGAACCTCCGCACCCGGCACCGCTCGCGATACTTCTTCCACACCACGGGATCGAGATGGCCTTCCTGGTCGAGCGGCCCCACGAACTCATATCCGTGCCGGCTGCTGCCCTCTGGATGCTCCCGGTCCCTCGCCAATTCCAGTCTTATTTTTCTTAATGTCATGGAAATCTCCGGTCTTCTTAGAAGGCGTCAATGCGAGACAAGGGCGGGCACCCAAGCGTCGCGTAAAATGTCCCGGCTCACGCCGCCAAAGAGCATCTCGCGGAACCGGGATTTGCTGTAGCCGCCCATAACCAGTAAATCGCACCCATCGTCGACGAGCTTGGAAAGAATCGCCTCGCCCGTTGCACCGCTGGCTGTATAGGAGACCTCGAAGTTTGCGCGAATGCCGTGCCGGCCGAGGGTTGCGATGAGAGGCGCCCCTAAGGATTCAGCGGCCGCGCGCTCTGTCTCGCTCTCTATGAAGGTAACCGCCCGGACCGTTTCCGCGCCGCGAATGAGGTCGAGCGAGTCGAAAACGGCCCTTGCAGCTTCGCGCGTGTCGTTCCAGGCAATGACGGCGTGGCTTCCAATTTGCTTGGGAGCTGGGCCGGAGGGCAGGACCAAAACTGGGCGCCCGCTCCTCATGATTGCGGTTTCGGCGAAATCGCTCCAAGCATCGGGAGCGTCCTCGTCCGTTCTGCCGCAAACGATTAGGTCCACGCTACGGCCTTGCTGTGCGATCAACTCGGCGCCTGCGACGTAGGATGCCATGAAGCTCCGCCATTCATGCGTGACTGAGCTCGCCTTAAAGGTTTCCTCGAATACGCGCCTGGCGGCTGCCGAGGAGGCATTGCCGGCCTTTTGCAGCCGCTCGATGACCTCCTGAGAAACCTCTGCCGGGAACTCCCCATAAACGGGCAAGTCGGGAATTAGGTGAAACCCAATCACATGAGCGTTTCTCACGCTCGCTATCTGCAGAGCGGCTTCTAAAGTGGCTGCGGCGTTTTTCTCTGAGGGTACATAGACGAGGATTGTCTTAATAGACATGAGGATCGCTCCCGCTCGCTTATTGGTGAAGCATGCTAATCTTCAAGCAGTGACGCGGCTTTGACCTTCATCAAAGGCGTCGGAGCAACTTTCGATCTGAGCGACGGCGCTTAAAAGCTCCATGTTTGGAATAGTAATATCGCGGCTGGATGGTAAGTCGATAATGCCGTTGGTCTTCAGACGGCTAAATTGGCGGCTTACGGTTTCGAGCGTAAGGCCTAAATAGTCGGCCATCTCGGCCCGGGTGAACGGTAGCTCGAAGTGAACGGGGTTAGGCTCTTGGGTGCGAGGTGTTCGCCTCGCCATCATGAGCAGGAAGCCTGCGACGCGCTCGTAGGAGCACTTCCGGCCTAAAAGAAGCGTCCAGTCCCGGCAAATATCGAGTTCGCGTAAGGTCATCTCGAAAATCTGGCGTTCAAGCTTTGGGTGCGATCTCAGGAAGATGTCGAATGCTGCCCTTGGATAGGCGCAAAGCTCGACATCGGTTGCGGATTCCGCCGAATAAGTGTGCCGGTGATTGAGCGTTTGCCCCATGAAATCCGGCTGATAGATAAGGCCGATGATGTGCTGATGGCCGTCAGCAAGGGTCTTTACAAGTTTAACGATTCCAGAAGTAATGCTGAAATACTGATCGGCCTCGTCGCCATCGCGGAAGATGACGTTATGAGCGGGGAAAGTCTTGCGGCGCGAGAGTTGGTAGAGCTGCGCAAGCGCCTCGTCGTCCAGCACGGCGCACAGGCCCTCGCGGCGGACCTGACAAGTGTCGCAGCGCATGCGAATGCCGTGCATCCCGCCTCCAGTCTTTCTTCAGGAAGCGAGCATAGCATGGTAAAATGGGCTCGCAAACAGATTTGCGCTCCAAGTGCCTTCTCTACACCGGAGCGTCCCTCGTATCGCTAGAGATCTCTTAATCGAAGCATTGCCGCGGGCCCATGATATTTATCAAGAGGTGCACTATCCTAAGCTTTGCCGTGCGCTTATTCTTTCCGTGCCGCAGTTAAATCGGCAAGTCATCGCCAAGGTGAGCTTTGAGTTGAGGATTGGGAAGTTTCGTCAAATCCTTGGGCACTTCGCCCAGGAGGACGGCCCGGACCTTCTCGCTCAAAGCGGAACGGATTGCGCCAAGGGTCTCGGGCGCGGCGGCTACGATAAGGCGATCGTACTCGCGGTTGGTCAAGCGGCGGTCGAGATCCGCTGCAAGAGATTGGGCGAAGCGCTCCTTCTCGCGCCGGTGAAGGTCGTCCCGCTCGATAGCATGGCGTGCAATATTCGCCGATTCGTGAACGCGTCCAGGACGTTCGGCGCTTATTTCGTGATCGGGTTTTATGTCCTGCGAGTGCTCGGAGCCTGGCACTTCGGCGAGCGGCTTCCCGCGCCCCTCGGAGAGAAGAAGACGAGCGCGCGCGCCATCGGCAATCAGGACATAGGTTCGGATGGGCTTCATATTTGGCCTCCTTTTTTGTAGCGCCGGGATTCTCCCGAGTGTTTCTCGACGGGGAGGGGAAATCCGTTGGCCTTTTGGTTTAACTGAAGCGTTCGTGTATAGCGCATTCTAACGGTGACCCATTGCACAAGCATTGCCTCGTTCACGCCTCGTATTGACGGTTAATAGAGTGTTGCGGCATAAAATATAACGCAGTTAGCTTGGCTATTTCGCCGATCGCCCAGCGGTTGAAACTCCGTTTAGTAGTCATGACACTTTGATATCCGTCAATGTTGCAATGCATCTGCGATCTTTATGCTTGGGGGTTCATTTGAAGGGAGTTCCTGCTATGAAAGTAAAACGGGCCATGCATAAGGGTGCCATGTGGATTGCTCCCGAAACACCCCTCTTGGAAGTCGCCAAAAAAATGCGGGAGCACGATATCGGAGCCTTGCCGGTTGGGGAGAACGACCGTCTCATTGGAATGGTTACGGATCGCGACATCGTTTGCCGGGCCGTCGCCAAGGGCGGAGATCTTGCCAAAATGACGGCGCGCGATGTCATGACTGCGGGCATCACCTGGTGCAGGGAGGAGAACGATATCGAGGAAGCCCTTGAGCTTATGCAAAAGAACAAGATTAGGCGGCTTCCCGTCATCAATGAATCCAGGAGGATGGTTGGGATTCTCAGTCTTGGCGATATTTCCCATGCCGCGACCCGGGAGCTGACATTCGAAACGGTGAAGGCTGTATCCGCCCATCATTAGCAGCACGGTGCAGCGCCGCCCTTCTATCCCTTTCCGCTCAAGCTCTTAAGATAAGCGATGAGCGCGCCGACCTCGTGCGGCCCGAACTGAAACTGCGGCATATCTGGGTGCCCGACGACGATTCCCTCGCCGAGCGCCTCCTCCAGATTCTGCACGTTGCCCTTCGCAACGATATCGCGGAAGGGCGGAGCGCTTGGGTGGTTGCTTTTCCCCTTTATGCCGATGGCATGACAGCGGGCACAGAACTTTCCGGCAATCTCCTGCCCCGTCCGGATAGTCGCTTCAGACTGGGCAGAAGCCGCGCCCGGAAACAAAACGGCCGCAACCAACCCCGCGCAGACAATCGCCCTTTTCATTTCATTCCTCGCCGCGATTCGGACTTTCCGGCGGCAGCGCCGTCCTAAAATAGATAGAACTCTTCCTGTAAGAGTCCCTTCAGCTCGGTGGGCAGGACCTTGCGGAGTTTCTCGATCTCGTGCGCATCGATCTTGTCGGCGATGACAGCGAACACGGACTTGACCTTGGTGCTGACCCCCGCGCCTAAGCTGCGGCCAGCTTCCTCCTCGATGGTATTGAGAAAATCGTCGAGATGGCGGATTTTCGTCTGAGGCTTGGCTGGCTGCCAGCCCTCATAATAGAAGCCGCGGATGAGCATTGGCAGCTGAGCGCCAAAATGAACCGCGTTCTCGGGACCGATCCTGTCCCGGAAGGCGTGCAGAGTGGCCCGGAGCAGCTGATAGGCATAATGGCGATCCGTTGTCGGGATGCGCGCCATTAAATCCTTAAGCCAGAGATTGGTTTGCTGCACGGTTGCGTCGAAAACGTCAAGACCCGTCGACATGATTGTATCCTCCCTCAGAAAGTGAGGCCGATGTGCCCTTTCGGGCTTGTATTAGACTCTAACGCGGAGCTCTATGGCGCTATGACTTATATCAAATCGGACGCGCGAAGCGCCTGCGGCACCTTTTCTTGGGCCGTGTAGAGGTAGTCCCGGGTTACCGGCACGGCGCCAATCCGTTTTACGAGCTGAATTTGGAAGACCGCTATGTTGTGATAACGGAATCCGGCCTCGCAGCCAGCCAAATAAAATTGCCACATCCGGCAAAAGCGCTCGGAGAAAAGCCTTGCGGCTTCATCCCAAGAGGCCTCGAAATTGCGGCGCCATGCCGCTAGCGTGTCGGCATAGTGCAGCCGCAAGACTTCGATGTCGGTTATAAGGAGGCCCGATTTCTCTATGGCAGGCACGATTTCGCTCAACGCCGGAGAGTAGGCTCCTGGAAAGATGTACTTGGCGATGAAGGGATTCGTCGTGCCGGGTCCTGAAAGGCGTCCGATCGTATGGAGAAGGGCAACACCGCTGTCCGTGAGGCTATCGGCGACTTTGCGGAAAAAGGCCCGGTAGTTCGGCAGGCCGACATGCTCGAACATACCAACTGAGACGATCCGGTCGAATTTTTCGTCGATCGAGCGGTAGTCCGAAAGCCGGAAGGTAACCCCATCCGCACCCTCGGCTTTAGCCCGGGCCTTCGCGTAACGCTCCTGCTCCTCGCTGAGCGTAATTCCTACCACTTTTGCGCCCGCCTCGCGCGCCAAGTGAAGCGACAGCCCGCCCCATCCGCAGCCAATGTCGAGTACGCGCTGGCCGGGAGACAGGCAAAGTTTCGTGGCGATGTGGCGCTTCTTGGCAAGCTGCGCCTCGTCGAGAGTTTCGGTCCCTTTTTCGAAATAGGCGCAAGAGTATTGCTTGTCCTCGTCTAGAAAGAGGTCGTAAAGCGCGCCCGGCAGGTCGTAATGCCGGCTCACATTGTGCTTGGCTTGGCGAAGATTATTCATTTGCCGCATAAACCGCGTTAACAGCCGGAATCTGTCGGCAAGTTGCATTACGCCGGGGAGGTTGTTGTTGCCGATGTTTATGGCGAAAAGGCTCAGAAGATCGTATATGGTGCCCGCCTCGATCTCGATATGGCCGTCCATATATCCCTCCCCTATGGCGAGTTGGGGATCGAGAAGAAGGGCCCGCTGGACTTCAGCATCGCGGAAGTGAATGGCGACGGGCTTCCCAGTCTTGTCTCCGAATTCGCGGATTTCTCCCTTCCAGTCGCGGACTTGTAGATGCCCGGAGCGGATGAGCGACTTCAAAACCCGCCACAAAGGCCACGATAAGGATGGCTTCGAGAAGTCTAGCGGATGGGCGGCTTCATGTGTCATCGCGATTGAACCTCGCCTTGGCGCGTACGCTAAATATAGGTGTAACCGGCGTCTCAGTGCGGCTATGCAGGATATAAAAAAATTTGCGGATAGATTGTTCCGCCCGGCGTGCCGGCTTCTTTGTGATTTGTCAAAGTGCGAAGGCCGAGATGCGTGTAAATATTTAAGGGCAAGCTTCAATGGATAGGTCTTCGATATGCAGAACCTTCACCTTGAACGGCGCGACTGGCAAAACATTCTCGACCACATTTCGCGCTCGGAAAATGCGCATAAGGTCACGATAGAGGTCGATCGCGAGGATCTCGGCGCTCAGAAGGAGGTCGAGAACGTGGTGCTTCACGGATTGAGCTACGACCCGAAAGGGGGCACGATTGCCATCCGCGCGGGCGCGGTAGAGCACATGATCGCGCAGCCCGAGCGGATCGACATCGCTCATGCGGGCACCGACCTCATTGCGTTGGAGGTGGCAAGCGGGGACAAGACACGGCACCTCATCACCTTCGTACCGCCGCTGCACTTGCCCGATCTTCTGCTGCCTGCGTACCGGTAGGGCTGGAGCCCGATCAGTCGATCACGGTCTTGATGAGGAAGAAGCGGATGGCGTCGGCGAGGATGATCTTGCAGTTGCGCTGACGGCCCTGCTCCTCCTCGATCTTGGCCTTGGTAAGCAAGGCGTCGATGTTGGAACGCTCCATCTCGGACAGATCGAGAATCTTGGACATTTGCTCGATAACGTGCCTGCCCTCCGCGCAGCTTACCGCGCGCGCGGGGCCGGCCAAAGCCGTGAAGACGATCAATCCGCACACAAGCTGTTTCATATCGAGCCTAGACGAGACTTCGATCCGATGGTTCCTAGAATGAAGGCATAACCCTATTCGCCATGAACTCCATAGCGCTTCGCGGCGCAACTAACAAGACATGAAAGGTTGGCGGCTTTCGGGCAAGAGTTTGTTTTGCGGGAGAGGGTTAAAGAGGCAATTTTGTGGCAGGCCAGCCGGCAGCGGATTAGGTTTGTCTTTTTAATGGTTTTTGTGCCTTGCGCCTGAGAACTGGCAATTGCAAGGCCGCAGGGTATATATCGCAGTGGAGAAACAAGTCCCCCATGGTGCTACCGCCGAAAACGCCATCGAACAAAGAAGCGCCGCATGAGATCGCGCCGGCAGCGTCGAGCCGTGCCGAGATCGATGCGTTTCTAGCGCAGGTGCGCTCGGCGCCATCCGCGAAACCCGCGGGCGCCGGCCGCCTGATCTTCGCCATGGATGCAACCATGAGCCGCAGGCCCACCTGGGACATGGCGCTGGCCGTTCAGGCCGAGATGTTCAACGCGGTTAAAGCCGTGGGCGGACTCGACGTGCAGCTTGTGTTCTTCCGGGGCTTCGACGAATGCCGCGCGAGCCGCTGGGTGAGCGACGCGGCGGCGCTTGCCCGTCTGATGACGGCGGTCGAATGCCGGGGCGGCTATACCCAAATCCGCAAGGTCCTAAAGCACGCGTTAGGCGAAGCCGCATCGGCCAAGGTTAGCGCGCTCGTCTATGTCGGGGACGCCATGGAGGAAAGCGCGGACGAGCTTTGTAACCTGGCGGGCCAGCTGGGGCTTCTGTCCATCCCCGTCTTCCTGTTTCAGGAGGGCCATGACGGCGAAGCCCGCGCCTGCTTCAAGGAAATCGCGCGGCTCACGCGCGGCGCCACCTGCCGCTTCGGGGCGGGGTCTGCGGCGCAGCTGCGCGAGCTGCTCGAAGCCGTCGCGGTTTACGCCGCCGGTGGACGCGCCGCACTTCAACACTATGCAAAAGGCCGCGCCGGCCCTACTTTGCTGCTCGAACAAATTTCCAAGCCATGATGGCTTCCTTGCGCGGAGACGGCCCATTCTACCGCTTTTCCTATCGCTTCTCGTGCTTGGCGCGATCCTTTACCTCTTGGGTTGGCTGCCAACGGCCGATGCCGGTAAGCTTGCGCTGTGGATCCGCAAGAGCAGCGGGGTTTTGTTCGCAGGCGGAGCGGTGTTTATCGTCACCAGAAATCCCGGCCTTGCCGTGCTTGCCGGCATGCTCACTTACTCCTTCATGCAAAGAACGGGCTGGTTCCCAGGTGGCAGCGCAAAGCGCACAACGGCCGGAAATGTCTCGACCGTTAGGACGGCATATCTCGAAATGTCGCTCGACCATGCAACGGGCGCGATGTCGGGCCGCGTACTGAAGGGCCGGTTCGCAGGCCGCGCGCTATCGGACTTCACGGCGGCGGAGCGGCTCGATTGCCTCGCCGAGCTGCGGGCGAACGATGCCCAGGCCGCGCAACTCTTCGAAGCCTATTTGGACCGCAGTGCACCCGGCTGGGACGGCGGCACGGCATCGGCAGGCGGGCGCGCAAGCGCGCAATCGCGCGGCATGGGCGTCGAAGAGGCTTACCTCGTTCTCGGCCTCAATCCCGGCGCCACGCGCGACGACATTCACGCTGCGCATCGCAATCTTATGAAGCGCTTTCATCCCGACCAAGGCGGCTCGACCTATATCGCGGCCAAGGTGAACGAGGCGAAGGATGTGCTTTTGAAGCATACGGCGTCTTAGGCGCCATGCGCAACAGCGTCATTCTTGTGGATCAAATCAAACAGGATATGGACGCGGGCATCGATGCCTATGACGCCATTGTGGGCTCCGCGGTGCGCCGCTTCAGGCCGATCGTGCTGACAGCTTCAGCGGCAGTTTTGGTGCTCGTGCCGCTCGCAGGCTCACCCTTCTGGGGACCGATGTCGCTTGCCATCATGGGCGGGCTTATCGCTGCGACGCTGCTCACTTTGACCTTCCTGCCGGCCTTATTGCCTTGGCGTTACGCGTGCCTTCTCGGGCAGGGGCGTTTGCGTTGCGCCGGGAGGCCGGGGAAAGCGCGCCTCGCGGATTTGCGCCCCCGATGCTGAAAGCGGGCGACTAAATTCAGCATCGCAATCTTCCGTATGCGGCGATGTGGATAAAGCCGGCCTTGCGAGGTTGAGCTTGCGCGGAGCGGCCATTTACCTTTTAATGCGCTCGTTTGGTGCTGGACGTTAAACCGATGGGTCTCTCGCAGCTGATTTGCGGCCGGGTGCGGGACTTGCGACGGAACAATCCCGTCAGGTTGACGTTTAGGCATCTCAAACTGAAAAAAAATGGACCGTGTAGGCGTAAAGGCGTGCAGGAGCCCTTGCGGAGCGGCCGCAAATTTAAATAAGCTATCGTATGCCGGTTTGAGGGGTCATTAGGCAGACGATGGTCCGAGCGGGGTATAAAACGATGATGCCGGGTTCCGCGGAGGTCTGCCTTTCCGCGTTGTTCGTCGATTTCGACAACGTGTATTTGTCATTGCGCCGTCAAAGCGAAGAGGCTGCGGGGCGTTTTGCCAGAAATCCGCAAGAATGGATGAGCCGCATCGCGAATGGCGGGCTCGTGCGTTTCAAGTCTCATGCGGGGTATACGAAGCGGCGATTTGCCGTTGCGCGCTGCTATGGCAATCCCGGCCGTAAGCTCATCAGCCGTGGCGGCCCCCACGATCCGCACAGCTTCGCGGCGGTGCGCACGAACTTCATGATCGCAGGCCTTGAAGTTGTCGATTGCCAGCCGCTCTCCAATCAATTCAAGAACGGCACGGACATCAAGATCGCGTGCGATATCCGCGATTTCCTCGAGCACCCAACGCGCTTCGAAGAGTTCATCATTCTTTCGGGCGACGCCGATTTCACGCCCGTGCTGCATCATCTTCGCTCCCACGACCGGCGAACGGTCGTCTACGCCAACGAGAACACGGCCGAGATATACAAGGCCTTCAGCGATGGCTGGATCGAGGAGCGCGATATGATCGCCTTTCTTCTCGATGAAACGAGCCCGCTCGCTCTGCCGCAGGAGCGCGGCGGAAAGCCGCGCGGAGAACTCGGCTACGATGCGGCGAGGGCGCTGACCCAAAGCGTTACAGCAAGAACACCTGCATACCCCATAGCCTCTCAAACGGGGTATAGCGGCTACAATGTGCCTGCAGAGCCATTAAAGCGGCGATTGCCAGCCGCTCCGGCCAGCTCTGCGGTTCAATCGCTCATCGAAGATTTTCAGGCCATCGGCGCGGAAATTCTCAGCCTCGTGGTCGACGTCGTTCAATCATCCGATAAGCCGGTGCCAATCGCCTATCTCGCGGACAGAGCGCAGAAAATCCTTGGTCATGCCAAGACGCTCGGTACGAATTGGGCCGGGTCGGGGGGCTTCCTGAATTTCCTCAACAATACGCTCCCCGACGGCATTAAGCTTACCGATAAGCCGCCGCACTTCGTCTACGATCCGAAGCGGCACCGCATAGAGGAGCAGCCCCCCCCGGCGCCGCCGCCGCAAAGGCTGCAACGTCAGCCAGACACCGGCTCGTCTAAGCTGGCCGAGCTGCAAAACTCCATCACGCGAATCTATGAGGCATGCAAGGCGCCGCCTCTCCCGCCGAGCGAGTACCTGCTTCTCTTTACGCTCATTGCCACCGAGGTGCACGAGCGCGGTTTCGCACCCCTAAAAACCGCGCAATCGGTGGTGGCGCGCTCAAATCAGGAAGGTCTGCGCATCTCCATCAAGGACGTTTCCTTCGTGCTCGATGCGGTAGATGAAATCGATCCCTGGCTAGAGCACACGCGGTCGCCGGCAGCGGTGGCCCGTGCCTACCGCGATTTCGTTTTAGCGAAATGCCATCATGCCGGTGTGAAACTCACCGAGGATGAGCATCAGCTCGTTCAAGTGTGGTTCGGCGCGAGCCAGTGGTCGCCATCTGGGCCAGGCGGCATGGGCGGCGGCTCCGGAGGGCTCGGCGGGGTATCGGCCTTGGCCTCCGAAACTCAGCAGCGCACGCCAGGCCGGGAGCGAAGCTATCTCGTGGAATCCGCGCTGCCCTCGCCGCAGTCGCGCGGCGATATCCCGTTGCCGCCAGATTTTGACTACGACGGCGATATGGAGTTGCAGCAAAATCAGAAATCGGCGGTCCAGCGCTTCCGCTTCAAGCATTAGGCGTCCGCCGCACGGACAGGGACCGGGCGGTTCGCCAGAAATTCACGCTTGTGAGCAGTGCGCCGCCGGTTATCAAAAGTGCGGCAAGCCAAAGAGCCGGTTTTGCCGGGCTAAGGCCGCTGAGCGTGAGGATCGCCGTCGATAGAACCGGCGCAAAATAAGCCGAAACGCCGAGCATGCGCAGATCGCCGTGCTTGCAGCCATAGTCCCAGACATAGAATGCCAAGCCCAGCGGGCCGATGCCGAGCGCTAGGATCGCCAGAGTCTGGGCTCCCGGCGCGGGCCAGACGAAGCTTTCGAGCGTGGCATGTGCTATGGCGGCTAGGAATGCGGTGTTGAGGCAATAAAGCGCAACGGCCGCGCTGGGAACGCTGCGGAAGAGGCGGGTCGCAACCGAATAGGTGGACCAGATCAAGGCGGCCGTCAGCGCCATCCCATATCCGAAAGCGTTCCCTTCAAGTTTGGGAACGCCGCCGCCGCTAATCGCGAGCGCCGCTCCGGCGAAGGCGATGCCGGCCCCGGCAAGGTGCAATGACGTGAGCCTTCCGGCTCCGGCATGTGCAGGCAGGGCTGTGGAGAGGACAACGATCAACACCGGCCAAAGATAGTTGACAAGGCTAGCTTCGGCGGCGGGAGCATTTTGCAGCGCGAGAAAATAAACGAAATGGTAGCCGAAAAGGCCGGTTGTGCCGAGGAGTACCGGCCCCATTCCGGCCCGGCGCAGGTCTTTTCTTGCTGCCGGGCTCCAGGCGAGAAAGAGCAATCCAACCAGAGAGCCGGCCGAGAAGGTCAGCGCTACAAGCTCGAGTGGCGGAATGTTGCCAGCCACCACTGTGAGGGCTGGCAGCAGGGACCAGATTGGGATGGCTACAAACCCGATGGAAGTGGCTCTCGCCGTTTCAGCGCGCATGGCCGTCACATCCGCTTTTTGCAAAGCGTGGAGGTTACGCCTCCTCCTCCACCGGTCCGCACCAGCCGGGAAGATAATCGGCGTCGGGTTTCTTGGCGAGCAGGAACGCGGCTTCGAGCGCGGATGCAAAGTTTTTCTCGACATCCTTGCGGTCGAACTGGCGCCTCAGGAAATCGGCCCAAAGGAATTCGCTGAACGGCGTGGTGTCCTTTGCGTAGCCGCCCTTGCGCCGGAGCGCGCCGGCGAGGCTCCGGAACGGATCGTCGGTCATATCCTCGATGGCTTTTGGAATATCTTTGTAGTCGCAGCGTTTGCCGCGTTCGTCGAAGGGGTGAACCAGCCCTATGTTGTCCATGAATACCCAGAAGGCATCCTTGTCGAGACGCGCCAAGTTTAGAACGGCGACGACCGACACCTCCTCCACTCCCGCAAGCAGAGTGGCACGGCACAAATGATGATGATCGATCACGTAAAAGTGCCCCTTCGGACCCCTTACAACTGGGATTACGGTCTTGCGGACGAATTTCTCTCCGTCCTCCCCGGCGAGCTCTTTAATTTTGGTTGCCCTCGTCTCGACCTCCTTCAAGCCGACCGTCATTTGCGTCGGCTTCAGATCTGTAATCTTGACGGGGTGGGAAACCGGAGCGCGGACTGGTTGCATCAACATCGTTGTTTCCTCTAGCGAATGAAGCCGGCTGGTTACGCCGGCGAAGCGCGGCGCCGGCAGCGCCGTTCAGAATGATGAAAAGTTGCGCTTAGAGCGCGATCCGGTCTTTCGAGCCGGATCGCGTTCCACCATTGGTAAACGGTCCAAGGGTGTCCAAGCAAACGGATTGACGAGCGCCGCTGAAAAGCGGAAGACGGCGGGCACAGCGCGGGGAGCCGGCGCTGCAAAAGGAGGCATCTATGGCGTCAGCCCGGAGCTGGTATAATCCGATGGCGTTCATGCAATCGGTCATGATTCGCCCGCGATTTTTCGGAGCCGCAATCGTTGGCTTGCTTGGGGTTGCCCTTCTGCCGCACAGTTGGCCGCACACGGTCCGTTCCCCGGTCGCCTGGGACATGGCCGGATTGGTGTACCTGTTTTTTGCCCTCCGTATGATGTCCGGCTGCGGCGCCGACCGGATCAAAGCGCGTGCAGGCCGGCGGGACGATAGCCGCGCCGCGATCCTCTTCATCATTTTGCTGGCTATTGCGGCGAGCTTCGCTGCGATTGCGGGTCTGATCGGCGAGGCGAA
Source organism: Rhodomicrobium sp. (assembly GCA_052144215.1). Taxonomy (GTDB): domain Bacteria; phylum Pseudomonadota; class Alphaproteobacteria; order Rhizobiales; family Rhodomicrobiaceae; genus Rhodomicrobium. Next base: position 57,823 of record JBKQQS010000094.1, read on the forward strand.
GCTTCCAACCACAGGCCAGTCCGAAAAGCTCTTGCTGGCCGGTCTTGCGGTGGTGACGATCATGACCTCGTGGGGCGTAACGCAGGTCGCCTTCGCCCTCCATTATGCTCACGATTTCTACCGGCCGGACGATGGCGACGAGGCAGGCGGCCTACTCTTTCCGGAATGCGAGGACCCCGACTATTGGGATTTCCTGTACTTCGCAACCTCGATCGGTGCCACATCGCAAACGTCCGACACAGCGATCCGGTCGCGCGCGCTGAGGCGGCTGGTGACGGTGCACGCGATTGTCGCTTTCTTCTTCAACACCGCCGTTCTTGCGCTTACGGTGAACATCGCCGCAAGCCTGGCAGGTTAGCCAAACGAAAGCTGAGCGAACCATGAGCCCCAGCCAGAGCGAGCCAAGTTCTATTGAGCGAACCGCCCTTATCTTTTGCGCACTCCTCGCGCTGTTCGCGCTGACTTACTTCTTTGTGGACCGCCAGCTTGCCGCAGCGCTGCGGCCTTACCTCGCCGGCATTAAAGCCTTCCCTTGGCTAACGCATATCGTGGAACCTCTGGCGCCGGTTGCGTCTATCGGCGCGGTCGCCGTCTCTGCCCGGGCGCTGCGGCGCGGTTCGCTCACGCCGCTTGAGTCCGCGCTGCTGCGCATTTTCTGCGCCGTCCTCATTGCGTGGGCGCTGAAAGAGGAATTGAAGTGGGTGTTTGGCCGCACCTGGCCTGAAACTTGGATAAAAGGTAACCCCAACCCCTCTTATTTCGGCAACGGAACGTACGGGTTCTTTCCCTTTCACGGCGGTCAAGGCTATGCATCCTTTCCGTCCGGGCACACTGCGGAGATAAGCGCTTTCGCCGGCGCGCTTTGGTTTCTCTGGCCAAGGCTGCGCTGGCTTGGCGTGGCCCTCGCGCTTGCCGTCGCCATCGGGCTCTTAGGCGCGGACTATCATTGGCTGAGCGATATCATGGCCGGGGCGCTCCTCGGCGGTGCAACTGGCGTTGCCGCAGCGAGGATCGGACGTCACGATGCAGGCGTTTGAACCAATTTCCCTGTATAGAGTGGGACGCCGCTAGGTTTCCCGCTCGGAGATCCGCCTTCCGGTTCGTCGGTAATCGCCAGCAGAAGCTTCGTAAGCGGCTCGCCGCCCGCGCATATCCTTCGCAGTCCAGCGGCGGATCGCTTTTTCCAGGCTTCCAAATTCCCCAAAAAAAGAGTATCGATCGAAGCTTCGCTGAAGCCGCAGAACAACAATTGCTGAAATCCCGAAAAATAAGGCAAATTTCAGCTTGACGGGGTTAGCGGAGCCACCTATTTTGCACACACTCTGGCGGCAGGTCGTAAGCATACTTTTCGCGCTTGAGCGCGTACCCGCTTAAACACTGCCGCAAAGAAAACCGGACACAGCACATATATGGGGTGGGGGAGCCTGGGCTCCGGTCATCTCATTTTTCGTCATTGGACCGGAGTTTTGAATTACCGGTTCCGTGCCGTCTTTTTTTTGGAAGCGTCGATGCCAACGATACAGCAGCTGATCCGCAAACCGCGCGTCGCGCCGGTCAAGCGAAATAAAGTGCCGGCCATGACGGAATGTCCGCAAAAGCGCGGCGTCTGCACACGCGTCTACACCACGACGCCGAAGAAGCCGAACTCGGCCTTGCGGAAAGTGGCGCGCGTCCGGCTGACGAACGGCTTCGAGGTCACGAGCTACATCCCGGGCGAAGGCCATAACCTGCAGGAGCACTCGGTCGTGCTCATCCGCGGCGGCCGCGTGAAGGACCTTCCGGGTGTGCGCTATCACATCATCCGCGGCGTGCTAGATACGCAAGGTGTGGCCAAGCGCAAGCAGCGCCGTTCGAAGTATGGCGCGAAGCGGCCGAAGTAGGCTTGAGGAACAAAAAGCATGTCACGGCGCCATAGAGCTGAGAAACGAGAGATCATCCCGGACCCAAAGTACGGCGATCTTGTTATTACCAAATTCATGAACAGCCTAATGTTCGAGGGCAAGAAGTCGGCAGCCGAAACCATCGTCTACGGCGCCCTTGAGCGCATCGAGCAGAAGGCAAAGCGTGACGGCCTTGAGCTTTTCCATGAGGCCTTGAACAACGTGAAGCCCGCGATTGAGGTTCGCTCCCGCCGCGTCGGCGGCGCCACCTATCAGGTGCCGGTGGAAGTGCGTAACGACCGCCGTCAGGCGCTGGCCATCCGCTGGATCATCACGGCGGCACGCGCGCGCAACGAGAACACGATGGAAGAGAGGCTTTCGGGCGAGTTGCTCGATGCCGCAAACAACCGCGGAACTGCGGTTAAGAAACGCGAAGACACGCATAAGATGGCTGAGGCCAACCGCGCGTTCTCGCATTACCGATGGTAGAGTTAGAGACTACGGCGAGGGCTTAGTCATGGCACGTCAGACCCCAATCCAAGACTATCGCAATATCGGTATCATGGCGCACATCGATGCCGGTAAGACGACCACGACTGAGCGTATTCTGTATTACACCGGTAAGAGCCATAAGATCGGCGAGGTGCATGATGGCGCCGCGACGATGGACTGGATGGAACAAGAGCAGGAGCGCGGCATCACGATCACGTCGGCTGCGACCACTGCATATTGGAAGGGCAAGCGTATCAATATCATCGACACGCCGGGCCATGTGGACTTCACCATCGAGGTGGAGCGGTCTTTGCGCGTGCTAGACGGCGCGGTCGCTCTCCTCGACGCAAACCAAGGCGTGGAGCCGCAGACCGAAACCGTCTGGCGGCAAGGCGATAAGTACAACGTTCCGCGCATGATCTTCGTCAATAAAATGGATAAGATTGGCGCGGACTTCTACGATTGCGTGCGATCCGTCATAGACCGGCTTGGCGCTAAGCCGCTCGTTATGCAGTTGCCGATTGGCGCGGAGAGCGATTTCAAAGGTATTGTCGATCTCGTCCGCATGAAGGGCGTGGTCTGGGACGAGGATACGCTTGGCGCGAGCTTCCGCGACATCGATATCCCCGCGGATCTCCTGGATAAGGCGAAGGAATATCGCGATAAGCTCGTCGAGATAGCGGTTGAGGTCGAGGACGAGGCTATGGAAGCTTACCTTGAAGGCAACGAGCCTGACGAGGCGAAGCTCAAGGAGCTCGTCCGCAAGGGCACGATCAACAGCCACTTCTATCCCCTGTTCTGCGGCTCCGCCTTCAAGAACAAGGGCGTGCAGCCGCTGCTCGATGGCGTGCTCGACTATCTGCCGTCTCCGATCGACGTTCCGCCGATCAAAGCGATTGACGTGAAAACCGGCGAGGAGACCGTGCGCAAGTCGGCGGACGACGAGCCGCTCGCGATGCTCGCCTTCAAAATCATGAACGACCCCTTCGTCGGTTCGCTCACCTTCTGCCGGATCTATTCGGGCAAGGTCGAGACAGGCATGCAGCTCGTCAACACCGTGAAGGACAAGAAAGAGCGTATCGGCCGCATGCTGTTGATGCATGCGAACAGCCGCGAGGACATTAAAGAGGCTTTTGCCGGCGACATCGTTGCGATCGCGTCGCTGAAAGACGTCATAACGGGTGACACGCTTTGCGATCCAAGCAAACCTGTGATCCTTGAGCGCATGGAGTTCCCGAACCCGGTGATCGAGGTTGCCGTGGAGCCCAAGACGAAGGCCGACCAAGAAAAGATGGGCCTTGCGCTCAACCGGCTCGCTCAGGAGGATCCCTCCTTCCGCGTTTCGACCGATTCCGAAAGCGGCCAAACCATCATTAAGGGCATGGGCGAGCTGCATCTTGAAATCATCGTCGACCGCATGCGCCGCGAATTCAAAGTCGAGGCGACCGTTGGCGCGCCTCAAGTTGCCTATCGTGAGACGATCACGCGCAAGCAGGAAGTCGACTACACCCATAAGAAGCAAACCGGCGGCACCGGCCAGTTCGCGCGCGTCAAGCTCGTGCTCGAACCGCAGGAGCAAGGCGCCGGATTTGTATTTGAGAGCAAGATCATCGGCGGCTCCGTGCCCAAGGAATATATCCCGGGCGTGGAGAAGGGCGTGAAGAGCGTGCTGGAGAATGGCATACTCGCAGGCTTTCCGATGCTCGACCTTAAGGTCTCGCTGATCGACGGCGCCTATCACGAGGTGGACTCGAGCGCGCTTGCGTTCGAAATCGCCTCCCGGGCCGCCTTCCGCGAGGGCGCTCAGAAGGCCGGCCCGAAGTTGCTTGAGCCGATCATGAAGGTCGAGGTGGTGTCGCCCGAGGATTATGTGGGCGGCGTCATCGGCGATCTCACCAGCCGCCGCGGCCAAATCTTGGGCCAGGAAATGCGCGGTAACGCAACCGTCATCAACTCAATGGTGCCGCTAGCGAATATGTTCGGCTACGTGAACACGCTCAGGTCCATGAGCCAAGGGCGCGCGCAGTTTACCATGCAGTTCGACCACTATGCGCAAGTCCCGCAAAACGTTGCAGACGAGGTTCAGGCGAAATACGCTTGATTTTGAGTTCAACCGAAGTAAGCAGAAGCTTTTTACCGGTTCTATTTTGTAGGCCGGCATAAAAGGGGAAGACGGAGAGCCAAATGGCAAAGGCAAAATTCGCGCGCACGAAGCCGCATCTGAATATCGGTACCATCGGTCACGTCGACCATGGCAAGACGTCGTTGACGGCCGCGATCACGAAGGTGCTGGCTGAAACCGGCGGCGCGACCTTTACCGCATACGATCAGATCGACAAGGCTCCAGAAGAAAAAGCGCGCGGCATCACGATCTCCACGTCCCACGTGGAGTACGAGACCGCCAACCGCCATTACGCCCATGTCGACTGCCCCGGTCACGCCGACTACGTCAAGAACATGATCACCGGCGCCGCCCAGATGGACGGTGCGATCCTGGTCGTCTCCGCCGCCGACGGCCCGATGCCGCAGACGCGCGAGCACATCCTGCTCGCCCGCCAGGTCGGCGTGCCCTACATCGTCGTGTTCCTCAACAAGGCCGACATGGTCGACGACGAGGAGCTCTTGGAGCTGGTCGAGGTCGAGGTCCGCGAGCTGCTTTCCGAGTACGACTTCCCGGGCGATGACATCCCGTTCATCATCGGCTCGGCGCTGAAGGCGCTCGAAGGCGACGAGGCCTACAAGGAGAAGATCCTCGAGCTCGCCGCCGCGCTTGACTCCTACATCCCCGAGCCCGTGCGCGAGCTCGACAAGCCGTTCCTGATGCCGATCGAGGACGTGTTCTCGATCACCGGCCGTGGCACCGTCGCCACCGGGCGTGTCGAGCAGGGCATCGTCAAAACTGGCGAGACCGTCGAAATCGTCGGTGTGCACGACTCGACCTCCACGGTCGTCACCGGCGTGGAGATGTTCCGCAAGATCCTCGACGAGGGTCGCGCCGGCGACAACGTCGGCTGCCTGCTGCGTGGCACCAAGCGCGAGGAGATCGAGCGCGGGCAGGTGCTGTGCAAGCCCGGTTCGTTCACGCCGCACACCAAGTACAAGGCCGAGGTCTACGTGCTCAAGAAGGAGGAGGGCGGTCGCCACACTCCATTCTTCACGGGCTACAGGCCTCAGTTCTACTTCCGCACGACCGACGTCACCGGAGTGGCTAAGCTGCCCGACGGCGTCGAGATGGTCATGCCCGGCGACAACGTCCAGATGGAGATCGAGCTGATCCAGCCGATCGCCATGGACCAGGGCCTGCGTTTCGCCATTCGAGAGGGCGGGCGCACCGTCGGCTCGGGCGTGGTCAGCGAGATCATCGAGTAGTACACGCGCGTCCATCCGAACACGTCGGAGGCGACGCGCGCATTGGCAGTCCGATACGACTAATTTCAGCCCCACCGCAAGGTGCGGCGGCGATGGGGCGGGTTCCCGCAAACAGATCCCGCCCTGTCTCGCCGTCTGGGAGGGGTTTGGCGGGAGGCGCTCCCGCCGCCCGGTCACAGCAGCGAGCGCAGTCAGCAGCACCACTACCAGAACCAGCATTCCAGACACCACAGACATAGACGACTAGAACACCAGAGGGACCCTCCCATGGCAGCAACCAACCAAAACAAGATCCGAATCCGGCTGAAGGCGTATGACACATCCGCCATCGAGTCGGCCGCGAGGGAGATCGTCGAGACGGCCACCCGCACCGGCGCGACCGTGTCCGGGCCCGTGCCGCTGCCGACGGAGAAGAACGTCTACTGCGTGATCCGCTCGCCGTTCAAGGACAAGGACTCGCGCGAGCACTTCGAGATCCGCACGCACAAGCGCCTGATCGACATCCACCAGCCGACGCCCAAGACGGTCGACTCGCTGCAGCGCCTGGACCACCTGCCGGCGGGCGTCGACATCGAGATCCGGCTCGCCACGTAGTCCGATGGCCGCGATCCTCGCCAAGAAGCTCGGCATGACCCAGCTCTTCCAGGAGGATGGGAGCGTCGCGCGCGTGACCGTGCTCGAGGCCGGGCCGTGCCCGGTGACTGCGATCCGCACAAGCGAGCGCGACGGCTATGACGCCGTGCAGCTTGCGTTCGGCCAGACCAAGGAGAAGCACCTCACCAAACCCGAGCTCGGCCACCTGAAGAAGGCCGACGCGCCGCCGATGCGCACGCTCGCGGAGTTCCGCGACGAGGCCGGCGAGCTGACGCTCGGTCAGACGGTCACGGTCAACTCCTTCGAGGTGGGCGCGCGCGTGAAGATCTCCGGCACGTCCAAGGGCAAGGGCTTTCAGGGCACGATCAAGCGCCACAACTTCGCCAGCGGCCCCAAGTCGCACGGCTCTCACAACGTCCGTGCGCCGGGCTCGATCGGAGCGTCGGCGACGCCCGCGCGCGTCATGAAGGGCATTCGCGGCCCCGGGCAGATGGGCAACAAGCGCGCCACGCAGAAGGGCCTCGAGATCGTGCGCGTGGACGCCAAGGACAACCTGCTGATGGTGCGCGGCTCTGTGCCCGGTCCGACCGGCTCGCTCGTGGAGGTGAGGACCGATGCCTGACGCACCCATCCTCGGTGCCACCAAGAAGGTCAAGCTCGACGAGTCCGCGTTCGGCGCACGCTTCGCCGGTCCGCTGGTCCACCAGAGCGTGCGCGCCGAGCAGGCCGCGCGCCGGCGCGGCACCGCGGCCACCAAAACGCGCGGCAAGGTCTCCGGCGGCGGCGCCAAGCCGTGGCGCCAGAAGGGCACCGGCCGCGCACGCGCGGGCTCGAGTCGCTCGCCCGTGTGGACCGGTGGAGGCACCGTGTTCGGTCCGCAGCCGCGCTCGTACACGTTCAAGGTCAACCGCAAGGAGCAGCGCGCCGCGCTGCGCAGCGCGCTGTCGCTGCACGCCGGCCGCGGCTCGATCGCGATCCTCGACGCCGGCGCGTTCACCGCGCCCAAGACCAGCCAGGCTTTCGACCTGCTCGAGGATTGGAAGATTCCCACCGGCCTCCTCAGCCCGACGCTCGTCGTGCTCGTGCCGGAGGAGTCCTCGGCGGCGCTGTCGTTCCGCAACCTCAAGCGCGTTGCCGTGCTGACCGCCGAGAACGTCGGCGTCGCGGATCTGCTGGGCGCCGCCGCGCTGATCATCTCCGAGCCGGCGCTGCAGGCGCTGACCGAGCGCACCGGCCCGCCGCGCAAGACGCGGGAGGCGGTGGCCTGATGGAGCACACGCAGGTGATCATCCGACCCGTCGTCTCGGAGAAGAGCTACGTGCTCTCCGCCGCCGACCGCTACACCTTCCGCGTCCACCGCGACGCACACAAGACGCAGATTCGCCAGGCCGTCGAAGCGCTGTTCGGCGTGCACGTCGTCGACGTGCGCACGATGAGCGTCAAGTCCAAGCCCAAGCGCCGCGGCAGCACGCCCAAGGGCGGCACGCGCGAGTGGAAGAAGGCGATCGTGCAGGTGCGCTCCGGCGAGTCAATACCAATCTTCCAAGGGCTTGCAGCCCTCGACGCTTAGGAACTAGCCAGTGCCCATTCGCAAACCACGTCCGACGAGCCCCGGCATGCGCTTCGTGTCCTACCCGGACTTCGCGGAGATCACGAAGTCCAAGCCCGAGAAGTCGCTCGTCGAAGGCCTGAAGAAGAGCGGCGGGCGCAACGTCGCCGGGCGCAAGACCGCCCGCCATCGCGGCGGCGGCGCCAAGCGCGCCTACCGCAGGGTCGACTTCAAGCGGCGCAAGGACGGCGTGATGGCGCGCGTGGCGGCGATCGAGTACGACCCCAACCGCTCCGCGTACATCGCCCTGCTGCACTACGTCGACGGCGAGAAGCGCTACATCCTCGCGCCCCAGCGCCTGACCGTGGGGATGATGGTGTCCTCCGGCGAGAACGCTGACATCGCGGTCGGCAACTGCATGGAGCTCGCGCGCCTGCCCGTCGGCACCGTCGTGCACAACATCGAGCTGCAGCCCGGCCGCGGCGGCCAGATGGCGCGCTCGGCGGGTGCTTCGGCGCAGCTGATGGCCAAGGACGGCGACATGGCGACCCTGCGCCTGCCCTCCGGCGAGATGCGCATGGTGCGCGCCGAGTGTCGCGCGACGGTCGGCACGATCGGCAACGCCGAGCATCAGAACGTGAAGGTCGGCAAGGCGGGGCGCAAGCGCCACATGGGCGTGCGCCCGCAGACACGCGGCGTGGCCATGAACCCAGTCGACCACCCGCATGGCGGCGGCGAGGGCTCGACCACCGCGGGCCGCCATCCGGTGACGCCGTGGGGCGTGCCGACGCTCGGCTACCGCACGCGCAAAAAGAACAAGACCTCCAGCCGCTACATCGTGCGCGGCCGCAGGCGCGGGAAGGGGCGTAGTCGCTGATGAGTCGCTCGAGCAAGAAGGGGCCGTGGGTGGAAGAGCGCCTGATGAAGCGCATCGAAGCGCTCAACGAGGCCAACAACAAAAAAATGCTGAGGACGTGGTCGCGTGCGTCGACGATCTTCCCGGAGATGGTCGGGCACACGATTGCGGTGCACGACGGCAAGAAACACGTGCCCGTGTTCATCAGCGAGTCGATGGTCGGTCACAAGCTCGGCGAGTTCGCGCCCACGCGCGTGTTCCGCGGGCACGCGGGCTCGGGGAAGGTCAGGTAGATGAGCGCCGAGGACGAGAAGGGCGAGACGCCGGCCGAGCCCGACGCGAAAGCGCCAGCCGCCGAGAAAGCCGCCGCCGAGAAGAAGCCCGCCGGCGAGAAAGCCGCCGCGGAGAAGAAACCGGCGGCCGCGAAAAAAGCTGCGGCTGAGAAAAGGCCGGCTGCGGAGAAAAAGCCCGCGGCCGAGAAGCAGCCCGCCGCGGAGAAAACGCCGCCGGCTGAGAAGCAGGACGCTGCCGGGGAGCCCGCGGCCAAAAAAGCTGCCGCCGAGAAAAAACCGGCCGCCGAGAAAAAACCCGCAGCGGAGAAGAAGCCGGCCGCAGGCAAAGCGCCGATCGCCGAGAAACTGTCGCGCCGCGCCGGCAAAGACGCCGCCAAAGCCCCGCGCCGGCGCGTGGTTGCGGCGCACGCACGCTACGTGCGCACGTCAGCGCGCAAGGCGCGCATGGTGTGCGGGCACCTGCGCGGCAAGTCCGTGCAGGAGGCACGCGCTATCCTCGCGTTCACCCCTCGTGAGGTGGCGCGCGATTGGAGCAAGCTGCTGGAGTCGGCAGTGGCAAACGCCGAGAGCAACCACGAACTGCTCGAGGACGACCTGATCGTCCGCGAGGCGTACGCCGACGAAGGGCCGACGATCAAGCGCTTCAGGCCGCGCGCGATGGGACGCGCGACGCCGATCCGCAAGCGCACGAGCCACCTGACGATCACGCTGACACCGCGCCCGGAGCCCGGGACCACCAAGAGAAACCGCTGAGAGACGAGAAAATGGGACAGAAGGTTCATCCAGAGGCAATGCGCGTGGGTTACATCCACGACTGGAAGTCGAACTGGTTCAACGAGAAAAACTTCGCTGAGTACCTCGCCGAGGACGTGCGCGTGCGCGAGCACATCATCGGCAAGCTCGCCCACGCGGGACTGTCGGACATCACGATCCGCAAGGACGCGAACGAGCTCGAGGTCAACATCCACACCGCCAGGCCGGGCATCGTGATCGGCAAGTCCGGCACCGAAGTGGACGCGCTGCGCCGCGATCTGCACCGCATGACCAAAAAGCAGATCAAGGTCAACATCCTCGAGATCAAGCGCCCCGAGCTCGACGCCAAGCTGGTGGCGCAGTCGATCGCCGAGCAGCTGCAGAATCGTGTGGCATTTCGCCGTGCGATGAAGCGCGCGCTCACCAGCGCGATGCGCTCCGGCGCCAAGGGCGTCAAGGTCCAGGTCGCCGGGCGTCTCGGCGGCGCGGAGATGGCCCGTACCGAAAGCTATTCCGACGGGCGCGTGCCGCTGCACACGATGCGCGCGGACATCGACTACGGCTTCTACGAGGCGCGCACGACGTTCGGGCGCATCGGCGTCAAGTGCTGGGTCAACAAGGGCGAGATCATGCCCGAGGGCTACACCGGCGCCGACCTCACCGACATGACCGCACCGGCGCCGCCGAGCTCCGAGCGCGACGGGCGCGGCGGTGGCCGCGAGGGTCGCGAGGGGCGCGGCAGGGGTCGCGGTCCAGGTGGACCCGGTGGTGGCGGTGGGCGTGGCGGCGGACCTGGCGGCGGTGGTGGTCGCGGCGGTGGCGGGCGTGGTCCAGGTGGGCCCGGCGGCGGCGGACGTGGCGGCGGAGGCGGACGTGGTCCTGGCGGCCCGGGCGGCGGACGCGGTCCTCGTCCCGGCGGCGGCGGCGCACCTGCCGGCGGGGGTGGTCGCTGATGCTGTCACCCAAGCGCGTCAAGCACCGCAAGCAGCACCGCGGGCGGCGCCGCGGCCACTCGCGTGGCCAGCTGCACGTGCAGTTCGGCGACTACGGCCTCAAGGCGCTCGAGTGCGGCTGGCTGACCAACCGCCAGATCGAGGCAGCGCGTGTCGCGATGACCCGCAAGATCAAGCGTGGCGGCTAGGTTTGGATCAACGTGTTCCCCGACAAGCCGATCTCCAAGAAGCCCGCCGAGACGCGCATGGGCTCGGGCAAGGGCTCGCCCGAAGGCTGGGTGGCGGTGGTCAAGCCGGGACGCGTGATGTTCGAGCTCGCCGGCGTGTCCGAGCCGCTCGCTCGCGAAGCGATCCGCCTGGCCGCGCACAAGCTGCCCGTCAAGTCGAAGTTCGTGCTGCGCGAGGATTGAGCATGAAGGCAAGCGAGATACGAGACCTCGACGACGGCGAACTGACCAAACGCCTGGCCGAGCTGCGCAAAGAGGTGTTCGGCCTGCGTTTCTCAAACGCGACCGGTGAACTCGACGACACAGCGGGGCTCGCGCGCGCCAAGCGTGACCTGGCCCGCGCGCTGACGGTGGCACGCGAGCGCGAGCTGCAAGCCGCGCCTTCGCAGGGCAACTGAGCCACACACAACAGGAACAACGGACGGACGAACGGACCAAATGGCTGATCAAGACAACGACACACCCGAGACCGAGCAGGACGCGCCCGCGGCGGAGGCCGAGGCGACGCCCGAGGTCGCGGCGCCCGAGGCAGAGGCGCCCGTGGCCGAGGCGCCGGAGGCAGAGGCTGACGAGTCGCCCGCGGCCGACGTCGAGCAGGCGCCCGTGGCCGCCGCGCCGGCCCCGCCGGCGGAGCCCGTCGAGCAGGTCCCGCCGAAGGAGCGACGTCGCAGGGCGCGCTCCAAGCACGCGGAGGCCCGCCCCAGCCGTTCCCCCGAGGAGCGCCACGCGGAACGCCTGGCAGAGCGCAAGACGAAGGCCGTGCGCCGTCGCGCACGGCGCCTGCAGGAACGCGCCAAAGCGGCCACGCGCCGTGCCGCCGCGCCCGCGGCGGAGCCGCTCGCGCCCGTGCACGCGGCGGTGGAGGGCACGCGCCGGGTGCGCCAGGGGATCGTCGTCTCGGACAAGGCGCAGAAGACGATCACGGTGCGCATCGATGTCGCGCGCCGGCACCGGCGCTACGAGAAGATCGTGCGCAGCTCGAGCACCGTGCACGCGCACGACGAGAACAACGACGCCCACGAGGGCGACGTCGTGCGCGTGATCGAGAGTCGGCCGCTGTCGCGCACCAAGCGCTGGGCGCTCGTCGATGTGCTGGAGCGTGCGCGATGATCCAAAACGAGACAAGGCTCCGGGTCGCCGACAACTCGGGTGCGCGCGAGATCCTGTGCATCCGTGTCAAGGGCGGCTCCAAGCGCCGCTACGCGTTCGTGGGCGACATCATCACGGCGACCGTCAAGCAGGCCAACCCCCAGGGCGCCGTCAAGAAGGGCGAGGTGGTGACGGCTGTGGTCGTGCGCACGAAGAAGCCGATCGGCCGCGACGACGGCACGTACATCGCCTTCGACGAGAACGCCGCGGTCATCATCGACGACCAGAACAACCCGCGCGGCACGCGCGTGTTCGGACCGGTGGCACGCGAACTGCGCGAGCGCAACTTCATGAAGATCGTCTCGCTGGCCCCCGAGGTTCTGTGATGGCCGCCAAGCACAAATCCGCCGCTCGCCCCAAGCGCCGCGCGCTGAAGATTCGCTCCGATGATCGCGTGCAGGTGATCTCGGGCAAGGACCGCGGCAAGACCGGACGGGTGCTGCGTGTCGAGCCGGCCAAGGAACGCGTGTACGTCGAGCACCTGAACATGATCAAGCGCCACACGCGTCCCCAGCAGGTCGCCGGCGCCCAGAGCGAACAGCAGCTGGGTGGCGTGATCGAGCGCGAGGGGCCGATCCACGTCTCCAACGTGATGCTCGTCGACGCCAAAGGCAAGCCCACGCGAGTCGCGATCGACCGTACGGGCGGCGAGCGCGTGCGCGTCGCCAAGAGCACCGGCGCGAGGCTCGACTGATCGTCATGGCCACCGCGACCGACAGCGCCCCGACGGCGCGCCTGAAGACCCGCTACCTCGAGGAGATCCGCCCGGCTCTGATCGAGCGCTTTGGCTACTCCTCGCCGATGCAGGCGCCGAGGATCGAGAAGATCACGGTCAACATGGGCGTCGGCCTCGCCAAGCAGGACTCCAAAATGCTCAAAGCCGCGACCGAGCAGCTGGCGACGATCGCCGGCCAGCAGCCGAGCGTGCGTCGTGCGCGCAAGTCGATCGCGGCGTTCAAACTGCGCGAGGGCATGCCCGTGGGCCTGGCGGTGACGCTGCGCGCCGAACGCGGCTACGAGTTCCTCGACAGGCTCATCTCGGTTGCGATCCCACGGATCCGCGACTTCCGCGGCCTGAACTCGCGCTCGTTCGACGGTCGCGGCAACTACTCGCTGGGCGTCAAGGAGCAGATCATCTTCCCCGAGATCGACTACGACGCAATCGACCAGGTGCGCGGGCTGGACATCACGATCACGACCTCCGCCGCCACCGACATCGAGGCCTACGCGCTGCTGTCCGCGCTCGGCATGCCGTTCTCGCCGCAGGGGCGCCCCAAGGGCTACGACCCCGCAGCCGACGAGGCCGCCGCGCGCGCCCACGAGGAGGCCGAGGCCGCGAGCGCGGCCGCCGCCGCAAAAGCCGCCGCCGAACCGGCACCTGAGCCGAAGGCCGCCGCGAAAGGCAAAGCCAAAGCCAAGGCTGCGCCCGAGCCGGTCGTCGAGACCGCCGCGGAGGCCGAGGATGTCGCGGCCGTGGCGGAGGAGGCGGAGGCCGAAGCGGAGATCGTGGGGGAGGCCGCCGCGGAGCTCGAGGCGGAGGCTGTCGCCGAGGAGGTGGCCGAGGAGATCGTCGCCGAGGCCGTCGCCGAGGAGATCGTGACGGAGGCCATCGCGGAGGAGCTCGAGGCCGACGGCGTGCCCGAGGCAGCTGCCGAGGAGATCGCCGAGGAGCTCGTTGCGGAGGCTGTCGCTGAGGAGGTGGCCGAGGAGCTCGTCGCGGAGGCTGTCGCTGAGGAGGTGGCCGAGGAGATCCTCGCTGAGGAGATCGCCGAGGAGCTCGTCGCCGAGGCCGTCGCTGAGGAGATCGCTGAGGAGCTCGTGGCGGAGGCTGTAGCCGAGGAGATCGTTGCCGAGGCCGTGGCCGAGGAGATTGCAGACGAGCAGAACGACGCCCCCGAGGGTGGGGACGCGCAGACCACCGAGAAGGAGAGCACCGACTGATGGCCAAGACTTCGCAGCGCGTCAAGCAGGCGCGGACTCCCAAGTTCAAGACACGTGCATATACTCGCTGCACCCGCTGCGGCCGGCCGCGCGCGGTGTATAAGAAGTTTGGTGTGTGTCGCATCTGCCTTCGCGACCTCGCCCACAACGGACAGATCCCCGGGATGACGAAGTCCTCCTGGTAGCTGCCGACACGAGAACCGAGAGCTCAACGAACCATGTCAATGACCGATCCGATAGCCGACTTCCTGACGCGCGTGCGCAACGCGATTCACGCGGCGCATGAGACCGTCGAGGTGCCCGCGTCGAAGCTGAAGGGCGAGCTCGCGCGGATCCTCGACGAGCAGGGCTACATCGAATCGTGGTCGGTGATCCCGGCGCCCGACGGCGCGGCCGGGCAGCTGATCCAGATCCGGCTCAAGTACACCGAGGATCGGCGTTCGGCGATCTCGGGCCTGCGGCGCGTGTCGCGCCCGGGACGGCGCACGTACGTCGACGCGACGCACATCCCGAAGGTGCTCGGGGGGATGGGCACGGCGATCGTGTCGACCTCCCGCGGCGTGATGACCGGTCACGATGCCCGCGCCGCGGGCATCGGCGGCGAGGTCCTGGCGCAGGTCTGGTAGCTGAGCGATGTCGAGAATCGGTAGACAGCCCATCCCCGTGCCGGCCGGCGTGACCGTGTCGATCGAGCCCGAGTCGGTGCGCGTCAACGGGCCCAAAGGCGAACTGTCGGAGCGCATCCACCGTGACATCGACGTGACCCAGGAGGGCGAGCAGCTGGTGGTCACGCGACCGACCGACCGCGGCGAACACCGAGCGCTGCACGGGCTCACGCGGACGCTCGTCGCGAACATGGTCCAGGGCGTGACGAGCGGCTACGAGAAGCGCCTGGAGATCCAGGGCGTCGGCTACCGCGCGCAGCTGAAGGGCAAGAACCTGGAGCTCGCCGTGGGCTACTCCCACCCGGTGCCGATCCCGGCGCCAGACGGGATCGAATTCGAGGTGCCGCAACCGACGCGCGTGGTCGTCAAGGGCATCTCCAAGCAGCTCGTCGGCGAGACCGCCGCGATCATCCGCAAGCAGCGCCCGCCCGAGCCGTACAAGGGCAAGGGCATCCGCTACGAGGGCGAGCACGTCCAGCGCAAGGTAGGCAAGCGCGCATGAGCCCGTATAGCTGCGCTGGATCTGCGTCCTCGATCGCTCGTGTGCGAAGCACACTTCGCTCACTGCGTCCTTGCCCAGCTTGCTCTACGGGCTCATGCGGGGCGCTCGGATACAACGAGGGCCACTCATGACGGTCATCACCAAAGAGCGCCGGCGGCTCAAACGCCGCCGCCGGGTGCGGGCGAAGATCTCGGGCACGGCCACGCGTCCGCGGATCTCTGTGTTTCGCTCCAACCGCGGGCTCTCGGCGCAGCTGGTGGACGACGTGGGCGCGCACACGCTCGCGGCTGTCAACTGGTTCGAGCCCGAGCTCAGCTCGCTGAGCAAATCGGAGCGCACCAAGCGCGCCGGCGAGCTGCTGGCCGAGCGTGCCAAGGCGGCCGGTATCTCCGAGGCTGTGTTCGATCGCGGCGGCTACCAGTACCACGGTCACGTGCGCACTTTCGCCGAAGCCATCCGCGAGGCCGGTATCACCGTCTAGCCCGACCAAGGCCGCGCTCCCGCTACTCTCCTCCCTCCTGCCCATGTCCATATCGATAGATCGCTCAGTCAACCCAGCCGGCCTGGACCTCCAGGAGCGCGTCGTCGAGATCAACCGCGTCGCCAAGGTCGTCAAGGGCGGACGCCGCTTCTCGTTCACCGCGCTGGTGGTCGTCGGCGACGAACGCGACGTTGTCGGCGTCGGCTATGGCAAGGCCAACGAGGTGCCGCTGGCGATCCAGAAGGGCGTCGAGCGGGCGCGCAAGAACCTCTTCCGCGTGCCCAAGCACGGCAGCACGATCACCCATCAGACGACCGGCATCTTCGGATCGGGGCGCGTGCTGCTGAAGCCGGCCTCGCCGGGTACCGGCGTGATCGCTGGCGGCGGCGTGCGTGCCGTGCTCGAGCTCGCCGGGATCCACGACATCCTGTCCAAGAGCCTCGGCTCCCAGAACCCGATCAACCTCGTCAAGGCCACGATCGAGGGCCTGCGCGGTCTAC
>JBKQQS010000095.1:0-2751 GCA_052144215.1 Rhodomicrobium sp.
GCCCCACCTTTCAATAGGGCGTCGATCTTTTGCCGAACGGAAACCAGAAGAAAGGATCGCTCGGGGAGCGCTCCGGATTGATCCAAGCCGCCGGCATGGTCGGCGCATTGGTCTCGAGCATCCGCCATACGCCTTCTTCGTGATAGAAATTTACGGTCTCCCGAGAAAGCCGCCGGCCCTGCCCGTCGAGAAAATCGGTCGCGCAATGAACGGCCCGACCGGAAGGCTCAATGATGCGGCCCGTCATGCTGTTCAGGGCGCCCGGCTTGCAAGCGAATAGGCGAAGACTCAACGCGCGGCGCTCGGTGGGCAAAGGGTCGCTGGCTCGAATCACATATGGTCCCTTGGCTGGATCGTAGGTCGCCATGTTTTCGCGCGCAAAGGCGTTGTTGGCCTGTTCCTGCGTCGGATAGGGGACGCGATCGGTCAGGACGGGCGCGAAGGCGTCGGGCTCGCGCGCATATTGGAGGCGTCCGGGAGTGATCTCGGCCGGCGTATAGAGCCGGTCGCGCGCAGGCGGCGGCGCAACCAAGGCGGCGGGCGGCGGCGTCTCGCAACCGCTCAGAAAGGCGGCGATCGGGGCAAAGACGGCAAATCTGACGGCGCGGGACATGGGGCGTTCCACTACGGTTTATGATTTAGTGAATACAAACTTTCCCTATGCGAACGCAAGGACGAAAAGCAGAGGGGCTTCACTGGTCGTTTTTGCGGCTCGAAGCCTGCTTGGCGCGATAGTCCCATGGCATGGCGAATTGGCTGGACCACAGGCCCTTGTATGCTTTCCGTGCCTGTTCCTGGTCTTGGGCGTAGGAACGAACGCGCTGGTCCTCGCTGTCGGGAAGGCATACGGCGAGGCCCTCCTTGATCATGTCCCCTGCAAGGTCGGCGTGTTCGGATGACGAACAGCGGACGATGCGCCGCCCGTCCTTTTCGCGCAAGGCGTTGCAGGAAACCCATTTATTCAGGGTCGCGGTCGTGAGCCAGGCGACCGCGGCGACGCCGCACTGCCATATGTGGACGGCCCCGATGGCAAGCACTTTTTTGATGTTTTGAACGATTTGGTCGGCTGCGGTCATATGTCCGGCCTGTAGATGCAGAACGTATGTCCGCGGGCCTTGATGAAGTCCGACGACCGGGATCCATATCAGGGCTGCGAGCTTTGCGCTCGTGGCACTTCGCAGGTTGTTCCTGGTCTTCGGTGGCGACCGTGTCGTTCATCACGTCTCGTTGCGCTTGCCAAACTCGAACCTGTATATCTCTCCTGTAACGCTCCTTGCCGCGGCGCGCGCGCTTCCTTACGCCTTCGCAAACATCTCGGTGCGGAAGCATTCGCCGGTGTTCATCATCGCCCAGAGAATCCGGGCCAGCTTGTTGGCGAGCGCCACCGTAACCAACCGCGCCGGCTTTTTCGCCAGCAGCCCGACAATCCAGTCGCGCAAGGCGCCTTTGCGCTTGCCCACGACGTTGAGCAGCGAGGTCGCCCCCAAGACCAGCAGCTTTCTTATGTATCGGTTGCCCTGCTTGGTTATGCCCCCGAGCGTCTGCTTGCCGCCGCTCGAGTTTTGCCTCGGCGTGAGGCCGAGCCAGGCGGCGAAATCGCGTCCCGATTTGAACACGCTCGGGTCCGGCACGCTGGCCGCGATCACCGAAGCGATCAACTTCCCGATGCCGGGAACCTTATCCAGCAGCCGAACCATCTCATTTTGCGCAGGGGCGCTGGTGATTTCCTTCTCCAAATCGTCGATCGCTTTGTCGAGCCCTTCAAGAGCCTGGGCCAGAACCTTCACGCATGCCTTGGCGGCAGCCGGAAGCGTCGCATCGCTTTCGGCGAAATCGAGCAACTCGTCGACGCGACCGATCCCCTTGGCCGCGATAATGCCGAATTCCGAAAGATGGCCGCGAAGCGCGTTGACGCTCATCGTCCGCTGTTTGACCAGTAGCTCGCGCGTCTTGTGCAGCATCAGCGTCGCTTGCTGCTCCGCACTCTTGATCGGAACGAAGCGCATGCCGGGGCGCGACATCGCTTCGCAGATTGCGTCCGCGTCGACTGCATCGTTCTTCCCACGTTTGACATAGGGTTTGGTGTAAGCCGGCGGCATCAGCAGCACTTCGTGTCCCATTGCCTTTAGTTCGCGCGCCCAATAATGCGCCGAGCCGCAGGCCTCCATGCCGACGCGGGTGGGTTCGATCTGCGAGAAGAACTCACGCATCTTCACGCGCGTCAACTTGCGTGTCACGGCGGCGCCGCCTTCGTTTGCCAGCGCGTGGATCTGGAAATAATTTTTGGCCAGATCCACGCCGATTCTGATAAATTGCTTCACGGACGGTCTCCCTCTTTGTGGCGCTCCGGCGACCACGCCTTGGCACTATGATGCCGTTGAGGAGAGGCCGTTCTCTAATCGCCCCTCCCTTGTCAATGGTTTTGTTGCCGCCCCGGGTCACGGTTCTCTCCGCGGTCAGAATAATCCGCCGCAACATTTGGTCCGAAGCACAGGTGCTGCAATGTCCACAACGAGCCGACGTGCAATGACGCCGCTCAACGGCCATCCACGCAGCCACCCGTACCCTCGCCCGGCGGGCAACCATCACATCCGCCTTCTCTCGCGGATGAAACTTGCAAACAAAGCTGTTAATCAGGCGGTGATCGCGGGCTCCGCCCAGCGGAACGGCTTTCCCGAACGCCAGACGCTATGCAGGATGACGGAGAGCTTTCTGGCCAGCGCCACCCGTGCTTTGCCAATGCCCGATCGC
>JBKQQS010000096.1:0-50650 GCA_052144215.1 Rhodomicrobium sp.
CCTCCCGCTCGCGAGGCAAGCTGTTTTACCGGCTGGTCGAAGGCGCGCTGCAAAGCGAGCCGCTGCCAGCCAAGACCCTAACACACAACATCTAGAGGCACGGGAGTTAACTGCATAGCCCAGCAACAATCTATATTTAACGGACTTTTTGAATCGCGCATTTTGGGGTCAAAACGCGAAAAGTTTTCGTTTTTTCCGGTGGGATGATAAAAAATCTAGCCCCGTTTACCACGCCTGGCTTAACCATGCCGCGGTGCTACCGGATCGGCTTTTCGCCTAGCAACCTCAACTTTACCATAGACTGATACCGTTACATGGCATCGGCCTTGTCTATGCACGCGATGGCGGCGAGTCTGCTTTCGTTGAAAACGCTCTACTAACAAAAATGGCGCCCGCGGGCGCCATTTTTCTTAACCGGCCCGAGCAGCCTATTTCAGCGGCTCGTACGTATTCCCGAAATGATAGTTCAAGCCGGCGCGAATGGTATGGAAAGCGTCTTCGTCGACTTTGTAACCCGCGCTGGACGCTGTAACGCCCGCGCTATTCGTTGGGTCATTCTTGCCGAAGTCCAAATATTGATATTCAAGCTTCGCAGACCAAGCTGGGTTAAATTTATATTCGACACCGCCGCCTACGGCATAACCCGTTGCTGTGCCATCGAACTTGTACGTGCCGCTATCGACGCTGCTCTGCAGACCGCCATAGGCAAAGCCGCCTGTCGCGTAAAGGAGCGCGCTACCAAAGCTGTAGCCCAAACGGCCGCGTACCGTGCCGAACCAATTCAGTTTTTCCGAATCGATGCCGCCCTTGGAGTCGGTTGCGCTATCGCTGATGTCAGCGCCTTGGATGTCGGCTTCAACGCCGAGAACCAAATGCGGGTGCCAGATGCCTTGCCAATTGTAACCGATTTGGCCGCCGCCGAAGCCGCCCGTGGGGTTCAAACCACCGAAAGCTGCTTTAGGGCAACTTGCCGCAGGGGCGCATGGGTTGGACGCAGGAAACGCGAACTGATCGCTATTGGCGCCCCAAGCATAGCCGCCGTTGACGCCAACGTAAAAGCCGGTCCAGGTGTCAACCGGAACATAAGCATCCTTATAACCGCCAGCCGGACCCGGCGTGTACATATCGGCGGCATTTGCAGCCGCGGTAAGCGCGATTGCGCCTACGATACCCAAAACAAGTTGTCGCATCACATCATCCCTCATCATTAGCGCAACTGGTGAAACTCGCTACTCGATCCACGTTTAGACAAACGGTGCGATCGGGGAAAGAGATTTTCTGTACATCTCGATCTTATACGTGCACCCTGTTGCACGCCTACCACTTCCGCGCCAAGCGCTTTCAGTATTATAGCAAGTGCAATTGAAACCGGCTCATCGCCATCGTCGTTGCGAGGCGCTTTAGCCCCGTGGCAATCTAGCGGGTTCAATGCGTTGCCCAGGATTGCTCTTGGCGGCGGCGTGGAGCATATGTTCACTCCCCATTGGTCGGCCAAGATTGAATACCAGTATATCGACCTTGGCAGCGATAAGCTCACCATCGCGCCGGGCACCGGCTATACTGCGGCTGCAACACTCGATGCAGAGCATGCCTATAACACGATCCGTGCGGGCGTGAACTATCACTTCGGCACCGTCTACGAGCCGCTGAAATAAAACCGGCCCCATCTGGTCATCGGAGCGGCGCCTACGGGCGCCGTTTTCTGTTTCACGCCGGATTTAGTTCCTGAACACAAATCCATGCCCTCCGCTTCGCGCTCAGCAAGCGGCCCTTCGAGACGCGCTCTGCGAAAGGGAGATTCACCTCCGCTTGGCCCTCAATGCGCCGGTTCGCGGGCGTCCCAGCCCGCCTCGCAGCGCCCGGCCAACGCCACCGCTCCGCTCAAACCGCGGCGGCATGCCTGGGCACTGCGCTCTCCGCCAGATAGGTGTCGAACACCGCGCAAACGATGCGAAGTGCCGGCCGCGCCGCTTCCTTCACGCGGATGCGGCTGCCTTGAAGCTCGATGAGGCCTTCTTCCTCGAAGGCTCGAAGCGCTGCGAGCTCGTCCGAAAAATCGGGCTGGAGTGGCGCAAAACGTGCCGCAACCGCATCGAGGTCCACTGCCATGTCGCACATCAGCCTTTCGATGATAGCCGCGCGCAGCCTGTCCTCGCCCCGGAACGCGATGCCCTTGGCGACGGGAAGCGAGCCGGCCAAAACCGCGCGGCTATAAGCCCCGGTCTCCACGATGTTCTGCACATAGCCCTGGGGCATGGCGGAAATGGAGCTGGCGCCGAACGCGATAAGGGTCGAGGCGTCGTCGTCGGTGTAGCCCTGAAAGTTGCGCCTGAGCCGGCCCTCGCGCATGGCGATGGTAAGGCTGTCTCCGGGCTTTGCGAAATGATCGAGCCCGATACGCTCGTAACCTTGCTCCGCGAGCGCATCGCCCGCCACTTTCGATTGCTCGTAGCGCATGAGCGGCGTGGGCAGAGCCTCCTCTGGGATCATCCGCTGGTTCTTCGCCATCCAAGGGACATGGGCGTAACCGAACAGCGCGAGCCGGTCCGGTTCGAGCGTCACCGATTGCTCGACGGTCTCTTTGAGCGCTGCGGCCGTTTGATAAGGCAGGCCGTACATCAAATCGAAATTCAGCGCCGTGACGCCATTCTCCCGCAAAAGACACACGGACTCCTCGATCATGCTCAAAGGCTGAACGCGGTTGATCGCAGCCTGAACCTTCTCATCGAGCTCTTGGACGCCGAGGCTCGCCCGCGTGCAGCCGATTTGCTTAAGCCCAGCGGCCGAACGGCGCGTGAAGGTCCTGGGATCGAGCTCGACGGCGATCTCGGCACCGTCCACGATGTCGAAATGCCGCCGCACGGTTTCATCCACGCGGATCATGTCGCCGGGCGAAAGCGCCGTCGGCGTGCCGCCGCCCCAGTGGATATGGCGCACGCGCACGCGCTGGGGCAGAACGCTGGCGGTCAGCTCGATTTCCCGGATGAGCGTTTGCGTGTAAGTGGCGATGGGATCGTAGCGCGCGACCACGCGCATGTTGCAGCCGCAATACCAGCACATGCGGCGGCAGAACGGGATATGCAGGTAGAGGGAAAGCTCCGCCTCAGGGTCCAGCCCCTCGAGCCACGACTTATACCGGCCGGCGTCCACCTCCGCCGAAAAGTGCGGCGCGGTCGGATAGCTCGTATAGCGCGGCACTCGCGCCGAGAAATATTTGGCAATCGCGGTATGCATCGAAACTTCTCTTTCGGGTACGCAGAACCTGTCGCGCGAGGCGGCCTCCCGCAACGATCGCAAAGCGCAGCCCCGCATTCCCAATGCGTAAGGGCTGCGGCGCCCGTGCGCAAGCCTAATTGCTCGGCGCTTCATCGTCTTGATCTAAGTCAACCGGCCGGCTCAACCGTTCCTAGAGCCCTCAACCCGCGCCCGTTCGCGAAGCTCCTTGCGAATGATTTTGCCGGTCACCGTCATAGGCAAGCTTGCGACAAACTCGATCTCGCGCGGATATTCGTGAGCGGCGAGCCGCGTTTTAACGAAATTCTGAAGACCGGCCTTCAACTCGCCGGTAGCGGCGACCCCTTCGCGCAGAACGACATAAGCCTTCACGATCTCGGTGCGCGCGGCGTCCGGCTTGCCGATAACCGCAGCCGCTTGGACCGCCTCGTGGCGGAGCAGGCAGTCCTCGATCTCGCCTGGCCCGATCCGGTAGCCGGCCGAATTTATCACATCGTCATCGCGCCCGGCGAACTGCAAATAGCCGCCCTCGCGCCGGATGCCTTGGTCGCCGGTTATCAGCCAATGCCCGCGATATTTGGCGGCCGTGGCGGCTGCGTTGTTCCAATAGCCGAGAAACATGACCGGGTCCGGCGCCTTGACGGCGATATCGCCCGCCACGCCATCGGCGCAAGGCTTCCCGTCCGCGCCGATCACCTCGACATGGTGGCCCGGAACCGCCCGGCCCATGCATCCGGGCCGAGGATTCATGACCGACGCGGCGCTCGATACGACCATGTTGCATTCGGTCTGGCCGTAAAACTCGTTTATGGTGACGCCCAAGACGCGCCGTCCCCAGTCCAAAAGCCCGGCGCCAAGGCTTTCCCCGCCGCTTCCCACCGAGCGCATATTGAGCCGCCAGCGCTTCTCCGCGTCCGGCACCGCGCGCATCGTCTTGAGAGCGGTTGGCGGAATGAAAGCATTACGGACGCCATGTTTCTCGATCAGATCGAAGGCCGCTTCACCGGTGAATTTCGCAAAGCGCCGCGACACAACGGGCACGCCGTGGTGAAGAGCTGGCAGCAGCACGTCGAGGAGCCCCCCGATCCAAGCCCAGTCCGCGGGCGTCCAAATCCTGTCCCCCTCTTGCGGAAAAAGATCGAAGGCCATCTCGATACCGGGCAAATGGCCGAGCAGAACGCGATGCGCATGCAGCGCACCTTTGGGCAGACCGGTCGTTCCGGAGGTGTAAATGATGAGCGCAGGGTCGTCCGCGCGCGTTTTCTTCGGCTCGTACGCGGTGGATTGCTTGGCGGCACCGGCGTGAAAATCGAGCGCTCCTGGCGCTTGTCCGCTTACGCAGAACACATGATCGAGAGCCGGCAACCTCTCGCGGATAGCCGCAAGTTTGGCCGCGCCTTCCGCGTTGGTGATGACGGCTTTTGCGCCGGCGTCGCGCAGGCGATGCTCCAGCGCCTCCTCTCCGAAGAGAGTGAAGAGCGGGATCGAGATCGCACCCATTTTGAAGGCCGCGATATGGCAATAGGCGGTCTCGGCCGATTGCGGCAGCAGCACGCCCACGCGATCGCCCTGCCCTATTCCATGCGTTTCGAGGAGGTTCGCCGTTGCGTTCGAGCGGTCGCGCAAGGCCCCGAACGTAACGGTTTCGGCAAGGCCCGCCTCGGAAATGGCGATGAGAGCGGTCCGCTCCGGCTCCGCGCGCGCCCACCGGTCGCAGACATCGGCACCGATGTTATAGAATTCTGGCACCTGCCAGACGAAGCGTTCCTGGATTTCTTCGTAAGTTGCACCTGATGGGAGCATCGGAGCCTCCTGCCACCCGAAAAGCATGCCATGGCCGCAAACGGGGCTGCAAGGGCGGCTGTAAGCGATGGGACCGCGGGGCGCGCCTGAGGTCCTGCTTACCGTTGCAGCGAGACCGCGTCCCCGGTTTTAAGTCCGAGCTTGCCCGCTTGACCGCCTGCGATCTCCAGCACGCGGGACGCCGGGTAAACCGAAGAAATGACGTCGGTCGACAAAGGCTCCGCATCGCGTGCGATGTGGACCACGCGCCAATCGTCTCCAATGAACACCATGTCCAGCGGGATGTAAGTGTTCTTCATCCACATGGTGATTTCCTGCGCATGGTCGAAAAGAAAGATCATGCCCCGATTTTCGGGGAGCTGACGCCGGAACATAAGGCCGTGCTGCCGCTGGGTTTCGTTGCCGGCAACCTCGACGTCCAAAAGCACAGGACCGCTTTGGGTTTCGATTTTCAGGTTTGCGTGCTTGAAAACTTCGTCGCCCAAAGCTGGCACTCCAGCGGCGAGTCCGCTCATAAAAAGGGCCGCGAGTGCGGCCCTGTTTCTTCTCGGTCGGTCTTGGCGCATCCGCCTAACCCTCTCAGTGGCAGGCGGGATAGCCCGACGCTCCGTCCGGGCGCAGCTCCGCCGCCATTAGGCCTTTGTCGCCCTTGCCATAGCGGACTTGGACGATTTGTCCAGGGCGAAGTTCAGCGAAGCCGAAACGCCTTAAGGTTTCCATATGGACAAAAATGTCTTCGGTACCGGCGCCCCGGGTCAGAAAGCCAAAGCCTTTGAGCCGGTTAAACCACTTCACCATGGCCCGCTGCCAATCGCTTTCGGGCATGACATGCACGTGGGTACGCTGCGGCAGTTGCGAAGGATGAATGGCTGTGCTCTCATCCATCTCGACGACGCGGAACGCTTGCAATCCCCGGTCGCGCCGGAGCACCTCGCAAACGATGCGCGCGCCTTCATAGGCCGTCTGATAACCGTCCCGCCGCAGGACCGTCACATGGATCAGGATGTCCGGAAGGCCGCCATCTGGAACGATGAAGCCAAAGCCTTTGGAGACATCGAACCACTTGATGTGACCCGCGATAACGAAGACGTCGATTCCAGGTTGCTCTGCGATGTCGTTAAACGTCGATATAGTGGGAGGTAATTTGTCCCCCATTTTTTAGTCCCCCGCTTCACTGAATGCGTGGCGCCCGCCAGAACCTCGCCCAAGGTTCTAAACGCACACCAACTCACTTCCAAACCATAACATTACTTGCTGCCGAGGCCAGTAAAAATTAACTTTTCCCCAGCGCGGCCGCAGCGCGACCGCTTTCGCAGTTTTCGTCCCAACCTTAGCCGCCACCGCCGCTGGAACGCTGCAAGTGATTGATATTCCGGCGTTAACTTTGACGAAAATGTGTCATCGCTTGTTCATTTGCCGCCAAAGCCAAAGCTCTGCATCCTGTTTTGAACAGGCGGCCTTACGGGGGAGTCCAGCGCTATGCCTGGCGATTTCCGGCGCGAATCAACGCTATCGGCCAGCCGCGGCGCGAATCAGGGGCGATCTCGCGGTGGGCTTTCCACACTTGTTGAAACTGCCCGGCCGGTGTGAAGCGGAAGCGCGATCGAACCGGGCAGCGCGCTGCCAGTTGCGCGTTTTTCCCATCCATGGCTAATGTCGCCGAAACTTTGGGAGCCCCCCATGAAGTACCTTCATACCATGGTCCGCGTGACCGACCTTGAGCAGTCTCTCGCATTCTACGTCAAGAAGCTTGGGCTTGAGGAAATCCGCCGCATCGATAGGCCGGAGGGACGCTACACGCTCGTTTTCCTCGCAGCCCCCGGCGACACGGCCGCTCAGATCGAGCTCACCTATAATTGGGATCCGGAAAGCTACGGCGAGGGCCGGAACTTCGGGCATATTGCCTATGAGGTGGACAATATATACGAAATCTGTCAGCGCCTGCTCGATGCCGGCGTGACGATCAACCGGTCGCCCCGCGACGGCCGGATGGCCTTTGTCCGCTCGCCGGACAATATCTCGTTCGAGCTTCTTCAAAAAGGGCCTGCGCTGGCACCCGCAGAGCCTTGGATGTCAATGCCCAACACCGGCAAGTGGTAAGGAGTATCCTCTGTGAGGGAAAACGAATATACGCCTACGGCAAAACTGCTGCACTGGCTTATCGCGTTTCTGATTTTCGTGCAGTTCCCGCTGGCGTGGGTCATGGACGATTTTAAGGGCGTGCAAAAGTTCCAGGCCTTCAATTTGCATAAATCGCTTGGGCTAACGGTGCTCGCGCTCACGGCTTTGCGGCTCATTTGGCGCCTCCTCCATCCGGCGCCTGCGCTCCCGCCTTCCATACCGGAGCGCCAGCGCATGGCGGCTCTTATGGCCCACGCCTTGTTCTATTTGGTTATTTTCCTCATGGCGATGACCGGCTGGGCTATGATCTCGGTGTCGGACAAGCCGTCCGTTTTTTTCCAATTCGCGCCCATTCCTTTGCTTCCCTGGCTGAGCGATCTGCCGGCAAGCGACAAAAAGGCCTACAAGGATATTTTCGAGGGTGCGCACGCCGTTCTCGGCTATGCCCTGCTAGCGCTCATAGCGGTCCATCTCGCCGGCGCTTTGCGCCATGCCATGCTCAAGGACGGGATCGTCCAGACTATGCTGCCCCGTTTCGGCAGGCGTTCGCCGGGGGTGCCCATAGCCATTTTCCTCCTCGCTTCGGCCGCGTTTGGCGTCAGCGGCGCAGGAGAGGCCCGCGCCAGCGAATGGAGCGTCAAGCCGGAGCAGAGCCGGATCGGCTTCGTAGCAACCGGTAGCGGCTATACGACCCAGGGCGCTTTCGGCCGCTACAGGGCAGAAATCGAGTTCGACCCCGATGAGCCGGGGCAGGCCTCTGTCAGGGTCCTCCTGGATATGAGCAGCGCCGCAACCGGCGAAGCCGACGCCGATTCGACGCTAAGATCGGCCGAATTTTTCAATCCGGGCCAGTTCCCCACGGCGCAATTCGTCGCAAGAGGCGCTCAACCCGCGGGCGCCGGCAAGTATGTTTTGAACGGGCGGCTGACGCTCAAAGGCGTAACGAAGCCGGTCGCGCTTCCCTTTTCCATCGATATCAACTCCGGTACGGCAACGGTGAATGCCGAAACGAAAATCAACCGTCTCGATTTTGGCGTCGGTCCGGAATCGGTCGCGGGCCTTGCCGTCGATAAAGACGTCAAGCTTACGATCAATCTCACCGCAGTACGCCTGGACAACTAAGGTATCGTGCGCTTAATCGGACGAAACGTCATCGCGAGACGGCCTTGGCCGCCGCGGCGATCCAGAACAGCGGGGGCGACTTTTGCCTCGGGATTGCTTCTCTGCACTCGCAATGGCGCGATTCCGATTTTGCGCATACCGGTCTAGTGCGTTATTAAGGGCCTTCATGGAAACTCGCCGCTCAACGCTGATCTCCGCAGTTTTACCCTCCTACGACGAGAGTGAAGGCCTTCCGATCGTCATCGCGTCCGTCTTCGAGGTGCTCGCCGGTACCGGCTTCGCCCATGAGGTCATCGTGGTCGACGACGGAAGCACCGATGCCACCCGCGCCGTGATGCTGGACTTGTGCCAGCGTCACCCGAACCTGCGCTATATCCGGCTGTCGCGCAATTTCGGGAAAGAGGCGGCGCTGTCCGCCGGTTTGAAAGCGGCGGAAGGGCACGCCGTCATCCTGATGGACGCCGACGGGCAGCATCCGGCCTCGCTCATTCCACTACTCCTGGAAAGATGGCAGCAAGGCTTCGAAGTCGTCGCTGCGGTTCAAGAATCCCGCGCGGAGTCCTGGCCTAAGCGTCTGTTCAAACGCGCGTATTATCATCTGATGGAGGCCGGTAGCCACATCGTCATTCCTCCGGATGCCGGCGATTTCCGCCTTATCGACCGCAAAGCGGTCGATGCGATCAACGCGCTTCCGGAGCGTAACCGGCTCATGAAGGGGCTCTACGCCTGGGTCGGCTTCCGCACCGATTACGTGCCGTTTCAAGCCGAGGCACGCGTTGCGGGGCATACAAAGTTCACTTGGGGGCAGCTTTTCCGGCTGGCCTTCACGGGACTGACATCCTTTACCGTCGTTCCGCTCCGCCTCGTCTCCATAGTGGGCGTGGCGCTCTCCCTTTTCTCCATGTTCTACGGCTCCTATCTCTTGTTCGAGCATTTCGTGGAAGGAGATCACCTGCCGGGGTGGGCCACCTTGTCCGTCGGCATGATGTTTCTTTCGGGCGTGCAGCTTCTCGCTCTCGGGGTCATCGGAGAGTACCTTGGCCGGACCTTCGAGGAAGCGAAGCAGCGCCCGGTCTATATCGTGGCTGAGGACACGCGCGCAAAAACCGCCGCTCCTGCGGTTCTGCCCCTTCACAGCGCACCGCCGCGGGTCGCCGATGTGCGGCTCTCCGATAGCCAAGCGATCCCCTAATGCGGCAAATTGCAATTTTCATAGCTGTCGGCACCGCGGCGGCCTTCACCCACCTCTCTGTCGTTGCGGCAACCGTGGAGTTATTCGGGCTGCAGCCGCTCGCTGCCAATGTGATCGGTTTTTGCATCGGTTTTCTTGTCAGCTTCGGGGGCCATGCCCGCTGGACCTTCCCGCTCGCAAGGGAACGGTATGCGGCCGCGCGGGCGCGTTTTTTTGCCGTGGCGCTCACAGGCTTCGTTCTGAACCAGACGGCCTACGCGGAGGCTCTGCACCTGTTCGGCCCAAGCTATTACCTTCCTGCGCTCGCTGCCGTGCTTATCGGGGTCGCGATTTCCACCTTCCTTTTGTCCAAGCTATGGGCCTTCGCTCAGCCGCAAGGATAGGCAAACGCAGGCCGCCGCCGATGCAGAACGTGATCATCAATGCCGACGACTACGCAATGGATGCAGGCGTCGATGCGGGGATATTGCAGCTTGCAGCAAAAGGTGCGATCTCGGCGGCAAGTGCCATGGTGCTGCCTGCGCGCTGGCCGGAAGCTGCACGCGCTTCACGCGATGCGCCGCCCCTGTCCTGGGGCCTTCACTTCGATCTCACCAGTCCATTTGTGGAGGGCGATTTTGCTGGGCAAAAGCTGTCCGCGTTGATGGCCCGCGCCGAGGCCGGCCTTCTAAACCGGGCGCGATTGCGGCGCGAGGCCGGCCGGCAGCTGTCGCTTTTTGAAGCCGGCAGGGGAACCCCTCCAGATTTCGTGGACGGTCACCAGCACGTTCACCAGCTCCCAGTCATTCGCGAGGTTTTGCTGGAAGCGCTGGAAGACCGGTATGGGCGCGCGAAGGAGTGCATCGGCCTTCGGATTTGCGTACCCAGGCGCTGGCGAGGCGTCAAGGCCGCGATTATCGGGTGCACAGGCGCCAATCGTCTTGCAGCGCTGGCAACGAAGTATGGCCATCCGGTAAATTCGGATTTCGCCGGCGTCTACAATTTCGCTGCCGATGCCGATCTGGCAGAGCATTGGCGCGCCTGGGCAGGTAGCCTCTGGGGACCGTTGCCCCTCATTATGTGTCACGTCGCCGTAAGGTCCGCAGAGTCCGGGTCCGGCGACCCCATCAGGCAGGCCCGGCTGCGGGAATTCGATTGGCTCGCTAGCGAAGAGTTCCAGTTGCTGAGGCAGCGATTTGCCATAGCTCCCGTGCATTGGCCTCCGGCCTGATGTGATGGTCCGCGGGCTCCGGCTGTGCCGGGAGTAAAGGTTTGCCGCTGAGGCGTGACGCCGCTTCCTTGAGCGCGCCTTGCACAGGCTTGAATTCAAAGCGCACGATATGCTTTCCGGCAGGCACTTGTATGGCGCGGAACAAGACATTCGCGCGGAGGATTTCCGCGGGCTTGTCATCCACCGTTCCGAACCACCATGGATGCCAAACGTCGTTTAGCACCACGAACCCGCCTCTTGGGCTGTCCACTTCGACCTCAACCTCGGTATTCTTATAGGTTCGCAGCGCGACGGCGGCTTTCGACAAACCTATAGGTACCGCCGAAAACGGTACGGCTTGCGGCGGCATGGCATTCAGCAGAACGGTCCGCGAGGGGTCGAAGCTCGGCCAGACGCCGTCCTTGACCATCTTATCGAAGTTCGCAGGCATCCAATCGAAAGCGAAGATCGCGCGGGGAAGCGCCCTGGGGTTCTCGTAAATATAACCGTCTTGAGACTTTGCCACGAGGGTAAGATCCCCTGGCTTCAGCTTCTTATCGATCGTCTCGACCGGTTGCTTCACGGCGATGTAGCGCAGACCGAGCAAGTCCGCCATCACGGACCGGTAGGAGGGGTAAAGCGGCGTGAACCTCCGCTCCCAGGTTTCCGCGACCGTCTCCGAAGCGCCCATGCCGTCGGTCACCGTGCCAAGCCGGACAGGGTTGTAACCCATGACGTGATCGAAATTGTGGATCATGCCAAGGTTGGGCCATTCAAAGCCGAGCCCGATCATCTCGACGCGATCGCGGCGCGCTGAATTCGGCGGCTGATTAAGATGCGCTTTAAGGAAGGCGACGGTATCGTTTTTCGTCTCCGCGCGAAGCTCCTCGTATTTCGCCGGCGTCTGGCCCGTGGAACGGTTAGCCCCGTTGCCTAGGGAAAGGTCCAGCGTCATAAAACCTGTGAGGAGCGCAATCGTAGCAAAACCGTAGCTTTCGCCGTAGCGCTGGGCGAAAAGTAGCGCCAGCCATCCCGCCATGAAGATGCCGGCCGAGAGCAGCACCGGCTGCATCGCCCAAGAGAGGCGGTCATGCGCAGCAGCCACGCCAAGGCTTGTGACGATAAGGCCTGCCACAATGGCTAAGACGATATAGTTTCTGCGCCCCGCAAGCGTCTCCTTACCGCTTATAAGAAGATGTAGGAAATACCCCGCTGCCATGGAGGCCATGGCGCCTAGCGCATAGGTCGCGTCTGCGGGCCTGCGGAAGAGGTCTACGCCCGGCAAATAGTTGTACAGCGGCGCGAAGAGCTGCGTGTAGCGCCCGAGCGCGTATATCAACAGCGCGGCAACCGCCAGCGAGAAAAAACGAACCTCGCGGCAGAATATGCGGCCCCTCATAAAGCCCAGCGCCAAAAGAAGCAGAACCGGCAGCGCCCCTATATAAACTTCCCCCATGTTCTCGCTCATCGAGAGAAAGCTTGCGTTCCAGTCCAAGCTGCCAGGCCCCCAATAAGGCAAATCTCCCTTGACCGAATAGAGGTTCGGAACGATCGCGGTCAGTAGCGAAGCGGGATGCAAGGAGCCGCGGACGGCCTCCTTGAAGGGAATTTCTGGCCGGTTCGAGTCCATCACGAACAGGAAGCTGAAAACGATTGGCCCCACAGCTAACAGCGTCGCCACGATTCCACCGCACAAAAGGCTGGGGAGCGTCTGGCGGACGGATATCCAGAACCGCGGCTGGCTAAGCCAATAATTGATCGTGTATCCGGCCAGCACATAGCAGCCAAGCATCGAAACCTGCCCGGGCTCGATGATCATCAAGCAGGCCGCAAGGCCTGCTAGCACGCCGGACAAAATCGACTTGCGATCGAGCGCCCTTGCGAGCAGCCACAGTGTCAGCATGAAAAACGCAAAGGCCTCGATCTGCTTGATGTGCTGGATCCGCCAGATGGACGAGCCGCCGAATGAAGTTGCAAGTGCCGCCACGGCCGCCGCCGCCGGATGCCACCCCCGGTCCTTGAAGAACATGAGGACCGAAACGCCTGCTAGCGCCAAAAGACCGAAGCAATAAAGATCGAGCTGACGGAAACTTGGAAAGGGTTCCAGGAAAGCGAGCAAAATGGCCGGAGAAAAGATCAGCGACTGCGGATCGGCAATTTGCGGCGATCCAGCGAATACGTTGTGCGTCCAGAATGGCGATTGCCCCGTGTGCAGCGCATTTGCCAAAAACTGAAGCTGCGCCTGAAAATGCGCCTTCGCGTCGTAAGGTACAGTGACCTCTCCAGAGAGCCACGGCAGAGCGAAAAAAGCCCAGCCCACTACGTAAGCGGCAGCGGCCGCCGAATAATTCTTTGCAACTTTAGCGTTCATGACCCGCCCGGCTTCGTTTCCTCTATCTGCTCCGGAGAATTTATAGAGGCTATTTTGTCAATTTTTGTATCGGCGCACTCGATCGCATAACGCTACGAAATAGCGCGCTGCCACCCGAGGCGGAAGATCCACCAACGTCGTAGCCCTGTCCGTATACACAGGGCTTTATGCCAAAGCTGTGGCATTTACACATTCGAAACAGACTTGGCTTTAGATGGGGCGTGGAGGCATGGCTCCCCTTTGGCTTGCAGCGGAGCTAAAGCTTGAAAAATTCCAAACGATATCCGGCCCGCCGCGCGCTACAACCAAGCAACCGGGGTAAAATACGCCGCTCCAGCCGCGAGCTCAAGCAGGCGATTGTGGTGTTCTGCTCCATTATCGCTCTCGGAACCGTGCTTTTGCTTACGTCGGTCGTTATCGAGCAAAGACAGGCGGCTTTAGAGCGGGCCCGGAACGATACCTTCAACTTGTCCGCCGCTTTCGAAGAGCAGGTCCGCCGGGCGATCGACAGCATCCGCGGATCTATGTCGCTCCTCAAAACAAGGCTCGCCGCCGAGGGGTCCACCTTCGATCTGGTGGATTGGATTGCCCACGCGCCGGAATTTGCCGCCACAACTGTGCAGGTTGCGTTTGTAGGCCCCGATGGCAAACTTGTCAGCACTTCGCTTGAACGCAAGCCAAAACCCGTGGACCTTTCCGACCGGGAGCATGTCCGTGTACACCTTAACGGCGCCGTGGGGCTCTTCATCGGCAAACCCGTCACCGGGCGCATCTCTGGACTGAACACCATTCAGATCAGCGATAGGGTCGAGGGCGCCGATGGCAAGCTGGCAGGCGTGCTTGTCTTCTCACTCTCGCCCGAATTTCTCACAACGCTGCATCGAAGCGTGCGGCTCGGCAAGACCGGATCGATGATTTTAGCCGGAACGGACGCAGTAATCCGCGCGTCCTTCGCCGGCTTTCAGAAATCCGACGGCGAATTTATCGGCAAATCCGTACCGGGCGCGAAGGCGCTGACCGCTGCCTTATCCAATAGCTCGGGCTCCTACGAGGAAAACAACCCTCTCAACAGCGAGCCGGCTCTCTTTCATTGGCGCAAAGTTGCGGACTATCCTTTGATCGTCATTGTCGGCTTGGAGAGGGCCGAAGTCCTCGCCGTTGCGAACCGGAGCGCGGCGATGCTCGCGGTCCTCGGCGCCGCCGTTCTCGCTCTCTCGTTCGGCATGACGCTCATCTTGCACCGCGAAATAACCCGAAGGGTGCAAAGAGAGATCGCGCTGTTCGATGAAAGCCGCAAAGCCGTTCACGCCAACGGCGATCTTCAGCGCCGGCAACGCCAGATCTTGAAAGCGAGTGCGCAACTTTCGGCCGAGCGTGCCCGGTTGCAAATCATCAATAAGGAGCTTGGCACAGCAAAAGAACTTGCAGAGCAAGCCAATCAAGCCAAAACCTCTCTGCTCATGAATATGAGCCACGAATTCAGAACCCCCTTGCATGCCATATTGAATTACACAAACATGGGCTTAAAGAAGCTAAGCAGCAACGATGTCGAAAAGCTTAAGAAGTACCTTGGCAACATTCAGATTTCTGGAATAAGACTTCTTGGAATGCTGAACGCGCTTCTCGAATTGGCCAAGCTGGAATCTGGAAAATTCGATCTTCGCCTCTCGCGGGGCGACCTGAAGCAAATCGTTCACCAGTCTCAAGCCGAGATCGATTCGCTTTTTGAAGCAAAACAGATTCGTTTGGACTTCCAGGTCCGGGCCGGCGATACCGCCGCGGTATTCGATGAGCAGCAAATGATGCAGGTTTTTATAAACCTGTTTTCGAACGCCTTAAAATTCTCGCCGCAGAAGGGCCTCATAACAGTAACGATCGAAAGCACTGCGCTTGCCGGCACGCGGCCCGCGCTGCATTGCTCGGTCGCCGATGAAGGGCCAGGCATTCCCGAGGCGGAACTCGAGGCCATTTTCGACAAATTCACACAAAGCACCAAGACAGACAACGGCGCGGGCGGCTCAGGGCTCGGGCTTGCGATATGCCGCGAAATCCTACACCTCCATCGCGGAAGGATATGGGCCTCTAATGCCGGGTCCGGAGGTGCGATCTTCCACGTCGTGCTGCCCAAGGACCTTGCCACGCACGACGCCGGCACAGCACTCTCCCAACGTGGCGGAACTGCGCGGCCGCTCGGTATTTCGCCAAATTCGCTCAATTAAGGCTGCGATCTTTTTCTTCGGTGTAGCTATGGTGGCATCGGTACGGCCGGGGTATCGCATTGACACTCGCCGCAGAGAACCTGGCCCAGCGTTTGGCCTTCGAGGAGGATCGGCTCCGGACTCTTTATGAGTTCGAGCTGCTGGACACACCTCCGCACCGGGCTTGGCCTTTCGATTTGCCGTGAAATCATAGCAGCGCATGGCGGGCGCACTTAGGCCGAAAATCGAAATCCAACCGGCGTCTTGCTGAAATTTACGTTGCCGGCCATATAGATAAGCATGACATCCTAATTCATTCACATCACGGGCGAGGCCTGTTTCGGGGGAATACCGGACAGCGCTGGAGCAAAGCGAATGCGGAAAAAGATCCTATCCGTCGATGACGATGCCCTCAACCGGGACATTCTTAGCGAATATTTGACCGAAGGAGGCTACGAGGTCATCGAGGCCGACGACGGCGATACAGCGCTCGAACTTCTCCGCAGCGTGGAGGGCATAGATGCCATCGTGCTCGATCGCATGATGCCCCGGCTCGACGGCATGGAGGTCTTGAAAGCGGTCAAGGCCGACCCGCGCCTTAAGGATATCCCGGTCATCATGCAGTCCGCGGCAAGCGCGCGCGAGCAGATTTTGCAAGGGATCAAGGCCGGCGTTTATTACTATCTCACCAAGCCTTACGAAGACCAGATGCTTTTGGCTATCGTCGGAGCCGCACTGAGCGATGCCGCGAGCAAGAAAAGGCTTCGAGAGGAGGTCAGCCAGCAAAAGCGCGTGCTCGGTCTCATGGAGCAATCGCGCTTTAAGTTTCGCACACTCGAGGAAGCCAGAAATATTGCCTTTCACCTCGCCAATTGCTTTCCAGAGCCGGAAGGCGCCGTATATGGGCTGAACGAATTGCTTATTAATGCGATCGAGCACGGCAATCTTGGCATCACCTACGGGGAGAAAACGCAGCTCGTTCTCGACGGGCGCCTTTTCGAGGAAATCGACCGCAGATTGGCTCTGCCCGAGAACCGGGAAAAATGGGCCTATCTCTGGTTCGAAGCCTGCGGCGGCGAACTTCGCGTGCGAATCAAGGATCAGGGCAAAGGCTTCGACTGGCGTCCCTATCTTGAGATCAGCCCCGAACGCGCGACCCATCCTCATGGGCGCGGCATCGCCACGTCGAAGCTAATGTCCTTCACGTCGGTCGAGTATATCGGATGCGGCAATGAGGTGCTGTGCACCGTAGCGCTGGACGGCCGCGGTGCCAAGGATGCAACGCAACCGGCTATTGCGGCAGCCCCCGGAAGCCTGGATTTGGTGAATAGTTGAAACCCGAGTTTTTTCCCATAAGGGGCTGCAGGCCATAGGGATTGGTTGAGGAGAAGCCCTCTCCACCGCCGGAATTCGCGCTGCCATAAAAGTGCAAGCCGTCGCTGGATGACGATGTCTTGCCATTCACCTTATCTTGCAGCGCCTTGAAATTGTCCGGATCCGAAAGATCCAACGCATTACCGCCCTGTTGAGCGGGCGTTTCGGTCGACCAAGCAAAAGCTGCGTTGGAGGCCGCTATCGAAACGGCAATTGCAGCGGCGCCGAGTAAAGCAAGTGTGCGCATCGTTTTCCCCTCGCTCACGAGTTGCTCGCGGGAAATTAGCAGCAGAGGCGCGCCTTGTACAGACCCCCGGTCAGCCCTGCCGGCAGGCGCTAGCGTCTTTTCTATATAAGCGGAAACGCTTCAGACCCCATCACCTTGTCCCTCTCCCACCGCATCCGCTCGCGGATGCTGTGCCTTTGAGATGCAAGCTCGCCAAGGCGAGCTTGCGGGGAGAAGGACGGGATGAGGGGTGACGGGCACCGGCTTGCGTGCCGCGTTTGCTCAGTCCCCGCGCTTCCGCTATTATTGCATTATGCAAATGCGCGCGAAACCGAAGATGACCGTCGATGAATTTCTGGCCTGGGCCGAGGACAACCCCGGCCGTTATGAGCTGGCGAATGGCCAGGTCTATGCCATGGCGCCGGAGCAGCTTGAACACGCCGATACCAAATACGCCGTTCAAACCGCCCTGCGTGCCGGGATAAAAAGCGCCGGCTTGCCGTGCCATATGGTGCCCGATGGAGCAACCGTCCGCATTGGGCATGAGACAGCATACGAACCGGATGCTCTGGTTTATTGCGGTCCCAAGAAATCTGGCAAATCTATTGAGGTAAGCGATCCGGTTATCGTCGTGGAGGTTCTGTCTCCAGGCACGCGGCACATTGACAATGCGGCGAAACTCGAAGGATATTTCGCCCTTCCCTCGGTTTTCCATTACCTGATCGTAGACACCGAGAAGCGCGTCATCATCCATCACGCGCGCGACGAAGGCGACCTATTAAGGACCAAGATCGTCCGCAGCGGGACCCTCGCACTCGATCCGCCTGGTATGGCAATGGAGTTCGAGGCATGCTTCAACGCGGCCTAAATCAAGCGTAGCGCCGCGAAGCAATCGCTGGGTACTCGCTTAAATCCGGCCGAGCCGCTTGGCGAGAAACCCCGCGAGCACGCCGCCCGCGGCCGCCGCCGCCAGCACGCGCACCGGCCCGTGCTTGCGCACGGCGTGCTCGATCTGGCGGCCGATATCCTCGACCGTGGGCAGCTGGCCGGGCTCCGGCGCAGCGGTAACTGTCAGCGCTTGGCTAACGGCCGGGCGGCTCTTCTCCTTTGTAAGTCCAAAGGCGATAAGCGCGATTAAGAAGCCAATCGAGGCCAAGATCACCGCCATAAACGCCGCCGACAGTACCGGGTTTTGCAGCCACTTGTTCAAGGCCCAAAAGCCGGCCAAGAGCGCGAAAACCGACGCCGCCAAGAAGACCGCGGCCGACAGCGCGAGCACGAGATATCGCGTGAGGGTTGTTTGAAGGTAGCCGCCCAAGCGCCGGCCCGCTTCGCCGGCGGCGATAAGCCTCAGGATGGCTCCGAGCATGGGCGTTACCCTTTCAACGGGTCAGGAGCGCGCCGATCAGGAAGCCAACGCCCGCCGCGATCACGGTCGCTTGCACGGGCTTCTCCCGGATTTGCTTTTCGAGGTCGCCCATATTCTGCTCGACGGTCTTCCTCATATCCTGCAGCGCAGACTGAGCCGCAGGGCCGTATTTATCGGTCAGCTCTTTGAGCTGGCGGCGCAAATCCTCGATTTCGCGCTGGGCCTTCTCCGCTGCGTTAGCGTCGCTTTCATTAGCCATGGCGGTATCCTCTATTGAACAAACTGGGCAGATGGCACCGGTATGCCCAACTTGTTCGGTGAAAAGATGATTGCGTCAAGCGCTTTTCACTCGCAATCTTCGCCAGCCGCTTTTCGCCAGTTGGAAGATATCCTCGGGCCGCCCCGTTATGCGAACGATGATTTCGTAAGTGAAGCTCTGGCCGCAACGAAAAGATCATGGCCAGCTTACAGAAATATACCGGCGGGATTGAAAAATAGACGCGACCGGTGAACGGCAAGCGTCTTGGCGCAGGCGCTAGCGCACGCGCGCGCGGCTTATATCCGGCCCCGATAGATGCCGCGCTACTTTGACGCGGCAAGTAGGCTCAAGCTGCTGTCTTTGTACTGTTTTCCTGCTTCGCCTGCGCCTCCGCCTTGCCAACTGGCGCCGCAAATCAACCTAAATTCCGGACATCCCTAGACATTTGTCGAATACGGGTGCTATCAGAGCGCCCAACAAGAAGCGGATGCGGCACCATCCGCGCGAAGGGGCTGCGAAAGCACGCCTAGTAGACGGCGAAGAGAATTAAGAACCCGGACGGGGAAATAATGGATCATGCATCGGCGGCCGCGGGCGCTCAGGAGAGCGAGGATCGCAGCGGCGAAACTGGAACTGGCGCGGGCAGCGCTGGGAAAGGCTCGATTGCGCACACTCATGCGCAGGGGCTCGGCGAGGAACAAAGCATTTGGTTCAAGCTCGGGGTGCTGACGCGGCAGGACGATCCCATCCCTGCGCTCCAGCGCATATCCGAAAAGATGGGCGGCTGCATCCGCGTCAACCTGAAGGACGAGCGCATCTTTTTCCTGTCCGAGGTGGATCACTTCAAACATGTCCTCCTCAACAAGGTCGATAATTACGGCAAATATTTCGAAGGGCTAAAACCGATCTTCGGCCGTGCGATGATCACCATCGATGGCGCGCTTTGGCAGAAAATCCGCATGCCGCAACAGGCCGCGTTTCAGCCAAAGATGTTTGGGGAATATCTGCCTTATCTTTTGGCCGCGGTAGAGGAGAAGGCCCGCGACCTCGATCAATGTGCGAAGACCGGCGAAACCATCAATTTGCTGGAGCACACCTGGGGCCTCGCCGCCAGCATGGTGTGCAAGGCGCTGTTCGACCGCGACGTGCCGTTCAACCCCAAAGCCGTTTTCGGCGCGGTCAAATCCTATACCGATGTGGGCCATCACCGCGGTCTGCGCCTCGCGAAGGTGAAGGGCGATTTGACCGAGGTTTCGCTCGACGACCCCGCCGCAGGAGCCGTCGCGGCTTGGCTCAAACTCGTCCCTGAGGTCGTGGGCGCAGTGCCGCGCGATCACCGCCAGCGCACGCTTTTGACCATGCTGCAGGCGGCCGCCGCCGATCCGAACCAGCCCGATTTCGATGACCAGCAGGTCCTCGACGAGGTGAAGCAGTATCTCTGGGCCGGCACCGAGACGACGGCGCTCACGCTGAACTGGTGCCTCTATCTGCTTCATCTTCATCCCGAGGTTGCCGAGCGCATCCGCCAGGAAGGCGAAGATGCCTATGGGACACGCGTGCCAAGCTGGGACGATATCCACGCGCTGTCCTATACGCGCGCCGTCATCCAGGAAACCATGCGTCTCTATCCGCCCGTCTGGAGCATCATCCGCGTGGCGCTGGCCGAGGACGAGATCTCCGGCCACAAGGTCATGCCCGGCGACAAGGTGGCGCTCTGCCCCTATATCGTCCACCACACGGCGCGCTATTGGGACGAGCCGGAAAAGTTCGATCCTTCGCGCTTCATGCCGGAGAAAGCCAAGAAGCGTGCGCCCTACTCTTACGTGCCATTTGGCGCGGGCAAACGCGCCTGCATCGGCGGCGCCCTCTCCATTGCGGAAAATACGCTGGCGCTGACGCAGCTCCTGCGAAAGTTCCGGTTCGAATATGTTGGCGAGGTCCCGGCGCGCATGGATGCGACCGTCACGCTCACCCCGCGCGGCGGCGCCCTGCCCTTCCGCGTGCACGCGCGCTAGCATGATCCGCAAAAGCATGCCCTCGGGCTTGCCCGGGGCGTGGCAGCGGTTTTGCCGCAAGGCTTGCCCTCGCGGAGGCGGCGATCATTCGGAATGAAATACTTAGAGCGCTAAAGCCTTCGATTCCATCAAAAGCGATACCGCTCTAACGCTTGCCCTTCCCTCCCAAGCTGCGCTATCGAAGCGGAAATCCGCTTGAAGACTCGCAAGCGTTTCCCTTGCCGCAGGCTGACACGATGGCGGGGTGTTGATGATCCAACTTGGTCTCAAAGGGCGGCGCTCCGGGAAGAAACGACATGGATAAGCGGGAATTCCTTGCTGCCGGCTCCCTTGCCGCTGTCTTTTCGGTCAGGCTTCTGGGCCTGTTCATGATCTATCCGGTCTTTGCTGCCTATGCTGGCGAGCTTTCAGGTGCGACACCGTATAAGATCGGCTTGGCGCTCGGCATCTACGGCCTGAGCCAGGGACTTTTGCAGCTCCCCTTCGGCTTCCTATCCGACAAGATCGGCCGCAAGATTATGATCGTGCTCGGGCTCGCGATGTTCGGGATCGGCAGTGCGGTGGCCGCGATCTCCACCTCCATCGACGGCGTGATCGTTGGGCGCGTTTTGCAGGGTTCAGGCGCGGTTGGCTCGGTGATCCTGGCACTCGTCGCCGATCTGACGGCCGAAGAGAACCGCACGAAAGCGATGGCCATCGTGGGCGTCATCATCGGAACATCGTTCCTGTTCGCTCTCGTGACGGGACCGCTTGTGGCCGGTGTTGCAGGCGTTCCGGGCATCTTCTGGCTGATGGTGATTTTGGCGGGGCTCGGCATTGCGATTACGGTCTTCGTAGTGCCAAACCCGCAGACCCTTTGCGTGCACCGCGATGCCGAAGCGGTGCCGGTCATGCTGGGGTCGGTG
Source organism: Rhodomicrobium sp. (assembly GCA_052144215.1). GTDB lineage: Bacteria > Pseudomonadota > Alphaproteobacteria > Rhizobiales > Rhodomicrobiaceae > Rhodomicrobium. The sequence continues at coordinate 21,379 of JBKQQS010000096.1, forward strand.
CTGAAGAACAAGGAGCTGCTGCGCCTCGATTTCGGGGTCTTCGCGATGCACGCGATGCTCACGGCGAGTTTCCTAGTGGTGCCGGGGCTGCTGCACGCCGGGCTCAACGTGACCAGTCATGGTCAGTGGATCGTCTATTTGCCTGTGGTGCTGGTCTCGGTCGCGGTCACTGTGCCCGCCATCATAGTGGCTGAAAAATACCGGCGCATGAAAACCGTGATCGTAAGCGCGGTGGCGGCGCTCGCAGCCAGTCAGGTCATGCTCGTTTTCGCTGCACACAACGTCTCTATGCTGCTTGTGGCGATGACTGTCTTTTTTTCGGGGTTCAATGTGATGAGCGCGAGCTTGCCTTCGCTCATAACCAAAACCGCCCCCCCCGATGCGAAGGGTACGGCGACCGGCATCTATTCGAGTTTGCAGTTTCTCGGCATTTTTGCCGGTGGAGTCGTGGGCGGCTGGGTGCACCAGAGTGCGGGCAGCTCAAGCGTGTTCCTCTTGACGGCCGGACTCGCAACTTTATGGCTGGCTGCCGCTGCGACGATGGCGGAGCCCAGCTATCTCACAACGCGGCTGTTGCGGATCTCGGATGCCCAGGCAGCCCGCGCGGAAAGCCTTGCTGCCACCTTGCGCGAAATGCCAGGCGTTGCCGATGCCGTTGTGATCGCAGAGGAAAGGCTCGCCTACCTTAAGGTCGATGCAAAGGCCTTCGACGCAGGGATGGCGGAAAAGCTTGCCCACGCAACTTAGCGCGCAGCCGCCGCCTGCGCGCATGGGCGCAAACTTAAGGCTTGTCAGCTAAGGCATCCGGCCATGATCGAGGGCAACACCCCTCACAAATATGGCACAGATTTATCAGAAGCGCCTCTAACAGCGAAACCTTTCCGGCGTGCTATGATTAATAGCCGATGCAGGGCCGCAAAGCGCCGCGTTCGGGTCGAGCGGGGCCGCCTTGGCTGAGAAAGGAAACGGATATGAACACAAGTGAACTTGGCGGACGCTGGGCACCGCAGCTGTTAAGCGTTTTGAGGATCGTCGCCGCGCTGATCTTCATCGAGCATGGGACGCAAAAGTTTTTCGGATTCCCGGCGGCGCCGGCGAATGGATTTCCGGCCTTCCTCTCATTGCTGTGGTGGCAGGGCGCAATCGAGCTCGCCGGAGGAATTCTTCTGCTTTTGGGGCTGTTTACCCGCGCCGTTGCCTTCGTCCTCGCAGGCGACATGGCGTTCGCTTATTGGATGGTGCACGCGCCCAAGAACTTTTATCCCGCGCTGAACGGCGGCGACGCTGCGATCCTCTACTGCTTCGTCTTCCTTTATATCGCCTGCGCTGGCGGAGGAGCGTGGAGCCTGGATAGAAGCTTCCGCCAGTCTTAAGCGTTCGCAGCACTTATGGGCGGGCGCGTTAGAGCCTATCAGCCCCGAAGATCGGCGCCGGTCGCCTTTTGAACTTGCGCGACGACTTTCGCGGACACAGCCTCGATCTCGGCCTCGGTCAGCGTCCGGTCGAGCGGCGTCAAGGTGATTTCCAGCCCGAGCGACTTTTTGCCGGCCGGCACGCCCTGCCCTTCGAAAACGTCGAAGATACTGACGCGCGAGATGAGGCTTTTCTCGGCTCCCTCGGCCGCCCTCAGCACGGCTGCGGCATCGACAGCCTTGTCGACGAGGAAGGCAAAATCGCGCTGCACGGGCTGAAAATCGCTCGCGATCAGCGGCCCTTTAGCGGTACCCTTCCTGCGCTGAGCGGGGACGCTATCGAGGAAAACCTCGAACACGGCAGCGGCGCCTTGCAGATCCAGCGCCTTCAGGGTTTCTGGATGAAGCTCGCCAAAATGCGCCAGAACGTTCTTCTGGCCGAGCTGCAACGTTCCCGAGCGGCCGGGATGATACCAGGACGGCGCGTTGCGGGCCGTCTGCACCTTACCGGCATCGATGCCGAGCGCGGCCAGCACGGCAAGGGCGTCGGCCTTGGCATCGAAGACGTCAACCGGCTTCGCCGCGCCGTCCCAATGCCGGCCGCCGCCGCCGGACCGGGCCGTGCCGGTGCGCACGCCGCCCGCTACATTGCTTTGATCCTCCGGCGCCTCTCCGCGGAACACCTGCCCCACCTCGAAGAGTGCGACGTCCTGGAAGCCCCGGTTGGCGTTGGCGCGGGCGGCCGCGAGCAGGCCTGGAAGCAGGCTTGGGCGCATGTCGGTCATTTCGCTCGAGATGGGGTTTGCCAGCCGCAAGCCCGCAGCGCCGCCGCCGAAATGGCGCGCATGCGCCGCAGCGACGAAGGACCAGGTGACGGCTTCGACGAGGCCGCGAGCGGCAAGCGTGCGGCGTGCTGTAAGAACCCGCTTCTGGCTTCCTGTCAGCACAGCCTTGGCCACACCCGGATCGCGCGGCAGCGGCGCCGGCGGGATGCGGTCCGCGCCGGATAGGCGGACCGCCTCTTCGACGAGATCGGCGGCGCCGTGGATATCGGGCCGCCAGGAGGGGGGCGTCACGCTTAAATTCGGCGCCTTGCCATCGACCCTGAAGCCGAGCTTCTTCAACGTGGAGGCGATCTCGGCATTGGTGAACTTCGCGCCGGAAAGCTTTTGCACGCGGGCCGGGTCGAAGCGGATGGCGGACCTTTCGCCAGGCTCGTGGCCGGCAACAACGGCGGCGCTCGGTTCTCCGCCGCAGAACTCCAGGATCATCTTTGTGGCGAGGTTCAGCCCCTCCATCTCCGATTGCGGATCGATACCGCGCTCGAAGCGATAGCGCGCATCCGAGTTGATGCCGGTCTTGCGGCCCGTGGCCGCTGTGCGCGCCGGATCGAAATAAGCGCTTTCGATGAAAATCGAGGTTGTGGCCTCCGTCGCGCCGGTCGTCTCGCCGCCCATGACGCCGCCAAGGCCCAGCACATGCGCCTTATCGGCGATCACGCACATGGTCTCGTCCACCTCGTAGGTCTTACCATCGAGGCCTGCGAAGCTCTCGCCCTTCTTGCCGAGCCGCGCCATGATGGGACCGCGAAGTTTGTCCGCGTCGTAGACGTGGAGGGGCCGGGCGCGGTCATAAGAAATATAGTTCGTCACATCGACCGCGGCATTGATCGGGCGAAGGCCGATCGCGCGCAGGCGGCGCCGCATCCACTCGGGCGAGGCTTTGTTCGCGACGCCGCGGATGACCCGGCCTGCGAAGACCGGGCAGGCGCTTTCGGAGCCTTTTGGAAACTGCAGCCTGATCGGGATGGGGCAATCGAATTTGCCTTCGCCCGTATAACCGTGGCTGACCTGCCTGAGCTTGCCGAGCCCCGCCGCGGCCAGATCGCGCGCCACGCCGCGCACGCCAAGACAATCCGGGCGGTTCGGTGTGATCGCGATGTCGATGACGGGATCGTTCAGCTCCATCGCATCCACGAAGCGCTCGCCCACGCGCGCCTTCATGCTCTGCGGCAGCTCGATGATGCCGCTATGCTCGGTGGAGAGCTCCAGCTCGCGCTCGGAGCACAGCATGCCGGCCGAATCGACGCCGCGGATGGTCGCCTTGCCGAGCGTGACGTTAAGGCCTGGCACATGCACGCCGGGCGCGGCGAACACGCCGATCAGGCCCTTGCGCGCGTTGGGAGCGCCGCACACCACCTGCACCACACCGGCACCAGTCTCGACCTTTAAGACGCGCAGCTTATCCGCGTTCGGATGCGGCGCTGCCTCCACCACGCGCGCAATGGTGAAATCCTTGAGCTTCGCCGCCGGGTCCTCGATACCTTCGACCTCCAGCCCTATCAGGGTGAGCTTTGCGGCGATCTCGTCGAGGGTTGCCTCGGTTTGCAGGTGATCTTTGAGCCAGAGAAGCGTGAATTTCATGGAAGTGCCAAGGCGGGAGAGGTTGTGACGAAGCGTGAATGAATCCTTTGTCACGATCCAAGCGCGGAGGCAACAGCGCGCTCGAAATAATGCCTATATCCCGCTACCGCAGCGCGCCGGAGCGGCCGGCCGGGGGAGGCCTGCTTTGGCCCGCGCCAGACAGGGCCGCCGTCTTCTCTCTGTCACACTAAAAGCACAAAGTGGCGTGAGCGCGAGGCCCGAAAAAGCGTCGAACATGGCGCAGGTTGAGCCAGCCTGCAGCCACGCGCGCATGCCCATAGGATTCCATCTTAGCATAATCATAGGCGTCAGAAGGCGAGACGGAGGTTTGCAATGGACGATGACACTTCGAAACTCGATGAAATGCAAAGCGCCTATAAGGCGGCGGTCGAAAAATGGATAGCTGCGATCAAAGAGGAGGAGGCGCTTGCCTCAGTCAATCATTCGATAGCCGAAGTCGATAAATGGGAGGCGGCGCACTTTAATGAAGACGACATTCGCTGCGAGGTGAAAGCTGCGAAGAAGGCATACGAAGACGCGTTGCGCGAAAAGTTCTTCGGCTTCTGAACGGAAATAACGCACTCTTGACCGGCACTGGGGCCTCGACGGCTCGCGAGGGTAGTCCTCCAGGTCAAGATCAATTCATGATATCGCGGCGCGCAGATCGCCGAGCGTTATCATGAGCGTCATCGGGTCGAGGGGCGATGAATCGAAGCCGAGCGCAAGATAGAACGCTTTGGCATCCTCCGAAATCGCGTGAACCAGAATTCCCCGGATTCCGATGCTGTCCGCTGCATGGATAACGCGCGAAGCCGCATCGCGAAAAAGGGCGCGGCCAATGCCTTTCTTTTGATAGGGGCTTTCGATTGCGAGCGGCCCCAGCACTGCGATGGGAATCGGATCGGGCATGTTGCGCCGGAAGCGGCCCGCCGCTTCGATGACATGAACCCTCCCGAGGACAGAGCGTAGTAAGCAACGACCTTTTTGCCTTCGCATAGAACGAAGGTGCGGGATGCTCCGCTCGCCTGGTTCTGAAGCGCCCGGCGCTTAAGCCAGCCGTCGAGCGAGGCCACGCCGAAGTTGAAGTCCGCAAGCTGATGTCTGTCTGCAAGGGGCTGCGGAGGCGATAGCGTCACGCCGTCTCCCACGGTGCGGGCGTTTGCATGGTGCGGGCCAAGCGCTCATTGGGCTGCGGTGGCGCATCGAGGCGCGCGAGAAAATCGGCGTAGACCTCGGGGGTGACCGGGAATAGCACCCGGCCAAGCAGGGCTTCCTCGGCTGCGTGGCGCGCGGCGTCCAAAATGAAATCGGTGCGATTTTTGCCGAGGGCAGCCGCGGCCCGATCGATCAGACTGCGCTCTGCGGGTTTGATGCGCAAATTGAGACTATCGCGTTTTATTGCCCGGCTCTTTCTTAGTGTAGCGGTCATCAGCGATCTCCCCTGTTCGTGTCAGCCCAGCATATTGTGGAGACAGCGTCATTACCGATGAGGCCTAGCGCATCGCGCCAATAACGCCAGTGGAAAGCCTATGCGGCCCGCTTCTTCTCGATCTCCGCAATCGCCTCCTCCACCGCATCGAACACGAGCAGCGTGGAGGCGTGCCGCGCTTTGTAGCCGCGCACCGTTTCCAGAATGGCAAGATCGCTCCAGCGGCCGCCGGGCGCGGGGCCGCCGTCTTTCAGCATGGCCCGCATTTGCGCGCCCACCTCGCGCAGCTCAGCCGCCGTCGAGCCAACGACGTTCGCGCCCATCACCGCTGCCGAGGTCTGGCCGAGCATGCAAGCGCGCACATCCTGCGCGTAGTCCGTGACGCGGTTCCCCTCCATCTTCAGGCCGACGGTGATGCGCGAGCCGCAGAGCTTGGAATACGCGCTCGCCATCGCGTCCGGGTCTGCCAAGCGGCCCGTCCGTGGGATGTTCGCGGATAGCTCAAGCACCCGCCCGGTGTAGATATCGTCCAGATCGATCATTGCCTTACTCGCTCGGCAAAGCGGCTGGCCTTGCCTGCAGATTCCCGTTTCTTATATACTGTTGCGTCTTAGCACCTGCAATCGCTTGGGCGGCATCTGGTGAGTGTGTTGCAAGCCTCGAATTTCCAAATCGCGCAGCGGCACAGAGAGGCCGCTCGAAGACTGGATGGCGCAGCATCTTCCGCAAGAGCTTGGCATAAGCACCTGCCGAAAGGGTAAGTTCCCATGGACACACTAGCTTCAACGCCGGGGCCGCAAGCCCTCCGGCAAACTGCCAGTGGCGCCGCCGATGTTGCAGGACGGCCGAGCCGGGAGGAAGCTGAAGCAGCGGTGCGCACGCTTATCGCTTGGGCAGGCGACGACCCCCGGCGCGAGGGCCTGACCGATACGCCGGGCCGCGTGGTTGAGGCCTTCGAGGAATTTTTTGCGGGCTACGATGGCGATCCGTTCGATATCCTTTCGCGCACCTTCGAGGACGTGCAAGGCTATGACGACCTCGTCATGCTGCGCGATATCCGCATCGAGTCGCATTGCGAGCACCACATGCTTCCCATTATCGGGGTGGCGCATATCGCTTATATGCCGCGCGGCCGCGTCGTCGGCATTTCGAAGCTTGCCCGCGTTGTCGATATCTACGCGAAACGGCTGCAAACGCAGGAGACCATGACGGCGCAAATCGCCAATGCCATCGAGGAGGTCTTGCAACCCAATGGCGTCGCCGTGATGATCGACGCGCTGCACGAATGCATGACCACGCGCGGCATTCATAAGCCGGGCACGGCCACCATCACGACGCGATTCACCGGCGTCTTTAAGGAAGACCCAAGCTACCGGGACCGTTTCATGCAGCTCGTGAACGGGCAGCGGCCGGCCGGCCTGAAATAACGGGCGGAGGAGTCGCAATCTCATGAGCGAGGCTGCAAAGCTCAGCAAAAAGGACCTCGAAGAGGGCAGCGTCTTCGCGCCCAGATTCGACGAGGCGGGTTTGATCGGCGCAATTGTGACCGATGCTGCGGGCGGCGGCGTGTTGATGTTCGCCTATATGAACGCCGAGGCGCTGCGCCTGACCCTTGAAACCGGCGAGGCGCACTTCTGGAGCCGGTCGAGGCAATCGCTTTGGCGGAAGGGCGAAACGAGCGGAAACAGGCTTCTTGTCCAGGAAATACGAACCGATTGCGACCAGGATGTGCTTTGGATCGCGGTGCAATTGTCCGGCGAGGCCGCGTGCCATACGGGGCGGCGAAGCTGCTTCTACCGGCGCGTAAAGCGGAATGGCGACGGAGCTATGCTTGAACTTATTGCGGATACGGCACCCGCTGCGGTTGAGTAGAAAACATCGTATTGCTATTGCAAATCTAGGATCGTCTCAACTTCCGCTCCCTCCGGAGCGCTGCTTTTAGGGCGGCCGTTCCATGGCTAAGGCACTTGTCGGACTGGCATTAGGCGGCGGCGCCGCTCGCGCGCTTGCCCATATTGGGGTAATCGAGGCCTTGATCGAGGCTGGCCTCGAACCGCAAATTGTCGCCGGAACCTCTATCGGCGCGGTTGCGGGCGGTTTTTATGCCGCGGGCCGGCTGGCCGAGCTGCATGACTTCGCGCGAGGGCTCACCTTGCGGCAGCTGCTTCGATACCTCGATGTGAACCTCGCCGGATCGAGCCTGATGACGGGAAAGCGCCTGGAAAAGACGCTGGCCTCCCACATTGGCGATATTCAAATCCAGGATTTGCCGCGGAAATTTGGGGCGGTGGCGACCGAGCTCGGCACCGGCCAGGAGGTTTGGCTCACCAAGGGCTCGCTGGTGGCCGCGCTACGTGCGTCCTATGCGCTGCCGGGGATTTTCAAGCCGGTGCGGATCGGCGGGCGCTGGCTGATGGACGGCGCGCTCGTGAACCCCGTGCCAGTTTCGGCCGCTCGCGCTTTTGGCGCTCAGTTTGTGATCGCAGTGACGATACATTCGGGGCAGTACGTGCGGAACAGCCTCTTCCCCGTCGAAGCTGAAGCGCTCGATCTCGAAACCGAACGCACGGCGCCCGCCGGTCAGCCGAAAAAAAAGCGCTTCGGTCTTGTCAATCGCCAGCTATTGGGGCAGCGCCGCGATGGTGCTCCCGGCATACCGCGCGTGGTGCTTGAGGCGTTCAACATCACACAGAACCGGATCGCGCGTTCGAGGCTCGCGGGAGACCCGCCCGACGCGACGATCCAGGTGAACCTCGAGGGCATCGGGCTTTTCGACTTTCATAAGGCTGAGCAGGCGATAGACCAAGGCCATACCGCGGTGCAGCGTTTTTTGAGTACGATGCGCCGCGACGGTGCTGGACTGCAGACGGAAGCTGCGCTCCGCCGCTAGCGTTTGGCCTATATAGGCCGTAGCTTCTCCCCCTCTCCCCGTCCGCATTCGCTTGCGAAAGCGGACACTCTAAGTTGCAAGCTCGCCAAGGCGAGCCTGCTGGGAGAGGCGATCCCGGTTCTAACCCGCCACGAAATATTGCCGCATCTGTGCCGCCTCGGATTCGGCCAGAGCAAGCTTTTGCTTCACCACGTCGCCGATCGAAACGATACCGGCAAGCCGGCCGTTCTCGGTCACAGGAATGTGACGGTGGCGCTGCGACGTCATCTGTTCCATCAGCCAATCGATGCTGTGGTGCTCGGAGCAGGTAAGGACGGGATGGGTCATATGCGCCGAGACCGCGTCGTGAAGCGCCGCGGCGCCCTGCGTGGCCAAGACACGAACGATATCGCGTTCGGAAACGATACCGAGGACACGGCGCAGCTCGTCCACGATCACGACTGCGCCAATGCGGTTCTGTTCAAGCAGAGCGGCAACCTCCTCGATGGTGACTCCCGGAGCCGCGCTTACAACGTTGCGGCCCTTTTCCTTCAAAATCCAAGCGACGGTCATGTTTCCTCCAGGCCGGAGGTGCGTTCAGTGCCGTTACGAGACCCTCTGCGCGGCCGCTTTTTTGCGGTCTCACCTCCAACTCCCGATTATGATGCCTGGAATGCGGCCCTATAGCAACAGTCAAGGCCCGTAAATGCAGTGCACTGTTTTTCTGGCTGAGGCGGGAACGTTCGCGCGGTGGGGATGTTTACATAGCGGTTCCGTGGTCCGGCCTCCCCTTGCCCCCCATGTCCCGCCCGCCGGAACCAGCGTAGGCCGGTGCTCCAAAAAGAGCGCCGGCTTGCGCTTGCGCCCAGATACGGGTGCGCGTTTAAACCGGCCCCGCTGAAAGCTTGCTTCGAAATAGGCTTGAATTCTCCACATAGCGCCGCGCGGTCCACCGGATCCGCTCGATTTCTTCCGCCGACAGCTCGCGAACAACTTTTCCCGGAGAGCCCATCACAAGCGACCCGGCAGGTATGGCCTTCCCCTCCGTCAGGAGCGTGTTAGCCCCAATCAGGCAATTCTCGCCGACCGTCACCTTGTTCAAGATGGTTGCGCCGATCCCAATCAGGCAGTTTTCGCCGACGATGCAGCCATGGAGAACCGCGCGATGCCCCACGGTACAGCCGCGCCCGAGTTTGAAGGGAACCCCAGCATCGGTATGAAGAACCGAGTTCTCCTGGATGTTCGTATCTTCGCCCACTTCGATCAGCTCGTTATCGCCGCGCAGCACTGAACCGAACCACACCGAGGCGTTGCGCCCAAGCTTCACCTTACCGATTACGTAGGCATTGGGCGCAACCCAATATTCGCCTTCCGGTGGAAGCTCGGCTGAAACTCCATCGAGCGACAAAACAGGCATCTATCACCTCGATTATTCTTTGAGGTCGTCTTCGAGAATCGCCATCTGAAACTGATAGGTAACTTCGTTGTCCTCGTCGTCTTTGTAGATGACGCCGATAAACTCGTCCTTCACAAACACTTCGACGGAATCCTGCTTCTTAGCCCTTTTTCTAATTTCGATGGCATCGAGATCGAATTTTTTCCTCAAGTACGTTTGGAGGCTTTTTATCTCTGCTGGCTTCATGATTTGCCTGTTGTTTCAGCCTGTTGCTCCGAGCCGCCCAGCTCCGTGCCCATCAGGAGCTGATCCATCATCCGGGACGGCTGACTGCACCCTGCTTCGCCTATCACCCGGGCAGGTACTCCTGCAACGGTTGTGTGCGATGGAACGTCCTTTAGGATCACGCTACCTGCGGCAACGCGAGCGCAGTCCCCAACCTGGATATTGCCGAGGATCTTGGCGCCCGCTCCGATCATAACGCCGCGCCCAACCTTCGGATGGCGGTCCCCATGTTCCTTTCCGCTGCCGCCGAGCGTAACGCCATGCAAGAGCGAGCTATTGTCGCCGATTTCGGCGGTCTCGCCGATCACAATGCTCGAACCGTGATCGAACATGATCCCGCGTCCGATTTTCGCGGCCGGATGAATGTCGATACCGAAGACTAGCGAAGATTGGCTCTGCAGGTAGAGGGCAAAATCGGTCCGTCCCGCGATCCAAAGCGAGTGGGAGAAGCGGTGCGTTTCAAGCGCATGAAAGCCCTTGAAGAAAAGCAGCGGTTCGATCAGGCGGCTGCAGGCCGGGTCGCGGTCGTAGACCGCCGAGATATCGGCCCGGACGATGGCGCCGAATTCGGGCTCCTGCTCGGTAATCCCGATAAAAGCTTGCCGGATGAGATCGGCATTCACGTTATCGTGGTCGAGGCGCTGGGCAAGCCGGTGGCAAACCGCATGCTCGAACTTGCTGTAATTGAGGATACTCGCAAAAACGAGCGCCGCGAGTGCCGGCTCCGACTTTGCAACCTCCTCGGCCTCCTGCCTGATAATATCCCAGACAGGATCGCAGGCCGCGACCTTACCGGCTTTGCTCCGTCGTTTTGTCTCCAACATAGGCAGGCCTCGTAGCTCCTGGCTAAGAATACACTTTAATAAGTTTACCCGATTGCCGGGTATTGCGCAAAGACTGGCGTTACGGCCTCCGCTTCAGAAAATCGAGAACGCCGCTTTTGAATACGCGGTCCCCTACAGCTTTCATGTGATCGCGCCCTGGAATGTCAAGCGCCTGCGCACCCGGTATGACGTCCGCGAGCGGCTGCGCCGGGCCTGCGATGGCGTCCTCCGTTCCCGTTGCCACAAGCACGGGCATTGTCAAGGCGCCGAGTTCTCCGGCCGGGATGCGGTCGCGCGCTGCCATGATGCAGGCGGCAAGCGCGCGGCGGTCGCTCTTGGTTTGATCGGCGAACAGCCGGAATGCGCGCGCGTTCACATCTGCGATTGCCGGCACATCGGTTGCGAGAAGCGCAGCCTCGATAGGCCTCGGATCGCCCACGCCGAGGATCATATTTGCGCCGAGCCCCGCAAAAACCACGCTCCGCACGCGGTCCGGATGGGCAAGGGCGAGGAACGCCGCGATACGCGCGCCCATGGAGTAACCGATGACGTGGGTTCTCTGGATACCGAGATGGTCGAGCAGCGCGCGCGCATCTTCCGCCATGAGCGGGCCGGAATAGGCCTCAGGGCTGTAAAACTTTTCACTTTCGCCGTGGCCGCGATTGTCGAGGGCTATGGCGCGAAATCCATGGCTTGCAAGAAACGCCATCCAGCCCGTATCGCGCCAATTCGTGCGGGCGTTCGAAGCGAAGCCGTGAATGAGAAGGACAGGGTCACCCTCACCCTCAACGGTGTAGGCGATTTGAACGCCGTCCGCCCGGAACACATCCATGCTTCTCCTCCCGCTTGGGCTCTATGTTGAGGAGTTTGAGTAAAATGTAAAGCCGGCGAGCGCCTAACGGCTGCGAACTTCAGAGTTTCCAGAGATTCCACGATAGCGGGACAGGCTCCAGAATGCTCCTTCGCAAAGGCTGAACGGGTTTGATCGCGCTGCGGGCGAACCAAGAAGGATTGCGACGAAGTCCCCCTAGCCGCTTCCGCACGAACGCAGCAAACCGCTCTTGGCAGCCCGCGTACTGCGGGCGCATGTGATCGCAAGCCGAACGGAAACCTTGCTCCTCGGCGGCATAGACGTGTACAGCCCGCATGTTGGAAATATCCGGGGCGTAACAATGTTCTGCGAGAGGTGGCAAATGCCGCTGGCGGTGAGCGCCGGTAGCGCCGCGTATCGAGCAGTTTCGCCGCTTAAGCGGCGGTATCGCTTTCTTTTCGAGCGCGTGCCTTCGCGATTTCCCGCTTCAAGCGCCGGGCCTTCAAAGAAAGCTCTTCGTCCCTCGCCTTGATCAGGAAGGCATCGAGCCCGCCGCGGTGTTCGACGGAGCGGAGCGCGTTGGCGGAGATTCTCAGGTGCACGCCCCGGCCGAGCGCGTCGCTCAGAAGCGTGACGTTGCAAAGGTTCGGCAGGTAGCGCCGTTTCGTTTTAATGTTCGAGTGGCTTACGAGATGACCAACGAGGCCACCCTTGCCTGTGAGTTCGCACTGGCGCGACATGATCGGACCTAGAGGTGAATGGAGTTTGGGCGCAATCGCCAATTCGAATTGATTTAGCGCCTAGAGCCGCACGGGTCAAGCGACTAATCGGGATCCGGGGAACCGGTCTATTTTTCCACCGCTACGCTCTCGCCTTGCACGGCTTTCCTTAACTCTTCCAGGAAGGGTTTTAAATTGGCGCCCGGGCAATTTGTCTGGTCATGATCGCCGTGGCCCGAAATGCCTTCCGCCGGGATCCCGTAGGTCAGCGCAAGCCATCGAACGAGCTTCATCAGCGAGGCAAGCTGCTCTTGGGCCGGCTGCTCGCGTTCGAAGTCGCCTTCGACGGTGATCTGGATGCGGCCATCGTTGTCGAAGCCCGTCGTGGCGTCGCCTGCAAAGTTTACATCCCGGCCTTCGGCGATTTTGCCGGCGACGTCGATGTAATAATGGTACGGGACATCGCCCCAGGCTGGCTTCTTCAAAAGGCCCACCCTGCCGGGCGTCGTTGCAAAATGCTGCAGGCCGCGCATCTTCGCTTCGAGGCTTACCTTCGGCTGCTGGCGTTCGCCCGTGTGATGCACGATGATCTCAAGAGGTTTTTGCTCTTGCATGAGCTCCGTGTTTGGAGGCAGCGCGCCCCATGCCTCGCGGGATAGAATATCTGGAACTTCGATCTCCTGCCCTGCGGAAGGGCGGCTATTCCCCGCCACACAAACGCATAGCAAAATCAAGCCGGCCCAGCGCAACCGCCGCCGGCGTGCATTCGGCTCGCTAGCTCCTGTGCTCACCACGGCTCCCCGGCAAAAGCGGGCTGCTGGACACTCAAGCGGCCCATCCGTTTTATCGCGCGTATCCGCCTTCTATCAGGCTTGTCGAGCAGGATGCAAGGCCACCGCGTAGGCGCGCCTTTGGTATTTTTCCGGGTTGTGGAAGCAGACTAAGCTCGCTCCGGATGGGGCCGCGCAACAGCAGAAGCAGTCTTTCTGCCCCACTGGCATTAGACGCGGTCCGGCTTTTGCGGAATCGCCGGTAAGTCCCCCCTCACCCCAGCGCTCTCCGGCAAGCTCGCCTTGGCGAGCTTGCAACTTAGAGTGTCCGCCTTCACAAGGAATGCGGATAGGGAAAGGGAGTTGGCTGCGGCTCGCACCGCGAGAGGAGAGAGACAGAGTGAGGGGGCTTCAGCTGCTATCCGCTTAAATAGGATAGACTCTAAGCCCCGGCCAGGCTACGTGCCCTGTTCGCGGCACGCCTTTACGCTGCCGCGCTTTCCTCGCCCTCTGCTCCGGGAACGGGTCCCGAGTCCAAGCCCTTCGCAGACTCATCGCGATCGACGAGCTCGATGACCGCGAGGGGGGCGTTGTCACCATAACGGAAGCCTGCCTTGAGCACCCGCGTATAGCCGCCAGGGCGCCCTTGGTAGCGGGGACCGAGCGTCCCGAACAGTTTCGCCACCATCGCTTCGTCGCGCAGCCTGGATGCGGCTACCCGCCGCGCATGCAAGTCTCCGCGCTTGCCGAGCGTGATGAGCGCCTCGACGACACTGCGCAGATCTTTCGCCTTCGGGAGCGTCGTTACGATCTGTTCGTGCTTAATGAGCGCAGCTGCCATGTTCGCGAACATGGCCTGCCGGTGGCTCGCCGTGCGGTTAAATTTACGGCCGGATGTACGGTGACGCATTGTCTCGCCCTCGAAAGCCGCGAGCGCAAGACAGCGCCGCGGGTCTATTGCCTTATCAATAATGATCCTCGAACCGCTTCGCCAGTTCCTCGATGTTCTCCGGCGGCCAGTTCGGGACTTCCATGCCAAGATGCAGGCCCATGCCGGCGAGCACCTCTTTGATTTCGTTCAGAGATTTGCGCCCGAAATTCGGGGTGCGCAACATCTCGGCCTCTGTCTTTTGAATGAGATCGCCGATATAGACGATGTTATCGTTCTTGAGGCAGTTGGCCGAGCGCACAGACAGCTCAAGCTCGTCGACCTTTTTGAGAAGAGCCGCATTGAATTCGAGCTGCGGAATGCGCTCCTCGGAGACTTCCTTGCGCGGCTCTTCGAAGTTCACGAAGATCGAAAGCTGATCCTGGATGATGCGCGCCGAGAGCGCCACCGCGTCCTCCGGCGACACCGCGCCGTTGGTTTCCACCTCAAGGGTCAGCTTGTCGTAATCGAGGATTTGCCCTTCGCGCGTGTTGGAGATCTTGTAGGAGACCTTCTTCACAGGGCTGTAAAGGCTATCGACCGGAATGAGGCCGATTGGCGCGTCGTCGGGGCGGTTGCGCTCGGAGGGGACGTAGCCCTTGCCGATCATTGCCGTCAGCTCCATGCGCACGGCAGCGCCTTCGTCGAGCGTGCAGATGACGAGATCGGGATTGAGGATCTCCACGTCGGGGCCGGCTTCGATGTCGCGGGCGCGCGCAACGCCCGGTCCATCCTTGCGAAGCACCATCCGCTTTACGCCTTCCGAGTGGATGCGGAGCGCGATTTCCTTGATATTCAGAACGATGTCGGTAACGTCCTCACGCACGCCGGGGATCGACGAGAATTCGTGAAGCACGCCATCGATATGCACTGTCGTGACCGCTCCGCCCTGAAGCGAGGAAAGCAAAACGCGGCGCAGGGCGTTGCCAAGCGTCAAGCCGAAACCGCGTTCCAGCGGTTCGGCAACGATTGTGGCCACATATCTGGGATTCGTGCCTGGGAGAACGTTAATCTTTCCAGGCTTGATGAGGTCCTGCCAATTCTTATTGAGCACGTTTCTTTCCTTATGTGGCGGCGTCATGCACCGATGCGCGCCGCGAGCACTTGCGAACCGGAGAGCGTTCTCCCCCGGAAACCCGTTTTAGACCCTGCGCCTTTTGCGAGGGCGGCAGCCATTATGCGGAATGGGTGTCACGTCCCGGATTGAGGTCACCTGGAAACCGCACGATTGCAGAGCGCGCAACGCCGACTCCCGGCCCGAACCAGGCCCGCTCACCTCGATTTCGATGGTGCGCATGCCATGCTCTTGCGCCTTGCGGCCCGCGTCCTCGGCTGCAACCTGCGCAGCGTAGGGCGTCGATTTTCTCGAGCCCTTGAACCCCATAGCACCAGACGACGACCAGGAGATCGCATTTCCCTGCGCATCCGTAATGGTGATCATAGTATTATTGAAGCTTGCAGCCACGTGCGCAACGCCGGATGCAATGTTCTTCTTCTCGCGGCGCTTAACGCGCGCCTTTTCCTTGGCCATCGTCTATATCCCAAATCTCTTCGCTAGAGCCACGCCCTACTTCTTCTTTCCTGCAATCGGCTTGGCCGGGCCCTTGCGCGTGCGCGCATTGGTGTGCGTCCGCTGACCGCGCACGGGGAGCCCGCGGCGATGCCTAAGCCCCCGGTAGCAGCCCAAGTCCATCAGGCGCTTGATGTTCATTGCAACTTCGCGGCGAAGGTCCCCTTCCACCACATAATCGCGGTCGATGACCTCGCGGATTTGCAACACTTCGGCGTCGGTCAACTCGTTGACCCGGCGCTCAGTGGGGATACTGACCTTTTCGCAGATTTCCTTCGCGAAACGCGGCCCAATGCCGTGAATATAGCGAAGGCCGATCTCAACGCGCTTATTAGATGGGATGTTCACACCCGCTATACGTGCCACGTGGTCCTCGTCGTGTTTAGGCTAAGTTGGAGCGGGTGTCCGCTCGCACCAAAATGCGATAGCGGCGCCCAGGAGGGAACGCCTCCAGACCGCCGCAGATCATGAGCTAGGGGCTGCAATATAAGCACGCTTTCCAAATAAGTCTAGCGTCCTTCTTTACGCTTACCATGCAGCTATCGCGATTTTCGCATCCGCAAGGCCGGGGCCTAATGGCGTGCGCCTTCCACGATGTCGTTGATACGGTTCTTAACGTCCTCGATGGGAGACTCCCCATCGATGACGTGCAGCTTGCCCTTGGCACGATAGTAGTCGATCAAGGGTTTAGTTTGCTCGTGATAGATAACCAGGCGTTCGCGCACGGTATCGGGATTATCGTCCGAACGGCGCTTGAAAGAGGTGCTGCCGCAACGGTCGCAAACGCCTTCGGCCTTAGGAAGCCGGAAGAAGTCGTTATACACCTCGCCGCAATTGCCGCATGTGAAGCGCCCTGAAATGCGCTTGACCAGAACGTCGTCGGCCACGTCGACAACGATTACGGCGTCTATGTTTTTTCCGATGCGGCCGAGAAGCTCGTCGAGCACTTCGGCTTGTTGCACCGTCCGCGGGAACCCGTCCAGGATGAAGCCTGCCACGTCCTTAGGAAGGCCATCGATGGCTTCGGAGATTACGCCGACGACCACCTCGTCGGGAACGAGCTTTCCGCCCTCCATGTAAGACTTGGCGACGGCCCCGACCGGGCTGCCCGTTGCCACGGCATGGCGCAGCATATCGCCGGTGGAAAGCTGCTTAAGGCGGAAATGATCTTCCAGATATTTCGACTGAGTGCCTTTTCCCGCCCCCGGCGGTCCAAGCAAAATAATGTTCACCGGCGTCTCCCTCCCTTTAATTTTGATTTCTTGATGAGCCCCTCGTACTGGTGCGCAAGCAAGTGGCTTTGCACCTGAGCAACGGTGTCCATAGTAACGCTTACGACGATCAAGAGCGAAGTGCCGCCAAAGTAGAACGGGGCTTGCATCTGATAGGAGAGGATTTCCGGCAGGATACATACGACGGAGACATACGCCGCGCCGATCACGGTGATTCTATTGAGCACATACTCGATGTATTGAGCCGTGCGCGGACCGGGCCTATAGCCCGGAATAAATCCGCCGTATTTCTTGAGGTTGTCCGCCGTTTCCTGGGGAGGAATGACAATCGGCGTATAGAAGAACGAGAAGAAGGCGATGAGCGCTATGTAAAGCAGAATGTGAATCGGCTGCCCAGGCCCAAGCAACGCCAGCACGCGGGCTAGCTCGTCGGATGCGCCGCCAATGAATTGCTGGAGCGTTGCCGGAAGAAAGAGAAGCGTGGATGCGAAAATCGGCGGGATAACGCCCGACGCATTTAGCTTCAGCGGCAGGTGCGAGCTGTCGCCCTGAAACATTCGATTGCCGATTTGCCGCTTCGGATATTGTATGGAAAGCCGCCGCTGTGCGCGTTCGAAGTATACGACCATGGTGACGACGCCAACCATAACGGCGAGCAGCACGATGATAACCGCCGGCGACAAAACGCCGCTGCGGCCTTGCTCCAAGATGCGGTAGAGCGCTGTGGGCATTTCCGCCACGATACCGGCGAAAATGATGAGCGACGAACCGTTGCCGATGCCGCGCGCGGTGATCTGCTCGCCAAGCCACACGAGAAACATCGTGCCGCCCACGAGAGAGATCACGGTTGTGAGCTCGAAAAACCAGCCTGGCTCGAGCGCGGAGCTGTTAAGCCCTCGTGCCGTCAAGGTTGCTTGAACCGTGGCGATGACCACCGTAAGATAGCGCGTATACTGGTTCAGTTGCTTGCGTCCCGACTCGCCTTCCTTGCGCAGCGCTTCGAGCGTTGGCACGACAGAGGTCAGGAGCTGAATGATGATCGAAGCCGTGATGTACGGCATAATGTTGAGCAGGAAGATCGCAGAGCGGGAAAGCGCGCCGCCGGAGAAAACGTTGAGCAGGCCGAACACGGTGTTGCTGTTCTCGAACAGCTTGGACAGAAGCGAGGTGTCGATCCCAGGAATTGGGATGAACGTGCCCAGCCGGTAGATGAGCAGAGCGCCAAGCGTGAACAACAGACGCTGTTTAAGCTCGTCCGCTTTCGCAAAGGTCGAGAACTTTAGGTTCGCGGCAAGTTGTTCCGCTGCGGACACCATGACTGCTACTCCGGTCTGCCGCACCGTTCCGGAGCCCTAGGCGGAACGGTGTTTGGGCATGTTAGGCCTCGACGGGTATCGTACAATAGACGTGTCAGCTTGCAAGAGGTGCTTCCAGGGCGGAAGCCCCGCTTGACTAACCCCTACTCAGGCTTAGGCTGACGGCTTTCACGCTTGGCTTGCGCAGCGCGCCGGCGCACGGCACGTTTGCCATCGCCTGCGAGGCGGTCTTCACGCTCAATGGTGATCTCAACCGAACCGCCTGCCGCCTCGACGGCTTTCACGGCCCCCTCGGATGCTCCGGCGACCTTGAATTTTAGCGGAGCCTTGACTTCGCCGCGTGCAAGCAGCCGCACGCCGTCCCGCTCGCGCCTCAGCGCGCCGGAAGCGATGAGTGCGCTCGCGTCGATCAGGCTCTTCGCATCGAGCTTGCCAGCATCGATTGCGTCTTGAACGCGATCGAGGTTGATATGCGCGAAATTGAGACGGTTCGGTTTATTGAAGCCGCGTTTCGGCAGGCGCATGTGGATCGGCATCTGGCCGCCCTCAAAGCCTTTTATCGCCACGCCCGAGCGTGCCTTTTGCCCCTTCACGCCGCGCCCGGCGGTCTTGCCCTTGCCGCAACCGATACCCCGGCCCACACGAATGCGGTCCTTCGTTGCGCCTGGGTTATCTCTCAAGTCGTTCAGCTTCATAATTTAAGTCCCCGGGGGCGGCGGCGCACGCCGCTTCTAACGCTTTTTCCCATCCACCGGTACGCCGTTCTCTTCAACGATGCGGACCAGGTGCGGGATTTTGTTGATCATGCCGCGAATGGCGGGGTTGTCGGCGACAACCCTGCGGCGGTGCATTTTATTCAAACCGAGGCCGATAAGCGTCTCGCGCTGATCGTAGGGCCTGCGGATGGGGCTGCCAACCTGCTCGATGGTCAGCGTTTTCTTCGCCGATGCTTCAGCCATCTTGGGTCCCCTTACACGTCTGCGGTTTGCGTAGCACCGGTGCCTTCAGCACCGTCGCGCCTGCGGGTGACGATTTCGCTCACCTTCTTGCCGCGGCGCGCCGCAACGCCCCGCGGGCTATCTTCATTCTTTAACGCATCGAAAGTCGCGCGCACCATGTTGTACGGGTTCGATGTGCCAAGCGATTTGGCGACGACGTCCTGCACGCCCAGTGTCTCGAACACCGCGCGCATTGGGCCGCCCGCAATAATACCGGTTCCCGGAGGCGCTGCGCGCAGGAAAACGCGGCCTGCGCCGTGATGACCGTTCACGTCGTGATGGAGCGTGCGGCCTTCGCGCAAAGGCACGCGGATCAGGTTGCGCTTTGCCGAATCCGTCGCCTTCTTGATTGCGTCCGGCACCTCGCGGGCCTTGCCGTGGCCGAAGCCGACGCGGCCCTTTTGATCGCCCACGACGACGAGCGCCGCGAAGCCGAACCGGCGGCCGCCCTTCACCACTTTTGCGACACGGTTGATGTGAACGAGCTTGTCCACGAATTCGCTGTCGCGCTCCTCGCGGTCCCGTTCTCTTCCTCGACTATGTGGTTCTCGAGCCACGAGCCTACCCTTTCATTTTTCTCAAGCCCGAGCCTGAGCCAACTTCTAGAAATTCAATCCTGCTTCGCGCGCCGCTTCGGCAAGCGCCTTGACGCGCCCATGATAGATATAGCCGCCGCGGTCGAATACGACGTCCTTGACGCCGGCCTTTAGGGCGCGCTCGGCGACGAGCTTTCCAACCACCGCCGCGGCGGCAACGTCGGTGCCTTTCTCAAGGCTCAGCTCGCTATCGATGCTAGAGGCAGCGGCGACGGTTTGGCCCTTTGCATCGTCGATGATCTGGGCATAGATATGCTTCGACGAACGGAAAACCGATAGGCGGGGCCGGTTGCCCTGCAAGCGGCGCAAAGTCCGGCGGACGCGCGCCTTACGGCGGTCGAAACTGGAGAGCGGGGAAGCCATCGTTCGGTCCTACTTCTTCTTGCCTTCTTTGCGCTGAATGAACTCGCCTTGATAGCGGATACCTTTGCCCTTATACGGCTCGGGCCCGCGGAAGCCGCGGATCTCGGCAGCCACTTGGCCGACCTTGTCCTTCTCTATGCCGGAGATCGTTATTTCCGTCGGTTTTGGCACCGCAATGGAAATACCCTCCGGCACGGGATAAAGCACATCGTGGCTATAGCCGAGCTGGAGCTTGAGGGCTTTGCCTTCCAGTGCCGCGCGGTAGCCGACGCCGGTGATTTCCAGCGTACGCGTGAAGCCGTTCGTGGTCCCATGGACGAGGTTCTCGACCAGCGAACGAGACATGCCCCACATCGAGCGCGCGCGTTTGCTATCGGTGCGAGGCGCCACGACGATGGAGCCATCGTCGAGCTTCGCCTCGACATCGTCGATGAGCGTGAGCGAGAGCTGGCCTTTAGGGCCTTTCACCGTCACTTTTTGTCCGTCAACCGTCGCCGTCACGTTTTTCGGGACAGGTATCGGCTTTTTGCCAATCCGGGACATGGTCCAAACCTTCTTCTTCAGTCCTGCGATGGCCGGGCGCGCCCAGCCTTCAAATTCATCCACCTAACGCGTCTTCCAAGGCGGTGCTTAGAACACGCTGCACAAGATCTCGCCGCCCACATTTTCGGCGCGGGCTCGCGTATCCGACATCACACCCTTCGGCGTGGATAGGATTGCAACGCCGAGACCGTTGGCGATCGTGGGTAGATCCTGCACGCTCGAATAGACACGGCGGCCTGGAGTCGAAACCCGCTTGATCTCGCGGATCACCGGCGCACCGTCGTAATATTTGAGCTCGATCTCGAACTCGGTTTTTCCGCCGCCGTATTCGATCTCGGCATAGCCGCGGATGTAGCCCTCTTCCCTCAAAACATCGAGGACGCGCGCGCGCAATTTCGAGGCCGGAGTGGAAACCTTCGGCCGGCTGCGCATCTGCGCGTTACGAATGCGTGTCAGCATATCGCCTAGTGGATCGGAAACAGCCATAATCAATGATCCCCTACCAGCTCGATTTTACCAAACCGGGGATAAGCCCCTTATTGCCCAAGTCGCGAAGCGCGATACGCGACATCTTCAACTTCCGGTAATAGGCCCGCGGACGGCCCGTCACCTCGCAGCGATTGCGGATGCGCGTCGGCGAGCCGTTGCGCGGAAGCTGCGCGAGTTTAAGCCGGGCCGCGAAGCGCTCCTCCATCGGCAGGTCTTTGTTGTTCGCGATGTCCTTGAGATCCTTGCGTTTCTCAGCGTCGCGGGCGGTGATGCGCTTACGCCTGTTATTCCGCTCGATCATGCCTGTCTTGGCCATTGTCTCTCCTCCGCCTCGCTCTAACGCCGGAAGGGGAAGTTGAATTGTTTAAGAAGCGCGCGGGCCTCGTCATCCGTTTCGGCTGTCGTGCACACGATGATGTCCATGCCCCAGATTTGCTCGACTTTGTCGTAGTCGATCTCGGGGAAAATGATGTGCTCCTTGATGCCCATCGCGTAATTGCCGCGGCCGTCGAAGCTCTTTGGGTTCAAGCCCCGGAAGTCCTTCACGCGTGGCAGCGCAATCGTGACAAGCCGGTCGAGAAACTCATACATCCGTGCTTTGCGGAGCGTCACCTTGCAGCCGATCGCCATATTATCGCGCAGCTTGAAGTTAGCGATGGACTTGCGGGCCTTAGTCATGATCGGTTTTTGCCCGGCGATGAGCGTCATGTCGCGCGTGGCCTGCTCGACCTTCTTGCGGTCGGCAGTCGCCTCGCCGATACCCATATTGAGCACGACCTTCTCGATTTCCGGCACCCGCATGGGATTGGCGTATTTAAATTCCTTCAGCATCGCAGGCCGCACGACCTCGATATACTGTGTTTTTAGCCGGGGCACGTACCCGCTCGTGCTTTCTTGAGCATTAGTCATCGATCGTCTCGCCCGAACGCTTGGCAAACCGCACCTTGCGCCCATCATCCAAGAATTTGTAGCCCACCCGCGATGGTTCTCCGCCTGCCGGATCCTCAACCGCGATATTCGAAATGTGGATCGGGGCCTCTTTCGTGACGATGCCGCCTTCCTGCTGCGCCGACTGCTTCTGATGCCGCCGCACAGTGTTGACACCTTGAACCAGCGCCCGGTTCTCGTCCGGGATCACTCGCAGCACCTCGCCACGCTTGCCCTTATCGCGCCCTGCGATCACTACGACGCGGTCGCCTTTCTTAACCTTGAGCTTCGGCTGGGTCATTACAGCACCTCGGGCGCAAGGGAGATGATTTTCATATGCTGCTTCGCACGGAGCTCGCGCGGCACCGGTCCAAAAATACGCGTACCGATCGGCTCGCGCTGATTGTTAATCAAAACCGCGGCGTTGCTATCGAAGCGGATCGCGCTACCGTCGGGCCGGCGCACGGGAAACGAGGTGCGCACGATGACGGCCTTCATGACCTGGCCTTTTTTCACGCGGCCCTTCGGAATCGCTTCTTTCACGCTGACGACGATCACGTCGCCAATCGTGGCCGTGCGGCGCATGGACCCCCCCAGCACCTTGATGCACATGACCCGGCGGGCGCCGGAATTATCGGCGACATCCAGATGAGTTTGCATCTGTATCATTGCAGTTCACCTTTCAAGCGAGGGAGCATCCGCTCCTCGCGTTCAATCACTCGGTCGAGCCTTGTGGGGACACCTGGTCCAAAACCACCCACCGCTTGTTCTTTGAGATCGGAGGACATTCCTGAATGCGCACGACGTCGCCTTCCTTGAATGTGTTCCCCTCGTCATGGGCGTGATATTTCTTGGTCAGGCGCACGGTCTTTTTCAAAACCGGATGCGTCAGACGGCGCTCGACTTGAACGACAACGGTTTTGTCGTTCTTGTCCGAGACAACCACACCCTGCAAAACGCGCTTTGGCATTTTCGTCGTCCTTAACTCTGCGCTTCGGCTACGCGCTTCTCGCGCTCGACCGTCTTGATGCGTGCGATGGTGCGGCGCACTTCGCGGACGCGCGCTGTGTTGTTGAGCTGCGCGGTCGCCTTTTGGAACCGCAGGTTGAATTGCTCGCGCTTCAGCTTGATGAGTTCGTCCTCAAGCTGATCGAGCGTAAAATTCCGGATGTCCTCGATATTCATGGCAGCCCCGCTTATTCCTTCGCCGCAGCGGCTTCGCCAAGCCGCGCCACGACGCGCGTGCGGATCGGCAGTTTCGCGGCACCGAGCCGCAGCGCCTCGCGAGCCGTTTCCTCGCCAACGCCGTCGATCTCGAACATGATTTTGCCGGGCTTCACGCGCGCCGCCCAAAACTCCGGCGAGCCTTTGCCTTTACCCATACGGACTTCGGTAGGCTTCTTCGAAACCGGCAGATCCGGAAAGATCCGGATCCAAACGCGGCCCGCACGCTTCATCTGGCGCGTGATCGCCCGCCGCGCCGCCTCGATTTGGCGCGCCGTTACGCGTTCCGGCTCCATAGCCTTGAGGCCGAAACTGCCAAAGTTAAGCGACGTGCCGCCTTTGGCATTGCCATTCATCCGGCCCTTGAAGGCCTTTCTGAATTTTGTCTTTTTCGGTTGCAGCATCGCTTACACCATTGTCCCTATGCACCGCGCGAAGTCGCGCCGGCACTATACCTTTTCTCTTTCGCGGTCCCGATCCCGGTCGCGGTCCCTGCCACCGCGGTCAGGGCGTTCACGATCCCGGTCGCGCCGGGGAGGACGTCCATCCGGCCGGCCGCCCCCGCCGCCTTCCTGGTTCTCCATCGACAGACGCTCTTGAGCCATCGGATCGTGCTCAAGGATCTCGCCTTTGAAGACCCAGACCTTAATGCCGATAATGCCGTAAGCCGTCTCGGCCTCGGCCGTGCCATAGTCGATATTGGCGCGCAGCGTATGCAGCGGCACGCGGCCATCCAAATACCATTCCATGCGCGCGATTTCCGCGCCGCCGAGGCGGCCCGAAACACGGATGCGGACGCCTTGCGCGCCAAGGCGGAGCGCGGACTGAGTCGCGCGCTTCATCGCGCGGCGGAAAGCAACGCGGCGCTCAAGCTGCTGCGCAATGCCCTCAGCGGCAAGCGTGGCATCGAGCTCAGGCTTACGCACCTCGACGATGTTCAAATACACCTCCGACGAGGTGAGGTTCGCGAGCTGACCGCGCAGCTTCTCGATATCGGCGCCTTTCTTGCCAATCAGAATGCCCGGGCGCGCCGTGTGCACCGTGACGCGGCACTTCTTGTGCGGCCGCTCGATCACGACCTTGGAGATCCCGGCCTGACGGCGCTGCTTCAGAATGAACTCGCGGATCCGGAAATCCTCATGCAGAAGCTTGCCGTACTCGCCTTTGTCGGCGTACCAGCGGCTATCCCACGTCCGGTTGATTCCGAGCCGGAGCCCGATCGGGTTGACTTTCTGACCCATTAGGCTTGCTCCTGAACTTCTCTCACAACGACGGTGAGCTGCGAGAACGGCTTCTCGATCCGGCCCATACGTCCGCGGGCCCGCGGGTGAAACCGCTTCATCACAAGATTTTTGCCCACAAAAGCTTCGGCGACGACCAGCTGATCGACATCGAGACCGTGGTTGTTCTCTGCATTCGCAATCGCCGATTGCAGCGCCTTTTTCACATCCTTGGCGATACGCTTATGCGAGAAGGTGAGGTCGGCCAGAGCCTTCTCGACCTTTTTGCCGCGGATCAGCTGGGCCACGAGGTTGAGCTTTTGCGGGCTGACACGCAAGCTGCGCGCCACCGCCTGAGCCTCATTGTCTTTGAGCCGCCGCTCGAATTTCGGTTTCGACATGGCTACTTCCTTTTCGCCTTCTTGTCGGCGGCGTGGCCGTAATAGGTGCGGGTCGGAGCGAACTCGCCGAACTTGTGCCCGACCATGTCCTCGGAGACGAGCACAGGGATGTGCTTCTGCCCATTATGCACGGCGAAGGTGAGCCCCACGAATTGCGGCAGAATCGTCGAGCGCCGGCTCCAAATCTTGATCGGCGCATTCGATTTCTTCTCGCGCGCAGCATCCGCCTTTGAGAGCACATAGCCGTCGACGAACGGGCCTTTCCAAACTGAACGTGTCATCGCTGCCTCTACTTCTTCTTCACGTGGCGGGCGCGGACGATATACTTATCCGTCTTGGGATTCCTACGGGTGCGGGTGCCCTTTGTGCCCTTGCCCCACGGCGTAACTGGATGGCGGCCACCGGAGGTGCGGCCTTCGCCGCCGCCATGCGGATGGTCTACCGGGTTCATTGCGACGCCGCGCACGCTTGGACGCTTGCCGAGCCAGCGGTTGCGCCCGGCCTTGCCGAGATTTTGGTTCGAATTATCCGGGTTCGACACGGCGCCGACAGTCGCCATGCAATCGGCCTGGACCATGCGCATCTCGCCCGAGTTTAGGCGAAGGATCGCCATCCCCTGATCGCGGCCCACAAGTTGGGCATAGCAGCCCGCCGAGCGGGCGATCTGACCGCCCTTGCCAAGTTTCATCTCGACATTATGGATGATCGTGCCGATCGGCATGTTAGCCATCGGCATGGCATTTCCCGGCTTCACGTCGACCTTGACGCCAGAGACGACCTTGTCCCCGGCATTCAAGCGCTGCGGAGCCAGAATGTAAGACTGCTCGCCATCCTCGTACTTGATCAGCGCGATGAAGGCAGTACGGTTCGGGTCGTATTCCAGCCGCTCGACGGTGGCGGGCATATCGAATTTGCGCCGCTTGAAATCGACGATCCGGTACGTCCGCTTGTGGCCGCCGCCGCGCCGCCTGGAGGTAATATGCCCATGCACGTTCCGGCCGGCGCTCTCGGAGCGCCCTTCGGTGAGGGCCTTCACCGGCTTGCCCTTCCATAGCTGCGAGCGGTCGACCAGCACGAGCTGGCGGAGGCCCGGTGTTATGGGGTTATACGTTCTCAATGCCATGGCGAATGCGCCCTTACCGAATCTGCCTTACAGCCTTGCCGTGATGTCGATCGCCTGCCCCTCCTCGAGGGTCACGATCGCTTTTTTGAAATCGCTCTGCTGCCCTTTGACACCTTTGAACCGCTTGGTCTTTCCCTTACGGATCAGCGTGTTGACAGCAAGAACCTTGACGTTGAACAGACGCTCAACGGCTTCCTTGATCTCCGGTTTCGTCGCGCTCATCGCAACCCTGAACACGACCTGGCTGTGTTCCGATGCCATGGTCGACTTCTCGGTCACAAGCGGGGAGCGAAGCACGTCGTAGAGTTCTTCCTCTCTCATTTGAACCGCTCCTCTAGCGCTTCGAGTGCCGCGCGCGTCAGCACAAGCTTTTCGCGGCGCAGAATATCGTAAACATTGATGCCTTGGACCGGCAGCACATCCACGTTCGGGATATTGCGCGCGGCCAGCGCGAAGTTGTCCTGCAGCGTCGCGCCGTCGATGATGAGGGCGCTCGAGAGCCCAAGTCCGTCGAACTTACCGCGAAGCTGCGCCGTCTTGGGCTCTGTCAGCTCCGCTTTATCCAGAACGATCAGTGCGTTCGATTTTGCCTTTGAGGAAAGGGCGTGCTTCAAAGCGAGCGTGCGCACTTTCTTGGGCAGATCGTGAGCATGGCTGCGCGGCACCGGACCGAATGCCCGGCCACCGCCGCGGAACTGCGGAGGCTTGTCGTTGCCGTGACGGGCCTGACCGGTGCCCTTTTGCTTATAAATCTTCTTGTTTGGTCCATTCACTTCGCCACGCTGCTTAGCCTTATGCGTGCCGGCCTGTCGCTTCGACAGCTGATAGCGGACCATGCGCTGCAGGATGTCGGTGCGCGGCTCAAGCGCGAACACATCGTCGTTAAGCTCGATGCTCCCGGCGGACGAGGCATCGAGGGTCATCACATCCGCCTTCATTTCGCCTCCGCTTCCGCGCCAGCACCGGCGCCGGTATTCTCTGACTTCCGGAAAGCGCCGGGCTTCGGCGCAGCTTCCGGCAGCGGCCGCTTTACGGCATCGCGCAGCATGACCCAGCCGCCTTTTGCGCCCGGAACCGCGCCGCGGACAAGGATCAGGCCCCGCTCTACATCGGTACGTACCACCTGCAAGTTTTGCGTGGTGACCCGCTCGTCGCCATAATGCCCGGCCATTTTCTTGCCTGCGAAGGTCTTGCCGGGATCTTGACGGTTGCCGGTCGAACCGTGGCTGCGGTGCGAGATCGAGACGCCGTGGGTTGCGCGCAAGCCGCCGAAGTTCCAGCGCTTCATGGCGCCCGTGAACCCTTTGCCAATGCTCGTGCCTGTCACATCGACATATTGCCCAGCGACGAAATGGTCCGCCGTCAACTCCGCGCCGATATCGATCAAATTGTCCGGCGAAACCCGGAACTCCACCACTTTCGCCTTTGGCTCGACTTGCGCCTTAGCGAAATGGCCGCGCTGTGCGCGCGTGACATTTTTTACTTTACGCGCACCGGCGCCCAGCTGCAGAGCGGTGTAACCGTTCGCGTCCTGCGTCCGATGCGCAACCACTTGGCATCGATCGAGCTTCAACACCGTGACGGGCACATGCTCGCCCGCATCGGTGAAGACCCGCGTCATGCCAATCTTTTGTGCCAACAATCCCGATCGCATCGGTCTGCCTCAGTTTCCATACCTCGCCCGAAGGCGTTCTTTCCTATGCTGCGTCATCCCCGCGCATGCGGGGATCCATCTAGCAACCTCTGTGTACCGCGATGGATTCCCGCTTTCGCGGGAATGACATTACAGTTTAATTTCAACGTCCACGCCGGCCGCCAAATCGAGCTTCATCAGCGCATCGACGGTCTGCGGGGTCGGATCGACGATGTCGATCAACCTCTTATGCGTGCGCATCTCGAACTGCTCGCGGCTCTTCTTGTCGATGTGCGGAGAGCGGTTCACGGTATAGCGCTCGATGCGGGTGGGGAGCGGAATGGGCCCCCGCACATCCGCGCCGGTGCGTTTCGCCGTGTTGACAATCTCCTTCGTGGAGGTGTCGAGCACACGGTGATCGAACGCCTTCAACCGGATGCGGATCGTTTGACCAGCCATTTCTCACTCCCAAAAGAAGAGGCGCCCCGGGGTACGGGACGCCCGCTTCCCAATTCCCCTTGCTACTTTATGATGGCCGCGACGACGCCGGCGCCGACGGTACGGCCGCCCTCGCGGATCGCGAAGCGAAGCTTCTCCTCCATGGCGATCGGAACGATGAGCTCGACCTCCATGGAAATATTATCGCCCGGCATCACCATCTCGGTGCCTTCCGGAAGATGCACTACACCCGTCACGTCCGTCGTGCGGAAGTAGAACTGCGGCCGGTAGTTAGCGAAGAAAGGTGTATGACGGCCGCCTTCTTCCTTCGTCAGAATATAGGCTTCGGCCTTAAACCGCGTGTGCGGCGTCACGGAGCCGGGTTTACACAGAACCTGACCGCGCTCCACCGCCTCGCGATCGATACCGCGAAGCAGGCAGCCCACATTATCGCCGGCCTCGCCCTGATCGAGCAGCTTGCGGAACATCTCGACGCCGGTGACAACCGACTTCACGGTCGGCTTGATGCCGACGATCTCGACCTCTTCGCCCACTTTGATCACGCCGCGCTCGATACGGCCGGTCACGACGGTGCCACGGCCGGAAATCGAGAACACGTCTTCGATCGGCATCAAGAAGGGCTGATCGCGCGGACGCTCCGGCAGCGGGATATAGGCGTCGACGGCCTCCATCAATTTGAGAATGGATTCCCTGCCAAGCTCGCCCTTGTCGCCGTCGAGCGCAAGTTTCGCGGACCCCTTCACGATGGGGATATCGTCGCCGGGGAACTCGTATTTCGAAAGCAGCTCGCGGATTTCGAGTTCGACAAGCTCGAGCAGCTCTGGATCGTCGAGAAGATCGACCTTGTTCATGTAAACCACGAGCGCGGGCACACCGACCTGGCGGGCGAGCAGGATATGCTCGCGCGTTTGCGGCATCGGGCCGTCGGCAGCGGATACAACCAGGATCGCGCCGTCCATCTGGGCGGCGCCGGTGATCATGTTCTTGACGTAGTCGGCGTGCCCGGGGCAGTCGACGTGCGCGTAGTGACGGTTGGGGGTCTGGTACTCAACGTGGGAGGTTGCGATGGTGATCCCACGCGCTTTCTCCTCAGGAGCGTTGTCAATCGATTCGAACGACCGCACCTCCGTGCCGCCGTACTTCTCGTTGAGCACCTTGGTGATGGCAGCCGTCAGCGTCGTCTTGCCGTGGTCGATGTGACCGATGGTTCCCACGTTTACATGCGGCTTCTTGCGCTCGAATACGCCCTTGGCCATGTTGCTATACCTCCAACTTTCTTGCTAACTCCATGCCCGAAAACTCCAGCTGGCAC
>JBKQQS010000097.1:0-33854 GCA_052144215.1 Rhodomicrobium sp.
CTCAGATACTCCAAACACGCGTCTTCGCTCGGGAACATATCCATGAAATCGGCCATGTCCGCAGGATACTGCTTCATGCCTCAAACTACTATATCTAGAGGCACGGGAGTCAACTGCATAGCCCAGCGACGAGGTGTACTTCACGACACCCGTTTCCGTACCGGGGGAGCCGGCGCCCGCTCCATTGTTAAGGCCGGCGAAATCGCCTATTGGCCCGACGGCGATGCAATCGCCAT
Organism: Rhodomicrobium sp.; assembly: GCA_052144215.1. Taxonomy (GTDB): domain Bacteria; phylum Pseudomonadota; class Alphaproteobacteria; order Rhizobiales; family Rhodomicrobiaceae; genus Rhodomicrobium. The sequence continues at coordinate 237 of JBKQQS010000097.1, forward strand.
CGGCTTCGGCCCGACCCCGATCTCGGCGCCCGGCGAGATCCGTCTTGCAAGTCCCTGCAACATTTGGGCGAAGGCGCTCAGTGACGTAAAAATCTTGACGAACGTCAAGGCAGGCACAACGGTTCTCGCCGACGCTGCCTGAAACGAGCGGCGGCGGCGTAGAGACTCGCGGAACGCGCGGCGGAAAGCAAGTAGCATGTTTTTACTAGTCCGGAAAACATGACCGTCAGCTCTAAAACCATCTCTGGCGGTAACGCTGATAGCCAGGAGGAACGATCCGTTGTTTCCGCTATTATGGTAAGGTCAAAGAAAGGAACTCTCAATGCAGGCCACTTGGAAGCCCCACGAGAAACACGGGCGGCTTACGGCGCATAGCGACTTGCCGGACACCGTTTTTGCCTTTCCGAAGCAACGTAAAGAGCCGCTGACCGATGCACAGCACGTGCGTAACGCGGTCGCACGGTTCGATCAAGTCATCGGCGTCTCCGATGCCGACCGCGCGTTGGCCTTCGCAAACATCGAGAAGGCGGCAGAGTACTATAACGTCGACCTTTCGGAGACGTCGTGGCACGCTCTCGGGGTTCATCCGCAACAAAACCGGGAAGAGGCTGCAGCCAAAGCCGTTGAGACCAAGCGCGAGCGCGGGGAACTGAAAGAGGCTGCAGCCAAAGGCGCGGCGACGCGCAAGCGCGAGCGTGAAGAACGCGAGGAACAAGGCTAGCAATTGAGCGTGCTGCACGTGGCGGCCCAGCTGATTAAGGCGCCCGTTCAATGGCTGCTTACTGAATAACGAAGCGGAGATGCCTTTGTATCGCGGCGGTCTTTACGGCTCCAACGGTTCCTACGCGCCCGGATCATGACCCCCGGCATAGCGAATATCGAAAGCGACCGGCCGGCATAATGCTCATCTTCCACCATCCTCGATTCGGAATCAGAATGCATTGTTATGTGACCGGTCCGCCGGCGAAAGCCGCGAGGATTTATTACGCCTGTAGGCGCCGTGCGGGCGCAGCACCGTCAACCGACGAGGTGGCCTCCAGAAGCTGCAAGCATCGTTCTGGTTTCTTATCGCAGCAGATGCGCGATGAGAGGCGCCGCTAGCACGTTCATCAGGCCGGCCAGCACCATGACGAGACCCGCCACCGCGCCTTCTTCCCGCCCGATCCGATGCGCCCGGGCGGTCCCCGCGCCATGGGCGCCGGCGCCGAACAACGCGCCGCGGGCCAGTGTCGAACGCAGCGGCAAGCGCGCGAGCACAAGATCGCCGAGCGCGGCGCCGGCGACGCCAGTAAGAACGACGAATACCGCCGTTAGATCCGGAATGCCGCCGATCTCGCTCGACACCTCTATCGCGAAGGGCGTGCTGATGGAGCGCGGCAGCAGGCTCAGCCGCAGCGTTCCGCCGACCCCGAGCAGAACCGCGAACGCCCAACTCGAGGCCATCGCGGTGAGGCTTCCAACCATCATGCCGGCCATCAGGAGCGGCCATTGACGGCGAATCAGGACGCGCTGCTCATAAATGGGAACCGCGAAGGCGACAGTAGCTGGGCCAAGGAGGGCGACGAGCCAGCCCGTGTCGCGGATATAGTCGCGATACGTCGTATGCACCAACAGAATGGCGAGGACGACAAGCGCCGGGGTGACAGCAAGCGGCATCAGCCACCAATAAGGCCATCTGCGATAGAGGCGCTTGGCGATCAGATAGAAGGCGATGGTCGCCAGCGACCAGGCGGCAGCCTGCACGAACAGGTTAATCGGTAGAGGCAGACTTGGCATGACAGGCCCTCAAGCGGTAACACAGATCGACGGTCAAGGCAGTCGCGCCCATCACCGTCACCGTGCTGAATAGAATGATGGCGAGAATCTTCACGCCAAGCAGGCTGAAGAACTCGCGATGATCGAGGATCGCGGGCACAGCCGGCACGAAGAACAGCAGCATCTCGGCCAAGAACCAGTCGGCGCCACGTTTCAGGCTCATGACGCTCAGCCCGTGCACTGACAGCGCGGCCAGCGCCAGCAGCATACCAACGATCCCGCCCGGCATGGGCATGCCCGTCACACGCACAAGCGCGGCGCCGGCAAGCCAGAAGGCCAAGACGAGACCTATCTGAAGAAGCCGGCTTTGGCGAAAAAAGCGGCGGACGTGGACTGCGGCGTAACGTGGACTCATTATCCTATCTCCCAAAAGCTGCGGGCTTGACATAACACTGCAATGCAGCATGCATAAAATGAATTGATCGAATGAGTTTAAGTCTGATATGGAATGGATATGGAACTCAAGACGCTCCGCGCTTTTGTGGAAGTGGTTCGCCAGGGCGGGTTCTCGCAGGCCGCCAAGGTGGTCTTCGCCACGCAATCCACCGTCAGCAAGGCCGTCAAGCAGCTCGAAGATGAGATCGGCATGCGGCTGCTCGATCGCATCGGCCACCGCAGCACGCTGACCGCGGCTGGCGAGATCGTCTATCGCCGCGCGTTGCGGCTGCTCGCCGAGCGTGACGATCTTGCGGCCGAACTGGCCGCCTTGCGCGGACTGAAGCGCGGCGCCCTGCGGTTAGGCTTGCCGCCGATCGGCAGCAGCACATTGTTTGCGCCGCTCTTTACCATCTACCGCCAGCGCTATCCCGAAATCGAAATCCGTCTGGTCGAATACGGCAGCGACCGGTTGATGGAGGTGCTCAGGGCCGGCGAGATCGATTTCGCCGGTCTCCTGCTGCCGATAGCGGATGAGTTCGGCTGGCAGGTGGTGCGGTCCGAACCGTTGATGGCGGTCCTCGCTGCCGATCATATCCTAGCCGGCAGGGCTAGAGTGACTCTCAGCGACTTGAGGGATACACCCTTCGTCCTCTTCGAGGCCGGGTTCGCCCTCAACCGGATCATCCTTGATGCCTGCCATCGGCGCGGCTTCGAGCCGGGCGTCGTCGTCCGCAGCAGCCAGATCGACTTCATCGCTGAACTCGCAGGCGCCGGACTCGGCGTCGCGTTCTTGCCGCGGATGATCGCCATGCAACGCGGTTACATTCCAATAAGGCTTGTCCCGCTCGACGAGCCGGGTACGGAATGGAACATGGCCATGGCCTGGCGGCGGGGCGCCTATCTTTCGCCCGCTGCCGAGGCGTGGCTGACCCTCGTGAGGGAGTCCGTCCCTGCGGCGCATGGATCAAGATCGCGCGATGAATCCCAGGGCGGACTATAGGCGCGAACAAAGTATCCCGTCTTCGCCGCGGATTGGCCGTCACCGCTCCATGGCCCTGGAGCGGCAAAACCGCTCCCTCATGCAAGTCCGTAAGAAATCGTGAGTTGTGCGCCACCGTTCGAATCAGGAGGATAGCGGCACCATTCCCCATGGTGCCCTCTCCCAACGGCGGACCCCGCTCTCACCGGGCGGGGTCTTTCGTTTTGAGAATTGCCGTGGCCTCACGCGCGGCAATGGTGCTGCAAAACAGCTTGCTGAAAAGCACTATGCCCGTCGGAGTGGTGTGCCATATCTAGCGGCGGGAAGGATCCCATCCCCAGGGCTTTGCCGCAGCCGAGCGTCCGCGGAGCGCCGGTGGAGCAGCCTGATTTTGCTCGCGCTCCACGCGGCTCAGCTTGAAAGCGAGTAAGGGCGTCGCACGATAGGCGGCTTTACCCTAGATAGCCGAAGCGTTCAAAACTGGTGCTGAGGGCATGGCCGCGTTTTCCCAAACCATTCAACGGGTCAGCTGACCGTTCAGCTGCAGAATCGCTTCAAATGCGGCAGCCTGGGAAATAGGCCCAAGCTGCGGAAAATGCTCAAAGACCCGTCTTTTGGCTTGTATCTACGGACATCATGACCCGCGAAGGCTGTAACGCTCTCATCGATCTCAAGATCCCTGACGTCAGCCAAACAGCATCGGCTACGCCAGATATTCGTGGAGCAACGGCATCGCCTTCTTGGCACGCTGCCGGCCCTCCTCGATCGCTTCCCCGGCGCGGTTGAATTCAAGGACGGAGAGATGGCTGAGGCGCGGGGTGATCATGACATGGGGAGGCTCCCCGGCAAGGCGGCTGCGCAATATCTGGCTTGTCATGATGTCGATCGAAGTCGAGAGCACGTTGAAGTAACCTGGGCCGCCTTCTGAGCCGAGAAAGCCGGGGGTAATGGCCTTCAGGCCCCGGCTGATGCCATCGGGAATAGATGCAAACAGCTTATCGAGAATGTCCGGACTAAGCGGCGGCTCTGAGGCGCTCTGAGCCGGTTTCGCGATGTCGCGGGGCGGATGCGCTCCGAACACGCCGGCGTTGGGATTAACGGCGATAATGATGTCGGCCCCCATGGCGCGGCACGCCGAAACCGGGACAGGGTTGGTCATTCCGCCATCGAGCAGCCACCTTCCGTTCAAGTTCAGCGGGCTGATAATGCCAGGGATGGCGATAGACGCCCTCACCGCATCGATGATCGAGCCGTTCTGCAGCCAGATTTCACGCCCGGTCCCAAGATCGCTCGCGATTGCGGTAAAGGGCTTGGCTAAGCTCTCGATGAGCGCGTCTTCTTTGAGTGTGCGGAGGAGGCTTACGATTCGCTTACCTTCGATCAGGCCGCCGCTCGCCGGGTTAACATCGAAGAACCCCGCGATTTTCGGCCAGGTTAAGCTTCGGGCGAATTCTTCTAGCGCATCCAGTGCGCCTGCAACATAGGCCGCCCCCACCAGCGCGCCCATGGAACAACCGGCGACAATGGAGGGCTCGATGCCTTCTTCAGCCAAAGCCCGCAATGCGCCAATATGACACCACCCCCGCGCGCCGCCGCTGCCCAACGCTATGCCGATTTTGAGTTTCGTCATCGCCTTTTCCCCTTGCCGGGTCAATTTCGCTAGTCCGGCTCCTTAAGATATAAGTGCCCGTCCGAAGGCTGTTAGATGCGGAAACGCGCGCCGCAGCTACGCACTCCTCGGCCGTCCGTCAGCAATTCGCGGAGGAAGGCCTTGAAGCGGTGCTGCGAGCTTATCATCAGAGTTTTTGACGCTGTTAAAGAATTCGCGAATGGATTCGAACAATCTGACGACATTACCTGCCTTGGAATACGGCGCACGCCGGCCGCGAGGTGTGATGTTTAAACCGCCAATTTGCGTTAATTTGTCTTTCGCCTTCGGGTACACATGAGAAAAATGAAGCGCCGTTTGAGAGACAGCCGGGAGGCCCGCTTTTGTGCAGGTTTTCGGACGCGTGCGCGGCAGCGGATTTCGAGGATCCAGGCTATTAGGGGATCCTGGACAGCCCATTCCTGCCCCGCAGCGGGGTCTACGTTCATCGCCATCGCTAGGATGATAGCCCAAGGCTAAGTTCGCATGCGCGTGCCGTTCACGAGCTGGGCGGAAGCGATCATGGCTCCATAAGAAGCGCCTTGAGGTATCGCGCAAATAGCTCGGATACACCGGCACGATTGAGGTGGTCAGTATCGAAATAAAATCGCTGCTCGTCGAGTTCGCCAGAAAAATCCTTCAAGTCGATCCCGCGAGCGGCAAGCGTCCCCCGCAGGGCCTCGTCGAACGCCTTTTCATTCGGAAGCGCAGCCCGAAACGCAGCGGGCGCCGGCATCTTGATCACCGCAACGCGCACATTCTGCTGGCTAGCAGTGTCGAACAGTTTTCCGAATTGCGCAATATACCGCGCCATCGCGGCCTCTCGATCGGAGCTCGGGAACAGATAGGAGATGCGAGATTTGATCGCGCTTGCAGAACTGCGGTAGACGCGGTCGAATTGCGGTTCGCCCTCCCAAACGTCCTTCTGAAAGCGATCGCGATTATTGATCTTGGAGAAACCGGTCAGATAATCGAGAAGGGAGCGCGGATCGACGCCGTCGCGCCAACAATAGCGCAACAGCAACTCCGCCGTGTTTCGAGTAAGCGGCGTAGCTCTGACCATCTTTGAATCGCTAAAACGGTCTTCGTTCCAGACCCGCGAATAGAAGGCAAAGGAATCCGCGACATAGAGAACTTTCTTTACGGAATGCTCCTTCACAAACGCTTCCAGCACAAATCGGTTATAGAGAGGTCCGGTCCCCGGGGACGCTAGATTAATGATCTTGAGACCGGTTTGGTTTTGCATCTGATTATTGAAATCCGAAAAATCGAGTGGCATCGCATGCGATGCGCCGAGGATGACCCAGTCGAAATCCTTGGTAGTCGCCGTCGCGATCTTGAAAAAGGGGTTGCTGTGGCCGTTGCGGTACATCAGCTGCTCGGCGGCAAAATAGAGGCCGGCATAGATCAGAAGCCCTATCGCGATGAAGGCGACCGCCGATTTGCCCCGATACGTCATGGCTTGTTCATCTCTCAGAATTGCATGTAGATGAATTCCTTGGCTTGCCAGCGGCCAAAGATCAGCAAACCGAAGATCACGAAATAGTATGCGCCCCAGCGAAGCGGAACCGGAGCAGCGGCCAACCTCTGCGCAATCGGGAGCCGCTCATCCAGCACCTCCACTGCCAAAAGAAGCGCTATCAAGCTGGCGCCCATCGCATGCTCTGCCGTGAATGGATACCGGAAAATCAGAGCCGGAAATTCAGCGAGATTGACTGCGATTTTTCGGATAACGGTCAAGGCGTCACCGATCGATTTGGCCCGAAAGAAGATCCAGGCAAATGCGATCAGATGAAAGGTGAGCAGGATACGCAGGATCGTGAGCCAGGCACTCCCGCGAACGGCCGGCATCGCCTCACCCAAGCGGCCCCACAATCCGCGTGTCGCCAGGCTGATCCATTGATAGGTGCCATTCAGCACACCCCAAATCAGGAAGCCCCATCCAACCCCATAACCAAGCCCGGCATGCCATAGTCCGCTCACCACGAACACCAGCATGACATTGAAATATTGGCGCAGCCGGCCGGCGCGGCTGCCGCCCATAGGGATGTAAAGGTAGTCGCGAAACCAGTGCGCAAGCGAGATGTGCCATCGATCGCTCCAGAATTCGGCGGTGCTGCGAGAAAGATACGGCCGGCGGAAATTATCCATCAAGCGGATGCCGAACAACAGCGCCACTCCGATCGCAATGTCGGTGTAACCGGAGAAGTCGCAATAGATCTGGAATGCGAAGAAATAGACGCTGATCAGGAGTTCGAGGGGGGCCGCGAAGGCGGCAATTGCGAAGTTGCGATCGACCAGCGGGGCGAGGTTGTCCGCGATAACCACCTTCTTGAACAAGCCCCAGACGATCAGCTGCAATGCAAGCACGGTATTGGCAGAATTCCAGGAAAAGCGGTTACCGAGTTGGCTTAAGAAAGCAGGTGCACGCTCGATGGGTCCAGCCAGGATTTTAGGGAAGAAGGCCAGATAAAGCGCAACGTTGACTGCGCGCTGCTTGCCAGAGACGCTGCGCAGGTAGATGTCGATCAAGTAACTTAGCGCCGAAAATACGTAAAATGAATATCCCGCAGGACTGGCGACCCCTAGCCTGGGTAAGGAAAAACTTCTACCGGGCAGAGTGGCGTCAATTAGCTGTTCAATTTCTCCGGCCGCAAAGTCATAGAATTTAAAAGCGAACAAGGAGCCCGCCAAGCCCACAATACCGGCGGTCAGCAGTGCAACGCGCCTTCCGCCTGCCGCACGCTCGATTCCCCAACCGAGCACATATGCTGTGACTGTTACTGAGCCAAGGTAGACGAGATAGACCTCATGTCCCGCGCCGTAGAAAACGCAACTTGCGAGCAGCAGCCATGTGCAGCGCCAGCGTGCATCGACAACTGCAAAAACAAGCAACGTGAGCGGCAGGAAGACAAAGAATTCGAGCGAAGTGAATATCATGTGATTGTCATCTCACCTCACCAATCACGCGGATGTCCCGGCAGACACAGCCTGCAAGCCACACCAGACAAGGCGCGGGTTGCTCGCCCGATGGATTCCGCCCGCTCACTTGAGCTTTCTTTCCGGCTGAACTCGCCGGACATCAATAAGTCGCGCCGGACGCCCGCAATTCCTCCGGAACTTGTTCGATCGGGATGCCCGCATTCTGCTCGAGGTAGCTTGCCAACTCTTCGCGCTGCTCGGGAGTGAACTTGATTACGGCATGACTCGGCGTGCTCAGGGTTCCGAGCCAGGCCGTTTTGGTCCGCTCTTGTGTCACGACCACTGTGATGATGTGACACCCCTGGCAATGGTCGAGCGCCAAATCGCGCCCGTCCTTAGGCAGAGTACGCGTCCAACCGGTGCTTGCCAGGTTTGCTGGGACTTGGTTGGCCGGCAATGGCATGTGGAAGGAGAGATAGTCGGCAAGTGTGAGCCGCAGCTTATCGTTCAGACGCTGTAACGCGGGAACGGCTTGGCTGTGAGCGTTGAGGTAGCCCTTCCACTCTTCGCGCGTGCGCTTGCCTGTGAGCAACGCTTTGAGTTCGTCAGCAGGCGGCTTGCTGGTGGCGATGTCAGACAGGAGAGTACGGCCGCCCGAGGGGATGAAAGTCAACTGCTCAGCCGTCTGCGCGGCGAGCGGCTGAACAAGGTAACCGCTGAACATTCCAGCGAGCGCGCAGGCGGCTAGAGACATGAAGCGCATGATGATGTCCTTTCTCTGATACGTTGCCCCAGCCTACGCCAACTCCGATGACATCTCGGATGATGCGACGCTGCGGCAGGAGAATACCGGCACGCGGAGTTCTCTGACGGCATCCTCAGGCGGGAAGCCGGTGGCTCGCAGCCGATCGATCAGGAGGACGGCAGCGTTGTCATAGAACTGCTCGCCACAGGTGTTACATACGAGGGCGGGCACGTCTTCAATTACGAACAAGCGCTCATTCTGCCAAAGCGCCGAACGCACGTAGTCATGACGCGTGTTTGTGCTCTCGCAAGCGGGGCAAGGAGCGGATAGCTGTTGGGTGGTGTCCATTCTCATACCATCTCTATGGTTCGAGGAATCCCCGAGAGCCCAGCCCTTCGGATCCTGATCGGGTGAGTCGTGTCAGCCCACCATCTTCATGGCAGCTGCCACGATGTGCTTGGCATTCGGACGCATCCAGGTGAACATTTCGGGAGATGCGGGAGGCGGCGCATCCGGAAATGCGATGCGCTTGTAGCGGGCGCCGTCCACGTTCTCCGCCACGCGCGCAATGACCTCGGCGCCCGGGCAGAGCGTATAGTAGGACTGATCGAACGTGAGCAGGCGCTTCGTTTTCTGAACGGACTTCACTAGCGTCTCGGTGTCCATCGGCTTGAGCGAGCGCAGGTCAATTGCTTCGACCTTCATTCCCGCCTTTTGCAGTTGATCAGCGGCATCGAGCACCCCCGGCATCCCTGCGCCGGAGCTCACAATGGTAAGATCATTGCCGGTTGTACGTACAGCCGCCTTGTCGAGCGGTACGGTGTACTGCTCATCGGGAACTTCTTCGCTCAATTGCCGTAAGCCCGCGGCGAAGAGATAAACGACCGGGTTGGGGTCTTGGATCGCCGACGCCATCATGCCCTTGGCGTCATAGGGCGTCGATGGAATGACGACCTTAACCCCGGGGATATGGGCATAGTAGCTGTCGCACTCATAATCGGAATGCTGTCCGCCAAATCCGGGGCTCTGGCCCGACAATTCGATGATGAACACCACCGGCATCGTGGAGTCGCCACCGCTCATGTAACGCAGTTTGCCGGCATGGTTCTGAATCATCTCGAAGGGAATCTGACTTCCCTGATAGGGGATGTAGGTCACGGCGGTGGTGCCGGCCAACCCCGCGCCAAGTGTGGCGCCGGCCATCCACATTTCATCGATGCCGGTGTTGTTGACGCGGGTGCGGCCAAACTCCTTCTCGAGGTTGATGACCGGCGTTCCTGGGTTCGAAGCGACTGCGGGCGTGAGCTCGAAGAGCCAAGTCATATCTTTGCGCAGGCGCATCTCGTGTTGTACAGCCTCATATACCGCGTACAGAAAATTCTTGCGTGCCATTGTTTTTCTCCTATCTTCGAGTGGCGTTGCGGCTACTCCTGCACTTAGCCGAACTGGCGCGCAGCAACAGAGCCTTCGACGAACACGTTTTTCAGTCCGTCTTCGGGCCTGCACAGCGGCTGTTTAGCTTCCCACTCGAAGGCTTCCTTGACCTCCTGTCTTACGGCCGCTTCGATGGCGCCGGCCTTGGCCTGATCAATGACACCCCACGAGATCAAAGTGTTGCGGCAGATATCGACTGGGTCTCGTTGCAGCCAATCCCGCAGCTCCCGTTCCGGACGCCATGAGGTGATCGCGCCCGGATCGTAGCCGAAGGCACCGAGTTGACCGAGTTTGGCACCTGGCGCACCCCAGTGGTTATAGTAGCGGTAGGTCTTCGCTTCGATCAGGGTCGGCCCCTCACCGGCACGCGCACGCTCCACCGCTTCTTTCATCTTGTTGTAGACCTGCGTCACATCCTGGCCGTCCACAACGACGCCGGGGATTCGGTAGGTGTTCGCGGCATTCGCAATGTCCTTCATCGGACAGGAATACGAGTAGTGAGCAAACTGATGATAGAGATTGTTCTCCAGCACATAGATGAAGGGCAGCTTGAGAAGCGACGCGTTGTTCAATGAGCTATGGAATGCGGCAGTCGCGTATGTGCCATCGCCGCCGAACACAACCGAGACCTGTTTGCTGCCTCTAGCCCGGAAGGCGAACGCTGAACCGGCGGCAATCACGGCTGCTGGGCCCACGATACCGTCAGCACCAATGTAGCCGGCCGATTTGTCTGCGAGGTGCATCTCGCCCGCGTAGCCGCGGTTTAGGCCGGTCGCCTTGAAATTGTACTCTGCGGCCAATTTCTTCATGTCGACGCCTTTCGCGATGGCATGTCCGCTCGGACGATGCGTGCCGTAAATGACGTCGATTTCCTCGAAAGGCCCTTTATTGTTCAGCGCGGCGCAGACGCCCGTAGCAACTGCTTCCTGGCCGGCGTAAAGATGGATCAGATTGCGGAAGCTGCGGTCGTCCAGCATCTTGTCGGCCAGAGTGCGCTCGAACCATCTAATGCGCAGGATGGTCGAATACATGTCGATCAATTTTTCATTAGGCAGATCTTTTGCCCAGTATCCGATTTCACCGTCAGCCCAGGCGACTTTACTGCCCACCGACACCGCTGCACCGGCAGCGGCGAGTCCCTTCAGAAGCGTGCGGCGCGTCGTAGATGTACGATCTGTGACGTCTCGAGTGAGTTGATCAGGGCTTGCCATTGCGATCCTCGCGTGAACATATTCTTGCTTTCTAAGACTCGCTTTTTATTGAGGCAGCTACGACAGCCTCACTTTGCCTGTAGGCGATCTATGTAGGCAACCAGCGCCTCAATGCGCGCAGGCTCAAAACGATTGCCCCATACCGGCATTTCCTGAGGAGTACCGTGCGTCGCCATACTGGCTCGCCCGTCAATTGTCGCGTAGACTCGTTCCTTTGGGAAAACGCCACCGTTTCGTTTCGAAATCGTCGTCAAGTCCGGCAAGTGTGGTCCTTGAAGAACCGGCTCGTACGGGCCGTCGCCTTTGCCACCCAGGCCGTGACAGACGGCACAACTCACCTCAAATTCCTGTTTGCCGATAGCGATCTGGTCAGCCGCCGACGCAGCTTGCACCGGGAGAGATAAACCGAGTGCGGCTACCGCGGCGGCTCTCAGGTGTCTCATTTTCATGTTCAACCACCCTTTAACTAAGTTGACGGTCTCTCTTTCCGCCCATCGGGGCCGCACCCAGCTTAGCGAGCGCGATGCCGTATTCTCTCTTCTGCCGTTTAATGGCGCCGGGTCCTATGCCTTTGCGCCAGCCGATCTAAAGCTTGCGGCAAGGGCACCGGCCTTGGCGCGTGCATCAGCTTGGCGCTTGTTGCCATCTCGCGGCGTCAAATTTGGGGAGCCGGTCCTGTGACCAGTGTATCGCCTGCCTCGCAGGCGATAGTTGATGAGGCCTGCGCCAGAGCTGGGATGGGAGGAAGCGCCACATAAGAAGAGAGGAATGCGAGGCCACAAGTGCCAAAAGAAGTTTCATGTGGCGTCTCCTTAAGTTGCCATTGAAGTAACCATGGATCCTTCCTCATCACTTTGACCGATATCAATATCGCTGTTTCATATTGAATGCGAAACTTTGGCAGCTTTTTTTCAACGTGAAATGATTGCACAGGTTGATAATAATCAAGGATGCATGGCTATCCGTCCCAGTACTTTTCTTCCTATACCTCAAACTGGGCAGCTGGGATTCAAATGCGCCTTGATCCGATAGGAGTGTGAGCGATGGACTTCAACCGGCGAGACTTGCTGCTCTCAGGGGTGGCCGTTGGCACAACTTTTGCCGCTGCCGCAGCGGCGGAACCTGTGAGCCCGCAAGAGCCCGCAACCAGGGCAAGCGCAGCCGCAACGGATCATCCGGTCCCATCGAGCGAGGGGCGTATCAAGATCATCACTCTGCGTGATTTAGAGGCGGACGCCCAGAAGGTTCTGCCGGCCTATTCCCAAGCCTACATCGCGGGCGGCGCTGGCGATGAATGGAGCATGCGAGAGAACGAGGCCGCGATTAACCGCTGGATCATCGAGCCGGATTTCCTTTCGGGCAACCTGCGGGCGGATCCGGCGGCCACGCTGTTTGGCAGCAAAATCGCCGCGCCGGTCATCGCCGCTCCCATCGCCTCCCACACGCTGTTTCACACGGCCGGGGAGGCGGCGACCGCCAAGGGCACCGATCAAGCAGGTTCGATCTTCGTCAGCAGCTCAGCTTCCACTCTCGATCTTGAGACGATCGCGGCGTCAAGCCCTGGGCCGAAATGGTTTCAGATCTATCTTCCAGTTGACCGCGGCTTTGCGCGCGAATTGCTCCAACGGGCCAAGGCTGCGGGTTACAAGGTCATCGTCATTACGGTTGATGCTACGGTCATATCCAATCGCGAGCGCGTCATGCGTGTGATTGGTTCGGCTACGCCTAATCTTGGCGGTGGCAACAAACCTCGGACGCCTGGCGTCGATCCTATCGCCGCTGCCGCGTGGAAGCGCGACTTGACCTGGGACGACGTCGCCTTTTGTGGAACTGAATCGGGACTGCCCGTTGTCGTTAAGTCGATCATCACGCTCAAGAACGTCAAACAAGCGATGGCGCACGGCTGCGCCGGTGTCTGGATCTCGAACCATGGTGGACGCCAGCTCGACAATGTGGCCGCGCCCATGGATGTGTTGCCACGCGTCGTCGAGGCCGTGGATGGCCGTGGCCCAATCATTGTCGATGGCGGCATTCGCCGCGGTCAGGATGTATTCCGCGCCCTGGCGCTTGGAGCGAGCGCTGTGTCGATTGGCCGCCCGCTGATGTACGGCCTTGCGCTAGGCGGCGCTGGCGGCGTTCAGAGTGTGTTCCAGCATCTCAAAAACGAGCTCGAGATGGTAATGCAGCTTTCGGGGACGCCAACCGTTAAGGCCATCACCCGCGGCTGCGTATCTCCGCACCTTGTAAGCTAACGCTGCGCGGGAAAGAAGGACGGTAGGGGGCCAGGAACGTGATGCGGGGGAGCCTCGTCGCAGGCCTAATCATTTGCTGGCTCCTGATACCTCTTCTGGCACCGGCTCAGCAGGCGAGGGATCTGGGGGAACCTAAGGCGCAAGCACAGAGTAGCAGCCCTGCCAAGACCCTCCTCCAGCGGCATGTAACGGCAGGCGCCAAATGCGCGAGCTGTCACGGCGATGCTCCCAAATCGATGCCCGTGAGCGATGCGGCCTGCCTCAGTTGTCACGGGCCGCTTCAAGGTATTGAGGCGAAGACGGCCGCCGATATGCCGAACCCCCACGCGCAAGCGCACATCGGGCCCATACCCTGCACTGCGTGTCACCACGTCCATAGGCCGTCGGAACTCTATTGCAACAAGTGCCATTCCTACGATATGGCGATGCCGTGAGCCCTAGGATCGCGGGCTCGCAGCCCCTTTATTGCGGTGAATGAGGCCTTCAGCGTCGTGGGAGCCGCAGCTATTCGAGCGCGTGCGGAACATACTTTCCAACGCAAGGCGCGCTGCCGCCAGGTTAAACGCCGATCGGCCATCGAGAAACGATCCACCAAGCACCTGGATCAGGGGGGGGGGGCGGCTATGGAGCTAACCTTCTTTCCGCAGCTTTGCCGAAGGACGGGGATCGAACAGCCGCCTATCGACAACCTGCATGGCAACCAAATTTGCGAAAACGTTGCCATTTCGTTGCCATGAACGGGAAAGCCGCTATTGGCAACGTCTGATTTTTTGCCTTAACTCAGTGATTTAAATGGTGTCCTCGCCGCGATTCGAACGCGGGACCCCCAGATTAGGAATCTGGTGCTCTATCCTGCTGAGCTACGAGGACACGTCCGCCCATTAGAGCGCGCTTTTGTAAAAGGTCAACAGGCCAGTGCCGGTGCCGGTACTCTCCGGCTGCGGAAACCGATGCAGCAAGCTTGCGCACGGTGCGTTGACGCGTGTGAAGCACAGGCTAAAGCTCCGCTAGCAACAATGTTAATATAATATTGCTATGAAAGCTTATTTTTGGGAGCGAGTGTAATTTATTTCGATAAAAACGCAAGCTTATGTTAGGGAATGTTTCCATTGTGTTGTATTGACTTGACAAATGTCAAATTAACGCGCTGCGCATGCCTCGATTGTACACGCCGACCTAAAGTCGCGTGCAGTCAACGGTATGTCTCTTACTGTAAAAGGAGTAACTCATGAAGCGGACACCCGCAATAGCAGCTGCGTTTATGCTTGCCGCCTCGGCCTCCCTTCTCACTGCCGCCTCGCCCGGCGCCGCCCAGGGATGGCGCGAGCCCATTTCGGACCGGGCGGAAAGCTCCGGCTATTTGCATGACCTCCTGGCGGACAGGACCCAAGGCCGGGACGATTTGCGCGACCTCATTCTGGACAGGCTGGAGCAGCGCGCCGCCTTGCGCGATCTTCTCGCGGACCGGATGGAACGGCGCAGCGCCCTGCGCGAGATGATTTTAGACCGGTTGGCGCGCCGCAACGAACTGCGCGATCTTCTTTCGGACAGAATGAGGGGCCGCGAAGATCTGCGTGACCTCGTGAGGGATCGCTTGGAGAACCGCTGCGGGGATCTGAGCAATATTTTGCAGGGCCGGGAGGGTGGCGAAAGCCTCCGCGACCTTATCATGGATAGGCTGGAGCAGCGCGAAGCTTTACGCGACCTCCTGATGAACAAGCTTGAGCGGCGCAGCAAGTTGCGCGACCTCATTTTGGACCGTCTCGAGAGCCGTAACGATCTGCGCGATCTGCTTATGGACCGTATGAAGGGCCGCGAAGATTTGCGCGATCTCGTGATGAACCGCCTCGAAAACCGCGGCGATCTGCAAGAGCTGCTTTCGGAGCATCCGGGCGAACCCGGCGAGCAAATGATGGACCGCGAAGACGTCCGCGACCTGATTTTGGACGAAGTACAAAGCGGCGGAAACCTTTCCCAGGTCTTGAACCGGCTCCGGGAACGCGTTGGCGGAAATGGCTAAACAGTAAGCCCGCCAGCTCAATGCATTCAACAACCGAAATTCGAGAAGGAAACGTCCTATGAATAAAGCCGTAATTTTCGCGGCGGCGCTGCTGCTCGCCCCATTGCCCGCCGCCGGTCAGCAAGCAACGGGCCCGCAGAGCTTCGGGTCCCCCTCTACCGCCAATCAAAATCCCGCTCTTGCCGATGAGACTCCGGCTCTTGCCGGCGAAGCCAACGAACGCACCGGCGCTCTTCTCGATAAGCTGGCCCGATCGGACCTGCGAGACCAGATTGCCTCCGCAATCGAAACTGTGGAAGGAGCCTGCGCCGCCGACATCGAGCGCTATTGCGGCGAGGTCACGCCCGGCGAAGGCCGGATCGCACTGTGCATGCAGGCCTATGCCGACCGGCTCAGCCGCAGATGCCGCTTCACGCTGTTCCGCGTTTCGCGCAATATCAGACAAGCGGTCTCCGCCATCGCCGACGAATGCTTGAACGGCCTGAAGTCGCAATGCGGCACCGCGCAGAACATCGGAGACTGCGCAGAGCAGAAAAGCGCCGCCATCTCGCCGGCCTGCCACACCGTGGTTGCGGCTTTGCGGCATGCGGGGCAAAAATTGGCCGCGCTGCAAAATATGCCCGTCTACAGCGCCGACGGGAAGGATCTCGGCAAGGTGGTCGAGGTGCAGCGTTCGCCGGACGGCAAAATTCAATCCGTGCAGATCCAGATCGGCCGTTTTCTCGGCCTCGGCGATAAGGTCGTGACCATCAATCCCGATCAAATTCAACAGATGGCCGATCGCCTCATGCTGCGCATGAACAGCGATCAAGTTGGCTCGCTCCCGGAGGCTAAGAGGCAGGGGATGTAACACGCTTCGCGTAGCATTGCAGCCGCCCCTGGTATAACTCGCCCGCTTCCCGCAAGGGAGGCGGGTGCTGGACTGTGGAACATGTGCTTTTGCGGTTCGCTGCCGGCACGGCGGCCACGTCCTGGCTGCCGTGCCCACAGTTTTGCCGATATGCCCCCAGAAAGCTCTCATACCCATGCCACGAGCCTGTGGCCCACGGAACGTCTTTTGTCTACAATTAAGACGAGCGTCAAACGTAATCGTAATGCGTTATTATAGTTGTTGATACTGCCGCGTCCTCGCACTTGTCGCTTTAGAACTGCTCTAATTCAAAAAGAAACAAGTTGCGCGCCGTTCGCGTAGGTATTAGCTATGCGTAGAGCGAACGATTGTTCTATCGCACGAGGCTATACGATAGAATTAGAATAATTCGAAAGAGCGTGTACTCATGAATAAACTGCGATTTGCGAAATGCGAGACATAAGCATGACGGGGTTTTTATTTGAGGCCGCCCGCAGACCCGTTTGCCGGCGACTAGCGCGCGATCGAACTTAGAGAGCGTCATCGCATTTAGTTTTGGGGCTTTGGTCTTACAGGTCCGCACAGGACCGCCAGCCGGGGAGACATCGGCCATGCATTTGAGGATTGTCAGTATTGCCGCGCTGGCCGCGTGCTGCATCGCATCCGGCGCCTTTGCGAAGGAGTATCCCATCGGCGAACCGCAGGAGAGAGATGGGATGAAGATCGCCGCCGTGTATCTGCAACCCATCGAAATGGAACCGCCGGGCATGATGCGCGACGCCAAGGATTCGGACATTCATCTCGAGGCGGATATCAAGGCAGCTAAAAGCAACCCCAACGGATTTGCCGAAGGCGATTGGATGCCTTATCTGCGTGTCGATTTCGAATTGATCCGCCTCGCCGATAACAAGAGCCAAAAGGGCGAGTTCATGCCCATGGTGGCCAATGACGGCCCCCATTACGGAGACAACGTCAAGCTGCCTGGCGCGGGCAAATACAAGCTCATCCTGACGATCACCCCGCCAAACGGCAACCCGCACGCCCATTTCGGCCGTCATGTAGACAAGGAAACCGGCGTCGGTCCCTGGTTCGCGCCCTTCGCGTTAGAATTCGAGTTCGTCTATGCCGGCACCGGCAAGAAGGGCGCCTATTGACATGAAGGCTTTCGCACAGGCGATAGGGCCGGCCAAGGCAAAGCAGGCAAGAACTCTCATTGGCCTAGCCGCCGCCCTGTGCGTGTGTTTCGCCGCCCCGCTAGCCCGCGCGGCCGATGAGCCTGTCTTCCAAATCGAAATGAAAGACGGCGTTATCGTGCCATCGCGGCTTGAGGTTCCCGCCAAGACCAGATTCAAGATACTCGTCAAGAACACGGGGAAGATCCCCGCGGAATTCGAAAGCCGGGAACTTCGCAAGGAAGTCATTGTCCCGGCGGGAAGCACCGCCACCCTGATTATTCGCACGCTCGATGCAGGCGAATATAAGTTTTTCGACGATTTTCAAGCCGATGCGCCGCCTGCGGTGCTCATTGCCAAGTAAGCGGGGTCATCCTATGGTTGATCTCTTCATTCGCACCCGCGAAGAAACGGCCCAAAGCCGCCCGATCGCGGCTCCAACCGGCAGCGGCGCCGATGCCGCGCTGGCTGCCGCTGGAGACTGGCTGCTCCGTCATCAGCGGAGCATTCGCACGGCGCAGTGGATTGTCGTGGCCGTATACGCATTTCTGGTCATCGTTCCGGCGTTCCTGCCCTTGCCGCAACGCGGCGCACACATCTGGAACAACCTCACCCTATTTGCCCAATTCGTATTTTGGGGCATCTGGTGGCCGTTCGTGCTGTTAAGCATGGTCTTCGCCGGGCGTCTCTGGTGCGGACTGCTCTGCCCCGAGGGCACGCTGTCCGAAGCGATCAGCCGGCGTGGCCGGGGCCGCCACACACCGCACTGGATCAGCTGGAAAGGCTGGCCGTTCGCGGCCTTTGCCTGCACCACAGTTTATGGACAGTTCGTCAGCGTCTATCAGTATCCTAAGCCGGCGCTTTTGATTCTCGGCGCTTCCACTCTCGCAGCCATGGCCGTGGGTTATCTATTCGGCCGAGGCAAGCGCGTTTGGTGCCGCTATATGTGTCCCGTGACCGGCGTGTTCGGCCTCTTGGCGAAACTCGCACCCATTCACTACCGCGTCGACCGCACGGCGTGGGACTCGGCACCGAAACCACCCATCGCCGAAGCGCGGCTTGTGAACTGCGCGCCGCTCGTGCCCATCCGCACCATGCAGGGCGCTGGGCAATGCCATATGTGCGGAAAGTGCAGCGGCTTTCGCGGGGCCGTGACGCTGGCGCGCCGCTCGCCCAGCCATGAAATCGTGCATGTGGCGGGCCTGAAACCCAGCCCTTGGGAAACCTGGTTCATCGTTTTCGGCCTGATGGGGCTCGCGACGGGCGCTTTCCATTGGGCCTCGAGCCCATGGTTCGTCGCCGCCAAGCAGGCGATAGCGGCATGGCTCATCGATCGCGGCATGCTGTGGCCGCTCACCGCGCACGCGCCGTGGTGGGTGCTGACGAGCTATCCCGGGCAGAACGACGTCATGACGCCGCTCGATGGTATGGTGCTGCTTGGATATCTTCTCAGCGCCACGCTGGCAATCGGCGGCGCGGTAGCCCTCTGCTTGGCGGCGAGCGGCCGTTTGCTTGGGGGCTCCGGCTCCCCCGCCCGCAGCCGGGCGCGCTTCCATCACTTGGCCCAAAGCCTCATTCCCGTCGCTGGATGCGGCGTATTCCTCGGGCTTTTCGGCTTGACCGCGTTCATGCTGCATGCCGAGGGGATTGCCCTGCCCTTCGTGGCGACGGCACGGGCTCTGCTTATGGCCGCTTCTGGCGTTTGGTCGGTTGTTCTCGCTTGGCGCATCTGCGGTCTTTACGCGAAGAGCCGGGGCGCCCGCTGGTCCGCGCTGGTGCCCATGGCTGCAGCGGCATGCTTGGGAGTTGCAAGCTGGGCGGTACCTTTCTGATTGCTGACGCGGCCGTTCAAAGCGGCCGGAGCCGCCTAGCGTAAACGCGCATTAGAATGCCGCGAGCCAGTCGGGAAGCACGGCCAAGGCACCGGCCGCAATAGCCGCGCCATAAGGGATAGTCGCCGGGCGCGCGGAGGCAACGCCGAGCCGGTCCCGTACAATATTTGCTGAAAGAAGGGCCAAAGCTATAGCGCCTCCCGCCAGAGCAACCCAGGCCAGAAACGGCAAAATATTGTCAAAACCGAACCACAAGGCCGCGCCCGCCAATAGCTTGGCATCCCCGCCCCCGATCCAGGATTCGGAGAAAAGCACGAACCCCCCAATAAGAACCGCCAACGCGCACAAGAGATGAGCAATGAGCTGCGCGATATCGATGCCGGCCGCGGCTGCGAAAACCGCGAAACAAGCGGCGAGCAGCAGCACGACCGCATTTGGGATCGATCGCGTAACGATATCGACGGCGCCAGCCCACACAAGGAGCACGGGAAGGCTTGCCGCCGCCGTTGCCGCAATAGGTGTAAACATGGGCTAATACCTGATCGAAGCCCTGAAGCTCAGGTCATGGCATGCAGGTTGAACGAGCGAAGCCACTCGCGCAAGCGCTCGAAGTAGATCTTCACGTCATCGTTCATTTGACCGGCCAGCGTGATAATCGCGACGCAAATACCGGCAGCGATCAGTCCAACCTCGATTGCAGCCGCGCCCGACTCGTCGTGCAAAAACTGTTGAAGCTTCAAACGCATAACACTCCTCCAACGAAACCGGCGAAAACTTCCGCCACATGGGCGGCGCCTCCCTGCACGTTAGAGCCGCGCTCTTAAGAACGGTTTAATTCGCATTTGAGCCAAATGCGAATTTAGGACATGGTTATCGGCAGTTTAGGGTTGTTGCTTTGCATTTGCTAAACGCGCGCCCAGCGCGGCTATGCCCGGGCGTAGATATCCTCGATGCGCACGATGTCGTCCTCGCCGAGATAGGGGCCGGATTGCACCTCGATGAGCGTGAGCGGGATCAGCCCCGGGTTCTCCAGGCGGTGGACGGCCCCAAGCGGCACATAGACCGACTGGTTCTCCGTGAGTAGCTTGGCCTCGCTGTCGATGGTAACCCGCGCCGTCCCCTTCACCACGATCCAATGCTCGGCGCGGTGATGGTGGCGCTGCAGCGAAAGGCTTGCGCCGGGCTCGACGACGATCTGCTTCACCTGATAGCGCTCGCTCATATGGAGGGTTTCGTAACTTCCCCAAGGGCGGTGCACCGTGAGATGGTGCTCCGCCTCGTTGCGGCGGTTCGCGGTAAGCTCTTGAACCACCTCTTTCACCACTGCGCTATCGCCGCGCTTAGCGATCAGCGTTGCGTCCTTCGTGCTGACAACAATAAGGTCGTCGACGCCGGCAACCGCCACCATACCGCTCTCGGCACGCACATAGCAGCGGTTCGCATTTTTTAGCAGAACGTCGCCGCGCGTCGCGTTATCGCGCGCGTCTTTTGGCGCGGCATCGAAAAGAGCATCCCACGTGCCGACATCGCTCCAGCCCGCATCGAGCGGTACAAGAGCGGCCTTACCGGTTTTCTCCATAACGGCATAGTCGATGGACTCGGAGCGGCAGTCCTTAAAATTGGCCGCCAGGCGGATAAAGTTGAGGTCGGAGGTTGCGTCCTTAACGGCCGCCAGCGTCTCGCGAACCATGTCCGGCTCGAAGCGGTTCAACTCGTCGAGATATGCGCGCGCTCCGAAGAGGAATATTCCGGAGTTCCAGTAGTATCCGGGCTCGGCGCAGAAGCGGGCCGCAGTTTCCATGTCCGGCTTTTCGACGAAGCGCTCGACCTTTAGGACGCTTCCGCTGGCCGGTCCCGCTTGCGTTTTCACATAGCCATAGCCTGTTTCCGGCTTGACGGGCTTTACGCCGAAGGTGACCAGCAAGCCGGCCTTCGCCGCTTCAAGGCCGGCCTCGACGGCATCGAGGAAAGCGCGCGGATCGGCGATATGGTGATCCGACGGCATGATAAGCAAAATGGCATCCGGGCCGGCTCTCTCAATCGCTATATGCGCGGCGACAGCAGCGGCAGGCGCTGTCGAGCGGCCCTCGGGCTCCAGAACGATCCCCTGAAGAGGCAGCTTCGCATTTTTGAAGGCGGCGGCGACACCGAACCGGTTTTGCTCGTTCGTGATCGCAAGTGCAGGCGCGTAGGGAGGCGCTGAAGGGATCCGGCGGGCGGTGTCGGCGAGCAGCGGCTCGGCACTCACAAGCGCATGGAACTGCTTCGGGTGCTGAGCCCGCGATAAGGGCCAAAGCCTCGAACCCGATCCTCCGGCAAGAATGACAGGAATAATCATCGGCAGCTCCTATGCACTCATTGAAACCTGACGAGTGGCCGCAAATTCGGGCAAATGCAAGGGCTTTGGTCTGGCACCGGTGCAAAATCTGCGCACAGGACAGCAAGGATTCTCCCCGCTTGCCGTCAAGATAGCGATTTGGGGACGCCTTCACGCGGTCCGGTAAATCTCCGGCGATGCCGGAAACTTGGCAAATTTTGCCAACTCTTGTATCGTCAGTCCGTAGAGGAGCCTGAGATGCCAACCCGCGACATTACTCTAACCGCCGAGCACGATGCGTTCATCGAAAGCGCCGTCAGGGCCGGTGAATATCGAAACGCAAGTGAAGCAGTCCGGGATGCAATCCGCGTTCTCCAACTGCGCCGGCAAGAGGAGAAGTTGAGGCTCGAAGCGCTGCGCGCCCATCTTGCTGCGGGTTTGCGAGACCTTGAGAGCGGCGATTACCAGGAGATCGATGCAAACGGCATCGGAAGCTATCTCGATGGTCTCACGAATCCCTCAGTTTAGAACATTGTGCTGTAATCCGGAATCGCCGTCATTGCGAGCGAAGCGAAGCAATCCAGGCTCAAGTAATACGAGATCCGGTTGATTGCTTCGCTGGCCGTTGTTGTCATCCCGTGTCTGCAGAGCACCGCTTCGCGCTGCACCGCGCACGGGATGACGGCAGGAACCATTCAACCGGATCTCGTATTACTGATGCTGGTCTGGATCGCCACGGCGGCAAATGCCGCCTCGCGATGACAGCGCGCCCATTGAAACGCACGACTCTACGGTCTGCCTCATATAATCTACTTCAAAGCGGCCGGACTGGACTCAGTAGAGATAATCCGCGTTCTCCATGAAAGAATCGACATTATGCGCCACCTCACGGCAGATTCCGGCGACGATTGAGGCTATGAGCCTTGCTTGGCTATTCCGCCGGCGCCGGCGGGGTTGCGGAAGAGGCTTCGCCTGCCGGCTCGTCGCGCGGGCCCACAAACCGCCCGAAAGCCCAAGCGAACACGCGCCCGATGTCGTCCATCACCAGAAAAAAGGCGGGCACGAATACGAGCGATAGCACCGTCGAGACGAGAAGCCCGCCTATAACCGCAATCGCCATGGGCGCGCGGAACTCGCCGCCCGCGCCAAGGGCTAGGGCGCTCGGAAACATACCGCCTATCATGGCGATGGTCGTCATGACGATGGGACGTGCGCGCTTGCGGCCGGCATCCACAATGGCATCCATGCGCGGCACGCCGCGCCGCATTTCCACCACTGCGAAGTCTACGAGCATGATCGCATTTTTCGTGACGATCCCCATAAGCATGAGGAAGCCGATGAAGACCGGCAGGCTGATGGGGCGTCCTGCCAGCAGCAGCGCGAAAATCGCTCCCCCGATAGAAAGCGGGAGCGATAGCAGGATCGTCACGGGCTGCAAGAAGCTCCCGAACAGGATGACGAGCACGCTATAGACCATCATCACGCCCGCGCCCATGGCGTAGCCGAAGCTCGCGAAGGTCTCGCTCATCACCTCCACATCGCCGGATTCGCGCAAGACGACGCCGGGCGGCAAATTCTTGGCGGTAGGAAGCCGATAGACGGCGGCGAGCGCCTGGCCGAGCGCGTCGGTGCCTACGAGATCGGCGCCAATGGCGACGCGCCGGAGCCTGTCGTAGCGCTCGATGGACGAGGGACCCTTGCCCATGGAAACATCGGCGACCGTGATAAGCGGGACGGCATCGCCCCGCCCGGTCTTCACCTTCAAATTCTGCAGCGTCTGCAAGCTCGCGCGCGCCTGCTCGTCGAGCTGGACCCTGATCGGCACCTGCCGGCCGGGCGCGTTGAATTTCGCAAGATTGGCGTCCACATCGCCGAGCGTCGCAATGCGGATGACGTCGGATAAGCTCTCGGTCGAAACACCGAGTTCGGCGGCGATGACGGGGCGCGGTTTGATTTGGATTTCAGGCCTGTCGAGCGAGGCGCCGTTCACGACATTAGCGAGATAGGGCACGGTGCGGATCTCGCTTGTGAACTGGGCTGCGGACTCGATCACCTTCTGGTTATCGGTGCCCGTCACCTCGATCGAGAAGGCCCGCTGGCCGTTGTCCTGAAGAACCCAAGTCCGGATGTCGGGGATCTCCGTCAGGCTGGCGCTTACGATGCGTTCGAGCTGGCGCTGGGTGAGCGTCCGCTCCTCGCGCGGCGTATAGTGAACCACGAGCGTTGCCTTACGCACCTCCTCGGAGCCGCCGGTCGGGCCGAGGATCCTGCCGCCATCCGCGAAGATGCTTCGCACCTCAGGCCTGCGCGCAATGACGTTCGCTGCTTTTTGGGTGACGAGCTCCGTATCGCCAAGCTGCGATCCTGGCGGTAGCTCGATGGCAAAAAGCGAGCGGCCGGCATCTTGAGCGGGTAGAAAGCCGTTGGGAAGTAGCCCGGCACTTGCGATGGAGAGCGCGAACACCACGAGGCCAAGGATCAGCGTCGCGTAGTGGTGCTTCACCGACCAGCCTGCCACGCGCAGATAGTTGCGCATGATGAAGCCTTCGCGGTCCTTTTCCTCATGCGGGCGCAGGAAGTAGGCGGCGAGCATCGGTGTCACCAAACGGGCGACAAGCAAGGACACGAGAACCGCGACGGCAACGGTCAAGCCGAATTGCCGGAAATATTGCCCCGCAATCCCGCCCATGAAACTGACTGGCGCGAACACAGCGACGATTGTGAGCGTGATCGCTATCACGGCAAGCCCAATCTCGTCGGCGGCTTCGAGCGCTGCCCGATAGGCCGGCTTGCCCATGCGCATGTGCCGGACGATGTTCTCGATCTCCACAATCGCGTCGTCGACTAAGATGCCGGTCACGAGGGTGATCGCCAGCAATGTCACCATGTTGAGCGAGAAGCCGAGCGCCTCCATCGCCCAGAAAGTAGGGAAGATCGAAAGCGGCAGCGCGATTGCGGAGATGGCCGTTGCGCGCAAATCGCGTAAGAAAAGCAGCACGACAAAAACCGCAAGCACCGCGCCTTCGATCAGCGTGTGCATGGCCGAGCGGTAGTTTCCAAGGGTAAAATCGACGGTGGAATCGATCCTATCGAAGTGAACGCGCGGGTTGGCGGCCGCGAGCTTCTCCGTCGCGGCTGCAACGCGCTCTGCCACGCGCGCATCGCTTTCGCCCTTGGCCCGCACCACGGTGAAGGCCACCACGTCGCGCCCGTCGAGCTTGGCGAAGGTGCGGCGCTCCTGCGCGGCATCGGTCACCTGGCCGAGCTGATCGAGGCGCACCTTGCGCCCCGCCGGCAGCGTGATGGATGTCGAAGCGAGGCGTTCGACGGTCGTCGCGCTGGCAAGGGCGCGGATGGATTGCTCGGCGCCGCCGATTTCGCCGCGCCCGCCGGCCAAGTCCGTGTTTGTAGCGCGAAGCTGCTGATTCACCTCGCCCGCTGTGATGCCGAGCGCGAGCAGCCGCTCGGGGATGAGCGAGACCCGGATCTCCCGCTTCACGCCGCCAAGGCGCGACACCTGGGCCACGCCGCGCACGCCTTGCAGCTTGCGCGAGACGGTGTCGTCGATGAACCAGGAAAGCTCCTCCAGCGTCATCGATGGAGCGGAGGCGGCATAGACGACGATGGGCAAGCCCTCGACATCGAGGCGCTGAATGATCGGCTCATCGATGGTACGCGGAAGCTGCTGGCGCACCTTCGCCACGGCGTCCTTCACGTCGTTGACCGCGCGGTCGGTGTTCGTCCCGAGCTGGAACTCGATGGTCGTAGCGGAGGTGCCGTCGGTAATCGACGAGCGGATATGCTTGATGTTGCTTACGCCCGCGACGGCGTCTTCTACGCGCTTGGTGACTTGCGTCTCGAGCTCTACGGGAGCCGCGCCGGACTGCGTGATGTTGATCGTGACAATCGGGATGTCGACGTTCGGAAAGCGCGTGATCGCAAGGTCCTCGAAGCTCATCGCCCCCAGCACGATCAGCACCAGGAATAGCACAAGCGATGGAATGGGCTGCCTTATCGACCATGCAGAAACGTTCGTGCCGCTCATTTGCTTAGTCCGGCTTCTGGCTCGCGTGCCGCGGTCTGCTTGCTGGCAAATTGCGGATCGATCGCATCGCCGCCCCTAAGCAGCGAGCCAGCCCGCATCACGACCAATTCGCCTTCCTTCAGCCCTTCCCTAATCTCCACGCTGTCGCCGGCTAGGAGTCCGGGCTTAACCGCGCGCTCGCGGATTTTGTTATCCACGACGGTCAGCACGATCGCGCCGTCATTCCGGTAAAGGACCGCCGTCGACGGCACGCCTACGGCGTCGCGCTGGCCGGCATCGATCATGGCTTTGGCGAATGTGCCAATCCGGAGCACCGGTGCGCGGCCGAGAAAAATGCGCACCCGCCCGAGGCGGCTCGAGGGATTGACCTCGGTGGAAACGAGCCTGACAGTGCCTTCCCGCTCGCCGGCGCCTGCGATCTCCACCTCAGCGCGCTGTCCAGCTTTCAGCTTCGTCATGTAAAACTCAGGAACTTCCGCGTCGAGTTCGATTTCGCCATCTTTGACGATACGGAACAGGGCATCGGCGGAGGAGGAGGAAATGGAGCCGAGCCGTGCCGTGCGCCGGCTGACGATTCCGGCGGCGGGGGAGCGGATTTCGGTTCGCCCGAGCTTGACCTCCAGCTCCTGGCGTTGCGCGCGGATCAGAAGCAGATCGGCTTCGGCGAGCTTCAAGCCTTCCTTTTGCGCTGCGAGCCGGGCGCGTGCCGTGCGGAAAGCCGCATCGCGCTCGTCGAACGCCGCCTGGCTTGCCACACCGGACTCGCGCAATGGCTTGATTCGATTGAAGGACTCTTCGGCCTGGTGGAGCGTGGCTTCGCTTTCTACGATCTGATTGCGCACCTGATCGGCCGCGGCCTGAGACCGGGCGATGGAGGCTGTGTTTTGCGCGAGCTGCGCCTCGAGGATTTCGCGCGACAGCCGGGCGAGAACTTGCCCGGCCTCCACGCGGTCGCCTTCCTCCGCCATAAGGCCGGTAATCCGGTAACCATCGATCTCCGGTCCGGCCAAAACCTCCTCGCGCGGGACGAGCGAACCCGTAACCAGTACGTTATCCACAAACGTAATCCGCTTCGCCCCGGTCACCGTTATCGCGGGCGGCTTTGCCGGCTGCGCGATGGCGTCCTCGCCGCGGGCGGCGTCTTCGGCTGCAAGAGCGCGTGCCGGTTGCAGCCCGCAAATGAGGAGGAGCCCTAAGAGCCAACGGGCATGCATTCGCTTCTTATTGCAATCGGGCGTCATGATTTCTTCCGTTTTGCTACAGGCTCTGAAGGTGAAGCAGGCGCAAGCAGCGCCGATATCATCGTCATCATGGCGGGAATGATCGGCTTAGGATCGAAATCCGGATCGATTGCACGTTTCAAGAAAAGGCCGTCGCCGAGAGCACCCATCGCGCGGACGATCGTGTCCGCCGGTAGCTGGGGCGCGATCCAGCCCCGCTCCTTTTCGCGCTCGATCAGCAGGACGAGGCTCTCGCGTACGATCCTGTCCATCTCCCGCACAGTGCGCCCGATCGCCCCGTTGCGGCCTGCCTCCGCAGCAATTTCGATATGAAGGCGCACTTTGCCAGCGGATTCATGGCAGCAATATTGCTCGGCCAGCGATTGCAAGGCGGCAAGGAAGCCGGTGGCCTCGGTTATTCGTGCCAACTCCATGGCAAAACGGTCCCTCTCGCGCTCGCAGAGGCCCGCTATAAGCTCTTCTTTGGAGGCGAAATAAGTGTAGAGCGCGCCGGGGCTGACTCCCGCTTCCCGGCAGATGCCGGACATCGTTGCGGGGTGAAACCCCTTATCGATGAAGCAACGCTCCGCCGCTGCGAGAATGTGCTCCCGCCGGGCCGCTTGAATTTCTGGGGCCAATTTTGGCATGCCGCTCGCCTAACGCAAAAAAAACGGAACGCTCGTTCTTTTTTGGTTTTCGTGGCGATCTTATGGCAAGAAGCGTTTTGACGGAGACAGCTCGCCGCAAAAGTCCTGGCTGCTTTGGATTTTTCCGGTTTCCCGGACCGCAGGCCTTTTTAGGAGCTGCGCCGCGGTCGAGCCGAGGACGGGATGATGCCAATGCGGAGCAATATCGGCGAGCGGCCGCAGCACGAACGCTCTTTGATGCGCTCGAGGATGCGGCAGTATGACGCACCTGGCAGCTTTCGGGTGCTTCGCCTTCCAGTTGCGGACGATGCCCTTGTAACTCACAATATCGAGGTCGAGAGGCCGGGGCCTCCACTGAAAAAATCGCTTGCGGCCATCTTTCGTCTTGCGGCGCCCAGCTTGTGCCTCAATCCGCTTCAAGATTAGAAGAAGAGCTTTTGCCGGTAAAGGTGTCGCAACCATAACGGCAGCATTTGCGAAATCGGGTTGCCGGGTGTAGGCGTGTGCCCGTGTAATATATATTCTTGATGCGCCCAATATTTGTATTCCGGACGCAGCCAATTCACTAACCGCCCTGCGCAGTGCGTTTTCAGGAGCGCCGAAGTTACCAGTTAGATTGGAACCAAGTGCGATGATGATCATACCACCTTGAAATCTCACGCGATGCTTTGATATGTTAGGTCTGTCGCTATATTTTGGATCGATTCTTGATGTGGGGTCTGGAATGAAGGCCAAAACTAAATGCAAACAAACTACCCCCCAACCTCCTAAGGATTGCAGCTAAGGTAACAGGATGAATTTCTACCCAACTGAGCGCGTCGCTCTTTTTATAGACGGGGCAAATCTTTACGCTACAGCCAAAGCGTTAGGCTTTGACATAGATTACAAGCGTCTACTGAACCTCTTTCGTAATAAAGGCCTTCTGTTAAGGGCACTGTATTACACAGCTCTTGCAGAGGAGCAAGAGTATTCGTCTATCCGGCCACTAATCGATTGGCTCGATTATAACGGATACTCTATGGTTACGAAACCTACAAAAGAGTTCACCGATGCTTCGGGCCGCCGCAAAATAAAGGGCAATATGGATATTGAGCTTGCGGTCGACGCGATGGAACTCGCCGAACACCTCGATCATATTGTGCTTTTCTCCGGAGATGGCGATTTTCGCACGCTCGTCGAGGCTCTGCAGCATAAAGGCAAGCGTGTCAGCGTCGTGTCGACACTCACCACGCAACCTCCCATGGTTGCCGATGAGCTTCGCCGTCAAGCCGATCAGTTCATCGATCTTGCGGATTTGCAGAAGGACATCTGCCGGACCCAGCGTCCTGAAAACGGGCGTGAATATCAGGCGCACATTCACGAGCAACGGTTGCACGAGCGCATGAGCGCGACCGCGATAGCGCGTGAGAACCCGGCCGACGCGGAATAGCGGCTCTGGCGGGGCGTGACAAACCCGATGGCCCCTTCGAACACGCTTCTGAGGCCCCATATGGTTGCGGGGCCTAGTGAGCCGTGTGCGGATTGCGGTTTTTGTCCAAGGCTTGTCAGGTTTCGTGAGGCGAACCGGGCGCAGTATCCGGAGTGGTTCAATGCGCCCGTTCCTTCCTTTGGACCTGCCGATGCGGAGCTTCTGATCGTGGGGCTGGCCCCGGGCCTTAAAGGCGCCAACCGCACGGGGCGGCCATTCACAGGCGATTTTGCCGGCGTGCTCCTTTACGAGACGCTCCTTAAGTTCGGATTTGCTCGCGGAACGTATGGGGAGCGGGTGGACGACGGTCTCGTTCTGACTGGCTGCCGAATCACAAATGCCGTCCGCTGCGTTCCGCCTGAGAATAGACCGCTTCCTAATGAGGTCGCCGCCTGCCGCAGCTTTCTCAATGCGTCGCTTGCCGCAATGCAAAGCTTGAGGGCGATCCTCGCGCTTGGCCGGATTTCCTTCGATACAACGTTGCGGGCATTAGGCTTAAAAGCATCCCAATATAAGTTCGCGCACGGAGAAGCTGTTGATATAGGCGATGGACGCAAACTTTTCGGCAGCTATCATTGTTCAAGATATAATACGAATACGGGACGGTTAACGCCCGCTATGTTTCATCGTGTCTTCGAGGAAATCGCGGCTCATCTAGGACGCGCTGAATGCCAGAGCTAATTGAAATGCTGGAAATCTCACCCGAGAAAGTGGCGCATGTCATTCTCCGCTCCCGCGAGGTCGACGTGAAGATGGACGCGTGGGACGAGGAAAAAGAGTCCGAATCGGATCCGGATGACGCGGAGGGAGAAACGATCCTCGAAGATTTGCCTGGCGACGCGACCCGGCAGGAGCTTAAGGAATTTCTGAACGGCCTGAACGAAGACGAGCAAGCGAGCCTGATCGCGCTTGCGTGGATCGGCCGCGGCACTTACGCTCCTGGCGAACTCGACGAAGCTATCGCGACTGCGAAGTCTGAGCATAGCAGCAATGCGCCTGCGTATCTTTTCAGCCTTCCGCTTTTGCCGGATTATTTGGAGGATGCTTTGGACCAATTGGGAATCTGCGCCGGAGCAGCCGAGGCGGAGATCTTGCGGCCGGTGGATCTTTAGCGGCCGGGGAACCCCGTGCCGGAGCTTCGCGTTTTATCTTTTTGGCTCCGTTCCGTCAGGGAAGGTCCTGTGAAAGCCCGGCTCGCCTCCTACGGCTTTGCCGCCCATGCGCAGAAAACAGCGCGCGATCTCACCTTCGGGAGCTGGAACCACTTACCGATAACCGCTCGCCCGCTTCCTCCAATCGGCACGGCAACGCAGAAGGCTGCTTAGACTCTCAGGTTTTTTACCCAATCGAGGACATTCCTCATGCCGCAGCTCAACCGCGAATTCGAACTCAAGCTAGACCTGACCGGAAAGGAGCTCGAGCGGCTCGCCAAAAATCCGAAACTGCACGCCGCCGGGACCCAGAAAGTCTTGAGATCTATTTATTACGATACGCCGGATCACAGGCTGCATGCCGAAGGCATATCGTTACGGGTTCGCAAAGACGGGCAAAGCTACGTTCAAACTGTGAAGCTCGGCATGGATCTACAAGACGGCCTATCGAACCCCGCCGGGATCGAGGACCGTCTCGACGGCGCCCAGCCCAATCCAGCCCGTATTCACGATAAGCGCGTCCGCCGCAAGGTCCAAAAAGCGATAAGGGGCTCGGCGCTGACACAGGCCTTCGAGACCGTCGTGACCCGGACGACCCACCGGCTCAGCACGCGCGGCAGCGTGATCGAGTTAGCGCTCGACAGGGGCCAGGCGCTCGCCATGAACCGCAGAAGCGAAATCTGCGAGGCCGGCCTTGAACTCGTTAAAGGCGGTCCTAAGGATCTCCTTCGGGCGGCGCAATCGCTCTTTGCAAAAAGCGGGGTCCGTCTGTCTCCGGTATCCAAGGCCGAGAGGGGATACCGGCTCCTTCTCAAAAAACGCCCCGCCAAAGCGATCGAGCCTGTCCGCGCCCGGGCGCCCAATATCGTAAAGGGCCAAGCTTGCGGCGAGGCCTTTGCCGAGATTTTGCGCTCAGCCAGGGAGCAAATCGTCAAAAACAGGACCGCAGTCCTCGAGACCGATGAACCTGAAGGGGCTCATCAGCTCCGCGTCGGGCTAACCCGCCTTCGTAGCGCTCACCGGGCGCTCCAGGCGTTCGCGGATTCACCCCTGTTGCGCCAGATCGAGACCGACGCACAAACCCTCTCCAGAGCCGTCGGGCAACTCCGCGACGCCGACGTGATCATCGGGGAAATTTACGCGCCCTTCGCCGGCGATCCGCCGCGCAAACCGGGCTTCGAGGCGCTTTTGGGTGCGCTACAGGCACACCGCGCGGCGATGCAGAAAGAGGCGCGCGATGCGCTCGCCAGCGCTGCTTGGACCCGCCTGCTTTTGAGCCTTACGCTGTGGCCGTCCATGCTTGAGCGCGACCCCTCTTTGCAGAATCCTGTGGAGGAGTATGCGGACAAGGCACTGCAAAAGCGCTGGAAAAAGCCGGCAAAACTCGGCCGCTCGATCCGCAGTCTCGAAGGCGTGAAGCGGCATGAGATGCGAAAATCGCTCAAAAAGCTGCGCTACACCGTGCAGTTTTTGGCGCCGCTTTACCGGCGAGCGCAGGTGAAGCCGTTCGTCAACCAGTTGAAAAAGCTGCAGGATATTTTCGGCTACGTGAACGATGTGGCGATGGCCGGGCAAATGCGCGATATTTGTGCCGCCGCTTGCCACGACGAACCGGCTGCGCTCGTCGCTGCGGGCTTCGTGCTAGGCCAGCACGAAGCGAAGGCGGCAGAGGTGTGGGAGGGCGCGCCCGAGGCATGGCAGCGCCTGAGGTCAAGCGGCCGCTTCTGGCGCTAGCGCGGCCGCCGGCGGACTATCTTGAAGCAAGTTTCGCTCCTACGTACTGTAACGTTGCAATGAAAGGCTGCTCCCGTTCGCGGGTTAAGTTTCCGCAATGAGCCTGCAGCCCGGTGAGTTTTCGCAGCCCGCTAGCATGATCCGCAAAAGCAGGCCCTCGGGCTTGACCCGGGGGTGGATACCGGTTTTGCGATAAGATTATGCGCAAACAAAAACTTAGAGCGCGCCTTCGATCCCATCGAAGGGGATAGCGCTTTAGAAATCGAAAGGTATTCGCATGGCGCATTTGTTGAGCGAGCTTCGCTTGCGTGACGTGGTCTTCCCAAACCGCATCGGTGTATCGCCGATGTGCCAGTATTCTTGCGAGAACGGGCATGCAAACGACTGGCATTTCGTCCACCTCGGAACCCGGGCCGTCGGCGGCGCAGGGCTTGTCATCACAGAAGCGGCTGCGGTCACGCCGGAGGGGCGGATTTCGCCGCAAGACCTTGGCGTTTGGAGCGAGGCGCATTTCGAGCCGCTCGAGAAGATTACGCGCTTCATCGGCACGCAGGGCTCGATCGCGGGCATTCAGCTCGCTCACGCGGGCCGCAAAGCCAGCACTTACCGGCCGTGGTCTGGAAACGGCGCGGTGCCCGAGGCGGAAGGCGGCTGGCGGCCCGCCGGCCCAAGTGCGCTGGCCTTCGCCCAGAACTATGCGGCGCCGCGCGAGCTTGCCGTGAGCGAGATTCACAGCTTGCGGGACGCGTTCGCAACCGCGGCAGAGCGCGCCTACCGCGCCGGCTTTCGCGTGATCGAAATCCACGCCGCGCATGGCTATCTCCTGCACGAGTTCCTGTCGCCGCTCAGCAACCATCGCGACGACGACTATGGTGGCACCTTCGAGAACCGGACCCGCTTCTTGCGCGAGACGGTTGCCGCCGTGCGCAAGGTGCTGCCAGATCGCTGCCCGCTCTTTGTGCGCATTTCCGCAACCGACTGGAGCGAAGGCGGATGGGACATCGACCAATCTGCCGCCCTTGCCCGCGAACTGAAAACGCTCGGCACCGATCTTATCGATGTCTCCTCCGGCGGCAATATCGAGCGGGCGCAAATGCCCGTCGGCCCAGGCTATCAAACCGCTTTCGCCGAGCGCATCCGCCGCGAAACGGGCATCGCCACCTCCGCCGTCGGCATGATTACCTCGGCCGCACAGGCCGACCACATCGTCCGCACCGGCCAAGCCGATTTCGTGCTCCTGGCGCGCGAGCTGCTGCGCAATCCGTATTGGCCGCTGCACGCAGCCCAGGAGCTTGGCTACCCGATGCCTTGGCCCAATCAATATTTGCGCGCCGCACCGGCCGGCACGGCGGGCCGCGTGCCCGCTCATGAGATCGACTGAGCGCGCGGCGGATGGCGCGGGCCGCAGTTCGCACCATGCCTCGCTCACCTCCCCGGCCGGCGTTGCGAGTGCCGTGCAAAACCTGGCGCTGCGCCGGCGGTCCCTTATGGCGCGATGCTATGAGAAAGCGCCTTGCCAAAGCGTTAAGGCGCAGCGCCGGGCCAGCTAACGCGCTAATAATACGAAAGAAGCTCCGTTTGCTGCGCAGAATAAGAATGGGTAACGGAAGTACACTCACACAATCTAGGGTTACAGTTTATGGTTAAATGGCGCAACAATCCTGGGCTATGCAGTTAACTCCCGTGCCTCTAGATGTTGTGTGTTAGGGTCTTGGCTGGCAGCGGCTCGCTTTGCAGCGCGCCTTCGACCAGCCGGTAAAACAGCTTGCCTCGCGAGC
>JBKQQS010000098.1:0-16553 GCA_052144215.1 Rhodomicrobium sp.
AGTTTGCGGCGTGACGCCCATTAAGTCCTGTCCACCACCACTGCGCCAGAACGCGGCCTGCGCGAACATTGCAGAACCGAATAGGCTTGAGGCGCCGAATGCTGTCTGCTGAGCCCCGGCGATCCCCCCGCCGAAGAGTTGGCTCTGTGTAGTGGTGGTGCCGCCACCACCACCACCGCCACCGCCGCCACCGCCGCCGCCACCGCCGCCGCCGCCACCCGGCGCGCAGAGCGTGATAGTGTTGTTATCCAGTGTGACCGCGCCGTTTCGCGCTAAGGCCCTACCGCAGGTGATCGTAGCACCGGTATCGAGCGTGATGCTCGTCAGCGCGACGATGTTGCCTGCGAAGGCGGTATTCGTGCCGAGTGTCGCGGAGCTGCCTACTGCCCAATACACATTGTTGCCGTTGGCTCCGTTGATCAACAGGACAGCCGAATTGCTGGCAGTCGTCAGCGTACTCCCGATTTGGAAGACGAATTGTGAGGCAGAGTTACCTTGGCCGTTAAGCGTGAGTAACCCTGTCAGCTGAGCCGATGACGCAAAGCCATAGACGCCGGCTATAAGGGTTTTACCGCCTAGATCCTGACCCGTCAGGGTTTGTGTGACTGGCATGCCCATCAATGTATTGTAGGCGGTAGTAAGCTCGTTTTGAGCCAGCCCTGCGAGCGCATCGCTCGCATGTATCGTCCCTGGCGCCACCACGATCCCTGGGGGAAAACCTGTAACCGCGCTCTCCGGCGAGACGCCGACGTTTCCCTGAATAACGCTAGGGCCGGTGTTGGTGACCGCGGAACCGGCGAGCACCCCAAAGGTCTGTAAGTCATTTCCCAGGATTTGCGCCTCAGCATCGCTGATGAGACCACTCCCAATGAGGCTTAGCATTGCAAGAGCGGCTGTTGCCGAAAACACATCGGCCCTCTTCCGGATCGCGACGTTCGTGATCGTTCTGCCCGGATGCATTTCCTCCGAGGTTTCCTTCGTTTGGCAGAAGTGACGCGCTCCGGCTTGTTGCTTGTGCTTATTTCCATCGGTCCT
This sequence comes from Rhodomicrobium sp., assembly GCA_052144215.1. Classification (GTDB taxonomy): domain Bacteria; phylum Pseudomonadota; class Alphaproteobacteria; order Rhizobiales; family Rhodomicrobiaceae; genus Rhodomicrobium. The sequence continues at coordinate 1,036 of JBKQQS010000098.1, forward strand.
TCCTCCAAATGTTTGGAAGGATCCTACGATCTTTGTGTGGGCAGCACAGGGAGGTGTAGCCCGGGAGATGAATCTTCGCATTTTGATGTCCCAGTTTCAATTAACGTGCTTGAGGCCGCGCCGTAGCATGTCCGCGCACCCCCGATTCCTTACGCGCCACTGAAACAGTTTCTATTTAAGATAGAGTATGCCATCACCATAGATCTTAGGTTGCAAAAAAAACAAAACTATTTGACGTTGCGAAGATGCAACAGTGCATCGATTCGATCATATAAAACCAAACGCCCAATTTAACTATTTGAGTTTAGGTCTATTCCTAAGATGAAGCTATGGTCTCTCAACACAAAGTACAGGTTGGCTCGTTTGCCATCGCGTTGGTGAAGGCCTCGCATGGGGGACATCGAGCGCTTAAATTCGACAGCCGGCTTTGGGTTGCAATCGCCAAAAGCGACGGACGCGGTTATAAAGCATGATCGAATTGACCGTACAGTCGACCATAAGGTGACCCTAAGTCCCGCAGTTCAACAACTTTCAGGACAGGCTCTCGGGGGCTTTTCGGCTTAGGCGGCGACCGGCAACAGGCTGGCCGCCATCGCGGGGCCTGGCTCTGCGTCTCTTGCGCGGTCCCGATCTTCAGACAATGGTGCCGAAGACTTTTCCGATACCGGCTGTGATCGCCAAGGCCAGCGCGCCCCAAAATGTCACGCGGGCTGTGGCCCGCAGAATGTTGGTGCCGCCGGCTCTCGCCCCGATCGCTCCCAGAAGAGCGAGGAAGAGCAAAGAGGTAGCCGATACAATGGGCACAAGCGCGCTGGCGGGCGATATGGCGGCCATGAGGAGAGGCATGGCTGCGCCTGCTGAGAACATGGCTGCCGATGTGAGCGCAGCTTGAACAGGACGCGGCGTCGTGATTTCCGACATCCCAAGCTCGTCGCGGGCGTGGGCGCCCAAGGCATCTTTCTTCATGAGCTGCTGGGCTACTTGCCGCGCAAGCCCCTTTTCGACGCCGCGCTTGATGTAGATTTCGGCAAGCTCATCGAGCTCAGCCCCAGGGCTCTCGCTCAACTCCGCGCGTTCGCGCGTAAGATCGGCCTTTTCGGTGTCGGATTGCGAGCTGACGGACACATACTCGCCCGCAGCCATCGACATGGCGCCGGCTACCAGCCCCGCGACCCCGGCGATCAAGACATCGTTCTGTTTTGTTCCCGCTGCGGCGACGCCGGCGATCAAGCTTGCGGTCGAGATGATGCCGTCGTTTGCTCCGAGCACCGCCGCTCTCATCCAGCCGATGCGGCCGAGAAGGTGGTGCTCCAAATGCATGCGAAGACGGCTCATGCGGCAATCAGATCCGCCCGAGCACCAAAAGAACGAGAACGACGATCAAGATGACGCCGATGACACCGACGCCGCCGTGACCGAATCCGTAGCCGTAGCCGCCGAAGCGGCCGCTGAAACCGCCGAGCAAGAAAATAATGAGGATGATAACAAGGATTGTCCCGAGTGACATGCAGTCTTCTCCTTTGGCGGAATTGCAATGCTCCGGACGCCATAAGGCCCCGGAGCTTGTTTTATAATGAGGTAAGAACGCTGTTCCCGCCGCTCAACTCATAATGTGCGGCGCGGTTTGATTCCCGGAGGCCTCTGCAGCGGCTCTCATCGGAGAGAGGCTGCTTTGACCTCCAAGAGATATTCCTCATATCGGCTATGGGCAGACCCAGAGCGGACCAACCCACGTGCAAGGGCCATAGCCCCAGCCGCCGCCATATCCGTAACCGCCACCGCCACCGTAACCGCGTCCGCCACGTCCCCGGCCTCCGCGTCTCATGCCGTGCCCACGCCCGCCGCTTTTACCCATGCTTTTTCCGCCGCCTTTGCCGCCTTTACCAACTTGGACAACGTCGGAGGTAGCGGATGCCTTTAGTCCGCTAGCGGATGAAGCGGATGAAATCGTGTTCGCGCTAGCTGCCGAACACATCATGAGCGACATAAATGCCGCAGCTGCTATAGCCCTAATCATAATTGGTTCCTCGTTTAGTTATTCGCCCCGGCCGATGCCATATCCTCTGGCAAAGGCTTTGTCTGCGCAGTTTACACGATTGAAGGGGTTCGCTCATAGATTCGGAAACTACCCATGCTCCGCCTAAGTATCGGGATACGCATGACTATAAGTATGGTATGAGGTGTCTCTGTTGCGTGTCTGCCCTGCGATGCGGGAAGGAGTGTTCACATGTCGTCGCACCGCGATGTAGCCTTCGATAAAAGCGATGCGGCTGTTGCGCCAGCCAATCTGGCGAAGAGTGCCGGCGGGGCTGCGGCGCGCTGGTTTCCCGTTGTGGGCATTGGCGCATCGGCTGGCGGGCTGGACGCTTTCAAGGCGCTGCTCGCAGCGTTGCCTCCTGACCCGGGCATGGCCTTCGTCCTCATTCAGCATCTCGATCCTCTCCATGACAGCTTGATGGCCGGGCTTCTGTCGAGCCACACAACGATGCCCGTGACGCCGGCGGCCGAGGGTGTCGCGGTCGAGCCGAACCATGTTTATCTCATTCCGCCGGGCGTCTCGCTCGCTGTCGCCCAAGGCAAGTTGCATCTTTCCGAACCCACGGAGCGTCACGGCGCACGGATGGCTTTTGACTTTTTCCTGCGCTCTCTGGCGGAAGATTGCGGCGAGCGCGCCATTTGCGTCGTGCTGTCGGGCACGGGGACGGATGGGAGCGAGGGTCTCAAAGCGGTGAAGAAGAAGGGCGGGTTCGTCATCGTCCAGGACCCTTCAGAGGCAGCATTCGATGGCATGCCGAAAAGCGCCATCAAGACCGGAGAGGCGGATCTCATTTTGCCTGCCGCCGGCATTCCAGGCGCGCTCATCGATCACGCCGGCGGCATTCGCGTTCACCCCTCCGTCGCAAAATTGGACACCAATGGGGAAATCGAGAACCGTTTCTTGGAGATTCTCGATCTTGTGAGGCGGAAGACTCGTCAGGACTTCTCTCTCTACAAGGCGGGCACATTGGAGCGGCGGATCGAGCGGCGCATGGCGATGGCGGGCGTCGCGGACGTAACCCGCTACATTGAAAGGCTCCAATCCGATCCGGCGGAACTCGATAACCTCGGTCACGACCTCCTCATTAATGTAACCGAATTCTTTCGCGATCCCGCAGCCTTCGAGGCGCTTGCGGCAAGCGTTATCCCGGATCTGGTCTCGGAACAGGCTCTTGATAGGCCGCTGCGCATTTGGGTCCCCGGCTGTAGCACCGGCGAGGAAGTCTATTCCCTTACAATCCTTTTTTTGGAAGCGATCGAGGCTTCAAAGCGCAACATCAAGCTTCAGGTCTTTGCATCCGATGTCGATGCCCATTCCGTCGCGTTTGCCCGCGCAGGCCTTTATGGACCTGAAACCGCGGCTCGAGTGGACGGGAAGCGCCTAGCCCGGTTTTTCTTGAGGGAAGGCAAAGGATACCGGGTGGTGCGCGACTTGCGCGAAGCCGTGGTGTTCACGGTCCAAGACCTGCTCGCCGACCCGCCGTTCTCGCGGCTCGATCTTATTTCCTGCCGGAACCTTTTGATCTACCTGCGGCCCAGCGCCCAAGAGCAAATCCTTTCGCTGTTTCATTTCGCTCTGCGTGCGGGAGGCGTGCTTTTTCTCGGCCGGTCCGAGACGGTTGGCAAGTTCGCGGAGCGCTTCGAACCGCTCAACAAAAAGCAAAGGATATACCGCCATCTCAGCGCCGGCCGTCCTGGCGAGGTCGATTTTCGTGCAAGCGCCACGCTGAAGGAGCGCCTGGCCCCGGCTATCGCTCCGGCCCCCAGGAGAATGACAACCCGCGTCGACTTTGAGGATCTCGCCTCGAAGCATTTGCTGGAAGCTTTCGCGCCGCCTTCCGTCCTGGTCGATAAAAAATATGATGCCTTGTTTTACTCCGGGGCTGTCGACCGGTATCTGCAAGTCGCTCCAGGCGAAGCCAACCGGAACATCCTAGTCATGGCGCGGGAGGGACTTCGGCCAAAACTCCGGGCAGCGCTCGAAGGCGCGAGAGAGACCGGTACAAGCTCTTGGAAAACGGGCGGGCTGATCCGCCGCGAGGGAAAAGCCTTTGGCGTGAAAATCGGTGTTCAGCCGCTTCCCGCGGACGATATGTTCCTTGTCAGTTTTGTCGAGGAACGCGAACCCGCCGCACGTGCTTCTGAAGCAAATGCGCTTCCGGAGGACAGTTCGCGCATTGTCCAACTGGAGCAGGAGCTAGAAGCGACGCGCAAAGAGCTGAACGCCGTTATCCGCGATCTCGAAGTCTCGAATGAAGACCTGCGGGCCGTCAACGAAGAAGCCCTTTCCATAAACGAGGAGTTCCAATCGGCCAATGAGGAGCTGGAGACCTCGAAGGAGGAACTTCAAGCCCTCAACGAGGAATTAACCGCCCTTAACGCCCAGCTCCACGAAAGCCTAGAGCAGCAGCGCGCCACGGCCGCCGACTTGGAGAACATTCTGAACAGCTCGGACGTCGCCACACTGTTCCTCGATGCCGCGTTCAAGATCCGTTTTTTTACACCCGCAGCGAAGTCGTTCTTCGGCGTTTCTAGCGTCGACATCGGACGCCCGGTCGCCGATCTGGCGCAACGCTTCCATGATGGCGTGCTCCTCCAGGATGCGCGCGCGGTGCTCTCGGATCTCACCCCGATGCGGCGTGAGATCGAAACCCATGACGGCAATTTCTATATTCGCAGCATCCTGCCTTATCGCGTTGCAGCTGGTGCTGTCGAAGGCGTCGTCATCACGTTTGCCCGCATATCCGAAATGAAGGCTGCGGAGCGGAAGATCGAGGCAGCGAAGGCCTATGCCGAAAGCATCATCGCGACTGTCAAGCAGCCGCTCGCCGTACTCGATGAGGATTTGCGTATGGTGTCGGCAAGCGCCTCTTACTTCAAAGTTTTCGAGGTGAAGCCGGAAGACAGCATAGGCAGGCCGTTCACGCTTGGGACGAAGCATCAGCCGGAGGCCCTGGCGAAGTTCCTAGAAGCTGCCAATGAAGGAAGCGCCATCGAGAATTACGAGGTTAGCATCGATCTTCCTCACCTCGGGCTGCGCACATTCCTCTTTAGCGCCCGGCGGATCGCTTCGGGACCATCCGAACGTCCAAAAATACTCATTTCCATCGACGACATCACGGATGCGAAGATCAAATCTGAAGCACTTGCGGCCGCCAAGGAGGAGGCTGAGCGCGCGAACCTCGGAAAGTCCCGCTTTCTCGCTGCGGCCAGCCACGATTTGCGCCAGCCGCTGCAAACGCTCAGCTTGTTGCAAGGCATGCTGGCCGATAGCATTCAGAATCCCGGCGCCTCAAAGCTGATCGAACGGCTCGACAAGACCATCGTGGCCATGTCGGGCTTGCTGGACAAGCTTCTCGACATCAACCAGCTCGAGGCAGGCGTTGTGCAGCCGAAGTTTAGCGACTTCGCCATCGGCGATCTCCTCAAGCGCTTGCAGGACGAATTTGAAATTCATGCCGCCCACGCCGGCTTGAGCTTGCGCGTGGCCCCCTGCCGCCTCACGGTGCATAGCGATCCGCGTCTCTTAGAGCAAATCCTTCGTAACATGCTCTCCAACGCGACCAAATATACGAGCCAAGGCAAAGTTCTTCTCGGCTGCCGGCGGCGCGGCGAGCGCTTAAGCATTGAAGTCTGGGATACTGGCACGGGCATACCGGAAACGGAACTGAGCGCGATTTTCAAGGAGTTTCATCAGCTCGAAAATCAAGCCGGCCGGCGAACTAAGGGTCTCGGCCTCGGTCTTGCGATTGTCCAGCGCATCGCGGACCTGCTCGGAGTGCCGATCAGCGTCCACTCGCGCCTCGGCCGGGGCTCGGTCTTCGCCGTGGAGGTGCCGATGGTGCATGCGCCTGCGCTCATCGAACCTGCAGCCTCCTCCCCTGCGGAAGCTATCCATGAGGAGCCTCCGGCGCGTGCGCAGACTATTTTGATCGTGGAAGACGATGCAGAAGTCCGCGAGACGCTCACACTGCTTTTGAACAGCCGCGGTTATCGCACGTTCGCTGCTTCCGATGGTGCCCATGCTCTCGCTATTGCCGCCGAACGCGGCGTGAGGCTGGATTTTATCGTCGCCGATTATAATTTGCCTGGGGCAAACGGATTAGAAATTGCAGGCAAGATCCAGGAATCCTCGGCGCGGAAAATACCCGTGATTATACTGACCGGCGACATTTCGGCGGCCAAGCTGCTCGAGATTGCAAGTAAAGGCCACGCCCACCTCTATAAGCCGGCCGATGCGCGGACCTTGATCCGCCGTATCGGCGAAATGCTCGCCGCCAACCGCCGGGAGGCCGGTGCGCCAACAATCTTTGTCGTCGACGACGACCGCGAAATCCGCGAGGCGATGCGGGACATGTTGGAGATGCATGGCTACCGTACTGAGATTTTCGCCGACGGCTCCTCGTTCTTGAACGCTTACTCGCCCGGGCGAAGCGGGTGTTTGCTGACCGATGCGCGGATGCCCGGCATGGGGGGGCTTGAGCTGATCGAGCAACTCAACAAAATGCAGGCGCCGCTTCCCGTCATCATGATTACCGCCTATGGCGACATCGCCATAGCCGTCAAGGCGATGAAGGCCGGCGCCTTCGATTTTCTGCAAAAGCCGGCCAAGCGGAAGGAACTGCTGGATTGCATTGAGCGTGCTCTGAATTATTCCCCTAATCACCCTGATCACCCTGATCACCCTGATCACCCCTCAATCCGTCAAGCTGCGACGGCGAAAATCGAGAGCCTCACGGCTCGCCAGCGTCAAATCCTAGACCTGGTTTTGGCGGGCAGCCCAAGCAAGAACATCGCATCGGATTTGCGGATTAGCCAGCGCACCGTGGACAATCATCGCGCCGCAATTATGCGGAAAACCGGTGCGAAATCCTTGTCTGCACTTATCAGAATTGCCCTCGCCGGCGGCTGGATGGACAAGCCTGTGGTTGCACCGCCGCCGCATAAGCAGATTCCGAATCTATCGTAAGCAAGCCTCGTCCGGGCATAATTCTTAACGATCGGTATCGTGCGATGGACCCCTGTCGCATGCTGTCAATTCGTAGCCGTTCGGGCTGGGCCAATGGCGGCTTTGGCCAAAGCGGGAAGGATGGCTGGGCCGGGCGAAAGCGGGGCGCACTGCCCAGCCAGATATTTAGGCATTTCGTGCCGCCGGATGAAAAAGCGGTCTCTGGCGCAGAAGACCGCTTGATTAAGGTTTTAAACGCAAATGCGCGCAGGCAAGTTTGTTGAGGTCACTATCCCCGGCGATAGCCTTAATGCCGGTAGCCGTGGTCATGATGGCGGCGCTGCCAGGAGCGCCAATGGCTCCGGTGTTCGTCTGCTAGAAGAAGGCCTGAGCCTGGTGAAGTTTGCTCAATCGATGCGGGGGCTATGGAGGCGGCTTCAACTTTTCGACTCCCGGCTGTAGAAAGCGCCGCGGCCAAGCCGATTGCCGTCAAAGCGAAAAGCATTTTCTGCATATTTTATTCCATTTCTGAACGCGTCTGAGTTGTAACGGTTCATTAACGATAACTCGCGGCTGAGGTGATCGTTTCTGCATGTGCGAGGATTAACGGAAATTATGATAAAATCACTAGCCAGAGCGTTCTTCTATTGGCAGATTTGGAATTACCCCGCTCAAATTTGGAGTGCCGACTATGACATATAGCGAACAGTCTTTGGGTCAAAATGAAAAGCTCATCTACGAGGCGCATTTCCATTCTTTGTATTTCGTTGCAGCCTGGCTCGCTGTGATCTTTTGTGTCGCGCTTGCAGTTACGGCTTTGGTTTTCGCTACGGGCATAGCGAAGCTGGGTTTGCTATGCATCAGCGCCGCCGGTCTTGTTGTAGTGCTGTACCAGATGATACCGATCTGGACCACAGAGATCGCCGTCACCAACCACCGGGTGGTGATTAAGCGCGGGTGGCTTACGCGCTCGACCACTGAGCTTCAGTTAAAAAACATCGAGCAGGTCAATTTTCACCAAGGACTGCTCGGACGGATATTCGACTTCGGGAAGATCGTCCTCCATGGCACGGGGGTGGACGACATGATACTCCCGAATATCGCCCGCCCCACCGATCTCGTCAAAGCGATCGAGAACGCATCCATTCCTGTGAAACAGCCGCCGCTGGCGCCTTCAGACGAACCCAGCGCATGAATGCGGCCGCAGGCTGGCGCCGTTTCATGGGGTTAGAAACGCCGTGATCGCCTTAAGATGCTCGATGCGCTCGCAGATGATTTTGCTGCTCGCCAGAAGCGGGACGCGCCCAAGCAGCGACGCCTATTTGCCTCTGAGTGTGTCTTTGAGGCCGCCGACGGCATTCTGAACCTTACCCTCTATTTTGTCGGCCTTGCCCTCCGACTCCAGCTTGGTGTCCCCGAGTACCTTCCCGACCTCCTCCTTGACTTCGCCTTTGATTTTCTTCGCCGATCCGATAATCCGGTCCTTGTCCATGATTTCTTCCTCCGACATCTAACACAGCCCCCTGAATGGAAGAGATGTGTTATAAGTAAGAATTAACATTATTGCGCGTCACCGTCGTTGATAGAAGTCAACGGACCGCGGAACAAACGGCGTGCGTCTTCTGCTTCAGTGCCGGCCTAAAATAATTGCCAAATTGCAAAAAGGTGTTTGAAAGGGACTTGATTCATATCTGCAGTGCACGCGGAATTCTTGCCCGGTCTCCGCATCCGGGGATCGGATGCGGCAGGCATGTCCGCTTCGGAAGCGGTGTGCATCCTTCGGATCTGACAAGAGTGCCGTCTAGTGTCCCGTCTCCGAATCACCGCCCCATTTGCCGCACGCTCGCACGGTAATTCGGAGACATAGGGGACACTAGCAGATTCAAAGAGCTAGTGTGGCTTATGTCTCGCAATTGCCTATGAGCGCCAAGCCACAAAGGTGGTAGGCAATTGCGAGACGCCACACTAGTGCCGGGTCGCGGGGGTTAGAAATGCAGCGATCGCGTTAAGATGCTCGATGCGCTCGCAGATGATTTTGAAGCTTGCCAAAAGCGGAACGGCGAGAAGCACGCCGGCCATGCCCCAAATCCAGCCTAAGAAGATGATGGCGATAAAGACCGCCACCGGGTTGAGCAAGAGCCGGCGCCTGACGATAACCGGTACCGTGAGGTGAACGGAGCTCATCAGAATAATATAGGCAGCCGGTGCAATAAGAGCTTTGCCGAGCGTATCGAAGGTGACCATCGATATGATTAAAAGCGTGACCATGACGGCCATCTCGCCCACGTAAGGCGCGAAACTCAAGATGACGGTAAGGGTGCCCCACAATAAGGGATCGGGAATACCGAGGAGCGCCGTAATGAGAGCAACCCCGAGGCCGAGGCCGGCGTTGATGAGCAGCAGCATCACAAGATAGAACGAAATATCGCTTGCAATGCTCCTGATCGTCTCAACGGTGCGCTTTTTGTCTGCGAGGGTTGGAATAACAGACACAAGTTTTCGTAAAAAGCTGTCCCCCGACGACAGCAGAAAAAAAACGAGGACGAAGATGACCGAGATCGCTGCCGCAAACTGCGCCGTGCCTCCCGCAAGGCGCTCGGTCAAGCTTGGGGGCGCCAACTGAACCCATTGCGGCGTGGTTGCGTTCTGCCGCTCAGTCGCGGAAGACAGGCGTTCTGTCGCTTGTTCGATTTGAGCGAAGGGCTTTTTGATGGAGCGCAGCATTTTATCGATTTTGCCGCCGCTTTGGGGCAGCTTCTGCAACCATTCCTGAGCAGGGCCCGACAAACCGTATGCGCCTCCGCCGAGGATACCAACCATGATCGCAATCACGACGGCAGCGCTGATAGGGCGAGGTATCTTCAGCCCGTCCAACAGACTTATGACTGGCGAAAGAAGCATGGTGATGAGCACCGCCAGCGTGAGTGGAATTAGAACTGGCGATGACACATAAAACGTATAAACCGACAGCAAAACCAATATGCCGGTCAGCACGTGAAGCAGCCGGCGTGCGATCTGGACCAGAGCTTCGGGTGTGCCGGGAGCTTCTTCCGTCTCCAGCGCGGGCGTAACTTCGTCGCTTTGAGGCTTAATGGGCAGGATTTCCAATGTCTCAACCCCCGGCATTCACGCTGCGGCTCGAGACGGTATAGGTTCATTATCGATGACTAGCAAGAGCGGCAAATATCCGGTTCCTAATGCCGGATCGGTAAAGGCTAGCGTGGCCCAATAAGAGGGCGGAAATAACCATCATCACGCCAGCAGGGTTTCTAAGCTCTCCGCGGCATCGAATGATGGTTATGCCCATCCTAGCTGTATCTCAACTACGCACTCTTCTTTTGGCCATGCGAAAGGTGGGCTTTTGCAGCCTCGTCCGCATAATGAGTTGCATGAAGCATATGCGCGTGGGCAGTTTGCGCGTGATGAGCAGCCTTCTCAACCTGACCGGAAGCGTAATGCGCGGCTGCTTCCTTGTGGTGCTTCGCAGCCTGCTCATGGTGCTCGGCAGCCTTCATATGATGGCCATGCGCCGGATGTTGTTCGTGAGATGGTTCCTTAGCCATGTATCTTCTCCCTTTGTTGTAGGTATTCCCGAAACACGGGATTTATCGTTCCGTTCCCTGACATTAGCGAGTCTCGATTCTAACGATCGAAGGAAGCCTCGCTCGGATTCGATTAAGCTCGCGAGGAGACCGGCCCGGTCAGCTTCCCTGTTTCCCTTTCTGCGCCGCCGCAGTCACCATGGCGCCAAGCTCCTGTGCCTGAAGCGCATAGGCGTGCATCTGCAATTGCGCGTGCCTGCTCTGGATTTGTAGCGCCTCCTGTAGGTCCTTTGCCCTGGCGAGCTCGTTGGCCAATGAGAAAGCAGCATCGAGATTCTGCTGGGTAAACCGCATCGCCCGCTCCTGAGCCTCGGTCAATCCAGCCGCCATCGGGTTCGATGGGACTACCGTTTTCATCATCTCCTGCGCTTTGTGCGCCGCCTCCATGAGCTGGTTACAAGCCGCGCGAGCTTGGTCGATGCTTTGTACCGCGAGGTCGCGGATCTCTTGCGGGACCTCCGGTTGCTTATTCTCGGCCATGGGTTCCTCCTTGTGGTGCTATTATCTTACGTTAGCATGCCACATATTCTCAAAGCGAAAAATCACTGACTGCGCCGCAGGGCCAGAACAAAGTCCGATTTGACGCCGGCGGTATTTCGACAGCCGGCAGGGACACGTATAGACTGACGGCGTGGGATGAAATACAGCGCGTGCCCGATGAGGGTTGGAGACTGGGACCATGGCCACTGGGATGTCTGCCGAAAGCGCTTCACCTCCAAAGTCTGCAAGCGCCGCCGGCGCCGGCCCGCAGAACGGCCTGACAAGCGATGAGGCCCGCGGCCGGCTGGAGAAGTTCGGCCCGAATGCGATGCCGGATACGAGCATGCATCCGTTGCGCATGGCGGTTGAAAAATTCTGGACGCCGGTTCCATGGATGCTCGAGGCCGCGATCGTGCTCCAGTTGGCGCTCGGCAAATATGTCGAGGCCGCGATCATCGCGTGTCTCCTGGTGTTCAATGCCGCACTCGGACTTTTCCAAGAGAGCCGCGCCCAGGCGACCCTTGCCGCGCTGAAGTCGCGGCTCGCGCTGAACGCGCCGGTCCGGCGAGACGGTGCGTGGAAAACCGTCCCCGCGGCCGAGCTGGTGCCGGGCGATGTGGTGAAGCTTTCACTCGGTGGCGTGGTTGCCGCGGACGTGCAGCTCACCGGCGGAGAGATCCTGCTCGACCAATCCATGCTCACCGGCGAATCGGTCCCCATCGAAGCCGGCGCGGGTGTGCAAACCTATGCCGGGGCATTGGTACGGCGCGGCGAGGCGGTGGCGGAAGTCACGGCGACCGGCGCACGCACCAAATTCGGCCGCACCGCGGAGCTTGTCCGCACGGCCCATGCCGCAAGTTCTCAACAGAAGGCGGTTCTGCGTGTCGTGCGCAATCTCGCCGCGTTCAACGGCGCCGTCATCGCGGGTCTAGCGGCCTATGCCGTCTTTCTCGGGATGCCGTTTGCCGAGATCATCCCCCTTGTCCTGACGGCTGTCCTCGCATCGATACCGGTCGCGCTGCCGGCCACCTTCACTCTCGCGTCGGCACTCGGCGCGCGGGCACTGGCAAAGCTGGGCGTCCTTCCGACCCGCCTCTCTGCGGTGGATGAAGCGGCAACAATGAATGTGCTGTGCGCCGACAAGACCGGCACGCTGACGCGCAACGAGCTGACGGTGACGACCGTCCATCCTATGCCCGAATTCGATGCGATGCAGGTTTTGACGCTTGCAGCGCTGGCCAGTTCGGATGGCGGGCAGGACCCGGTCGACGCGGCCATCCGGTCCGCCGCGGCGGGCAAGACCTTGTCCGGCGCACCCAGCATAATCACCTTCACGCCGTTCGATCCGGCAACGAAGACGGCTGAGGCGACGGTGACGGACCCAAGCGGTGCGACGCAACGCATTGTGAAGGGGGCCTTTGCCGCGGTCATCGGTCTTGCACCACCATCGGCAACCGCGAACGCGGCGGCGAAGGAGCTCGAGGAAAAGGGGTTCAGAGTGCTGGCGGTCGCCGCCGGACCTCCCGCGGCGATGAAGCTGGCAGGGCTCATCGCCCTCAGCGATCCGCCTCGGACGGACTCGGCGGCGCTCGTCACAGAGTTGCACGGGTTGGGCGTGCGCACCGTGATGGTCACGGGGGACGCGCCGGCCACCGCTGCCATCGTGGCGCGGGCGGTGGGGCTCGATGGCGCCATCTGTCCGCCGGGGGCAATCCCCGATCTCGTCAGCGCGGAGGACTACGCGGTCTTCGCCGGTGTCCTGCCGGAGGATAAGTACAAGCTCGTCAAGGCATTCCAGAAGGGCGGTCATACCATCGGCATGTGCGGCGACGGTGCCAATGACGCGCCGGCACTGCGCCAGGCGCAGATCGGAATCGCGGTCTCGACGGCAACTGACGTTGCCAAATCTGCCGCCGGCATGGTGCTGACCGAGCCCGGCCTTGCCGGAATCGTTGCCGCGGTCAAGGAAGGGAGAGTAACGTTCCAACGCATCCTGAGCTACACGTTGAACTCCATCACCAAGAAGATAGTGCAAGTGCTCCTCCTGGCGGCCGGCCTGATCATGACCGGGCATGCGATCCTGACACCTTTGCTCATGGTCCTCATTATGATCACTGGCGACTTTCTCGGCATGGCGTTGACGACCGACAATGTCCGACCATCGCCGATGCCAAATGCATGGCAAATCGGCAATCTGACGATCGCGGGCGTCAGCATGGGACTCGGCGAGCTGGTCTTTTGCACAGCCATTCTCGCTTTCGGCGCCTACCGGATGGGACTCGATATTGACGCACTGAGGACGTTGGCTTTTGTCGTCATCGTATTCGGCAACCAGGCGACGACCTATACCAATCGGGAGCGGCGGCATCTGTGGTCATCTCGCCCAAGTTTCTGGCTCGTTGTTTCGTCCCTCGCCGATATCGTGATCGCTTCAACTTTGGCTCTCGGAGGAATAGCAATGGCGCCCTTGCCGGCCTTGGTTGTGGCTTGCACGCTTGTCGCGGCCGTTGCCTTCGCCTTCATCTTGGATTTAGTGAAGGTTCCGCTGTTTCGTCGTCTTGCGATCGCCTAGTGATCCGCCCCTTACGCTTGTTACCCAAGGGTCAAGGAGAAGCCGGCCTACCACTTCAAAGAGTTTGTGTTGCGATTCAACCTAATGAAATTACGCTCCGGAGTCGAAGGGACAGGGATGAAAATAAATTCAAAAGATTTTCGAGTGCGAGAGGGAGATCGATCTGCTTGCGCCAAAACACTCACTCCATGAGCCGCTTGCGGATCAACTGCAATTCCTGCCGGCGCTTTGGGCTCGTTTCGGGGTAACTTATTTTGAGCCCTTCGAACGTATCGATGACGATTTGAGAGATGATCAGCCGGGCGTTCTTTTTGTCGTCGGCGGGAACGACGTGCCAGGGCGCTTCACTTGTACTTGTCGCACTGAGGCATTCCTCATACGCCTTCATGTACTGCTTCCAGAATTTCCTCTCTTCAATATCTGCAAGGCTGAGTTTCCAGTTCTTTTCCGGCTCGTCGATGCGCTCAAGAAAGCGCTTTCGCTGCTCCTCCTTCGAGAGGTGGAGGAAGAACTTCACAATGCGGGTTCCATTGCGGTGGAGGTGTTTCTCCAAATCCAGGATGGAACGATACCGGTCATTCCAGACCGTCTCGTCGCCGTGCGGCGCGTCCGGTAGCCCCTCGCTGTGGAGAATTTCTGGATGCACACGTACGATCAGTACTTCCTCGTAATAGGATCGGTTGAAGATGCCTATCCGCCCGCGTTCAGGTAGATCACGCGTCGTGCGCCAGAGAAAATCGTGTTCCAATTCAGTAGCGGTGGGATGTTCGAAGCTGAATACCTGGCAGCCCTGGGGGTTGACCCCGGACATCACATGCCTGATGGCGCCGTCTTTTCCCGCCGCATCCATCGCCTGAAAGATCAGCAGGACCGCATAACGATTGGAAGCGTAGTGGAGATGCTGCAACGAACTCAGATGCGCAACGTGTTCTTCCAGAAGTTTTTCGTATTCCTCCTTCGACTTATACACGGGGTCGACCGTCGTCGGCCACTTTTTGAGATCGACCTTATCACCTTCCCGCACGCGAAAGTCTTTTGATTGTATTTTCATGGTCTTCTTTCCGGCGGTACTGGCCGCATCAGTCATGTTTGTTCACTTGGGGGGCTTGTCTTTCCGAATCTCCCGGCTCTGCCCGGAAGCCTTCACGGCGGTCTTGCCGCTCATAAGAGTTCGCTGCCTCACTTGGCGATTTGCGGTGTCACAGCGCCTGGCTCCTTGGCCAAGAGGGGCGCCGCGGTTGGATCGAAAATCCGGTAGGCGAGCAGTTTCACGCGGTCGTTCACGAGGAACCACGCCAGGGCATAGCCCCAAACGAACAATGCCCAACCCCAGCCGAGCGGTGTCATAAACAGCCCATAAACCGCAATGAGAGTCGCCAGTGCTTGCGTGCCGAACACCGCTATCAAGAGGATCTTCGCGGGGCGAATGGACCAGAATGGGCCGCGCGTGCGCGTCAGGAAAATCGTCAGATGCCCCGCCACGGACAGCTTCAAATACATCAGCGTCTGGATATGCGCGCGGTCGAGGTGAAAGACGCGCTCGCCAAGATAAAACAGGCCAAACGCGGCCACGACGCCAATGATGCCCAGGACCGTGGCGATCCCCAGCACCAGGCGCATGTTCCAGGCCTCGGGCTTATCCTTGTAATGCACGTTGTCGTAGGCGATGGACAGGATGGCGCCGTCGTTGAGCAACGCCAGCATCACGATCATCACCGCGGTCAGTGGATAGAAGTTGAACACCAGGATCGCCAGGGTCATGAAGAACAGAACGCGCAACGTTTCGGCGATGCGGTAAATTGCGTAGCTGTTCATGCGCTGGAAGATGCGCCGGCTCTCCTTGATTGCGTCGATGATTACCGACAGGCCAGACGCCAGC
>JBKQQS010000099.1:0-34900 GCA_052144215.1 Rhodomicrobium sp.
GTTGGCTAAGCCAACGGATGCCTGCTGAGAAAAAGCGCCTTCTGCTTTACCTCATATTTTTTTGACAATTGTCAAGGCGGTAAATCGCGCTGTTAGAAGCACGATGCTAACGCGCCGCCGAGGTCGAGCAAGATGGCCGGGCCTCGCGCAACCATCAGATACGCAGCTCCCATGCAAAGGATCGCGAGGCCTCCGATAAGCGTCCACTTGGCAGATTGCGGCACTTTAATTCTCTCCTACTCTGCGGGCGCCACTGCAGCGGCACGCCTTGGCGCGGGACGTTCTCTTATCGGCAAGTTCAGCGCCGCAGCGATCACACCGGCCGCGATAGACGCCCACCACAGAAGGTCATAGGACCGGTAGGTGTCGTAGAACCAGCCGCCGAGCCAGGCACCGGTAAAGCTGCCCACTTGATGGGAGAAAAATACGATCCCGTACAGCATGGACAGCCAGCGTGGCCCGAAGAACGTCACGATCAGTCCGCTCGTAAGAGGCACCGTGCCGAGCCAGAGCAAGCCCAGCATGAATGCGTACATAAGAACGCGCGTTTCGGTCAGCGGGAAGTAGATCAGCGCGATAAAGATCGCTCCCCGCGCCAAATAGATAAAGACCAGCGCAAAGCGCTTCGGCATGATATCGCCGATCCGGCCGAACAGATAGGTGCCGAGGATATTGCCGCCTCCGACAACCGTCAGCGCAAGAGCCCCAAGGCTGGGACCGAAGCCTTTATCCGCGAGAAACGCGGGCAAATGAACTGCGACGGCCGCGATGTGAAAGCCGCACACAAAAAATCCGGCGGTCAACAGAAGGAAGCTCGGATATTTGATCGCCTCGCCGAGCGCGCCGCCAAGGCTCTGCTCAAGCCGGGCGGCATGAGGCTCCGGGACCTCAGCGCGCGAAAGCGTAAGGGCAAGCGGCGCCATAAGTGCTGCGGTCCCCGCCAGGACGAAGAGGGAGGTGCGCCATCCTGTGGCATCGAGAAGGACATGAGCGTAAGGTAGCGCCACGAATTGCCCGATTGCGCTGCCCATGGTGGTTAGCCCAAGGGCGGAGGCGCGTTTCTCTGGCGGGGCCGCGCGCGCAACCAAGCCAAAGACGGCCGTGAACCCCGAACCGCTAATGCCGAGCCCGATGAGCACGCCCGAAAGCAGGAGCTGGTTTCCACCCGCTGCCGTAGCCATCAAGACGAGGCCGAGCACATAAAGCGCAGTCCCGGCAAGCGCGACGCGAACGGCGCCGAGCCTGTCGCTCAAGGCGCCTGCGAAGGGCGCTCCGAGCCCCCAAACCAGGTTCAAAACCGCCAAAGCCAGCGAGAAGGCTTGCCGGTCGAGGTTGAGGTCCTGGCTTATGGGCTTGAGATAGAGCCCAAAGGTTTGCCGGATCCCCATGTTGATCGCAAGCATCGCCCCAGCGCAGAGAACGAGCGTCCATACCGGGTGCATCTTGCGCATGCGGATCCTCCAAAACCATAGTTCGATTTTTTCGTACTATGCGCCAGGACTGGGGCGGCCGCCAAGGCAATGTGGATCACAAAAGCGGGATTTACCGGGCGCGCACGCACGCAAAATAGGCGCCTGCTACCACTCGGCGCTTGCAGCTGTTGCCTAACTTAGCGAGGGTGGCGCAGGTTTCATCCTTCTCGCATGGGGCTGCATGTTGATACGCTTACCCAACCGCCTAATCGCAGCATATTGGCGCTTAACCAGGGGCGCAACCCTCGGCGCACAAGGCGCCGTTATCGCCGGGGACGGCAGTGTACTGCTTGTGCGCCATTCCTACCGTCCTGGGTGGCATTTCCCTGGCGGCGGCATCGAGTGGGGCGAAACCGCCGAAACCGCGCTTGAACGCGAGCTTTTTGAGGAGGCCGGCGTGATTGTGAAAGGGCGTCCGGAGTTTCATGGATTGTTCGCGCATTTTGCCTTCCTTCCGAGCGATCACATCGCGCTTTTCGTCGTTCGCGAGTGGGAGCGCCCCTCCATACCGCCGCCAAACAGGGAGATTCTCGAAAGCCGTTTCTTCAAGCGCGAGGAAATGCCTGCCGATGTAACCCCCGGCACGGTGCGCCGCATGAAAGAGATCTTCGACGGCGCGCCAAAGCAGCCTCACTGGTAGAATTCCGGCTACGCAACCCCGGCAGAGGCTTTTGCGATCTCAGCTGCATTGGGAAGCTCCTCAACCCTCCAGCAGAGATCGACAACGCGCTGGATACGGTCTGGCGGCAGGATGCCTTCGGCCAAATCTGTGAATTTGGCGACCAGCGCGCCATCGCTCATCGGATTGATGGTGCTGCCCAATGCGTGCTCCACGAACGTCTTCAGCACGCGGCCGTCGTTCAATGTCACCGTAATGCGGACTTGGTCCTCGCCGATCGCCGGATCGGCTGAAGCCTCGACTTTGCGGCGGAGCGCTGCAATCGCCGGATCGCGGACGGCGCGGCCGCTGAATTGCTTTTCTCCGGCCTTGCCTTCGGTGAGCGCCACTGCAACGGCGTGATAAACACTGAATTTGCCCTCGAGCCCCGTCTGCGGCTCTGTCTTGCCGGTCAGCGAGAGGACAAGCGGATGAACGTCCAATTTGATCCCGGCGATCAGATCCGGGGTAAGCCCGTGCCCGTTCCGGAGCTGAATGATGCCATCGATGGCTGGATGGATGACAATCCCGCAGGCAAAGGGCTTGTAGGTGTTAAGCGCCGTTTCGTAGCGCGTTCCCCAATCGTCCAAAACCTCGCTCCAATTGCGCCTGGGCGAGACGGCGCCGCCCCAGCCGTCTTTTCCTTCGAGGGCTCTGTCCGAGGAGGTGAAGCCCTTAGCGGCGAGCAGCGCGGCAAGCATGCCGTTTTGCGCCGCCCGGCCCGGGTGAAAGCTTTTTGTCATGGAGCCGAACATGATCTTCAGCCCGGTTTGCTGAGTGGCCGCAAGGCCCAGAGCATGGGCCATGCGTTTTTCGTCGAGGCCGAGAAGCTTGCCCATCGCAGCGGCGGCACCGAACACGCCGCAAGTGCCGGTGATGTGCCAGCCTTGCGCATAATGCTCGGGATAGACGGCATTTCCGAGCCGGCATTCGGTTTCGATCCCAAGGACGAGCGCGTTGACGAAGTCCTGTCCGCTGACCGGCGCATATTCGCTGTAAGCCAAAATGGCCGAAGCGACGGGCCCGGCGGGATGAATGATCGTTTTCAAATGCGTGTCGTCGAAGTCGAAGACGTGCGAACTGACCCCGTTCACGAACGCCGCGCCTATAACGTCGAGACGCTGCGGCCTGCCGAGAAGGCTCGCTTGGCCGGGGCCGGCGAAAGGCGAAAGCGCGGACACGGCGATGTCTACCGTTTCGTGGTGTGAGCCGCCAATCGCGCAACCGGTCCAATTGAGGAGCGACCTGACCGCCTCTTTGCGCACGGCCGCGGGAATGTCGCCGTATTTGGCTTCGGCGACCCGGCGGGCGAGAATTTGCGTGACGGGAGGAGGAGGCGCCCCTTCGCCTGCGGGGCTGCTTTCAGCGTGCCCCGAAGCGCGCGCGGGAGGTGCCATGGCGGCGGTTGCCGCGGCAGCCGATGCGTGGAGCATGTCGCGGCGGCTTAATCCCGGCATGGCTATCTCCTGTAGAGTTTATTAAGGCAGGAGATCATCCGGCACACCCGCCCTGTCAAGGCCATGCGCCGCCAGCGGCGCGGCCTGCTACTCGGCGGGGCTCGGCGCGGGCTGCCCATCGCGCTGCGGTTCTTTATGCGCCGCCTCTTTGCCAGACAGCCAGTTCTGCAGCTTGTCGAGATAAAGGTAGATCACCGGGGTTGTGTAAAGGGTAAGAACCTGGCTTAGCGCGAGGCCGCCGACCATCGAGTAACCGAGGGGCTGGCGCAACTCCGAGCCGGTGCCGTTGCCAAGCATCAGCGGCAGGCCGCCAAGCAGCGCCGCCATGGTCGTCATGAGGATGGGACGGAACCGGAGCAGAGCCGCTTCCTTGATCGACTCCTCGGGATCGAGCCCGCGCTCGCGCTCGGCCTGGATCGCGAAGTCGACCATCATGATCCCGTTCTTTTTCACAATGCCTATGAGCAGGATGATGCCGATGATGCCGATCACAGACAGGTCGAAGCCGAAAGCCATCAGCATCAAAAGCGCGCCCACGCCAGCCGACGGCAAGGTGGACAGGATCGTGAGCGGGTGGATGAAACTCTCATAGAGCATGCCGAGTATGAGGTAGATGACAACGAGCGCCGCGAGGATCAGAAGCGGGGTCGACTTTAGCGACGCCTGGAACGCCTGAGCATTGCCTTGGAAGCTGCCTACGAGCGTATCCGGTGCCCCGATCTCCTTCATCGCCGCATTGATCGCCACCACCGCTTCGCCCAGAGATACGCCCGGCGCGGTGTTGAAATAGACGGTCGCGGCGGGAAACTGGCTTTGGTGGTTGATCGAAAGAAAGCCGGCCTTCTTCGTATCGAAGCTGACCACCGTCGACATCGGCACCATCTGCCCTGTCGCCGGAGACTTGATGTATATCTTGGAGAGCACGTCCGGGAGACCCTGCAGCTCCGGCAGGATCTCCAAAACGACGTTGTAGGTGGAGAGCTGTGTGTAATATTGCACGACCTGGCGCTGTCCGAGCGCGTCGTTGAGGGTGTCGTCGATGAGCTGCGGGGTTATCCCATAGCGCGATGCGCGGTCGCGGTCGATGTTAACGGTCAGTTCCGGGCCGTTGACGAGCAGGTCGGTGGAAACGTCGGCGAGAATGGGCAGCGTCTTCAGCTTCGCCAGCGCCTTTGGCACCCATTCGTTGAGCTCATCGAGGCTCGCATCCTGCAAGGTGTATTGGTAAAGCGCCCGCGACAGCCGCGCGCCCACGGTGATGTCTTGCGCTGGCGATAGATACGCCGCCGCTCCCCGGACTTGGGCGAGTTTCGGGCGCAGTCTGTTGATCACGCCAAGGGCGTCGGTGGAGCGCTCGCCGCGCGGCTTCATGGTCACGAACAGGCGCCCGGAATTGAGCGTATAGCCCGGCTGCGAGCCCATGAACGACCCGACCGTCTCGACATCGGGGTCTTTCGCAACGATATCGGCTAGCGCTTGTTGCTGCCTATACATCTCCGGATAGGCGATGTCCTGCGGCGCGTCGGTGACGGCGAAGAGAATGCCGGTGTCCTGAACCGGGAAGAACCCCTTCGGGATGATGATGAAAAGATGGATGGTGAGCGCAAGCGTCGCAAAGAAAATCATCAGCGTGATGAAGCGGTTACGCAGCGCGATGCTTAGCGTCCGCTCATAGCCGGCCACGAGCGCGTCGAAGAAGCCGCCGATTTTGCGGCTGAGCCATCCGGGATTGTGCTCCTCCGGCTGAAGAAAGCGCGAGCATAACATCGGGGTTAGCGTCAGCGACACGATGACGGAAACGGCAATCGTGACCGTGACCGTGAGTGCGAACTCCCGCATCAGCCGGCCGATAATGCCTTCCATGAGCAGGAGCGGAATAAACACGGCCACGAGCGAAAGGCTGATCGAGAACACCGTGAACCCGATCTCGCCCGCGCCTCTGAGCGCCGCCCGGTAAGGCTTCTCGCCCGCCTCGATATGCCGGACGATGTTTTCGACGACGACAATCGCATCGTCCACCACGAAGCCTACCGCGATGGTCAGCGCCATCAGCGATAGATTGTCGAGGCTGAAGCCCACCGCATACATGATGGCGAAAGTGCCCAGCAGCGATATCGGCACGACCGTGCTTGGAATGAGCGTGGCGCGCAGATTGCGCAGGAAAATGAGGATCACCAGGACCACCAGCGCGATGGTGAGCACTAGCGTGAACTCGACGTCGAACACCGAGGCGCGGATCGTCACCGTGCGGTCGCTGATGACATCCACATGCACGCCTGCCGGAATGACGCTTCGAAGCTTTGGCAAGGCATCGTAAATGCCCTCGACGGTCTCGATGACGTTCGCGCCGGGCTGCTTGAACACGACCAGGAGAACGCAAGGCTTGCCGGTGGATGTTGCGCCGAGCAGGTAATTCTCGGGGCCGCCAACGGCACGGCCAACGTCTTTGACGCGGATTGGTGCGCCCTGCTTGTAAGCCAGGATGATGTTGTCGTAATCGGCCGGCTTCATGATTTGGTCGTTGGCGGCGACCGTGAAGCTCTGCACCGCGCCGTTGATCGTGCCCTTGGCCGCGTCGGCGGTAATGTTGCCCAGAACGGCCCGCACGTCCTCCAAGGTGAGATTGCGCGTGGCGAGCTTTTCAGGATCCACCTGCACACGGACGGACGGCTTTTGCTGCCCCCCGACATACACAAAAGAGACGCCATGAATCTGCGAGATCTGCTGCGTGAGGATATTCTCGGCGTAGTCGTCAGCCTCTGTAAGCGGCGCCGTGTCCGATGTCACCGCGAGGATCAGGATGGGCGGATCGGCGGGGTTGTATTTGCGATAATAAGGAGGCGTGGTGAGGTTCGTTGGCAGCCGCCTGCCGGCCGCGGTAATCGCCGCTTGAACGTCCTGGGCCGCGGCGTCGATATTCCGGTTCAACTCGAATTGGATGTTGACCTGCGTATTGCCGAGTGTGTTGACCGAGGTCAGCTGGATGACGCCGGCGATCTGGCCGAACTGCTGCTCAAGCGGGTTCGCGACCGCCGAAGCCATGGTCTCGGCGCTGGCGCCGGCGAGCTGCGCCGAAACTTGGATCGTCGGAAAATCGACCTGCGGCAGCGGAGCGACGGGAAGATAGAAATAGGCCGCGATTCCGGCGAGCGTGAAGGCTGCCATGAGAAGGGTGGTCGCAATCGGCCGCGCGATAAAGGGCGCCGAGATGTTCATGAGCGTCCGCCCGCCTCGTTGACCGCAACCGGATGCGCGTCGGTCCTAATCTGCACACTCGGCTGCAGGCGGTAGTAATTGGTCATGATGACCTGGTCGCCTTCCGCAAGCCCTTTTTCGACGGCCGTGACGGTGCCGTAGGACGGACCCGCTTCGATTGGCGCCATGATTGCGCGCCGATCGGGCGCGGCCAGCCAAACGTAAAGGCCGGATGGCCCGCGCTGAACCGCCGTTGCTGGAACGGTGATCGCGTCCCGCTTGATGCCGGTTTGCACGCGGACCGGCGTGTATTGCCCCGGCCATAGCGCCTCGTCCGCGTTCTCGAAAATGGCCTTGAGGCGAATCGTTCCGGACCCTTGATCGACCAGATTGTCGATGACCAGGAGCTTGCCTTTGGCGATCGGCTTCTTGCCGTCCTGGTCGTAGGCAATGACAGGCACCTCGCCCGCACGCTGCGCGTCGCGAACCGCGCTCAGATATGCTTCTGGCAGGGTGAATACGATCGTAATCGGGTACTGCTGGGTGAGCGTGGCTATGAAGGCCGTTGTGTCGTTTGCCCTGACGATATTTCCCGGATCGACGGCACGAAGCCCAATGCGGCCCGGAAAGGGTGCCGTTATGGTTGTATAGCTGAGATTGGTCTCGGCGGTATTGATCGCCGCTTCGTCCGCCTGGATGAGTGCACGGTCGACGCCAACCTTAGCGGTCCATTGATCGACCGATTGCTGGGACGCAAACCTCTGCTCGGAAAGCTGGCGGCTCCGCTCCAAGTCTTTGAGATCGCTTACGAGTTGAGCCTCGTCTTGAGCCTTCTTCGCTTTGGCTTGAGCAAGCGCCGCCTGGAAAAGCCGCGGATCGATTGTGGCAAGAACGTCGTCTTTGCCGACATGCTGGCCTTCCTTGAAATTGACCCGGTCGAGAGTGCCATCGACGCGGCTGCGCAGCTGGACGGTGTTGAGCGCCTGCACCGTGCCGATCCCCGAAAGCAGAATTGGAACGTCTTGCTTCAGCGCGCTGACCGTCGAAACCGCAATAGATTGCGCGGACGCCGTCTTCGCTTTCGGCGGGGGAGCCACATACCAAATGTAGCCGGAGATTCCCAGCACGGCACATAAGCAGATAAGCAGCACTCGGCGCATCGACGACCCCGTATAAACTCCCAAGGCGCAAGACGCAACTTCTGGTGCCCCGGCCTTGCCTCCCGCTGCCCGGTCTTTGACTCGGAAACGCGCGGATGGCAAAAGATTGCGACGAACGGCTTCCCGGCCGTGTGGTGCTGGCGCGAGGCACTTTTTATCCAAAACGGTGAAGCGAACGTCAAGCTATATAGCCCCATCCGGGAAATATGTCTTAGAAAGGGAAAGGGAAGCGGCGCAATGGCCGCTGCCCCGGTATTTGAACGCATTTCACGAAATTCTGATTGAGAAGGGGGAGAACGGCATGCTCAGGGCTTTAGCGGCCGACGCGATCTTTATCGCGGCTGTGCTTATTGAGGTCTTAGCCGCACTATCCATGCTTCAATCCGGTCAACTCATTGTTCTGCGGGAAGCATTTGAGCCGGTGCTGGCGTATTACCGTACCGAAGCGGTTCCTTTTCTCGCACCCGGTGCCAATATCGTTTGGCCGGCCGCGCCCCAATGGTTCGCGGACGCCTCGATCCTTTCCGCCGTTCTGTTCTTTCTATTTTTCATAGCGCAGGCGAGAAACGCGACGGCTCCTCACCGAGAGGCCCATTCGCCCGGCCACGATAACGGGCCGTCAGATCGCGTAGAGGCGGTCATCGATTGGGCGCTACCGGTGGCAATGTGCGGGCTGGGCGCGCTTCTGCTCGCTCCCACCCTGCTACCGGTCCTCACCTTGCCCGCCGCTCTTTTGCTTGGCGCTAAGAAACTTGCAGGGTCCCCCTCCTGGTTCGAGGTCTCCCGAAGCTATTACGTCAACGTCCTCTGCATCACCGTTGCGATTGCAGCGATACTCGCTTTTCAGCGCTGATGCCCCAACGCGGAAGGCCGCGCTCCCTCCGCGGCCCGTGCTTTGAAGCCGGGGCAAGCCGGCCCCGGGCGTATGAACATATTGTGGAGCTGGCACAGCACAGTGTCGCCCCGGCTGGCGCCGTAAGCCGAGCTTAGGATGCGAAGCCCCGGCACCAGCTTTTCGAGGCTGGCGGGGCTCGATTCGCAGTGATGGCATTCGCTGCAGCCCGGCATCTAGAGCTTGCTCCAGTAATCGCCGAAAACACGGACCGAGAGAAGATAGCCGGCGGCCACATTCACCGCCACGCCCATGGTGAAGGCGATGAACGGCTTCCAGCCGGCCGGCTTCAGCTCGCGGAACCGGGTTGTGAGGCCGATGCTTAGGAAGCAGAAGAGGAAAGCCCATGCCCTAAGCGAGGAGACCGGCTTCAGAAGGCCGGGTTGCACCGCCTTCTTGAAGTCTTCGGGGCTGTAGCCGCTGGTGATTGCCGTCATAAGAGCGGACGCGACGAAAAAGCCGATCACGAATTTGGGGAAACGGCGCCAAATCTCGCCCGCACCGGGCCTCGCACCGAGTTCGCCGCGGTCCCAGAACATGGTGGCAATGAAGGCGAAGACCAGCGACCAAATTCCAATCCAAAGATCGCGGCCGATGACTTTCATCAGGGTAAAGGCCTTGATCGCCGAGTCCTCGTTGCCGGACATCTTGCCGTAGGCGCTTGCGGCAGCAAAGCCTGCCGCATCGGCAAACTCCGACGTCCCGATCCAGGCGCCGGCAACGCCTGCCGGCAAGCCCAGGGCCTGCGAGACGAAGGGCAGGACCAAGATCATGATCAGGGCCCAAACCACGACGAGCGTGACGGAGGTGTAGAGGTCTTCCTTCTTTGCGCCGACGGAAGCTGCAATCGCCATGGAGGCGGAAACGCCGCAAACCGAGCCGCCAACGCCCATCACTGCACACAACCTTTTGTCGAGGCCGAAGAGGCGGGTGCCGGCGAAGAAAATCGTGAGGCAAGTCAGCACTGAAATCAGCATGGCCTGGCCGAGTGCAACCGGCCCCGCCGTTGCCACGAGCGTGATGGGGAAGGTGGCACCGAGCAGCACAATTCCGAGCTTGATGAAGTATTCGACACGCAATGCCGAGTCCAGCCAGCCGGGCAGGGGTATCAGGTTAGCTACGGCCAAGCCGAATACGAGAGCCACGAGCGGGGCTTCCAAATTGTATTTTGCAGCATCGGCCCAGCCCGAGATCGTGAACATGGCAAGCGACAGCACATAAAGTATGACGAAGCCGGGAATGAATTGAATGAGCCTAATGCCCATGATCCGGCAGCTGGTGCCGAAAATAACGAGCCAAGCCGCAAATTGCAGCAGGTACCAGCTGGCATTCGCTGTGAAATGGGCCGTCAGATCGTCCATGGACTTCCACTTTATGCCGCCGGGATTGATCGCCAGGGATTTGAGAAATGTGTTGCCATTATTGAAACTGACAATGGCGAGAGCGACGATGCCGAGCCCGAGCCAGATGGCCCACCAGTCTTCTTTGAGGAAAAGATCGCTGAAGCCGCTTTTGCGTACCGGCCCCGATTCGCTTGCTTCGTTCCAGGCCTGTCTGGTTGTCATTTTTTACTCCCTCACGCCAATCGATAGATCAAAATGCAGGTTGACCCCGCCTATGAGTGAATTGCCGGGATAAGACGCGCGCGGCCGGCGGACCGCTGCCGGAAGCTCGGCTTAACCATCGCGAAACTATAGCTAGGACCGGGCCGGCGGTGTCAATTACTTTAATATCGCATAGGCGCTCGCGCCCCGGCTCCATTTGAAATCCATTCTTGCGGGCAAAAAACGCGAAAAATCACGATTTTTGCGGCGGGAAGTTATGAAAATTCGCCCTGCTTACCGTGCTAAGCGTCGTCTCGCATCGCCTTGTTAATCCGCGCGGCGAAAGCCCCTGCCGGTTCACAGCCGTCACATCGGGGCCATCCGTTTGTGCTTTGCTATCCGGAAGGCGTGGCCAAGCCTTGAGGCGGCCGTGAATAAGAATTACTCCAAGTCTCCTCGGTCAATTCAGAGCCGCGTTCATGCCAATATGCTCGATCGCTTCGATGAAGAGCCTGGAATGGAGACCGGAGCTTTGAATCTAACGCCAACGTATCGGGCCTCATAGGAAATCGCATATGGCTCAGATCATCTTAAAATATCATCTAAAGGGTTTCGATCAAGAGACGATCGAAATGCGCAAAGGCGCTGAGATCCTGACAATGTTTCTCAAGGACGGCGTTCCCACGCTTTTCTGCCTTTGCCCCTCCGAAGAGCACCGAACCGAACATCGCACCTTCCTCAATGTCCGGGCGGGAGCCGTTTTTCCCTCCAATTGCCGTTACGTCGGCTCCTATCAAGAAATGGCCGGTGCTTTCGTCGAGCATGTTTTCGAAAAGCTCCCGGACGCTTGACGCGAGATGCAACACCAAATGGTGCGCCGCCCCCTGTTGCCAATGCCTGCACAATTTCCACGTCAGGGCGCCTGCGAAGGGGCAGAGAGCGGCCTATTCAGCTTTTGCGGAGCGCGGCGCGGCGTTGTTGGCCAAAAGATCGCGGATTTCGGTCAAAAGGCGCACATCCTCGGGTTTTTCCGCAGGCTTCGCCGGCTCGCGCTTAAGCCGGTTGACCTGCTTGACGAGAAAGAAGATCACAGCCCCGACGATCAGCAGATTTATCAACGCATTCAGAAACCTGCCGTAGGCTATGATGGCATGCCCGGACTGCTTCGCGGCGTCGTAAGAGGCTGGGACCTGCACAGGCGCGCCTCCGAGCGCACTAGCCTTCAGCGCCGTCAAGTCGATGAAATAATCGGAAAAGTTTAGATTGCCCATAAGCATGCCGATCGGGGGCATAAGGATATCGCCAACGAGGGAGGTCACGATGCCCCCGAAAGCGGCGCCGATGATAACGCCGACCGCCAAATCGAACGCATTGCCTTTGAGAATGAACTCCCGGAATTCCTTCAGCATGTCGTTCATGAGGCTCTCCCTCGGTTTTGATCGGCTAATTTTTATCACTTTGAGGGAAAAAGTTACAGTGCTCCAAAGCAGCACCGGAATTAAAAAAAAGGGGGCCGAGGCCCCCCATGTTATTATTGCGCCGGCTTCGGCTGCCGTCCCTCTTCCACGCGCTGTTTCGCCTCGTCGTAGGCCTTCGAAGCGCGAGCCTTGACGTCGGCCCAGCTTTGCTGCGCTTTCGCGCGCCACTCCGCCATGCGCTCTTTGAACGCTTGGGCGTTCAAGGTCTGGTAGGCTGGAGCGGCTTTGAGCTGATCCTTCGTCGCGTCGACGATGAAAACGTTCTTGTCGTTGACCGTTTCCGATTTCAGCGCGTCGAATGGCACAGCCACCTCTTTCTCGCCGATGCCGAGGAAGCCGCCGATGCCGATGACGGCAAGCTCGATTCTTCCTTCCTGGTCAAAAACGAGATTCGAGATTTTCCCGATTGGCTGGCCGTCCTTGGTGGTGACGGGTGTGCCGATAAAGTCTGTGCCGAGCACTTCAGACGTGCTCTGCTTGTCCATGAAGCTCATTGGAGCGGTGGGCGGATTCGTTTGCGCTGCCGCGGGGCTTACCGCGATCAGGAGAGCCGTCACAGCCGCAAGAGTGGTTTTCATTGGAAAAACTCCTTGGTTTCGCCGTGTGCACGAACACACGAGCTAAAGACACTATGCTTGTGGTAAAGTTCCAGTACGGATCGATGGCGAATGCGGGACGGAAATAAAAAAAATAGGCCTTAAAAAAGGCTGAACTGCGTCCAAGCCTTATTCCCAGAGCTTCTTCATGATCGCAGCGGCGATGGAGCTGACCGTTCCCGACGCATCGATTTTGATCCAATTCTGCGGAGGCTCTACAGTTTTCAGCTGCGCATCGGCGATGGAGGCATCGGCATCGGAGGCATCGGCACTCCTCGCGGTAATGCGTTCATGGATGGCAGCTTCGTCCGCTTGCAGCCAGAAGGCCCAAAAGCTGGCGCTGGTGCGATGCGCAAGCTCGCATAAAGATGCGCGCCAGCTTTCCTCGGGGAAAACGGCATCGACGATCACCGAGTGTCCGCTGTCCAACGCGACCTCGGCCTTCTTGAAGACGCGCCGGTAGACCTCGTCGCGCGCCTCGGGCGTATAGGCATCGGGAGGAAGCATCCGGTCGAGTGCAACGCCCTGCATGACCTTGCGCTCGACATCGGTCCGTATATGAAGGGCCCCAGGGGTGGCGCCGATCAAAGGAGCCGCCTCCCGGGCAACAGACGTTTTGCCGGTTCCCGAGATCCCGCCAATCGCGACCAGGCAGGGCCGGCCGGGAGCCAGCAAATTTCCAGCCAGGCATGCATAGCTCTCGATTTCCCTGACCTGGCGGCTGGCCGCCTCCTGGAACGCAAGTGCGTGCAGGCCTGTCATGGCGCGGATTGAAGCGCGCAGCGAAAGGAAGAGAGGAAGAAGCGCGAGCCCGGTGAGTTCGCTGATCGCCGCGCGCTGAAAATAATGGTTCAAGATCAAATTGGCTTCCTGCCTCAGGCCGCGATGCCACAGATCCATCAGCAGAAACGCGAGATCGTACAAGACGTCGATCGTGGCAAGCCTGTCGTCGAATTCTATCGCGTCGAAGAGCCTCGGCTTTCCCTCCCACAGCACGATGTTCCTGAGGTGGAGATCGCCATGGCAGCGCCTGACAAAACCTTCGCGCTCGCGCTCCGCGATCAATGGCGTGCGCTCTGCCAGCTCGTGGCGCAGCCGCTCGGCTAAAGAATTGAGGTGCAGCCCTTGGGCTTGAGCGCTTCTCCCGCATAAGGCGGCTTCGAGGTCTTCCGCTACGTGTTCTAAATTGTGCGCAAATCCGGCGCCCGTTACACGCGGAGCCTGCCGGTGAAAATGCTCGATCGTATAGGCGAGCTCTATAATATGCGCGCGATCGAGGCGGCCCTTAGAGGCAATCGTATCGAGCAGTGCGTCTTGATCGAAGCGGCGCATTTCGAGCAGCCATTCGGCGGGCTCGCCGGATCCCCCGAACTCGAAACTTCCCGGCCTTTCGCCGCGCGTCACAGGCAAGACAGATAAGTAAAGCTCGGGCGTTGCGCGCGAGTTGATTTCAAGCTCGCGCCCGATGGCGATGCGGCGTTTCTCAAGGGTCGAGAAGTCGAGGTAAGGAAGCTTAACGGCACGCTTGAGCTTGTAGGCGCGCTCGCCTGCCAGAAAAACGATTGCCGCGTGGGTATCGATGCGGCTCACGCTGGCCGCTTTGTGCGGATAGTTTTCCGGTTTGGACAGGAACTCGATGACAGGGGCCTGTGAACTCCCTTCGGCTATACTGCCATCGCTTGCGGCTAATTCTGGCGAATTTTCCATACGCGAAGATCCCGTTCAAGACCGGAGTTGAGAGCATACCGGTGCTTGGGCCGATGATACAACGCAAAAAGCCGCCGCTGAAAACAATCGCCGGCCGGAAAACCGCAAACGGCCCTTTCGAGGGCCGCGCGTTTCACTATGCAACTTTGCCGAGGTAGAGGCCGCGGAAGACAGAGGCTACGCTTGATTATGAAGGCTTATGGCGTACGCGTCTCTGTCCTCGTGCCTGGCGATAGGCCACAGCAATCAAGAAGGCGAAGCTAACCTACTTGAGTGGAGCTGGGGGGGCATTCCAGAAGTAGTTGAAGCCGATCTTCACAGTGTTGACGGTGAGGTCGCCTCCACTGCGGTAAGAGCTCCAGCCATTATCGTTGCAGCAACCGTTGTTGAGGTTGCTGAAGTCGAAATACAGATACTCGGCTTTGATCGACCAGCTCGGGCTAACCTTCCATTCCACGCCGCCACCGATGTTCCAGCCGGTGAGCGTATTGTTGCCGCCGTTGCCGTTGTCATAGGTCCAGTTGCCACCGCCCCAGTAGAAGCCTTCCCTCCTAGAGATGTCTGTAGTGAGCCATGCGAAACCGCCCTTCACGTAAAGCAGGGCGCTGCCCCAGGTGTAGCCAAGCCGGCCGTCCACGTCGCCATAGAAGCCGCCATTGTTGCCGTTGGTGGTGTATTGGACACCCAGAGGTTTACCAGAAGCCCACCCCAGAGAATAATACGGCTCATGAGCGTTGCCGTTGAGGGCCGCGCCGCCGAGGTCGACTTCAAGGCCGTAAACGAAGCAGCAAGATCCCGATTGGAAGTTATAGCCGAGCTGAACGCCGCCGAAACCTCCGGTGCTATTGAAGCTGCGGTGATCCGACCACGGGTTCCCCCAATTGTCCCAGAAGTTGATAGTGCCAAGGTCTACGTTGGCCCAATCGATACCCATATGAGCACCGATATAGAACCCCGCCCACATGGGCGCCGGTACGTAAACGTCCTTGTAGCCGCCCGCTGGGGCAGCATACATATCGGCCGCAGCCGCTGGCGTGACCGATGCCACGGCGAGCGCACCAAGAGCGGCCGCGCTCGTCCGTAGAAGTTTATTGAGAGTCATAATCTCCCCTCTTCCCGCTTAGGTTGTGTAATTGAGATGTTACGCCGAACTAGTTATGGTGATTACACGGGGAGGTAGCAAACTCAAGATGGTATTTACTGTGAGCACACGTTTTAGTAGCACAACCTAAAGTAGCAATACGTTGAAACTATTTAAATTCATGGACTTATGCTTGCCTTCTTTCCCTCCGCTGTTGAATTTGCGCAACAGATTGGGCAGCGGCCCTTTCGAAAAATCCAGTCCGGCCGGTTGCAAAAAACGGGAAAAACGAAAAGTTTTTCCGGGAGATTCGCGCGCGATTCTGCGGTTGCCCGGCAGGGACCGCGAAGGATGGGCAGCTTCACGCCGAGCGTTTCTAGTAGCGGCGGATTACGGTGCGGCCATGAATTGCCGCGCCAGGGCGGCGATAGCCGTGCACAGCAACGCCGCCGCGATAGTAGGTCCGCCTTCCAACGACAGCACCATTGGGTCCCACACATCCTGCACGATGCACGCCCTTCGCGCATACAACCGCAGACGCTTCCGTTGTAAACGCGGCGAGCCACGCAGCCAACCCTAATCCCAATAAGACGGTCTTGCTCATGCTGTTCTCCCTTGAGCCTTTAGCGAGCGGAGAAGACTAACAGGCGCCAGGAGCCCCTAGGAAAATGCCGGAAAAATGTACAAAAAATGTATTTACCATTTGGTGTGCATTGCTTTCATCCCCGTCCGCTCGCACCCAGCATTCGTTCTTCAATCGCGGCCCAGCGGTTGCAGGCGGCTCCGGCTTCCGCTATGGTCTTATCCGGGCACCCGTAGCTCAGCTGGATAGAGTACAAGATTCCGAATCTTGGGGTCGCAGGTTCAAGTCCTGCCGGGTGCGCCAATAATTTCATCAGGTTACCTTGGCGCCATGAGAATGAACAGAGAACTCGCAAAGGATACGAAAGTCGGAAATCCGACTTTAGCGAGGGCGCATGGCTGATAAGCCGGTCGATCTGACGCAAAAAATCCTGATCGATATTCAGGAGCGCCTGGGACGCAACGAAAAAGATCAGGTGACAATCCTCGAAACCGTTGTCGAAATGGCAAAGACGGTGAATGCCACCGCCGAGGTTGTTACAGAGCTGAACGGCCGCACGGAAGTCGTTGAAGGCCGCCTCAACTCTATCGATGCGCGCCTTGCCCGGATTGAAAAGCACACCGGCCTCGTGAGCGCGTGACCCTTGGCATAATAAACGTCGCAAGGCTGTTTTTATCTTATTTCTATCGAGAATAGTTCGTGCCGCCATGCACGGCGTTTCATGTTCGAGGGTCTCATGCCGGCAGCTCGCGGTAAAAGCATAGAAGTCTTGTTTTCTGCGGAGGCGATCGCCGCGCGGAATCTGGAGCTTGCCCGGGAGATTGCCTCGCGCGAGTTTCACGATCTGCTCGTCGTCTCCGTCCTCAAAGGCTCCTTCATCTTCGCGGCCGATCTTATCCGGGCCATGCACGGCGCAGGCCTTTCTCCCGAAGTCGAATTCATCCTCATCTCAAGCTACGGCGCAGGCACGCAAAGCGGCGAGGTGAAGATCCTGCGCGACGTCGACTCTGCCATTGCAGGCCGCGATGTGCTCATCGTCGACGACATTCTCGAATCCGGAAAAACGCTGAAATTCGTGCGCGATCTCATGCTCGGACGCGGCGCCAAGAGCGTATCGGTTGCGGTGCTGCTCGACAAGCGCAAGCGCCGCCAGACTGAGATCGAGGCCGATTTCGTAGGCTTCGAGTGCCCCGACCGCTTCGTCGTCGGCTATGGCATGGACGCCGCCCACGCGTTCCGCGAGCTTCCCTTCGTCGGAACGATCGGATTACCGATTTAGTTAGCGCGCCGGCAGCCGCCTCTTGCTTTGGGACAGTTTTCGCCACAAGCTATTCATCTGCAAAAAAGAAGAACGAGGAGGATAAGATGGCCGAAAGCGTCTACAAAATTATCGAGCTTGTCGGAACGAGCACTGAATCGTGGGAGAAAGCGGCTACGGCGGCTATCGAGCGCGCTTCAAAAAGCCTGCGCGATCTTCGCATTGCTGAAATCGTGCAACTCGACATGCAGCTCGACAACGGGAAAGTCGAAGCCTATCGCGCCAAGGTGAAGGTTTCGTTCAAATATGAGGATAACTCGTAAGCCCGGGCGCTGCATGCTCTGAGCGGCGCTGTGCGATAAGGATCGGGCGGCGGCGGAAAAGCCGCCCCCGCCTTGTTTACTCCGCAGCCTTGAGCATCTGCTGCTCGTCCACGGCGATAGCCATCCGCCGCGCAACGCCGAGCCCGTATTCGGGATCGGCCTTATAGAAATGCCCGATCTGGCGCTTCACAATCCCGGCCGGCACGCCAGCCATCGCCTCGGCGAGATTGTCGAACAGCCGGTTCCGCTGCTCTTGGCTGAACAATAAGGTCTATTCGCATTATCTGAAACTGCGATAAGATGGGCTTATGACAAATATCTCGCTCCGGCAGCTTCGCTATTTCGATGCGCTCGCGCAGTCGCTGCATTTCGGGCGCGCGGCCGAGCAGTGCGCCGTGACACAGCCCGCATTATCCATGCAAATTCAAGAGCTTGAAAAGGAGCTCGGCACGATCCTGATCGAGCGGACGCGGGCTGGCACCAAGCTCACGCCAGAGGGCGAGGAAATCGCCCGTCGCGTGCGCGCGATCCTTGCCAGCGTGCGCGATTTGGCCGGCCACGCGCGGCACAGCGGGCGCCTTTTGACGGGGCCGCTGCGGCTCGGCGTCATCCCCACCATCGCGCCTTATATTTTGCCGAAACTCCTGTCTCAGCTTCGCAGCGCCTATCCCGAACTCGATCTGCACTTACGCGAGTCGCAGACGCGCTACCTGCTGACCGATCTCGCCGGCGGCCGGCTCGATACCGTGCTGTTGTCCTTGCCCATCGATGAGCCTGAGATCGAGACGCAGGACCTCTTCGACGACGCGTTCGTGCTCGCCCTACCGGCGAACAGGCCGGTCCCGGACAACGCCGTGGCGACGCCCGGCCTCTTCGAAAACGAGCGCCTGCTCCTGCTAGAAGAGGGCCACTGCCTGCGCGATCAAGCGCTCAGCTTTTGCAGCCTGAAGCAGGTGCAGAACTTAAATACGTTCGGGACCACGAGTCTGTCGACCTTGGTGCAAATGGCCGCCAACGGCTTCGGCGTTACCCTTCTACCGGAAATGAGCCTCGATACCGAAGCGCGCCGCAGCGATATCCGGCTGCTGAGCTTTGCGCCGCCGGTCCCGTCGCGCAAGATCGGGCTCGCCTGGCGGCGTTCCTCTTCGAGGAAGCGCGATTTCGCCGAGCTTGGTGCTATGATAGCGCGGCTTGCACCCATGCCGCGCTCCGCAGGCTCTATACGGTAAGCTTCTAATATTTTATAATGCTGCGAGGTTCATCGATTGAGGTTCGTCATGCGCAAAATTTTTCCGGTTGCCTTTTTCCTCTTAACCGCTTCCGCTGCGGCGCAGGCGGGATGCGTCGTCACCGACCCAACTGGAACGCCGCTCAATATCCGCACCGCTCCGAACGGTGAAATTATAGGGACGCTGCGGAACGGGGCAGCGGTTACCATTCAATCGACCGCTTACGACAGCCGCGGCCGGCTTTGGGCCAACATTGGCATAGGCTGGGTGTTCCGGGAGTTTATCAGCTGCTATTAGCACCGAACCGAGTATGGCAAGCTCTTACTGTGGGGTGCGGCTTGCTCGCGCCGATGAGCTGCTGCGCGGCGGGTGCCGGAGCGGATAAGCTTCCCGCAGGCTTCGTCTATCTTCGCGACGTGGCGCCCTCGATTGTGCAGGACATGCGCTACGCGGGGCCGGACAACTTCACCGGAAAGCCGGTTCCTGGTTACGACGCTGCGGAATGCGTCCTCAAGCGTAGCGCGGCCGAGGCCTTGAAGCGTGCGCAGGAGAAAGCTCAAGCGCTTGGGCTAACGCTCAAGGTCTACGATTGCTACCGCCCGGTCCGCGCCGTCAAGGCGTTCCTGGCATGGGCCGCCGCCCCTGGGGACGCGCGCGCCAAGCGCTATTATCCGCATCTTCGCAAATCGCAACTCGTGCCCGGTTACATCGCACCTCGATCGGGGCACTCGGCGGGCTTTGCCGCCGATCTAACGCTCGCGCCTGTGAACGCCGCAGCGGAGGCGCCGGGTACCGCAGACCAAGATTGCACCGCGCCAGCGGCGGATGGCGGGCCAGAAGCGAGCCTCGACATGGGTACGGCATTCGACTGCTTCGACCCTAAGGCCAACACAGCCTCACCGCTCGTCACGCCGGAGCAGCACAAAGCGCGCATGCTCTTAAAGGGCATCCTGGAAGGCGCGGGTTTCAAGAACTACCCCGGCGAGTGGTGGCACTTTTCCTATGCCGGGGCAGACGGCACGCAGGTTCACGATTTTCCGGTCGAGCCGCGGCCGGCGCAGTGAGCGCAGCGCGCTTCCCGATCAAGACCCCACAGGCGCCAACTTAAGTCCTCCCCGTTGAAGATCCGGCCATGCCCGGCGTTCAACCCCTGTCCTCTCCCATTGGGAGAGAGGACGCTATTGCACGCGCTGCGCTTAATTCAGGCGTCCCTTCTCCCATGGGGAGAAGGACAGGATGAGGGGTGTTGCGCTCGATCATGGCCGGGCCGATTAAGTTAGCGCCCACAGGTCAAGACTCCGCGTCACGGTCATGGCGGTGTTCATGATCCACGGAGGGCTCATGCGCGGCGTGCCCGTGACTGCCATAAACGCCAGCTTCGGGCTGAAATGGCGCCTCGAACTTCGTCAGTTGCGCGCCGGCGCGGATCAGCATCTCCTCGATCGCAGGATCCGGGCGTATGCGGATGACCGAGGCCCGGATCTCCGCTGGCACATGGCGGTTACCGAGTTGCCAGGCGAGCCGCGCAAACTGCTGCGGGTCGTGGTGGTGCGCCTCCACAACCGGCTCCGGCGCCGCGTGCACGGCGATCCAGCGTCCGTCTCCAAGGCGCAAGCCATCGCCGCCGGCCATGACCACGGCGTGCGGCAAATCGAGCAAAATAGCCTCGCCATGATCCGTTGTCAGCCTGACGCGGTGGCTGACGCGCGCCTCGTAATCGAGCGTGACGCTGCCTTCGGCTTGCGCTTCTGGCCAAAGCCCCTTTGCACGATGGACGAGCGCGCTATGCATCGAGAGGGTTCCTGAAAGCTATCTTTGCACTAGGTTTAGGCCGCGGCAGGATAATCTATGCTTAAGTTAATATTACCCCGGTGCTCATGCAACGTCAAAGCGTCGCCGTATCCGCGCGAGCTGTTTACTCCAGCCCGAGGGTGCGCTCGCTCAGTTGCGGAAGGCCCTTGCGCACGCGCATCAGGTTCGTGAAGCGGATGAAGAGGTAATGACTGTCCTGAGGGCCGGGCGATGCTTCGGGATGATACTGTACCGAAAAGACAGGCTTCCCTTTAAGGCGGATGCCGCAATTGCTGCCATCGAACAAGGACACGTGGGTTTCCTCGACCCCATCCGGCAGGCTTTCGCGTTCTACCGCAAAGCCATGGTTCATCGAGGTGATTTCTACTTTGCCGGTTGTGTAATCCATAACGGGATGATTGGCGCCGTGATGGCCGTGGGGCATTTTCACGGTGCGCCCGCCGAGCGCTAGACCGAGAAGCTGATGGCCGAGGCAAATGCCAAACAGCGGGAGTCCCGAGCCGATCAGGTTGCGGATAACGGGGATCGCATACTCTCCGGTTGCGGCGGGATCGCCAGGGCCATTCGACAAAAAGACCCCATCGGGCCGGCGGGAGAGCACCTCCTCAGCAGTCGCGTAGGCTGGCAGCACGGTCACGCGGCAGCCCGATGAAGCTAGGCAGCGCAGGATGTTGCGCTTAATGCCATAGTCTATCGCGACAACGTGAAAATCCGGCGCCTCCTGCGTTTTAAAGCCCTGGTTCCAGGCCCAAACGCCTTCGCTCCACCCGTAACTCTGCGTAGTTGTGACGCTTCCGGCGAGCTCGGCGCCCTCCATATTCGGACACGCACGCGCTCGCGCAAGGAGCGCGTCAAAATCGAAAACGCCGTCTGGATGATGCGCGATAACGGCGTTGGGCATGCCGTGATCGCGGATCAGCATGGTCAAGGCCCGCGTATCGACGCCGCTTATGCCGATGATGCCGCGCGCACTCAGCCATTGATCGAGGTGCTGACGGGACCGGTAATTGGATGGGCCGGTTATGCCCGCGTGAAGGATACAGCCGCAAACGCCTGAGGAGGCAGCCAGGCTAGCGGTCTCGATGTCATCGGGATTGACGCCGGTATTGCCGATATGCGGGAAGGTGAAGGTGACGATTTGCCCGGCATAAGAGGGATCGGTCAGGATTTCCTGATAGCCCGAGATCGCGGTATTGAAGCAAACCTCGCCCGTTGCTTCTCCCGTGGCGCCGGCGCCGAACCCTTGAATAATCAATCCATTGGCGAGAACCACGGCGGCTGTGTAAGGGCAATCCGCCCATGCAGGGCTACCGGCATGGTTTGTAGATGTCATGACTCGACCTTAGGCTCGGCTAATTCTATTAGGCACGTCCGCGCTTACGGCTAGATTTTAACGAAAGCGTGGCCTGCGGCCAGGAATGTTAACGGGTCGGAACCGGAACTTCACCGCGATAGTCGTAAAATCCGCGCTGCGTCTTGCGTCCGAGCCACCCGGCCTCGACGTATTTCACCAAGAGCGGACACGGCCGGTATTTGGTGTCCGCTAGTCCCTCGTACAACACTTGCATGACCGAAAGGCAGGTATCGAGGCCGATGAAATCGGCAAGTTGCAGCGGACCCATCGGATGGCGGGCCCCGAGCCGCATCGCAAGATCGATGGCCTCGACGGAGCCTACGCCTTCGTAAAGGGTGTAGACCGCCTCATTGACCATAGGCAGAAGGATGCGGTTGACGATGAAGGCCGGGAAATCTTCGGCGACGGTCACGGTCTTGCCAAGGCTCTCGACGAAGCGGCGCGCGACGGCAAAAGTCGCCTCGTCCGTTGCGATGCCGCGGATCATCTCTACGAGCTCCATCACCGGCACGGGGTTCATGAAGTGCATGCCGATGAACTGCTCGGGCCGGTCCGTCACGGCCGCAAGCCGGGTTATCGAAATGGAGGAGGTGTTGCTGCCGATGAGAGCGGCCGGCTTCAGATGCGGACACAGAGCGACGAGGATCTTGCGCTTGATATCCTCGTCTTCCGTCGCCGCTTCTATCACCAGCTCAGCATCGGCGAAGGCATCGAGCGAGGGGGCATAGGTGATCCGGCTCAGCGCTTTGTCGCGTTGGTCTTCAGTTATCTTGCCCCGGTGAATTTGACGGCTCATATTGCCATGGATTGTCGCAAGCGCGGCTTCTACGCGCTCCCTGCTCAGATCGTGGAGCAGCACATTGTAGCCTGCGAGCGAGGCGACGTGCGCAATGCCATTGCCCATCTGCCCGGCGCCAATGACGCCAATCGTCTTGATAACGAGAGGTGGCCGCCCCTCGCCTTTGTTGGCGTAGGGGTTTGCGCGGGTCGTGTATGGGGCTTGAACCATCGTCAACTCCGGGGTTCGGTGTGAAGCTACTTCCGGTTGTCGAGCGCGGCTTCGAATTCCGGCAGAATCTGAAATAGGTCACCGACAATGCCGTAGTCCGCGACCTGAAAGATAGGCGCTTCCTCGTCCTTGTTGATGGCAACGATCACCTTCGAATCTTTCATGCCCGCAAGATGCTGGATGGCGCCCGAGATCCCGACGGCGATGTAGAGCTCTGGAGCGACCACCTTGCCAGTTTGACCGACCTGATAGTCGTTGGGGACGAAACCGGCGTCCACGGCGGCGCGGCTCGCGCCGACCGCTGCGCCGAGCTTATCGGCAATGCGCTCGAGGAGCTTGAAATTCTCTCCCGACTGCATGCCGCGCCCGCCGGAGATCACGATCTTGGCGGCAGTGAGTTCGGGCCGCTCCGACTTCGACAATTCTTCGCTCACAAATTGCGAGATGCCGTTGGCCGCTTGCGTTTGAATTTGCTCGATAGGCGCAGATCCGCCTTCCGCCGCAGCGGCGAAAGCCGTCGTGCGGATGGTCATCACTTTCTTTGCCCCGGTGCATTCAACCGTTTGCACCGCATTACCCGCATAGATGGGGCGCTCGAACAGCACCGGGCTATGCACGGCTATGACATCGGAGATTTGCGCCACATCGAGGAGGGCCGCCACCCGGGGCGCTACGTCTTTTCCCGCAGCCGATGCGACAGCGGCGAGCGCCTCGTAGCGTTCCATGAGAGGGACGATCAGCGCGGTCATGTCTTCAGCCAGCCGCGGCTTTAAATGATCCGCATCGGCCACGAGGACCTTTTCGACACCGCTGAGGCTTGCGGCTTTTTGCGCAACCGCGCCGCAGCCCGATCCCGCCACCAGAATATGAACTGGGCTCCCGAGCTTCTGAGCCGCCGTCAGCGCCTTAGCGGTCGCACCGTTCAGCGCCTTGTTATCGTGCTCTGCAACAAGAAGAACGGCCATTATTGCAACACTCCCGCTTCGGTGCGCAGCTTCTCCACGAGCTCGCTCGCGGATTGAACCTTAATGCCAGCCTTTCTGGTTGGCGGCTCGCTGGTTTTAATCACCTTGATTCTCGGTTCGATATCGAGCCCTAACGACGCGGCATCGACCTCATCGAGCGGCTTTTTCTTCGCCTTCATAATGTTCGGCAGCGACGCGTAACGCGGCTGATTGAGCCGCAGATCCACGGTCACAATGGCCGGCAATTTGAGCGCAACGGTCTGCAATCCGCCGTCAACCTCGCGGACAACCTCCAACGCGCCGTCCTTGAAGGTCACTTTGAATGCGAAGGTCGCCTGAGGCCAGTTGAGCAAGGCCGCGAGCATTTGACCTGTTTGATTGGAGTCGTCGTCGATCGCTTGCTTGCCGAGAATGACAAGCCCTGGCTTTTCCTGCTCGACGGCGCGCTTAAGAATCTTCGCCACCGCCAAAGGCTCGACCGGGAGGTCTGTTCTGTAAAGAATCGCACGGTCCGCGCCCATGGCGAGGGCCGTGCGCAATGTCTCTTGAGCTTTTTGGGGGCCCACGGAAACCGCGATAATTTCTTCGGCATGGCCGGCTTCTTTGATGCGGATCGCCTCTTCGACTGCGATTTCATCGAAAGGATTCATGGACATCTTGACATTAGCGATGTCGACGCCGCTGCCGTCCGGTTTCACGCGGATCTTAACATTATAGTCTACGACCCGTTTGACGGGTACGAGAAGCTTCATAGCGATAAAGTCCTGACTATTGACCAGTTCATTATGCTGCGCTGCAGCGCCGGGTCAACTCACCTAATGGCGTACAAATTTACCATTGACGCGATCACGAGAGTGCAAATCTATTTCGCACTTGCGAAAGTGTCAATCCGTTCAAGCTTGTTCAACAGGTTAACCACTAAACACCCGTCGCGGCATCGAAGAGGCGGAAGCCGGGACGCTTCAAGACCGTCACCAGAAGCGCGCCCGTGAAGAATCCTCCAACATGGGCCCACCAGGCGGTTCCGCCGTTTGGAAAATAGATCGCCGCGCCAATCTGGTAAACGATCCAGGTGCCGATCACAAAGCCTGCCGGGAACCGCAGCGGAAGAAACAGCTTGGGGAAAAGTACCCAAACGCGGAT
The DNA here is from genome assembly GCA_052144215.1 of Rhodomicrobium sp. Taxonomy (GTDB): domain Bacteria; phylum Pseudomonadota; class Alphaproteobacteria; order Rhizobiales; family Rhodomicrobiaceae; genus Rhodomicrobium. Next base: position 24,917 of record JBKQQS010000099.1, read on the forward strand.
GTTAGGGTGGAGCATGAGATAGGCACCGATAACGCCTGAGATCGCTCCGCTCGCACCGATAAGCGGCACATCGCGCGTATCGGTGATAGCGCTGTACACGAGGGCCGCAGACGCGCCGCATACCAAATAGAAGAGGATGAAGCGCAGATGCCCCATGGCATCCTCGACGTTGTCGCCGAAGACGAAAAGGAAAATCATGTTCATGACGAGATGCAGAACGCTTCCATGCACAAACATGTAGGTGACAAGCCTATATTGCTCAGGAACATGCCGCAAAAACGAGTCCAAGGGCACAACATCGCGAGGTTTGACCGACAGCATGTCGATGAAGTCTGCCTGCGAATGGAATATGAGGTCTGACTCGAACACGAAATATATAATCACATTTAGGGCAATGATACTCACTGTAACATACTGAAACTTAACCGCTTTGAGGGGATTCAGATCCCAGACCGGCACGAAAATCATGGACAGTTCCAATCCGGAGGAGCTTACGCGTTTTGCCCTGGCCGCCACAAAAGGTCGTCCTTGCCTTTGCCATTCACATAGCGGCTGGCAACGAACAAGTGATCGGAAAGGCGGTTAATATAGCGGCTTGCGGCATCGCTGACTTGTTCGCCCTCGAGCTTTAGCTCCACGATACAGCGCTCTGCGCGGCGGCAAATGGTGCGGGCAAGATGCAGAGCAGCCCCAGCCTGAGAGCCTCCCGGAAGCACGAAGGATGCGAGCGGGGCCATTTCGCCGTTCATGGCGTCGATTTCCTGCTCGAGCCGCGCAACCTGTGCATCCTGAAGCCGCAGCGGGGTGTAGGCAAGGGCCTCGCCGCGATCGGGCACGCAGAGATCGGCCCCTAGGTCGAAAAGGTCGTTTTGAATCCGGGCGAGCATTGCTGCGACCATCTCTTGATCGCTTGGCAGCAGCAATCGTGCCATGCCGATGGCGGCATTCGTCTCGTCTACTGTGCCATAGGCTGCAATACGGCTGCTCGACTTCAAAACGCGCTCGCCGCTCCCGAGCGCAGTCGTGCCGTCATCGCCAGTCTTCGTGTAGATTTTCGTGAGAACGACCATTTGCCGCGCCCGGCCAAGACTTCATGCCAAGCTGCTGCATATCACATTTACCAGCGATATCCTAGCCTAACGCCGGCATTTGTTAGGCCGCGGTTCGGGTTGCAGAGACCGCCATTGGACATGTGGTCGATGGTCGCCAATAGCCGCCAATCCGCAGACAGCGAGAAGCCGAGGGAAGCGGACTCCCTGAAATTGACAGTGCAGCCGTATGAAGCTTCGCCAGGGGTGTCGAGGGGACCGTCGTGGGCAGCGCCGCCAAACGATCCCTCAATGAAGGCACGGTCCGTAAGTTTTGCGTCCCAAGTCAAACCCCAGTAGAACTCGTCGGTCTTACCGAAGGCTACCGTCGTGCCGAGGTGGGGGCGAGGGGTCAGGAAAAAGTTTAATATGCTATCCTCGTAGCCGCCGCCAAAACGGCCTCCTAGAACCTCAAGGTTCAAGGCTGCCGCTCCCTCGTGCCCAGCATCGTCGATGGCTTGCTTGAAAGCGCCGGCGCGCACCTCGTCAATCATCCAGAACGGCTGACCGGTTTGCGTATAGGGCTCTAACGCCACGGCGGGTGTCACACCGGGCGCGGCCGTCGCGAAAGCGGCAAAGGCTATTGCAGCGCTGAGCCTCCCAGCGGCGCCGAGGTACGAATTACAGATGGCCAAGTGCGTCCCCAAAATAAGCTTGACTTATGTTCTTGCGGCATCCTTCAGTTTTGTCAAACCGATATGCGCGGGCGGAAGCAGTTCTATCGAGGGTGTGCGATAATTGGCACGGCCGGTTAACGCGATGTTAAATAAACGGCGGCCGTGGATACACAAATCGCTAAGAATTGGAGTGCAATGGGCCATCGCATAAGCTTCTTGCCTGCCCCCCGCTGCCACCGCTTGCTCTGTAGGACCACAGAATAGTCCCCCCTCATCCCGTCCTTCTTCCGGGGGGAGAAGGGCGCTGTTTCCCGGCGGCTCAGGCGAGAACGTGCATTGAGAAGAGACTGTTCTTATCGGTCCAAGCCTTGACCGGGTCCCATCCCCCATCCCTGGCAAGGGCGCGGAAGCCCGCCATAGTGTATTTATACGAGTTCTCGGTGTGAATTGTTTCCCCCGGACGGAACTCGAAGCTATGGCCTGCCACCCGGACCCGATGCGGCTTCGCCGGGCGTAAATGCATTTCTATGCGGCCTTCGGCGGCATTATAGGGCGCCGAGTGCTCGAATAAGCCCGGGTCGAAATTTCCATCGAGCTCCCGGTTGATGCGCGTCAGGATGTTGCGGTTGAAGGCGGCTGTCACACCCTCGGCATCGTCATAAGCGGGGAGAAGAATATCGAGCGGCTTCTGGAGGTCGGCGCCAACGATGAAGAGAGCGTCGCCGCCGAGAAAGCGCCGCGCGGATTGCAGGAAAAAAACCGCTTCATCGGGTGTCAGATTGCCGATCGTAGAGCCAGGAAAAAAACCGGCTCGAGGGTAGCTGCGAAACGGCAGGGTCATCTTGCCAAGATCTTGGAAGCCGCCAAGCACCGGATGCACCGCAAGGCTGGGGAACTTCCGTTTAATGCGGCGCGCCGCCGGAAAGAGCGCGGATGCCGATATCTCGATGGATATATAGGCAAAAGGGCGGTCGAGAGCTTCCAGCAGAAGCTCGGTCTTGCGGCAGGAGCCCGAGCCGAACTCAACGATAACGGCGCCCGGCGGGACAATCTCGCGAAGCTCTGGGCCAGACGATTTGAGCAGGGCAAGCTCAGTTCGCGTCGGATAATATTCGGGTAGCTCTGTGATCCTCTCGAAGAGTTCCGAGCCTCGCCCGTCATAAAGAAAACGGCTTGGCAGCGCTTTTTGACGAAGCGACAGGCCACGCAGCACTTCTTCGAGGAAGCTGCCGGCGGCCGGCTGAGGGGCTGTTTGCATCCCGGCGAAGCGCTGCATCGCTAGGCATCGCTCGCAAGGCGAAGGCCCATGAATTGCCAGCGCTGATGCGGATAAAAGAAGTTCCTATAGGTGGGACGCGTGCGATGGGCGGGCGTGGCGATGGACGCGCCCCGCAGCACGATCTGATTGCACATGAACTTGCCGTTATATTCGCCAAGCGCTCCAGGTGCTGGCTTGTATCCGGGGTAGGGCAAGTAAGCGCTTTGTGTCCATTCCCATACATTGCCGTAAAGCGATGACGCCCCGCCGGCAGAGCCAGGGGCTGGACAGAGCCGCGAAAGCCCGGACGGTGCCGGACTTGGCCGATCCGCAAACGCTGCCTCCCACTCGAATTCGGTTGGCAGCCGCCGGCCTGTCCAGCGGGCGAAGGCGTCTGCCTCGTAGTAGCTGACATGAACGGCCGGCCATTCCGGCTCGACCGGGTACAGCCCGTGCAGGGTCATCTGATGCCAGGCCCCGTTCCGAAGCTCCCAGTAGCCGGGTGCCTTCCAGTTCTCGCGCTGCACGGCCGTCCAGCCGTCCGCCAGCCAAAGCAATGGGTCCGAGTAGCCGCCCGCCTCGATGAAGGCGATCCACTCCCTGTTGGTAACCTCCCGGCTGAAAATGCGAAAATCAGCCAAAAGCACGCGGTGAGCGGGGCCCTCATTGTCGTAAGCGAAGCCCTCTTCGCGATGCCCGATATCGAAGATGCCGCCGGAAATAGTCCGCCATTGGCCGGGCGCGGGCGCCTCCAGCGGCAGGGCGGGCTTTTCCCGGTAAGCCGGCCGGAGCGGATTGGCCGCGAAGAGAGCGAGAATATCGGTGAGCATCAGTTCCTGGTGCTGCTGCTCGTGATGAATGCCGGTCTCGATCGGAGCGAGAGCCTCTTGCGGCATCGGCCCGGCTAAAAGGGCTTGCAAATGCTCATCGGCGTAAGCGCGGTAGGCCCGGACCTCCTCCAATGAAGGCCGGGTAAGAAGGCCCCGCCGCGGCCGCGGATGCCTTGGGCCCAGAGTTTCGTAATAAGAATTGAAACAATATGCGAAGCGCTCGTCGAAGACCCGGTAATCGGGCAAAAACTTCTTAAGGACTAGCTCCTCGAAAAACCATGTGGTGTGGCCGAGATGCCATTTCGTGGGGCTCGCATCGTCATTGGCCTGGACAACCTGGTCCTCGGCGGACAGAGGCGCGGCGATCTCAAGCGAAAGCGCACGCGTTGCGGAAAGCCGCTCAGCGAGTTCGCGCTGGCGGGCCCCGGCCCCGGAGGGCTTTGCGGAACAGTCGTCGAGTGGCATAGTTGTGCCCCTTTTTATGGTTTAGGGAGCTTGCCTTCCCCCAACACCGTAAATCAGGGGAACAAGCTAACCGGGAACTAGGTCCATCGTGGTCACATCTGAATACGGACCCAGCACAAGTTTGTTACCTGCCCTCCCATCGAAACCGGGAAGGCCGGAGCCAAGGCCGCTGCGCGGTGCCATGCGCTTGCTCGAATCCATGGGGCATGCCGCACTGATCGAGTTTCCGCTCAGGAGCGGACGGCGCGCGGATATCCTCTCGCTCGGCGAAAAAGGAGAAATCTGGATCGTCGAGGTGAAGTCGGGCGTTCCGGACTTTCGCGCCGACCGCAAGTGGCAGGATTATCTTGAATGGTGCGACCGGTTCTTCTTCGCTGTCGGCCCCGATTTTCCGGCAGAGATCGTTCCCCATGCCGCGGGACTTTTCATCTCGGACGACTATGACGCCGTGCTCGTGCGTGAGCCGGACCCGGTGCTGCTTCGAAGCGCGAGGCGAAAGGCGCTCACTTTGCGCTTCGCCCATCTCGCCGCGCGCCGTCTTTCAGGCCGCGGCGATCCCGTCACCGGCTGACTGTTGCCTCATAAGATTGTAATCCGAACAAAACGATGCCAACTCCAAGACACGGGTCCACATTCTCTTTTCTGAGGCCCGAATCTCACGGATTCTATCCATAAGATCGTCAAAGAAATCGGGCCGCCCGCCTGGATTCTTGAGACGGCTGAGAGGGCTACGCCGAGCTGCTCTTCGAGCCAGCGAGCGCCGCTATCGAGCGAGGAGACGCCGAAAACGAGGTGGTCCAAAGCGGTCCGCGGCGGCATTTGCGCCCATTGCGCTATTTCGGCGCGCGTTTGGCGAGGATGCGCTGCAATGTGCGCCGGTGCATATGCAGCCGTCTTGCGGTCTCCGACACGTTACGGTTACAGAGCTCGTAAACGCGCTGGATGTGCTCCCAGCGGACCCGGTCGGCGGACATGGGATTTTCCGGCGGTTTCGGCTTTGTCTCACCGGATGCGGTGAGCGCTGCGAGGATGTCCTCCGCATCGGCGGGTTTCGACATATAGTCTACGGCACCGAGTTTCACCGCCGTCACGGCCGTCGCGATGTTGCCATAGCCTGTGAGCACAAGCGCGCGGCAATCGGGGCGGGTTTCGCGAAGCATGCGAATAACCTCAAGGCCGTTGCCATCGTCGAGACGCAAGTCGACAACCGCAAAAGCGGGAGCCAGCTCCCTAATGGCCTGTTTCCCGGCTTCGAGCGAATCGGCCGTGCGTACCTGGTAACCGCGCGCTTCCATCGCTTTTGCAAGCCTAGAGAGAAAGGGCTTGTCGTCGTCGACGATCAGCAGCGAGTTATCCCCGCTCACTTCGGGCACGGCGAACGTGCTCATGACTGCATCCATAGCTATTTTGTCGCACCCCTTACATAATGTCGCAGTTTCGTGTTCTAAACGCCGAAAGTCAAATTTTATACGGCGGTGTCAAGCCGTTCGCGCGGCCAAACGACCTCAACCATAGCCCCGCCGAGGTATGGAGACCGGTTTACCGCCCGGATCGACGCCCCGGACCGCTCCAAAAGAGTCTTCGCGATGAAAAAGCCGAGGCCCATTCCACTCTCTTCGCCGTCGGCATCGCCGCCATCGCCGCGCGGCCGGCTTGTCACGTAAGGCTCGCCCAAGTACTTGAAGACATTCGGATGGAAACCGGGCCCGTCATCGATGATGCGCAGGCGTATCCGCTCCTGATCGTAGTTTGCATCGATGGTAACGCGCTCATGCGCGAAGTCGATAGCATTCTCGACCAAATTGCTAAGACCATGGATGAGCCCTGGGCTTCTCGGCATCAGCGGCTCGGCTCCAGGCCTGGATAGCGCCGACCCGTTTGTAAGCCCGACAACGACTTCAACGCCTGGGACGCGCAAAGGTGCGACGACCTCCTCGATCAGGTGGCTGAGGGGTATTTGCGCGAAGTAATCGTCCTCACCTTCGCGTCTACTTTTCGAAAGCTCGCTCAGGATGTCGCGGCAGCGAGCCGTTTGGGTCTGCAGGAGGGTGATATCTTCCCGCAACGGGCTTTCGTCCGGCACCGCGCGCTCAAGCTCTTTGGCGACGAGCGCTATTGTTGAAAGGGGGGTGCCGAGTTGATGGGCGGCAGCAGCGGCAAGTCCGTCCAGGGCCGAAAGGCGCTGCTCGCGCGCCAAAACGAGTTCGGCTGCGGTAAGCGCCTCGGACATCTGCCGTGCTTCCTGGCCTATACGCCACGCATAAATCGCTATAAACACGATGCATGAGACCAGCGACGACCAAAGCCCTATCACATAGGTGTACGGCAGCGAAGGCGGCGGCTGGTGGGCCCAAGGAAGCGGCATGTGATAGCGCGCAAGCAGCGAGGCCAGCACAATATCGAATGCGGTCAGGATTAGGGTTACGATGAGGGGCTGCGTGGACGCCGAAACCGCGACAGGGACGACCAGAAGAAAGAAAAACGGATTTTGCAGCCCGCCTGTGAGATAAAGCAGCGCCGCGAGTTGCGAGATATCGTAGCCGAGAAGCAACAGAGCATGGCGGCTCGCCAGAAGCTGGGAACGCGGCGCCAGCAAGGTCAGCGCAACGTTCAGTGCCGCCGACAGGAAAATAATGGCGAGGCACGGGATCAACGGGAGCGGAAAGCCGAAACTGAAGTAAACCAGATATAGGGTTGCAGCCTGCCCGGCGATCGCGAACCATCTGAGCCTGATCGTCGTGTTGAGTCTCAGGCGGCTTCTATCGACTACGATTTGAGCGCTTGTCATTATGCAATCCTAGAACTTAAACACACCGCTTATAGGCGCGGGCGCCGGCGCGGCCGTCAGTAAATTGACGCAATGCGCTTTCAAAACCGCGTCATCTTGCAAAGCCTGGCCGGCTGAATGGCGGCCGTATGAAGGACAAGCGAAGGACATTCCATGCTGCGTATCAATCCGGTCCTATTCATCGTCGTCTTGTTTGTGGCGGGTTTTGCCGCAGCTTACTCGATCCGCTTTACGCCGCAAAGGGCGCAAACGGAAGGAAAGGCGCTGATCGGCGGTCCTTTTTCCCTTATCGATACAGATGGTAAACGTGTTACGGATGGTAAGTTCCGCGGCAAGCTCATGCTCGTCATGTTCGGCTATACTCATTGCCCGGACGTGTGCCCCACCGAATTGCAAAATATCGCCGAGGTGATGGACAAGCTCGGGGCCGATGCGAGCCAGGTCGCGCCGGTCTTCATCACCGTGGACCCTCAGCGCGACACGAAAGAGGTTCTCGCATCCTATGTTAAGGCCGTCAGCCCGGTCATTACCGGCCTCACCGGCAGTCCGGACGAGGTCGCAAGCGCCGCGAAGGCTTACCGTGTTTACTATAGAAAGGCGGGCGGCGGCGCAGAAGATTACACCGTCGACCATTCGGCCTTCATCTATCTCATGGACCGGGAGGGTAATTATATTACTCACTTCATGTTCAATACCCCGCCCGCCACGGTGATCGATATGATAAAGCGGCGCCTATCGGGCGAAAAGAGCTCATAGATCGAGGGGAGGCTCAAGACCCAACGAAAGATTAATTCCCCTCGGACGATTAGCGTGTCAGCTTAGCTGTGACGATACGGTGTAAGCATTGCCTGCGACAGTCTTTGAGGCGCTTGTAGCGTGGTGTTGTACTCAGGCGTTCACTCAACAAAGGAGGTCGCGTGCTCTACCACCTTTATGAGTTGGGCCAAGCTGCCATGTCTCCTGCACGGGTGGCCGCTCACTCAACCCGCTTTCTCATGCGCAGCCCCTTCAATCCCCTGTCCTATACGAATATCGGGCGCAACGCGGCCGCCGCTGCCGAGCTTTTGGAACGGACGACGCGGCGCTACAAAAAGCCGTCGTTCGACATCGCCCGCACGCAGGTGAAAGGGCAGCAAATCGCGGTCACAGAGGAAACCATCTGGCGCAAGCCCTTTTGCGACCTTATCCGCTTCAAGAAGCACTTTCAGGGTAGCGCACCGGAGGAGCCGCGGCTCCTGATCGTGGCGCCGCTTTCAGGGCATTATGCGACGCTTCTGCGCGGAACGGTGGAGGCCATGCTGCCTCACGCCGACGTGTACATCACCGACTGGCACGACGCCCGCTTCGTCCCCCAGCAGGACGGCAATTTCGATCTCGATACTTACATAGATTATATCATCGAGATGCTCGGGCTGTTCCAGGGCGACGTGCACGTCATGGCTGTGTGCCAGCCCTCCATACCGGTGCTATCGGCTGTGGCGCTGATGGAGACCTGCGACAGTCCAGCGATACCGCGCAGCATCATCCTTAAGGGCGGCCCGGTCGACACCCGCGTCAGTCCGACCGCGGTGAACAAGCTCGCAGAAGAGCGGGGCACCAATTGGTTCCGGCGGACGGTCATCACCTCGGTGCCTTGGCCGAATCCGGGGCATGGGCGGCTCGTTTATCCCGGCTTCCTGCAGCTCACCGGCTTCATGGCCATGAACCTCGATCGGCACGTGACCGCTCATAAGGAGCTCTTCTTCAACCTCGTCAAAGGCGACGGCGACTCGGTCGAGAAGCACAAGGAGTTCTACGACGAATATCTCGCGGTGATGGACCTTACGGCGGAATATTATCTGCAAACCATCGACCAGGTTTTCGTCAAGCATCAGCTCCCGAAGGGCGAGATGTTCCATCGCGGCCGGCTTATCGACCTAACGGCCATCCGCCGCACCGCACTGATGACCATAGAGGGCGAAAAGGACGATATCACCGGCCTTGGTCAATGCGAGGCGGCGCTTGGCCTGTGCACGAACCTGTCCCGGTCGAAGAAGCTGCATTACACGCAAGCCGGCGCCGGCCATTACGGCATTTTCAACGGATCGCGCTACCGCAAAGAGATCGTGCCGCGCATCGTGGCGTTCATGTCGGATCACGACGTTAGGGGCGGCGGCGGCCTGCATTGGATTTTGCGCCGTCTTGCCGGCGAAAAAGCCGTTGAAGCCTCGCCCCCGGCGCTCCCGCACACCGCCGCGGCCGCAACCGCCGCGGAGGCCGCCGGAGAAAACGCCGTCCGGCTGTCGTCGCTTCCCGCAAAGCCGGTCCTGAAAATGAAAAAGGGCCGTTCGCTCGCGCGGCTGTCCGCCGGCCATGGGAAGTCTCCCGGCGCGAGAAACCGCGGGCGCTGAGCATCGCGGCGGCGTCAGCAGCAGCTGGGCTAGAGCCTGTTCTATATCCGCTAAAACAGCTTTAGACCCCGCTCACCCCAACCCTCTCCCCGCGGGGAGAGGGAGTCTCCCGCGGCTGCGGCATCGTCCTCTCTCCCGACCGCATCCGCTTGCGGATGCGGTCACACCGAGTTGCAAGCTCGCCAAGGCGAGCTTGCGGGGAGAGAAACAGAGTGAGGGGGGCTTGAGCCAGCGTCAACGAAGGCCGGTATTGGTTCTGGATTACTTCTCTTCGCTCGCAATGACGGCGAGTCCACGCAGCCGCCCATGGTAAATTCCCCGTTGCAGAGCCTGGCCATGGTTAATTTCGGCGTGGTAAGTGGCGGTGGATTTTATTATCGATCCGCCGCAAAATGCGCGATTTTTCGCGAATTCACCCCCAAATCGTGACTCCAAAAAGTCCGTTAAATATAGATTCTTGCTGGGCTATGCAGTTAACTCCCGTGCCTCTAGATGTTGTGTGTTAGGGTCTTGGCTGGCAGCGGCTCGCTTTGCAGCGCGCCTTCGAC
>JBKQQS010000100.1:0-6700 GCA_052144215.1 Rhodomicrobium sp.
ATCTGATCCTGCCGCAGCGGCAGCGCCCCGCCCATTGCGATGCGCAGCTGCCATTCGACGAGATCGAGGCCGGTAATCATTTCGGTCACCGGATGCTCGACCTGAAGCCTCGTGTTCATCTCGATGAAATAAGCATCCGTCTCGCCAGCAACGAACTCGACGGTACCGGCGCCTACGTAACCGATGGCTGCCGCCGCTTTGCGCGCGGCCTCATAAAGCGGCTCGCGCCTATCGTCCGTTAGCGCGGCGGAGGGCGCCTCCTCTATCACTTTTTGATGGCGGCGCTGCAGTGTGCATTCGCGCTCGAACAGCGAGACGATGCCGCCATGGGTGTCGCCGAACACCTGCACCTCGATGTGACGCGGGCGCTCCACGAATTTCTCCAAGAGCAGCCTGCCGTCGCCAAAAGCCGAGGCCGCTTCGCGCTTCGCACCCATGGCCGCGGCTTCCAGCTCTTTTGCGCTTCTCACCACGCGCATGCCCTTGCCGCCGCCGCCCGCGACAGCCTTGAGCAGCACCGGAAAGCCAAGGCGTTTAGCCTCGCGGGCAAAGGTTTCGATGTCCTGGGCTTCGCCGTGGTAACCGGGTACGACCGGAACGCCGGCCTTTTCCATCAGCTCTTTCGCCGCGGATTTCGAGCCCATGGCGCGTATCGCGGACGCGGGCGGCCCGATGAAAATAAGCCCAGCCGCTTCGCAGGCTTCGGCAAACTCCGCCTTTTCGGAAAGAAATCCGTAGCCCGGATGAATAGCCTCAGCGCCGCTTGCTTTGGCCGCGGCGATAATGCGCTCGATATCAAGATAGCTTTCGCGGGCGGGCGCCGGCCCCAAAAGCCGCGCTTCATCCGCAGCTTGCACGTGCTGGGCGCTGGGCTCGGCCTCCGAATAGACCGCGATGGTGTAGAGGCCCATGCGCCTTGCTGTGCGCACGATGCGGCAGGCGATCTCGCCGCGGTTGGCGATCAGGAGCGAAGTAAAAGGGCGTGCAAGCGTCATCGCGGGCTCACATTCTAAACACGCCGAACCGTCCCGGCCCGGGCGGAGCGTTGAGACCGGCCGAGATGGCGAGCGCCAACACCATGCGCGTATCGGCAGGATCGATAATGCCGTCGTCCCAAAGCCGCGCTGTCGCGTAATAGGGATCGGCCTGTTCGCCGAACTGGGCGCGGACCGGAGCCTTGAACGCCTCCTCCTCGTCCTTGCTCCAGGTGCCGCCTTTCGCCTCGATCCCCTCGCGGCGGACGATGGCAAGTACGGTCGCGGCCTGCTCGCCGCCCATGACCGAGATTTTGGCGTTCGGCCACATCCAGAGGAATCGCGGGGAGTAGCCGCGCCCGCACATGCCGTAATTGCCGGCACCGTAGGAGCCGCCAATCACGACGGTGTACTTCGGCACGGTGGCGGTTGCGACAGCGGTCACGAGCTTGGCGCCATCTTTAGCGATTCCACCGGCTTCGTACTTCTTGCCGACCATGAAGCCGGTGATATTCTGCAAGAAAATCAGCGGAATTCCACGCTGGTTCATCAACTCGATGAAGTGCGCGCCTTTCAGCGCACTTTCCGAGAATAAAATGCCGTTATTAGCAAGAATGCCCACCGGATAGCCCCAAATCCGCGCCGTGCCGCAAACGAGCGTCTGGCCGTAAAGCTTCTTGAATTCGTCGAACTCCGAAGCATCAACAAGCCGCGCAATCACCTCGCGCACATCGTAGGGCTTGCGGACGTCGGCTTGCACGATGCCGTAAATCTCCCCGGCCGGATATAGGGGCTCGCGCGGCGCGGAAACGTCGAGCGAGGCAGGCTTGATCCGGTTCAAATCTGCGACTATGCGGCGTGCGATGCCGATCGCATGCGCGTCGGATTGGGCGTAATGGTCGGTGACGCCGGACTGGCGGCTATGGACCTCCGCGCCGCCGAGCTCCTCGGCTGTGACGGTATCCCCGGTAGCGGCCTTCACGAGCGGCGGGCCGCCGAGGAAGATGGTGCCGTTGCCCTTTACAATGATGCTTTCGTCGCACATAGCCGGAACGTATGCGCCGCCTGCGGTGCAGGGGCCCATAACTAGGGCTATTTGCGGAATGCCCGCCGCGGACAGCTGCGCTTGGTTGTAAAAAATGCGCCCGAAATGCCGCTCGTCGGGGAAGATCTCGTCCTGCTGGGGAAGGAACGCGCCGCCGGAGTCCACGAGATAAAGGCAGGGCAGCCGGTTGTCCCGCGCGATGTCCTGGGCGCGCAAGTGCTTTTTCACCGTCATCGGATAATAGGTGCCGCCCTTGATGGTCGCATCGTTGGCCACGATCATGCATTCGCGGCCCGAGACGCGGCCGATACCTGCGACGATCCCCGCTGCATGGGCGTCGCCGCCGTAGAGGCCATGGGCAGCGAGCGCGCCGATTTCGAGAAAAGGCGAAGCGGGATCGAGCAGCAAGTCGATCCGGTCGCGCACCAAGAGCTTGCCGCGCGCCTCGTGGCGCTGCCTGGCCTCAGCGCTGCCGCCTTGGGCGGCGCTCGCCATTTTCTGCCGCAGAACGGCGAGTTGAGCGCGCATCGCGCTCGCATTGGCTTCGAATTCAGCTGAACGCCGGTCGATCGCGCTTTCGAGGTGAGCCATCGGATGCGTACTGTCCAGTTCTTATGCAATGAGCGCGCACTGTAGCACGAGCCTTCCCCCAACGCTTAGCGCAAGAGCTGAACCTCAATCGAAAGATTAAGGTCTTTCCACGTTCTATCGGCGGTCAGGACCGGAAGTGCGAAGCGCTCGGCGAGCGCGAGGCAGGCGCGGTCGCCGAGCGAGAGCCCAAAGGATTTGGTTTTGGCGCGAAGGGCGCCTGTGCGTTCCGCAAGGTCCGCGTCGAAGACGGCGATTTGCAGCCCATAGCGCGAAAGCGCCGCGCGGATAAGGCTAAGGCCTGCGCCGCGCTCCACGAGCTTGCTAACGACCTCTGCAACATTGACGGCCGAGATCAGCGCATCGCCAAAAAGCGCTTCCGCGCGCTCCGAGCCCGGCTCGCAATTGATATGCGCGAGGATCACCGATGCGTCGAAGACGATGCTAGCCACGGCTGTCTGCCTCGGCCTCCCGCCGGCGCTCGGCTATCAGCTCATCGGCAAGGCTGACGCCTTCGGGGATCAAGCCTTTGAGCATGGCCTGCGCCTGCCGCGCCCCGACGCGCGGGCTCAACAGATGAAGCTCGCCTTCCTCGACCCAGGCGAGGATGGCATCGCCCTCCCGCGCCTCCATGGCGTCGCGCAGCGCGGCTGGGATCACGACGCGGCCGCCAGGCCCAAGGGTGAGCCTGAGCCGGTTGGCGAGGCCGAAGCCGGGTTTTTGCCCGGGTGCTGCGGCGAAGGCGGCCTGCGGCGCTTCCGCGAAGCCGTGCACCTCTGCTGATGGGGATTTGGGTTCGGTTTTCTTCCGTGCCATGACCGGCTCCTCCTCCGCACAATCTTGCACATTCCCTAGATTTGTCAAGAGCGCAAAATCTGGCAAACAGAGCCGTTCTGGCATATCAAGCCGTTTTGCCGAAAAGCTCCCGTCCGATCAGCATGCGCCGGATCTCGCTCGTGCCAGCCCCGATCTCGTAGAGCTTGGCGTCGCGCAAGAGCCGGCCCGCAGGGTAATCGTTGATGTAGCCATTGCCGCCTAGCAGCTGGATCGCGTCGAGCGATACGCGCGTTGCGGCCTCCGCAGCATAAAGGATCGCGCCCGCCGCATCCTCGCGTGTGGTCTCCTCCCGGTCGCAGGCGCGGGCCACGGTGTAGACGTAAGCGCGCGCCGCATTGAGCGTCACGTACATATCGGCAATCTTGGCCTGCACGAGCTGGAACGTGCCGATGGGCTGGCCGAACTGTTTGCGCTCATGCACGTAAGGCAGCACGAGATCGAGCGCGGCCTGCATGATGCCAAGCGGACCCGCTGCCAGCACCGCGCGCTCATAATCGAGACCGGACATCAGCACGCTCACGCCGCGGCCAACGCCGCCGATCACGTTCTCCTCCGGCACCTCGCAATCCTCGAAAACGAGCTCGGCCGTGTCGGAGCCGCGCATGCCGAGCTTGTCGAGCTTGGGTGAGACCGAAAAGCCTTTCATGCCCTTCTCGACGATGAAAGCCGTGATGCCGCGCGGACCCGCCGCGGGGTCCGTCTTGGCATAAACCACGAGAACCTCGGCTTCAGGAGCGTTGGTGATCCACATCTTGGTGCCGTTAAGCACGTACCGGCCGCCGCGCTTTTCAGCGCGCGTGGCCATCGACACCACATCGGAGCCGGAGCCCGCCTCGGACATGGCGAGCGAGCCCACATGCTCGCCCGAGAGGAGCTTCGGCAAATAGCGGCGCTTTTGCTCCTCGCTGCCATTGCGGCGGATCTGGTTCACGCAAAGATTGGAGTGCGCGCCGTAGGAAAGCCCCACGCTCGCGCTCGCCCGGCTGACCTCCTCCATGGCGATGCAATGCTCGAGGTAGCCGAGCCCCGTGCCGCCCCACTCCTCCTCGACCGTGATGCCGTGCAGGCCGAGTGCCCCCATGGGCTGCCAAAGATCGCGCGGAAAGCTGTTGGAGCGGTCGATCTCAGCGGCGCGCGGGGCAATTTCGGTCGCGGAGAAGCTGCGCACGGTTTCGCGCAGCATATCGGCATCTTGGCCGAGGCCGAAATCCAGTCCACGATAAGCGTTCTTAAGCATGTTTTCTCCCTAAGTGGCCGCCATTATCGCGGCTTCGCAAATTGCTTCGCAGTCCAGAGAGATCGCCGCGCGGCCTAATAGACGACAACGGAGCGAATGCTCTGCCCCGCATGCATGAGATCGAACGCTTCGTTGATACGCTCAAGCGGTAGCCTATGGGTGATCATAGGATCGATCTCGATCTTGCGCTCCATATACCAATCGACCATGCGCGGCACATCGGTCCGCCCGCGCGCACCGCCGAACGCCGAGCCTTTCCAGACACGGCCCGTGACGAGCTGGAAGGGGCGCGTCGCGATCTCCTTGCCGGCCTCGGCTACGCCGATAATGATGCTTGTGCCCCAGCCGCGATGGCAGCATTCGAGCGCCTGGCGCATGACCTGAACATTGCCGGTACAGTCGAAGCTGTAATCGGCGCCGCCGCTTGTCAACGCCACAAGATGCGCGACAAGATCGCCATCGAGCGTTTTGGGGTTAACGAAATGGGTCATGCCGAAGCGCCTGCCCCATTGTTCCTTGGCCGGATTGATGTCCACCCCGATAATTTTATCGGCGCCTACCATTTTAAGGCCCTGGACCACATTAAGCCCGATGCCGCCGAGGCCGAAAACCACGCAGTTGGCGCCGGGCTCGACTTTAGCGGTGAAAACAACCGAGCCAACGCCGGTGGTCACGCCGCAGCCGATATAGCAGGCCGTTTCGAACGGCGCGTCATCGCGGATTTTTGCGACTGCAATCTCAGGCAGCACGGTATAATTCGAAAACGTCGAGCAGCCCATATAGTGATAGAAGGGCTGACCCTTGTAGGAGAACCGCGTCGTGCCGTCCGGCATAAGGCCCTTGCCTTGAGTGGCACGGATCGCGGTGCAAAGGTTCGTCTTGCGGCTGAGGCAGGATTTGCACTGGCGGCATTCCGGTGTGTAAAGCGGAATGACATGGTCGCCTGGCTTTACGCTTGTTACGCCAGCCCCGGTCTCGCGCACGATGCCCGCGCCTTCATGGCCGAGGATGGAAGGGAAAATACCCTCGCTGTCGAAGCCGTCCAGCGTATAGGCGTCTGTGTGGCAGATGCCGGTCGCCTTGATCTCGACAAGGACTTCGCCGGCCTTCGGCCCATCCAAGTCCACCTCAACGATCTCCAGCGGGCGTTTGGCCTCAAAAGCGACGGCAGCGCGGGATTTCAAGGACGCCTCCTTAACAGGTGGGATTTCATGTAAGGGTACAAGTCCAGCGCCAGGTTTTCAACAGCGCCCGGCGGCTTGGGGGCCAGCGGAAGTGGAATAGGGCAATACCGCTTTGTGAGGCGCCGATTTTGCAAGCGCGTCCAACTTTTGCCCAAGCACCCCCTTACATGCAGCGGGCCCATCAGAGAGAGGAACTCATGAAAGCCGTAGCCGCTTCGGTGCTCGCGCTTGCTCTTTTATCGCAAGGAGCGCACGCCCAGACTCACTATTCCATCGCTATAGTTTGCAAATTCGATATCCAGCAATATTGCAAAGATATCAAGATATCCAGGCTCCGCGATCTGAGAGAGTGCCTGGCGAAGCACGAGAAAGATTTGTTCCCCAATTGCCAGGATCATTACAAGGTGGCGAAGTAGCGAAGCCCTAGAATCTATCCTGGTATATCGGCGTCGCCGGAATGTCCCCCCTCACCCCAGCCCTCTCCCAGCAAGCACGCCAAGGCGTGCTTGCTAGTTAAAATGTCGGCATTCGCAGGCGAATGCGGATGGAGAGAGGGAGTCTGCTGCGGCCCTCTCTGCGCGGCGGTGCAAGCGTCCTCTCTCCCCATCGCGCTCGCAAGCGAGCGCGATAACCCTGAGATGCAGGCGCGCCAAGGCGTGCCTGCGGGGAGAGAGACAGAGTGAGGGGTCTTGGGGCAGCGTCTACGAAGGCCGGTATAACTCTCACCCATAGCGCGGCGGCAATCGCCGCGCCTTCACTGCGGTCTTTACGTGGCAAACCCGCTTCTCATCCTGCCCGAGCAGCAATTGCAGCAGCTGCGCTCGTCCTATGAGCG
>JBKQQS010000101.1:0-14864 GCA_052144215.1 Rhodomicrobium sp.
TACTCCATGGTCATCCCTCGCTATGCTTGGAGCTGCCAGCGCAGACTCCGTTTGACACCATCAGTCTGAGGGATGACCGCCAAGATGCCTATGGCCTTGGGCGCGCCCCGTTACACCATCTACGAAATTGGCCGCTTCGCCAATCCGGCTCAAGCGCCAGGACCGCGGCGCTCCGCGAGGGACGGCAGGGCGAAGCCTGCCTTGGGCCAAAATCCGCCATTTCCGAATGGCAGAGGGAACTCCAAAAGTTAACTTCAAAGCGCAGCATTTCCGGCGAGCATGAACGGCGCCCAAATGCTGGGGCCGTGATCAGATGGGAAGGGCAATGCTGCCGGTCTTGGAAAGTGGTGCGGCATGAACTGCGGCTATCTGGAGCCTTGCAATTGCCTAAAATGGAATTTAGGTAGCGGGTCGCAACGACGGGGAGGCCGGCATGCGAATCGGGTTAAGGGCGTTCTTAGCCATTTTGAGCCTCGGTGTCTCGTTATCATGCGTTCCGGCGCGCGCGGCGGAAGACGAATCCATCGCGCTTAAAGCCGGCGAAACGGTCGACCTGGGGAACCTTTTTTGGGTCGCGAATTGCAAGTCGCTTTTGAACGGTCCGATATCGGTTGAAGTCATGGACGGGCCGCCAGGAGTGACCGCCTCCGTAAAGCAGCAGAAAGTAATCCCCCGCAAATTCAACTGCGCCAACGAAGTCCCAGGCGGCAGGCTGCTCGTGACCGCTCCTCCGCAAGTAACGGAACGGACAAGAGGGACGCTTATCGTCAGGATGAAATATCCAACCAAGGACGGCGAGCGTCAGTGGAGCCGCACGATCAATGTAACGCTGGTTCCTTAAGACTCGCATGCCGCAACTCTGCACTGAGCATTAGGAGGAATCGCATGACGCTAAAGCTTACCGCCAAATTAGCGGCTCTGTTGTTATGCACGTTCCCTTCGCCGGGCGTGCAGGCTCAGTCGTGGCAATTCAATACACAATCGGCGGCCCTGAAAAGCGGCGAGACTGTTGAGATTACTGACCTGTACTCGGTTATCAACTGCAAGTCTGTGCTTACGGCTCCCCCTGAAGTAACGATCATGGAAGGACCCCCAGGGGTCACCGCGACCGCCGAGGAAGCGATGGTTGTTCCGCGTTTCCAGCAATGCGCAAAACCGGTTAAAGGAGCCAAGCTGAAACTGACCGCCGGAACGATCGACGATCAAACGAACTCCCTCATGACAATCCGGGTACGATTCAAGACGAAAGACGGGGATCGCGAGCAGGTCTTCAATATCAAGATCTCGCTGTTTCCCTAAGCAATGACGCTATGGTTTCTTGCGGCGGATAAGCCCGTTTTGTGACGGCTAGGGCGTTCTGTAACGCCTCCTTGCCTTTTCACGGCGCCTTTTTCTGCAGCCTCTGCTGCACGGCCTCGATCGCACGCTACGGCGCTGTTGAGAGCGCGCTTAGCGAGCGGCTTGCTACCGCTGAGCTACACCACTACCAGGGACGTGACCGGCGCTACGGAATTGCGCCCGGACCTACGAAGCAAAATCGCATCGCAGCGCCTATCCGGCTCACGCGTCAGGACCGCAGTGTTCTGCAAGCGGACGGCAGGGTGAAGCCTGCCTTGCGCCAAGAGCAGCACTCCGCAGCACTGCAAATGAGTCTAATCGCCGTCCATCGGTTCGTATCAGACAGGGTCATGAAAAAAGGGCTAAGTTGGCGTCTGAGCCATCGTGTGCCAGTCCATCCGCACCGCTATCCCGGTTGCTGCGACCGCCGAGAATGCGGCCCCAACAGAGAAAGTCGCTGCCGGGCCGTAGGTATCCCACAGCCAGCCTGCGAGCAGGCTCGCGATCAGCAGGGTGCCCCCAGACAACAAATTGAACAGCCCGAAGGCGGTACCTCGAAGGTCGTCCGGTGCGGTATCGGCGACGAGGGCCGGCAGCAGACCCTGCGTCTGGCCCAGGTAGGCGCCCCAGAGGCCCACGCCGAGGAATACCCCCGCGAGGCCGGGGACAAAAGCCAGCACGAGGTCAGCAATCACGAGGGTGCCAAGACCAGCGAGCAAAACCTTGGGCCGGCCGATCCGGTCCGATAAAGCGCCGGCCGGGGCAGCGATCAGCGCGTAGATCAGGTTCATCCACACGTAGACAAGAGGAATCAGCGCAAGGGCGAGGCCGGCACTCTGAGCCTTGAGCACCAAAAATGCCTCACTAAAGCGCGCCAGCGTAAAGATCATGCCGATGCCGATCACAAGCCAATAGCGGGGCGACAGCCGCGCGAGTTCCGCCTTGTTGACCGGCCAGCTGCTATTGCCGGAGCGTTTGACCCTGCCGGGCTCCTGGACGCCGAAGATTATAAGCAGGACGCAGAGCGCTGCGGGCACTAGGGCCCACCAGAACACCGCGCGGAAGTCGTTAGCGTAAACCACCATCAGGAGCATGGCCAGCAGCGGGCCTGCGAAGGCTCCAACGGTATCGAGCGCCTGCCGCACCCCGAAGGCAGCGCCCCTGATGGCTTCAGGCGTGATATCTGCGACTAACGCGTCGCGTGGCGCGCCCCGGATGCCCTTTCCGATACGATCTATGAACCGTGCGGTCAGGACCTCGCCAGCAGTTGTGGCCAGCGGAAACATCGGTTTGGTTAACGCGCTGAGGCCATAGCCAATTCCGGCCAGGAGCTTGCGCCGGCCGAGCCGGTCGGAAAGCACTCCTGAGAACAGCTTGGCAATGGCGGCGGTTGCCTCCCCGATGCCCTCGATCAGTCCGACCGTGACGGTGCTCGTCCCGATGACGGTCACGAGAAAAACCGGCAGCAGGCTGTGGATAAGCTCCGAGGAGATGTCCATAAGCAGCGAAACAAAACCAAGAGCCCACACACTGCTTGGCAGGTTACGCCAGCCTATCGATGCTTTCTCAGGCTGGTTTATTGTCATGCAAATATCATGGCACGAGCTTTCCAACGCATCATTGGCCCATGTCAATTTTGCCGGGCAGTCGCCTGCGAACGGCTCCGGCTTCCAGAGATTGCATGCCGGATGCCGGGTTCCGGAGTGGGGCAAATTTCGCCGCCAGCTGCAAGCCCGCGGGACCGGAGCTATCCGCGGCCGGACATCGCAGACCTTTACAAATCGAGCGAAACCGTAACCGGCGTGTGATCCGAGGGCTTGTCCCAGCTGCGGGGCTTGCGGTCGATGCTGGCGCTGGCGAGCCGGGCCAGCGCTTGCGGCGACAGCAAGATATGGTCGATCCGCAGGCCCTGATCCTTCTGCCAGGCGCCGGCCTGATAATCCCAGAAGGTGTACTGCCCGGCGCGGCTATCGCAGGCCATCACCGCATCGGTCAGGCCGAGATGCAGGATGCGGCGGAACGCAGCCCGCGATTCGGGGCGGAACAGCGCGTCCTCGGCCCACGCCGCCGGGTTATAGACGTCGGCCGGGCGCGGGATGATGTTGTAGTCGCCCGCGAGCACCAGCGCCTCTTCGTAGGCCAGCAGCGTTTGCGCGTGCGCCCTGAGGCGGCCGAGCCAGGCGAGCTTGTAATCGAACTTCTCCGAGGGCGCGGGGTTACCGTTCGGCGCATAGATGGAAGCGACGCGGATCGCGCCTCCGCCGGGAAGCGAGATCGCCGCCTCGATATAGCGCGCCTGCTCGTCGCTCGCGTCGCCGGGCAGCGCCGTTATGGTTTCGTCGATGGGATGCTTCGACAGAATCGCCACGCCGTTGAACGATTTCTGCCCGAGCACCGCGCAATTATAGCCAAGATCCTCGAACGTGCCGCGCGGGAAGCCCTCGGTCTGGCATTTCAACTCCTGCAGGCACAGCACATCGGGCACGGCCTGTTTGAGCCACGCTGCGCAAGCCGCCTCGCGCTGCTTGATGGAGTTCACGTTCCAGGTGGCGATTTTCAGCACGCCGGCCGCGCTTAAAGCGAGAAGGAGGTGCCGCAGCCGCAGGACGCGGTCGCGTTAGGGTTATGGATTTTGAAGGATGCGCCGATGAGATCATCCACATAGTCGATCTCGGCCCCCGCCATATAAGGCACGGACACGGGATCGATGGCCACGCGCGCGCCGGCCCTTTCGATAATAAGATCGTCGCCGTTGGTCTGGGCCACGATCTCGAAATCGTATTTGAACCCCGAGCAGCCGCCGCCCAGCACGCTGATGCGCAAGGCATTCCCGGCGGCCTGTTGCGCCATAATCTCGCGAATACGGTTGGCGGCACGCTCGCTCACGCTTATGTTCGCATCGTTGGTCATGACGATTGTTCGCCTCTTTGGAACCTTTATGAAGAGTTTGGATGTTCGCGCGTCATTGTCAACCGGCGCAAGCCAAAGGAGACCTTCGCATGACCGGACTGGCAGCTTACGCCGCGCACCCAGAGCAGAGCCGCGGCCGGCTTTATGAGGAGCCTGCTTGCCCCACGCGGACGGTCTATCAGCGCGACCGCGACCGCATTATCCATTCGACCGCGTTCCGCCGGCTCATCCACAAGACACAGGTTTTCGTCTATCACGAAGGCGATCATTACCGCACGCGGCTGACGCACAGCTTGGAGGTCGCGCAGATCGCCCGCACGCTCGCCCGCGCGCTCGATCTCAACGAAGACCTCGTCGAGACGATCGCGCTCGCGCACGATCTTGGCCACACGCCTTTCGGCCATGCCGGCGAGGATGCGCTGAACGAGGCGATGAAGCCCGTCGGCGGCTTCGACCACAACGCGCAAAGCCTGCGCATCGTAACGCATCTGGAGCACCGCTATGCGGCGTTCCGCGGGCTGAACCTGACCTGGGAAACGCTGGAGGGCATCGTCAAGCATAACGGCCCCCTTACCGGCGCCGACGGCCGGCCGCTCGGGCGTTACGCGGAGAAGGGCCTGCCGCATGCGATCCGCGCCTATATGCAAATCCAGGACCTGCGCCTCGACACCTATTGCTCGCTCGAAGGTCAGATCGCGGCGCTCGCCGACGACATCGCCTACAACAACCACGACATCGACGACGGCTTCCGCGCCGGCTACATTACCCTCGGCGAGCTGGCGGAAGTGCCCATCGCGGGGCGCACGCTGGCGCTGGTCCGCGCGCGCTACGCCGGCATCCCCGATGCCACGCTGATCTACGAGACGATCCGGCGCATGATCGCCGCCATGGCCGAGGATGTGCTGGCCGAGACCCGCGCGCGGATCGCGGCTGCGAAGCCCTCATGTATCGAGTGCGTGCGCGGGTACGGTGCGCCGCTCGCCGAGTTTTCGGAAAAGATGGCCGCCGACATCGGGGCGCTGCGCCGCTTTCTGTTCGCGAAGGTGTACCGCCATCCCTCCATCGAAGAGAAAATGGCAAACGCACAGGCGATGCTGCGTGCGCTCTACGATTATTTCTCCGCGCACCCGGACGAGATGCATCTCGACGCCGGGCTCAGCGCCGCCATCGCCGGCGATGCGGTGGAGCGGCAGCGCGCGGTGGGCGATTTCGTCGCCGGCATGACCGATATGTTCGCGCAGAAGACCTACGCCAAGGTTTTTGGCGGCAGGACTTAGCCAATAACGCGGGCCAAACGCGGCACGGCGAGCATAAGCAGCATCGCCGCAAGAACCGCGATGCCGATGGCCGCGCCAACCTGCCACCACTCGCCCGGCCGCAGCACCCCGCAATAGACGATGACCGAAAACAGGGGGATGTCGAGGAAATGCGCGAGCTGGCCGGGCAGGGTTCGTGCGCCGCTACGCTTCTCCTCCGTCAACGGCGCGTCCTGGGGCAAAGCTTGCGACAAGCGCAGCGTGCGCCGGAATTGCACGCGGGTGACAGTGTTTCCCTCGACGAACTCGAACAAAAACAGGCCCCACATGCCAACGAGCCACGGGGCATCGAAATATCCGAGGCCGAGCCGGTAAATCAGCAGAGGGCCGCTCAGCAAGATCATCGCCGCGCCCGGCGTAACCAGGGCATCGTAAAAGATCGCGGTGTAGAGGGCTGCCTCGGCGAAGCTCGCCGTCTCGCTGGCGCGATAAGCGCGCCATTCGGACACGAACACGGCCAACAGCCCGCCACCGAGGAAAATGAAACCCGCGAAATGCAAGAACCGCAACAGCTGATAGATATCCACAAACGCCCCCTATCGCTGGCTTTGTCTGAGGCGCGGCTTCACGGTCACCACGCCGGCGATATGGATGGCCTTGAAGATTTTAAGCATGCCGGTCTTCCTTGCTGTCATTGTCTGAAAGGGCCAGGCGGCGGTGGAGTGCCGCGGCAAGGCCGGCTGCCGCCTCGATGGAAGCGGGGTCGAGCCCTGCGGCCACCCGGTTCGCCCACGCCACTTGGCGCCGGGTCACCGCATCGAGCGCCGAGCGTCCTTTCGCGCTGAGGCCCGCCAGCTTGGCGCGGCGATGATGCGGGTTGTCCGTGAATTGGATGAAGCCCTCCGCGGCGAGTTCGTCCGCGATGCGCTGTACCGCTTGGCGGGTGAGCCCCATGTTGCGCGCGATATGGGCGACGGGCAGAGGGCCTTCATCGATGGCCCCCATGACCTGCCAGCGCGCGCTTGTCAGGCCGAGACCGGTGCAAAGCTCGTCGCCGGCCGCGAGCAGCCGGCCGTTAAGCCGGAAGGTCTCGATGATCAGCTTTGTGAATGCCGCGCCGGCGGGAGTGTGGAGAGTGTCATCCATGAGGGGTCGCCTATCTAATGACAGTATATTGTCAAATAGCCAGCAGGTTGTCAATATGCTGTGGCGCGGTTAGGGCGACCAAGCAGCAAGCCTCATGCTCTGCGGGCTAAGTAGTTATTTCACTTCGGACTTAGGGAAAATGAATATTGAAGCCGGTTCGGCGCCGCAATAACCGGCGATCCGGCCGGGCGGCAGCGCGCGGCGGGCGATTTCATCGCCGGTATGTCCGATATGCTCGCGATCAAGACACACGCCAAGGTACTTGACCGCGCGCCGGATTAGGTTTGCATGCGTAACCGCACCGGACGTCTTCAAACCCCCGTAATCAGAAAATCGATAGCGGCAACGATTTCATCCCGCTGCGCTTCGAGCGATGTCACCGCCGCTCCCAGCGCTTTCACGCGCAGCGCGGACATCTCCTGTATGGCCAAGTAATAACGCCGGCCCTCGATCACGGTCACTGGGTTTAGCCTGAGGATCGGCTTATCCTTTGCTTGCAACGGGTAAAGCGGAGCGACCACCCGCGTTGCAAGTCCATCGAGCAACTTATTCTGTACGTCAACGACGAGCGTAAACCCCGCCCCGCGCGGTGCGAAGCGGTAAACATCGAACTGAGCCATCAGAACGGACGCTCGAAATCGCTGAGGATTGTGCCCTCCGCCACACGCTCATTGTAAGCTTCGATGGCAGCGGCGTTCTCTGCAAGCCATTGCTGGCGTTCGGCGGCGGCGACAAGCTCGGCGAGCCGGGTTTCGAGCGCTTCGGAAAGATTGACGCCGAGTGCCTTCGCCTTGGCGGCAAGATCGGCGTTGACGCTAACATTCACGGCGCGCTTGGGAGCGCCTCTATCGTACACGGAAGACTTCATAGGGACGGCCTTTAGCCCATATCGGATGCGCATGAGTATTGCGCATAAGTCGAGCGCCGGCAAGCAAAGCGCAGTCCGCTGTTCCCGAGGGCCGCATACCGGGCCGCCACGCGGCGGGCGATTTCGCCGCCGGCATGACCGCATTGCGGGACTGTTGGCGGCTGATAAAGGCACAGCGGCCAATTACTCCGCGTGATGACAGACCGCCTCGATGTTATGCCCGTCGGGATCGAGCACGAAGGCGCCGTAGTAATTCGGATGATAGTGCGGGCGCAAACCGGGCGCGCCGTGATCCCGCCCGCCCGCGGCGATGGCGGCCTGGTAGAACGCGTCGACCTCGGCGCGGCTTGCGGCGTGGAAGGCCACATGCACCGGCGGAACGTTGGGCGCACCGCCGCCGATCCAAAAATCCGGTTTGGGCGCGATCCCGAAACCTGCCGCGCCGGCCCCGCCGGCCTCTTCCGCCGGGACCTCCATAAGCAATGCGTAGCCGAGCGGCGCGAGCGCTTTTGTGTAGAACTGCTTGCTGAGCTGAAAGTCGCTCACCGTTATGCCGGTATGATCGATCATGGGGCTCCTATGAGTTGCGGTTCCAACTCTATTATAGGGCTTTTGCGGCCCTTAGCCGGCTGTCCCGTCCGGTCATGGGACAGCGATGTGCAGCCCGCCGCTTACGCCGAGCGATTGCTCGTGCCCTTTGCCGAAATCGTATCCGTAGCTTTGCTCAATGAAAAACCCGGTTTTGTGCTCTGGCCACGGAAAGTAAATCAACTCCACGATGGCCTCGCCTGCGACGGAATCCGCGGGCTTTTCGCCGCTCGCCTTATGCACCCATTCCGGCCCTGCACCGATCAAGAACTCAACGGAATCGGACAGATCGAAAGGTTTCTTAAACACGAGATCGGTGCCAACCTCGGCCTGGCCGTTTGAAAATAGGGGCGTGACGCCTACTTCGATTTCCAGCCAGTGCTCGATAACGTCAAATTCCACGGCTACGTTAGGGCCGGCGGCAGAACCTCCGTGTTGAAGCCCCCATTCACCCGCTCCCCCTATTTCAACAACCGCGACTTCCTTTTCTTCGGCCCGGGCCGCGCCCGCCAGTAATAGCAGGCCCGCCGTGAACCCGATCCGTGCCCAGTAATCCATCATTCGTAGCTACCTTTTGAATACGCCAGGTAAATTGACTGCTCTAGCGCCAACCTATCCGCATCCATGAAAGAATGCTGCCCCATTCCGGATAGCGGCGGCCCCGCCGATGCAAATACTTGTTTGAAAGCGGCTTTTTGAAAGAGTAGACGGTGTCGCTTATGCTTGCAAGACTGCGCAGCCGCGATTTTTAACAGCCGCAATCGCGGCCCGCATTGGGGGCTTCAAAGAGCGCCCGGTTTCGCTTAGGCTGGGCTGGCTTTACACCCGTGGAGCCGATTATGCAGTTTATCGATGCTGCCGGGGTCAGGCGCGTTCTGACCTTCCCGGTCCTGATTGCCGCTTTGGAGGCCGCTCATCGCCGGCCGAAGATGGAGATCCAGGATGCGCATCTCGGCAGCGAGAACGCGCGGTATTTCGTCCGCCATGCGGTCGACCCGGGCCGTTACATGGCTAGCAAGCTGATCACGAGTTTTCCCGCCAATCTTGGGCAAGGAGAATTGCCGGCGGTGCAGGCCGTCTGCGTGTTGTTCGACGGGGCCGATGGCCGCCCGCTCGCGGTCATCGACGGGACCGAAATCACATATTGGCGAACGGCGGCCGGCTCAGCCCTCGGTGCCAAGTTTCTTGCGCCGCCCAATCCCGGAACGCTGCTCGTTGTAGGCGCCGGCGGATTGGCGCCATGGCTTGTCCGCGCGCACCGCACGGTGAGGCCATCGCTAAGCCGCGTGCTGATCTGGAACCGCACTTTGGCGCGGGCAAAAGATCTCGCAAGGCAGCTTAGGCAGGAGGGGATAGACGCGCTGGCAACGCCCGGTCTCGATGCCGCGACGGGCGAGGCAGACGTGATTACCGCCTGCACGCGCTCGCACAAGCCGCTCATCAAGGGTGCTAATTTGCGGCCGGGCGTCCATCTCGATCTTGTAGGCGGCTATACGCCGCAGACCCGCGAAGCGGACGACGAAGCGGCGCGGCGCGCGCTTATTTTCGTGGACCGGCGCGAATCCGCCTTCGGCGGCGTGGGCGACATCCTGCAGCCCATCGCCAATGGCGCGATCGCGGAAAGCGATGTGCTGGGCGATCTTTACGATCTTGCAGCCGGAACCGTCGCGGGCCGGCGGACGCCCGAAGATATCACGTTTTTCAAGAACGCAGGGGGCGCCCACCTCGATCTAATGACATGCGAGGCCGTCCTCCGCCAGCTTGGCACCGGATTTGTGTAGCGCTAGCGCTCAGCGCCGCCTTCGCCGGCCATCCGGTCGAGCGGCAGCGCGCGGTGAGCGATTTTGTCGCAGATTGCCGCGCAAGCAGATCTAAACGGCCGGATCTGCGTAATATCAATGTGAAGGTAGCGTAAAAGGGGTAGAAAAATTGCTGATACGATTTACTCTGTTCCACTTTGTGGGCTGTTTTTCCGGGGCGGGGAGTTCCGGTGAGCAAGCCCGGCAGATGTGCGGGCATTGGAAAGACCAATCTATCCTTCTTTGTGAGCGAACTCGATAGTGGACGGAGGCGAAGTTATGAAGGGCACTACTATACTATGGGCGTTGCCAGCATTCGCGCTGGTGGCCGCTCTGTCGGGGACAAGCCGTGCGGATGAGGCAACGCGCCATGTCTTCGCCAGGCAGGACCTTGAGGCTAAGATACATTATTGCAAAGATTGCCACGGTCAGTTGGGCCAAGGTTTTCGCGGATCCTATCCGGTGCCGCGGCTTGCGGGACAGACCGTCGAGTACCTTGAGAGCAAGTTTGAAGTTATTACCGAGCACAAGCAGGACAATCCGACTGCGGAAACATTTATGGTTCCTGTTTTGGGCAGCGTCGACCCGATGATTCGAAGGGCTGTAGCCTCGCATTTCAACGGCCTCGATCCCGCACCGGTTGGGGGCGCTCCAAAGGAGCTGATCCCGGAAGGGAAGAAAATCTACGAAGCGGGCATTCCTGAAGCCAATGTTCCGGCATGCGCAACCTGTCACGGTCCAGACGCCAAGGGCGCGGAGGCGAGGCCGCGTTTGGCGGGTCAGATCTACCCCTTCACCATCAAAGTGCTGACACATTGGGCTCAGGAGAGAGGAAAGACCGGAATAGCTCTGAACGAGCACCGGTTGACGGATAATCAAACCGCGGCGGTTGCAGCCTATCTCAGTGAGGTGAGGTAGGTCTCAACCACCGTTGCCCTTCTCACCGTTTCAATTGCCCGGGAGCGCGTTCTCCCTGGCAGTTTGGCCGCGTCGAGCAGCCGGGCCGGTTCTGGTAGCTGCGCCTGCGTGCGGCGAAATGCATGCACGCAGGCGCTCGCCATTGCGCGGCTAACCGAATGCGCTTATGACACAGTCATGAACATTTTTGCGATTTTCGAAGACCGCATCCGCGGCGTCCTTGACGAATTGCGCAGCGAGGGCGTTCTGCCCCAAGACGTGAAGACGGTCGGCTTTGTGGTCGAGCCGCCGCGCGAGGCTGCGCATGGCGATCTTGCCACCAACGCCGCGATGGTGCTCGCCAAGCCCGCGCGCCAGAATCCGAAAGAGCTTGCCGCGCAGATCGCGGAGAAGCTCGCAAGAACTGCCGATGTCGAAAAGGCCGAGGTCGCAGGGCCCGGCTTCATCAACTTAACCTTGAAGGCGGAATTCTGGCCCGGCGTCTTGCGCGCGGTGCTGGAGCAAGGCGAAAATTACGGACGCAGCAACGTTGGCGCAGGCGAGCCCGTGAACGTGGAATATGTCTCGGCGAACCCGACCGGGCCGATCCATGTCGGCCATACGCGCGGCGCGGTGTTCGGCGATGCGCTTGCCAATCTCCTCGATTTTGCGGGCTACAAGGCCGCGCGGGAATATTACATCAACGACGGCGGCGGCCAGGTCGACGTGCTCGCACGCTCGGCATACCTTCGCTATCGCGAGGCGCTGGGCGAGGACATTGGCGAAATCCCTGAAGGCCTTTACCCAGGCGAATATTTGAAGCCGGTTGGCGCAGCCTTGGCAAAAGAATACGGCAAGCGGCTCCTTCGCATGAAGGAGGCGACTTGGTTGCCGAAGGTGCGGGAGCGGACGGTGTCGATGATGATCGATCTCATCCGGGACGATCTGGCTGCGCTCGGTATTACGCATGAGGTGTTTTTCTCCGAGCGCTCGCTCTCGGAAGGCGAGACCGATCAGGTGAGGGAGACCATCGAGGAATTGCGCGCCAAGGGCCTCGTCTATGTGGGCCGGCTCGAGCCGCCCAAAGGCAAAATGCCGGAGGATTGGGAAGACCGCGAGCAGACGCTGTTCCGCTCCACGGAGTTCGGCGACGACGTGGACCGCGCGCTGCTCAAATCGGACGGCTCCTATACTTATTTCGCGCCGGACATCGCCTATCACCGCAACAAATACCGGCGCGGCTTCAAGCACATGATCATTGTGCTCGGCGCCGATCACGGCGGCTATGTGAAGCGGCTCTCGGCCGCGGTGAAGGCGCTTTCGGGCGGCGAGGCGGACGTCGATGTGAAGCTCTGCCAGATCGTGCGGCTGTTCAAGGGCGGCCAGCCCTACAAAATGTCGAAGCGGGCGGGTTCTTTCATCACCGCGCGCGATCTTGTCGAGGAGGTGGGGCCTGGGCCCGTGCGCTTCATGATGCTCTACCGCAAGAACGACGCGCAGCTCGATTTCGACCTCGAGAAAGTTGTTGAGCAGTCCAACGATAATCCTGTATTCTATGTACAGTATGCTCACGCTCGCGCTTGCTCGGTGCTCTCTAAGGCCCGCGAAGGCTTTCCAGGGATGGATCTCGCCCCTCCTGCTCTGGCTTGCGCGAAGCTGAACTTGCTCTGCGACGAGGCTGAACTTGCGCTAATTAAGAAGATCGCACAGTTTCCTCGAACCGTGGAAGGCGCGGCGCAAGCACATGAGCCGCACAGAATCGCTTTTTTTGTTCATGACCTTGCGGCTGTATTCCACAGCCTTTGGACTCGAGGCAAAGAGTCGCCACAATTGCGGTTCATGGTCGAAGGAAGCTGGGAAATCACTGGCGCGCGTCTCGCGCTCATTACAGCAACCGCACGGATATTGCGCTCTTCTCTGAATTTGCTTGGTGTAGAAGCAATTTCTGAAATGCGTTAGATCGCCAACGTTCCTATCAAGTGCAGTGTGGAGGGAAACTATTCGATGTCTACGAATGACGATTCGGCATCGCGCCGCGGACGTCGTGCTGATCAAGAGGAGCCCGCCTGGACGGCCTCCAAGAGGCAGCACCGCGACGAAAGGTGGGATCAACCGGCGTCGGGCAATCGGGATAGTGCAAGCCCATACCACGGCGAGAAAGGCCGTGAGAGTCAGTCCCAGCAGGCGGCCTATTCCGGTTTTACCAGGCCGTCCTACGCCCCTCCGCGTCAGGAGCAGGCTCCTCTGCCTCCGCCGCCACAGCCGCCCCGCGCATACGAGGCACCGCAAGGTCCCCAAGGGTACTACCAGGAGCCCGTGCAGCGTCAGGACATTCCGCGCTCCTATGTAGAGCCCGCGGCCCCTTACGCTCCGCCGCCGCCGGCCTACGATCCCGTACCTCAACCTCTGCCCTATGGCGATAGCGGCCGCGACGATCTTTTCACCCGCGAGCCGGCGGCGCCCTCGGGCTACGAGCAAAACCCGTATGGCCATCAGGCCGGCTACCGTCCGGAGGCCTACGAATCCGCCCCGGCGCGCGCGCCCATGGTGCAGCCGGCAGCTCCCCGCCGTGACGAGCAGGATTACTATCACCGCGAGGCGCCCCCGGCGGCGCAGGATTACGAGCGCGGTTTTGCCGCGCGGATTGCCGCCCAGGAAACCCAAGCGTCGCGCTTTTTCTTGTCCGAGGACCAGCCGCAGCAGCGGCCAATGCAGGCGGAGCGCGGCTACCCGCCCCAAGCTCCGATGGCCCCTCAGGCTCCGATGGATCGCGGATACGCGCCGCCCTCCCAGTCCTACAATCCAGGCGGATACGACGCGCCTGGCGCGCCACAACAAGGCTACGAGCACGACCGTTTCGATCCGCGTTTCGAGCCGCAGGAAAGCTGGCCTGGCGAAGAGCAAGACTTTCACGGCGAGGACGTGCGAGGCGGCCATCCGCCGATTGCAGCTCACGGAGACGAACTCGACGAAGACTTTTTCGGCGACGAGGACGATTTCGAGCATGACGATCACCCGGGCGCGCAAAAGCGCGGCCGCAAAAAGCTCGTGCTCGCCTTGCTCGCCAGTGCCGCCGCCGTGGCCATTGGCGGCGTGTACCTCTATAAGTCGGTGAAAGGTGGCGGCTCGGACAAGGCTACACCCTTTATCCATGCCGATAGCCGGCCTTCCAAGGAAGTCCCTGGAAACCCGGGGGGAAGACAGTTTCCCAATGGCGAAAAGGCTATCTATGAGCGCTTGACGCCGGATGGACGGACCCAGGTGGCATCGTTCGCACCGCCTTCCCCTCCGCCCGCGCCTGTTTCCCAGGCCTTCACGCCTCCCCCCGCTATGGGTAACTCACTCGAGGACCGGATAGACGAGGCCCTGAAGAGAGCGCAGCACACTGGCGACGCTCCTTCTGCACCGCCCCCGGCCGCTCAGAACGGGCGGACTGGAACGGATCAGCCGACCGTTGTGCGGAGCGAAAGCTATAGGCCTGATGGCACAAGGGTCGATGCGGGACGTCCGGTCATCACCCCAAACATCGTCAATGTAGACAACGGGCTTCCATATCCCTTCGGCAATGCTACCGCTCCCGCGCCAAGCCAGCCGGCGGCAGCGCCTCTCAGAGCTGCGCCTGTGTCCGGCCCTTCACAGCAGCAGTTTGCCACCGCAACGGCGCCTGCGCCTAAAGCTGCGCCCGTGCGGACGGCTTCCCGCGCGCCTGCGCCTGTACAATCCGAACCGGTGCCAGCTGCCGCAAGCGGATTTTATGTTTCTTTGAAGTCGGCACCCGATGAGAAAGCGATTCAGAGGGACCTGCCCGGGCTAACGGACAAGTATAAGTCTGTGCTCGGCGACGTCCAGCTCTCGGCGAAGATCGCCGATCTCGGTGCAAAGGGCGTAACCTACCGGGCCGTCGCCGGACCGCTGGGCACACGGCAGGAAGCCATGGACCTTTGCCAGAAAATCAAGGGCGTCGGCGGCGACAAGGCTTGCTTCGTTACGAACTAGCGCCTGTCCCGGTATATCGGAATCGCCCGAAAAGACCCCCTCACCCCAGCCCTCTCCCAGCAAGCT
>JBKQQS010000102.1:0-49746 GCA_052144215.1 Rhodomicrobium sp.
GCCTAAATCCGCTCGGCGGCGAACCTGTGGACGGCATGGACAAGTCTGAAACTTGCCCACCCGCCCACAGCAGAACAAAAGCAGAAGCAGCGGACATTTGATGCGCTACCTAAACCGGCCAACTTAAAAAGCTATCGACAGGAAGCTGTAGGCGCGGCGCGGACCTGTCTTGCCGCCGCGCTCCTTTTGCACACCAGCCCGTCACACTTCCATTCAAACCCGAACCGGAATAGCTTTGGTTGGCTGGTAACTCTTACCGACCGGGGACCGCGTGGAAAAAGACCGGCTCGCAGCCTTCAGCGATGGCGTCATCGCGATCATCATCACGATCATGGTTCTGGAGCTGAAAGTGCCGCACGGTGCGGGCTGGGCGGATCTCGCGGGTGTTCTGCCGGTTTTTCTTACCTACATTCTAAGCTTTGTTTATATCGCCATCTATTGGAACAACCATCATCATTTGCTTCAGACAGTGACCAAAGTGGATGGTCTGATGCTATGGGCGAACATGCATCTTCTGTTTTGGCTTTCGCTCATTCCCTTCGCAACCGCTTGGATGGGCGAAAACCATTTCGCCACGCTGCCCACGGCGGTTTATGGCGTCGCGCTGTTTATGCCCGCCATCGCTTACTACTTGCTTCAGAGGGCTATTCTGAGGAAGCAAGGGCCTAACTCCACCCTCGCCAAAGCCTTGGGCCGGGACATGAAGGGAAAGATCTCGCCGCTGCTCTATCTGGCAGCGGTCTTTCTCGCCTTCGTCAATCCCATCATCTCAGGCGCGATCTATGTTTTTGTCGCTTTGATGTGGCTCATCCCGGACCGGCGCATCGAGCGCGCGCTTTCCGGCGATTAGGGGGCGTCGCCGCGAACGGAAAGCCCAAGACCCAACCGGCATAGTGGATGAAGCTCCGCAACTTCGCTCAATTGCCGCCCTGTTTGGCCGCCTTCCTGCGAATCTCCGCCCAGGCGTCGAGCCGGGCTTTGATCTGCGCCTCGTAGCCGCGGCCTCTTGGCCGGTAAAACTGCTGGCGCTCAAGCTCGTCCGGAAAATAATTCTGGCCCGAAACCCCTTCCTCAGTGCTGTGATCGTAGACATAACCTGCGCCGTAGCCCTCGCTGCGCATCAGCGTCGTCGGTGCATTCAAGATATGCTTCGGCGGCGCGAGCGATCCGCCGTCTTTGGCAAGGCGCATCGCCGCACCATAGGCCGTGTAGGCCGCGTTCGACTTCGGCGCCGTGGCGAGATAGATGACGCATTGCGCCAGCGCCAGCTCGCCTTCGGGGCTGCCGAGAAAATCGTAGGCGTCCTTCGCCGCGTTCGCCTGCAGGAGCGCTTGCGGATCGGCAAGGCCGACATCCTCAACCGCCATGCGCACCATGCGGCGCGCGAGGTAAAGCGGGTCCTCGCCGCCGTCGATCATGCGGCAGAACCAGTAGAGCGAGGCGTCGGGGTCCGAGCCCCGGACGGATTTGTGCAGCGCGCTGATAAGGTCGTAATGGCCGTCGCGGTTCTTGTCGTAGAGCGGGGCCCGGCGCTGAACGAGGGCCACGAGCTGCTTGGCATCCAACGGCGGTCCGGCCTCTTGCGCCGCCGCGTATACGTCCTCGGCCAAGTTGAGCACGGCGCGTCCGTCTCCGTCAGCCATGCCAATAAGCGCTTCCCTTGCTTCGGCGGTAAGCGGCAGCGGCTTTCCAGTCACCTCCTCTGCCCGCTCAAGCAGATGCTCGAGATTCGCCGAGGTGAGGCGCTTGAAAACAAGCACTTTGGTCCGGGATAACAGCGCGCCGTTCAGCTCGAAGGACGGATTCTCGGTCGTGGCCCCGATCAGAATGACGGTGCCGTCCT
This sequence comes from Rhodomicrobium sp., assembly GCA_052144215.1. Classification (GTDB taxonomy): domain Bacteria; phylum Pseudomonadota; class Alphaproteobacteria; order Rhizobiales; family Rhodomicrobiaceae; genus Rhodomicrobium. The sequence continues at coordinate 1,844 of JBKQQS010000102.1, forward strand.
CGACGTAAGGCAGGAAAGAGTCCTGTTGCGACCGGTTGAAGCGATGGATTTCGTCGACAAAAAGGATAGTACCTTGACCGAAGCGCCTGCGGTCGCGGGCCTCCTCGAACACTTTGCGCAAATCCTGAACGCCCGAGAAAATTGCGGAAAGCTGCTCGAAATGAAGGCCGGCACCGCGCGCCATCAGCCGCGCAACCGTTGTCTTGCCGGTCCCAGGAGGGCCCCAGAAAATCATCGAGCGCGGCGCTTCGCCCTCAGCAATTTTGTGAAGCGGGCCGCCCTCGCCCAAGAGGTGGTCCTGCCCCATGACCTCGCCGAGTGCCTTCGGGCGCAGCCTGTCGGCCAGCGGCCGCGAGGCATCGTCTGCTACGGCAAGGCTCTCGAACAGGGGAGCGGAGGGCGTGGATCGGGGTTTGGCCATGATAATCACCGCAAGATATGGCGGTGACTATAAACCATTTCACCCCCCAATGGCGGTGCGAATTATCTGCCCTCCGCGATCTATGGTCATGCGCCAAAGGCGCGCGCTTTTGCCAACCTGCTGTTCGAGGCCGCTCGATGTCTCGACTTTCTCGCCGTTGATTTCAACGATAATATCGCCCGGCTGAATGCCAATACGCCGCGCAACGGAGTAGGCCTCGGTCTCCACCACAACGACGCCTTTTGTCCCGGAGATGGAAAGCTCATCGGCGACGGCAGGGGAAAGGTTCGCTACCTTGGAGCCGGAGAGCGGATTATTTCCGCTCAAATTACGAACGTCGCGGGGTGGATTTTCGGGAGGCACCATGAGTTGCACCGAAAGCCTGCGGCGCGTGCCCGCTCTTAGAATTTCAAGGCCAACCTCGCCCGATGTGCCCTTGGTGGTAAAGTGGTACTGAAATGCGTTGGGGTCGGATACGTCCTTACCGTCGACCGATACAATGATGTCGCCCCCCTTAAGGCCGCTTAAGGACGCAGGCCCGCCGTCCTGCACATTTGAAACGAGCGCCCCGGCTGCCCTGTCGAGACCGGCCGCATTGGCGATCTGGGGCGTCACCTCGGTCAGATTTGCGCCGAGCCAAGGGCGCCGGACTGTGCCGCCATGGAGCGCCGATTCGACCACAAGCTTCACCATGTTGGCGGGAATTGCGAAGCCTATGCCTTGGCTTCCGCCGCTTTTCGAGAAGATCGCGGTGTTGATCCCGACCAGTTGGCCTCGCATGTCGACAAGCGCACCGCCGGAGTTACCCGGATTGATGGCCGCATCGGTTTGGATGAAGAACTGATAGTCCGAGATCCCGACGCGTGTGCGGGCAAGCGCCGACACGATGCCGCTCGTAATGGTTTGGCCCACACCGAAGGGATTGCCGACAGCCAGAACCAAATCGCCAACTTCAAGAAGATCGGCGTCCGCGAAGGTCAAATAAGGGAACTCGATGCCAGAGCTCTTGATTTGCAAAACCGCGAGGTCGGTCCTCTCATCCTTGAGCAGCACCTTGGCGTCGAATTCGCGCGCGTCCGAGAGCGCGACTTTGATCTCCGTGCCCGCATCGCCCTGCACGACGTGATTGTTGGTCACCACGATGCCGTTCGGCGCGACGATAACGCCGGATCCGAGCGAGTTTTGCAGCCGCTCGCTGTGCCCGAACTGGCGTCCGAAGAACTGCTCCAAAAACTGATCGCTGAAGACTGGGCCCTGCCTAACCCGCGTGCGCACATAAACATTCACGACAGCCGGCGCCGCCCGCTTCACCACGGGGGCATAGGAGAACATAATCTGCTCTTTGGCTTCCGGCGTTTTCCTCAAATCTTGGGCCGCGGCGCCTGCTGGCTCCACAGCTATCAAAATTGCGAGCACAAAAAGCGCTTTTGCTAGGGCCGGAAGTTTCATGGCGTATATCCCGTCAAAGGTTAGACCGGGAGAATAAATCGCGGCAGCGGCCCCGATGCAAGGGGCGTAAGCGCCGCCATTGCATTTAGCCCGGGCAAACCGCTGGCGGGAGGCCGCCGGAAGGCTTGGCCGCCCCGGCGCCTGCTATAACTTAGGAGTTGCGCGCAGCGGTATTACTGCGGACGCTTCTCATTCTTGGCGGAACGGAAGCCAGCGCTGGCTGTGTCCTTCTCGCACATATAGGCCCCGCGCTTGGTCTTCCCGTAGGAGCGCGAGCCCGCGAAATGATAAACTTTCGAATGTATATTCGCCCAAACCACCGTTTCGCCTGGGCAGTGCGCTTTCGCTTCCATTTCGGAAGCAAATTCCCCTGCGGCAGCTGATATGGTTGTGGCAGGCGGTGCCTTAGCTGCCCTGCGGCTTGGAGCGGGGGTTGGAGCTGGGCCCGGCGCGGCGTTTCCGGGCGGCTGTACCGTGGCTTCGCGCGGCGCTGCGGGAGCGGCGGGCGTAGCGGCCGTTTGCTCTGTGCCGGAGCGGCATTCGGCCATGAAGGCCTTCTTGGTCTTGTGGGCGCCTTGGATGGCTGCCTTGTTCGCCGTCCATTCGGCCTCGCACGCTTTCGCAGTTTTTTGCGCGGCATGACTTGCAGCCGTGAGCACCGTTAGAGTGGCTACCGCGGCTATGCACCGGAGAAAAAATCGGGATCTGTTCATAAACGTTACTCCCATAAGATCGGTTTCACTTATGAGAAGGCGCAAATGGTCAGCGAAGTTCCGGCGGAGGCTTGAAAATACCAAGCCGGATTAGAACTTTGCGGAAGAATGAAGGGAGCGTTGCGTTGCGCGCGCGGGGAGAGTTTTAGTCTTCGGGAATCTCCGGACTGCGGGACCAGGGTATACGCGGGACAAGTACCCCGGCCCCTGCAGCAACGCGGGACCTCTGCAGTATCGCGCGTAGGCGTTACGCTTCAGTAAAAGCGACAAAAATAAAGACGGCCGAAAAATATGCAGGCGCCTATGGACAAGAACGTTTTAGCCTTTGCAGAGAGGTTGCGTGCGAAGGCGGATGCTTTGGGCGATACGGGCGGAATCGAGTGGCGGCTTAGCCCCGCTCCGGTTTGCTATGAGCCTGCAGTCGCCGCAATGGAGGAGCGCGCCGCGGCGATAGGCGCCGGGCTAAAGCCCGAACTCGTTTGGCTCCTGGAGCACCCGCCCCTTTATACCGCAGGCACAAGCGCAAAACCTGGCGATCTCCTCGATGCGGCGCGCTTTCCGGTCTATTCGAGCGGCCGCGGCGGCCAATATACCTATCACGGCCCAGGCCAGCTTGTTGCCTACGTCCTCCTCGATCTCAACAAGCGCGGCCGCGATGTCCGCCGCCATGTGCACCGGCTTGAGGCGTGGGCCATTGCGGCGCTCGCGGATTACGGCGTTTCTGGCGAGCGCAGGGAGGGCCGGCCCGGGATCTGGGTCAAGAAACCGCGAGGGGATGCGAAAATAGCCGCGCTTGGCGTGCGCGTGCGGCGCTGGATCACCTATCACGGCATCGCGGTCAATGTCTGCCCCGACCTGTCGCATTTCTCGGGGATCGTGCCGTGCGGGATCGCCGATGCTGGGGTGACGTCGCTGGCGGCCGAATGCCCGGGAGCGCTTTGCCCCCGATAGCGAAGCGGCGCATCGGTCCGCCACCTTCGCGGACCAGCCCACTGCGCCGAAGAAGATCGCATCGTGGCTGCCGATTTGCGCCTTCCAGTCATCCGGCATCATCTGCCCGTGCGCTAAGTAGTAATCGCAGGACGCGAAATCGAACCAGTCGAGGCGCAGCTCGAAATTGAAGCGCTTGGCTGCGGCTTCGAGCGCGCGCACGCCCTCGGGAACCACCTCTTTGCCGATCCCGTCGCCTGGGATCACCGCGATGCGATAAGTCCTGCCCGTCATGACCTGCTACCGTGAAAATCCGGCACGATGCTATCGCACCAGGGCAGCGCTCAGGCAACAGAGTCATTGGTCCGGACTCGTCCGCAGCCCAATCGCCCCGATATAATATGGAGTAGATGATCCGGGACAGTGTCCGGGTAATGCTGGAGCGCCGCCAATGAGCGAAGAGGTCTGCGTCACCATCACGCGCGAAGAGAATTTCCGGTTTTCGGTGGATTTCGGTCCAGGAATGGCTGCCATGATCGCAGACGAACCGGCGCCCATTGGAGAAGGCGCCGGTCCATCGCCTGAGCAGATGCTCGCGGCCGCGGTGGCCAATTGCCTTTCCGCCAGTCTCGTTTTCGCCCTGCGTAAGTTCAAGGAAGACCCGGGTAAGCTTACGGCAACGGCCATGTGTAAGACCGGGCGCAACGAGCAAAACCGGCTGCGCGTGATAGGGATCGAGGTCGCCATCGAGCTTGGAGCGGAGCCGCAAAGCTCCAGCCAGCTCGAACGGGCACTGGCGCAATTCGAAAATTTCTGCACAGTATCGCAAAGCGTCAAAAGCGGCATCCCCTATTCGGTAACGGTGAAAGGCCCCGATGGCCGTATACTCAAATAAAGAAAACGGGATAAGCTCGCGCGCGCTTGGCTTCGCCTAACTCCCGAGGGGGGGCGCAAGATCCGGCTGAACTACAAAGTCAAATACTAGGGCAGGAAAGATATGGCAGCTAAACCCGCAGTTCTATTCGTGTGTCTTGGCAATATTTGCCGCTCGCCGTTAGCCGAGGCGGCGTTCCGCCGCGAGGCCGCGCGCATCGGCATCGATGCTGAGATCGACTCGGCCGGCACAGGGCATTGGCATGCAGGCGAAGCGCCCGACAGGCGGGCACAGGCGGTCGCGCGCCGTTATGGGATCGATATCGCCGGCTATCGCGCCCGGCAGATACGCCAGGAGGATTTCCACCGCTTCAGCCACATTGTCGCCGTCGATCACCAGAACCTCGCCGCTCTGAACGCGATGAAGCCGAGGGACGGCAAGGCCGAGCTCAGCCTCTTGCTCGATCACGCCGCAGGATACAAGGGCCAGGAGATCGCCGATCCCTATTATGGCGGGGATGACGGGTTCGATGTGACCTGGGCTGAGGTGACGCTTGCGGCGGAAGGGCTTGCGCGGCGTTTCGCGGAGCAAATGTGACGCGCCTTGCGGAGGCAGGAGCTGCGCTTCTCGGCAGCGCGCTGCTTAAAGCGCGCGGACTTCACGGCGGCAGCTTATCCCAAATCGTGCACATAACGCTCGCCGATGGACGCGAGGCGATCGTTAAGGGCGGGGCGGCTCCAATTGCCGAAGCCGCGATGCTCGAGGCTATCGCCGCGAGCGGAGCGCCGGCGCCGGCCGTACTCGCTGCGAGCGGTGAAGCGCTTGTCATCGAAGCCATGCCCGCCGGCGGCTCGCTGAACGAAGCCTGGGCCGGCCTCGGCCTTGTGCTGGCGAAGCTGCATGCAGCCAAGGGGCGGTCTTATGGCTGGGCGGACGAGTATTCCTTCGGTCCTGTCGCCATAGCCAATGGCTGGATGGAGAGCTGGCCCGGTTTTTGGGCGGAGCGCAGGCTACTTGCGCATTGCCCGCACCTTGCTCCGGCGCTCGCACGCCGCGTCGAGGCGCTTGCCGCGGACCTTCAGAACCGGCTGCCGGCGCAGCCCCCGGTTTCTTTGCTGCATGGCGATCTATGGGGCGGCAACATTCTTATCGCCAGGAACAGAGTGAGCGCGCTCATCGATCCGGCTTGCTATTACGGGCATGCCGAGGTGGACATCGCCATGCTGGGTCTCTTCGACCGGCCCTCGCCGGCATTCTACGAAGCTTACGGGGCGCTTGAGCCCGGCCACGAAGAGCGCGTTGCCGTTTACCGGCTATGGCCTGCCCTCGTTCACCTCCGGCTGTTCGGCGATGGCTATAGGCCGCTTACCGCACAGTTGCTGTCCGAAGCCGGTGCATAACCGGGTTTTGCCCGGCCCTGCCGTCCCGTTAATTGCAAACTGCCGCATAAACGCAATCAACGGTTGAGGTTGTGCGCTTAGGCTCCGGCTATCGATAATTCGCCGTTGGCTACGGTCTCAGTTTTTACCATACCCTACAACCGTTGCATGATGGCAATTCCATCCGCTTCGGTGGAAATAGCCGGGTAGCCCTTCGTCGGCGCCCCGCCTGACGGGAAGAACGCGGCAGATCATTTACCCCGCTGCCTGGCTCGCCACCGTGCAGGACTCTCGCCGGCAATTGCCTTGAATGCGCGGCTGAAAGCGGCAGTGTCCGCATAACCGATCTCGGATGCGATGCAAGCTAAATCGGCCTCCGTTTCCCGCAGCATCCGGCAGGCGACGTTCATACGCCAGCTTGCCACGTAGGACATCGCACTTCGCCCCGTGGCCTCGCGGAATCTTGCTGCAAATCGTGAAGCTGACATCGCGGCGGTCTCCGCCATTGAAGCAACCGACCAGGCCGCACCGGGCCTCTCGTGCACGTGAGCGATTGCGCGGCCGATCCTTGGATCGTTGAGCGCCTTGAACCAGCCAGGCCTCGCTGCTCCTTCGCTCAGGCGGTAGGCCTCGATCGCCTCCGCGAAGAATACTTCAAGCAGGCGGGACACGGTAAAGCCCTGGCGGCCTTCCGCCAGCTCCAGGCCCAGCATTTCGGCTGCACGGACGAGTAGCGGGTTGGCCCCGGCTCCCGCGGTCTTGACCTTAAGCACAGGCGGCAATGCGGCCAGCAGAGGATTGAGAGGCGCGGCCCTCAGGAGAAAGATGCCGCAGACGAGTTCGGTCCCTTCCGGGGCATCGCGTCCGGACCGCGAATTAAGCGTCGCGAGGATTTGCGGCAAGGGAATTGGACGCGCGCCGGCGCCGGACGACATGCGATGGGCTTTGCCGCTTGGACAAATCGCAACCTCGTTCATGCCGATCCGCGCGGGCGCCAGCCCTTCGTGCTGTAAGTCGAAATCGCCGCTACGGACGAGATGGAATGGCAGCACACGCTCGCTTGACCCGGCCTTGAGGGCCTCCCGAAGAGAATCTTCCCCGGGAATCTCTATCGCCCAGGGCGGCACATAGGTCTCATGCAGCAACACGCTGCCGGTGACACGCAGATCGTCGAGCGCACTGTCCAACGGGCTGCTTGCGGACTTCATCATGATCGTTTCTGCAATAAATCAGGTAGCCGGAAGCATAGATCCAATCGTTCCCTCTGGCTAGGCTTCTGATCGGCGCCGCCCCCTCCCGGCCCAAACGCTGGCGAAAGGGCCGGCTTGACGAAAGGAAGTTTTATAATGACCGCGTCTTCTCCCGAACTTATCTACACAACGCTTGCAGCGGCCTTCACGGGCCTCATCTGGATCCCCATCATCGTCAACCGGCTCGGCGAAATGGGACCGTGGAAAGCCCTGAAAAACCCGGAGCCGGACGTGCGTCCGCATGCCGATTGGGCCTACCGCCTTTCCTGCGCGCACCGCAATGCCGTTGAAAACCTTGTTGTGTTCGCGCCGCTAGCCATCATTGTGCATGTGCTCGGCGCCGGATCGGCGCTTACGGCAGCGGCAGCGGCTGCGTATCTATATTCCCGAATCGCTCATGCAGTAATCTACACGTTCGGCATTCCGCTTTTGCGCACGATAGCGTTCACGATCGGCTTCTTCTCCCAAGCGGTGATGGCCGGACGAATTATTGGCTGGCTGTAAAAGGGAGGCTGTCCCATGACAATCACGTTCTATTATTTGTCGGGCTCGCCGTTTTCCTGGAAAGTCTGGCTGGCGCTTGAGCACAAAGAGATCGCCTACGATCTGCGGCTGCTGTCCGCCGATGCGGGGGATTTGAAAAAGCCGGGCTTCCTCGCGATCAACCCCCACGGCAAAGTACCGGCGATTGCCGATGGTGCGTTCACCCTTTACGAATCATCGGCGATTGTGGAGTACCTTGAGGATGCTTATCCGGATCGGGGCCGCCCGCTGTGGCCCCGCGACGTGCAGGCGAGAGCCGCCGCTCGCCGTATTGCCGCCGAGGCCGAAGCCTATATTTATCCGCCTGTAAGGTCGCTGATTGTGGAACTGGTGATGCGCCGCGAAGGCGAGCCGGACCAAACGGCGGTTGCTGACGCCAAAGCGGCGCTCACGCGCAAGCTTGCTTTTGTGGAGCGCTCGTTTCTGTGGCCCTTCGCCGCGGGGGCAGCCCCATCGGCAGCCGATTTCGCTCTCTATCCGCTGACCGCGCTGCTTTCGCGCATTTCGGCCAAGTACCCAGGCTTCGCGTCCGGCCCGGTTATTCCCGAAACCATCGGCCGTTGGAAAGGAAGAGTCGAGGCGCTGCCCTATTTTGCGAAGACCATACCACCCCATTGGACAAATGCGACAACGTAAGGTCTTATCATGACGATTGAAAACCGGAAACCGGTGTGCGCCGTCATCGGCGCCGGCCCAGGCAATGGTGCGGCCTTCGCTGCGAGGTTTGCTACTGAAGGCTATAACGTTGCCATGCTCGCACGCAGCACGGGTTTGACTGCCAAGCTGGCGGCGGAGTTGGCGGGCGCGCGCGCCTATGTTTGCGATGCCGGCGACCAGTACGCGATGGCGCGCACCTTTGCGGCTATTGAAGCAGACCTTGGACCGGTCGATGTGCTGATCTACAACGCAGGCAGAGGCGTCTGGGGCGGCGCAGAGGAAGTCAGTACGGGGGATTTCGAAGCGGCCTGGCGCATCAACGCTTTCGGTGGTTTCGTTGCGGCGCGAAGCGTTTTGCCGGCGATGAAGGAGCGCGGCGCCGGCAACATCATCTTTGTTGGCGCGACGGCCTCCCGCCGCGGCGGTGTAAATTCCATAGCGTTCGCATCGGCCAAAGCGGCCCAGCGCAGCCTTGCTGAGTCGCTTGCGCGTGGCTTCGGCCCGGCGGGTATCCATGTGTCGCTCATCATCGTGGATGGCATCGTCGGCGAGCCTTTGATGCGCAGCCGGTTTAGGGAGAAGCCCGATAGCTTCTTCGTCGACCCCAATGACATCGCCGATATGGCTGTGATGTTGACGCGTCAGCGGCGTTCGGCCTGGACATTCGAATTGGAAACGCGTCCTTTCGGCGAGAGCTGGTGAGCTTGCGAAGCAAAAATCAGGCAAGCGGCGGCAAACCTCCTATGGGAGGTGCGGCTGGCAATTGACAATAATCAAAGCCTGCGGCACCCTTCCACGCATTAAATTGCACAACCATGCCAAAGGCCTCCGGTGTCTGGAGATCCCGCTAAAGTTGTTGCTGCGGCCGGGCGCGAGGCGCCCGAAGAGCGTCCTTGGCTGCGTTGGTATGGGGACGTTCCCGCAAGCCTTACCTATCCCGATATCACGCTCTATGAAGCCGTGGCGGCGACAGCCATGCGCACACCGGATGCGGCGGCGTGGGATTTCATGGACACGGTTGCGAGCTATCGCGAGTTTCTTGGCTCGATCGATGCGTGCGCCGATGGGCTCGCGGCCCTCGGCGTCAAGCCGGGTAGCCGAATACTTGTCGCGATGCCGACGTCGCCGCAGGGCGTCATCGCATTCTATGCGGCGAACAAGCTTGGCGCGGTGCCAGCCTTCGTACATCCGCTTTCCACTGCGCCCGAGCTTGAGTACTACCTGAACGCCACAGGCGCACGGAACGTGCTCACGCTTGACGCTTTTTACGGGCGCTTCGCAGCGATCCGGCCGCGAATTCCGCTTGAGAAGCTCATCCTCGCGCGGATACCCGATTATTTATCGCCCGTGAAGGCGCTGGGTTTCGCTCTTACGAAGGGCCGCAAGATCGCGACGGTCCCCGCCGATGGGCGCGTCGTCTGGTGGAAAGAGCTTATGAATGCGCGGTTTGCGGCAGCACCGCGCGCGCCAACCGCGCCGGACGATCCCGCGGCTATTCTGTTTTCGGGCGGCACCTCGGGCACGCCGAAGGGCATCGTGCTGTCGAGCCGCAACTTCATCGCCGAAGGAATGCAGGTTGGCGCTTGGGGCGGCCCTCTGTGGCAAGGAGCCACGATCCTCGCCATATTGCCCATCTTCCACGGCTTCGGCCTTGGCGTATGCGTCAATGCGACCTTTATGACCGGCGGCAAGGCCATCCTCGCGCCGATGTTCAGCCCAGAGATCACGGCCAAGCTGATCCGCAAGAAACGGCCGGGCGTGATCGTCGGAGTGCCCACGCTGTTCGAGGCCCTCGCGCGAGACCCATCGCTCGCAAAAGCAGACCTTAGCTGCTTGGTGGCGGCCTATTGCGGAGCGGACAAGCTGCCGCGCGCGGTGAAAGAGCGCTTCGACGGCCTCGTAGAGCGGCGCGGCGGGAGCGTGAAACTGCGCGAAGGCTACGGTCTAACCGAAGCGGTGACGGCTATTATGGCTATGCCGCTTAGCGAATATCGCGAAGGCAGCGCCGGCGTACCCTTTCCAGATATGCTCGCCAAAATCTGCCGGCCTGGCACGGACGAAGAGCTGCCGCCAGGCAGCGAAGGCGAGATTTGCTTGTCTGGACCGTCGATCATGATTGGCTATCTGGACGATCCCGAGGCCACGGCCAAAGCGTTACGCGTGCACGCCGGCGGCCGCATCTGGCTGCACACCGGCGACCTCGGCCGGATGGATGCGGATGGATTTTTCTATTTCACCGACCGCCTGAAGCGTATGATCAAGTCCTCGGGCTTCAACGTTTTCCCGGCACAGGTCGAGGCGGCGCTGCAAAAACATCCCCTCGTGCTTCAGACTTGCGTGATCGGCGTGCCTGACGAGCAGCAAGGGGAGAGGGTGAAAGCTTTCGTGGTGCTCAAGGATGACGCTCTGGCTACTCCTGACACCCAGCGCGAGCTGATAGAACACTGCAGATCGCAGCTCATCAAATGGTCGTGCCCACGCAACATCGAGTTCCGGCGGGAATTACCGAAAACGCTGGTCGGAAAGGTCGACTACAGGGCATTGATGGCAGGGGAAAAAGATAGGCGAGACCCAATGGAAGCGGCCGTTCAAACGACAGAACATGGTGGCGATCGCGTTGCTGCGGCGCTGAAAGTGCACGGCGTGACGCTGCTTTTCACGCTGTGCGGCGGACATATCTCGCCCATCCTCACCGGCGCCAAGGCGCGCGGCATCCGCATCGTCGATACGCGCGGCGAAGCGGCGGCGGTGTTCGCCGCCGATGCGGTGGCGCGGCTGACCGGCATCCCAGGGGTTGCGGCCGTGACGGCGGGCCCCGGCGTCACCAACACTGTGACGGCGCTGAAAAACGCGCAGCTCGCACAATCGCCGCTCGTGCTGCTGGGCGGGGCGGCGCCGACCCTGCTGCAAGGACGGGGCGCGCTTCAGGATATCGATCAGCGCCCGATCGTGGCCTCCAGCATCAAGCTCGTTAAACAGGTCCGGCGCATCCGCGATCTCGGCCCCGCGATTGAGAGCGCCTTCGCTGCAGCACGCGCCCGTGTGCAGGGGCCGGCGTTCGTCGAATGCCCGGTCGATCTGCTCTACGAAGAGGCGCTCGTGCGCCAGTGGTATGGCGATGCGGCTGGCAAGGGCGGATCGCTAGCGAGCTGGCTGCTCCGCTTCTATGTGGACAGGCATCTTTCTCATATCTTCTGGGGAAGCAAAACTATTCGCCCGCCCGTGGCGCTTAAGATCTCCGCGCCGGCGGTGCGGGGCCGGGCGCTCGCGGCAGCCGCGCAGGCGCTTTCGCGGGCAGCGCGGCCGCTGGCCGTCATTGGAAGCCAAGCGCTCGCGGCGGGAAACGATCCCGCCCGGATCGCCCTTGCCGCCGCCCGGCTTGGGGTTCCTGTCTACCTTTCGGGCATGGCGCGCGGATTACTTGGGCGCGATCACCCGCTTCAGCTGCGTCACCAGCGCCGCCAGGCCCTGAAGGAGGCCGATTGCGTTATTCTTGCCGGGTTGCCGTGCGATTTCCGGCTGGACTATGGCCGGCATGTGCGCCGCTCCGCCACGTTGATTGCCGCCAATCGAAGCCGCAAGGAGGCGCGTTTGAATCGCGTTCCGGACGTGGCGGCAATCGGCGATGCCGGGCTATTTCTCGAGCAGCTCGCCGCCAAGGCGGCAGACAGCTCGCGCTGGCGGGATTGGATCGGCAGTCTTCATGCCCGCGATGCGGTGCGCGAAGCCGAAATCGAGCAACAGGCGAGCGCGGAAGCCGAGTTCGTCAACCCTATCGCGCTTCTGCAAGCCATCGACCGCGCAGCCGGCGATCACGCCATATTTGTCGCCGATGGCGGCGATTTCGTCGCGACGGCATCGTATGTGCTTCGGCCGCGCGGCCCTCGCTCATGGCTCGATCCAGGCCCATTCGGCACACTTGGGGTCGGCGCCGGCTTCGCGCTCGGCGCTGCGCTCTGCCAGCCCGATGCCGAGGTTTGGATCATCTTCGGCGACGGCGCCTGCGGGTATAGCCTTGCCGAGTTCGACACCTTCGTGCGCCATGGCATTCCGGTCATCGCGGTCGTTGGCAACGACGCCGGCTGGACGCAAATCGCCCGCGAGCAGGTGAAGGTTCTCAAAGATGACGTCGCAACCGTGCTCGCGCGCAGCGCTTATCATGAGGTTGCAGCTGGATTTGGAGCCGAGGGCATCCTGGTGAAGTCGAATGCCGGGGTTCCGGACGCCCTCATGCGCGCCAAAGCCGCCGCAAAGGCCGGCAAGCCAGTGCTGATCAACGCTTGGCTCGACCGCACGGCCTTCCGGGAAGGCGCTATTTCGATGTAAAGAGCCCCGAAGAAGAGCCTCCATCACTCATACGAAGGGATCGCCGCTATGAGCACTGCCGAAGCCCTAGAGGTCCGGACTGGACCGCAACTCTCCGATATCCTTTCCCGCCAGCGGCAGGCGTTTTTGCGGGAGGGGCCGCCGCTGCTTGCCGAGCGGCGGGCGGACATCGCGAAGCTGCGGGACGCGGTCAAGAACGAGGCGGAGCGGATCGCGTCGGCGATCTCGGCGGATTTCGGCAACAGATCGAGGCACGAGACGCTGCTGGCCGACGTTTGGCCGGTGATCGCTTCCGCCCGGCACACGCTTCATCATCTTAGGTCATGGATGAAGCCGAAAAGCGTCTCCGTGGGTTTGGAACTTTTGCCAGCCCGCGCCCGGATCCTTTATCAGCCGCTCGGAGTTGTGGGCGTCATCAGCCCTTGGAATTATCCGTTTCAGCTCGCAATCATGCCGCTGATGGCGGCACTTGCGGCTGGCAACCGTGTCATGCTCAAGCCTTCGGAGCTGACGCCGCGCACCTCGGAATTCTTGGCGAGCTTCCTGGGAAAGCTTTATCCGGCCGATAAAGTCGCTACCGTCCTCGGCGGGCCGGAGACGGGCGCAGCTTTCGCTGCGCTACCATTCGACCATTTACTTTATACCGGCTCAACTGCGGTTGGACGCCGGGTGATGCTTGCCGCTGCCGAAAATCTCACGCCGGTTACGCTCGAGCTCGGCGGCAAGTCGCCCTGCATCGTCGGCGAGGATGCAGCCCTGCCGGCCGCTGCGGAAAGCATCGCTTCGGGCAAGCTGCTGAATGCCGGCCAAACCTGCATCGCGCCAGATTATGTCCTCGTTCCTCAGACGCGCCGGGAGGAATTCCTCAATTTACTTCAAGCGGCAGTCAAGAAGCTTTATCCATCGCTTAGGACGAATCCCGATTACACCTCGATTGTGAATGGTCGGCATTACGGGCGTATCGTGCGGTATATCGAGGAGGCGCGCCAGCGAGGGGTACGCGTCATCGCGATCAACCCAGCGAACGAGCCGCTTCCAGCCGATGAGCGCAAGATCGCTCCCACGCTTCTGATCGATCCGCCGGACGATCTGGCCGTCATGCGCGATGAGATTTTCGGCCCCGTCCTGCCAATCAAGTCCTACGGCTCGCTTGACGAAGCCATAGACTACGTCAACAGCCACCCCCGCCCTCTCGCGCTCTATTACTTCGGAGCGGGCAGGGAAAACCGGGACAAAGTGCTGAACCGTACAGCCTCCGGCGGAGCCTCGGTCAATGAGACGCTGATGCATGTTTTGGTCGAGGACTTGCCTTTCGGGGGCATCGGCCCCTCAGGTATGGGCGCTTATCATGGCGAGTACGGATTTCAAACGTTCTCCCATCGCAAGGGCGTATTCTTGCAGAGCCCCCTCAATGGCACGGGCCTGTTGCGCCCGCCCTTCGGACGGGTGGCGGGCAATATGTTGAAATTCATGCTTGGCCGTCAGCGGTTTTCATGGCGGCGCGGGCGTTCCTGGCGATAGGCGCGGTCTACATTTGTGGCGGTTGCTGCGAGGCGACGCCCCGCTCGGCCAGAACCGGACATTCCAGATGCTCCGCGAAGGAAATTCATCTGATGATGAAGCGCGCGGTCGCAACATCATATTCGGCCGGACGCACGCTGGTCTGGAGTCCTAGACGATTGGCCTGATCGTCCTTGGCGGTGACCGTGCTTCAACGGTGTAGCTTTTTCTGATAAGCGCCCGCAAATGGTCACGCTGGTACGACGTATGGGAACTTATCGGCCCGTTGGTGGCTGGCGATGGATGGCTTCAACCCTGAGGGCACAGCCGTGCCGGCGACGAGGGACAGCATTGCTTCGGGTGCGTTGTCGGCCATCGGCCGGCCGTTGCGGGTAGCGAAGCCGTATGTCGCGGGCGTCCCTACCACATAGGGCAGCACGTCGGGGAACAGTTCCCGGGCCACAGTTTGACCGTAGCCCTCGGGGTCGCCCGAGGTCCCGCTTGCCGCTACGACGGCCGCGATCTTGTCGCCGAGCCACTTGCCCACGGCCTTGAAGTCTTCGGAAGGGTGCCGCGTGTCAGCAGGGTTGGTGAAGTGAACGTCGTCCGGCCAGAAGATCGGCCACATCATGGGATGCCCGCCGCGGTTGATCTGCCGCCAGCCGCCCGCATCCGTGGCGAGCTTTGTGGCGCACCAGACGCCGATGCGCGCGCCGGGCCTCAGTTGGGGATGCTGGTGGGAGACCTCAAGCACGATCGATTCGACAGTCGTGCCAGCGAAGCTATTCTTCGCGTCTTCCGGGCGCCATGCCGACAGGTCCACTGCGGTGCCGCTTTTTACTGCGCCATTGACCTTCGCGAGGAGCGACAGGTCGATGTAGAACGAGTCGGCGATGCGTCCTGCCCACATCCGGATGCCATCCGCGCTGGCCTGCTCGCCCGTACGGCCTTCCAGCGCGAGTTCGCCGGTTGCGGAGTCCTCGCGCGCCTCCTTGCCAGTGAGAGCGTGCAATCTCATGGCCTGCCGGCCGCCTGCGTCCGCTTCGCCGAAGGAGACGCGGTACGTCAGGGCTTCGAAATCGGCTCCGTCGAAGTGCAGCTTGAACTCATAGCGTGCCTCGGGGTGGAAACCTGGCTTTGCATAGACTCCGGTAATATTCGAGTTGACGTCCATGATGAACACTGTGCCCCCGTCGCCTGAGAAGACGTACAGGTCGTCGATATAAAGCTGGCCGGTTTTGGCTGCGAGAGGGGTATCGAGGTGATGAGACATAGGGTCACTTCCTTCCGGTGATGCAGCAGGTCACCGGCGCGCAACGCTGGCGGACTTAGTGCCTACAGGGCAGCCCCGAGTCCGGCTTTCATAGCGGCGCGGCGTGTCACGTTCATCGAAGCTTGCTCCCAGTGCCGTTTTGTCATGTTCCACTCTTCGATTTCGTACGTGGCCTCGCGAGGCTTGCGCGAGTTACGCTTGTGCGGTTGCCATGACGCCAGACCTGAGCAAGCGCTAGCGGCCTCGGAGCGCCATGCAAGCCCCCGGCTGCTAAATTGCCGCTTTACCATGTCGATACGAAGCCTCTCGGCCGCCGCCTCTCCTCCAGCGAGAAAGCGGGGCCGCCACCGATAATCCGGCTGTGCCCATAACTGTTCCCAATTAGGGCTACAAAAGGCAACCTGCGCCCAGGCGTTCTGCGCCTACGGCCATCTCGACCATGTTTGGGTGATTCCGATCCTATATCGCTGAGGAATAGCGGGCGCAACAGGCGAGCTGAGCGGGCTAGATGACCACTTTTGCTTCCATCGCTCTGGCCATTTCAACCACAGAAGCTGGCACGTAGGAGTTGGGTCCAGGCCGCGTGAAAACGCGACCGTAAAACTTCGGCGTAGAATTTTATTCTCGCTGGCGGAAACCTGCTGCCGTTCTGCGCGGTACAGCTGCACAATCGCGGTTGGGAAAGTCAGTATCCCGAATAAAAACCCAAGCAAATATCATTGAAGACGCTATTTTCGCTTTGCCTTCTCTTCATTGAAATCGTAGCGGCGGTGGTGCCTTGGAGAAAAAGATTCTATCATTTTTTAATCAGTACACGTTTTCACGCAACCAGGGTCAGGTCCGGCCATAGCCCCAAATGCCGGTAAGGCCCGCAACCGGACGGCGCGGACAGGGGCTGAGCTGCCCTGCGCGCCGCTATGACAGCCAGCGCTTGCGCCGGCGGTAATGTTTCACCTGCGTATAATCCGTCACACCCGCTCCGCCGAGGTAGAACGCCTGGATATCGGGGTTTCGCTTCAACTCGGCCGCCGTCCCACTCATGACCACGCGCCCGTTCTCGATCAAATAGGCACGCTCCACGACATCGAGAGTCGCCGCTGCGTTTTGCTCGACGATCAGCACCCCTACCCCGTCGCGGTGCAGCTGAGCGATGATCGCAAAAATCTCGTCTACGAGCGCAGGGGCAAGGCCGAGGCTCGGCTCGTCGAAGAGCACGAGCTTTGGCCCGGTCATCAGCGCGCGGCCGATGGCGAGCATTTGCTGCTCGCCGCCGGAAAGATAGCCGGCCTTCGCGTTGCGCCGCATATGCAGCCTCGGAAAGTAGCCGTAGACCCGGTCTCTTAGCGCCGCGATCTTGCGGGTGTCGCGATGCATCGAGGTCGCCGCCGTTAGATTCTCGTCGGCGCTCAAATGCTCGAAAACGCGCCGTCCCTCGAGGACGTGGACTATACCAAGCCGCACACGCTCGGGCGCGGGCAGGTGCGAGATATCCTGCCCCCCCCACGTGACGCTTCCGCGGGAGATCTCGCCCCGTTCCGGTGCAAGCAAGCCGCTGATAGCCTTCAGCGTTGTGCTCTTGCCTGCACCGTTGGAGCCGAGCAAAGCGACCATGCCGCCAGCCCCCGCCTCTATCGAGACGCCTTTGATAGCGAGGAACACCCTGTCGTAGACCACCTCGATATTGTTGAGGACGAGCATAGCTGGCCGCCTATTTGGCCGCCTCTTTGAACTCAGCCGATGTCTTTTTCACAAGATCCCACACGACGTCTTGGTAGGCCGCAAACCAGCCGGTCTCCGGCTTCCACTCTTTGCCGTCCCACGACGCGATCCGCCCCTGACCGCCGCCTTGGTGGTCCGTTGCCGTGATCGTAACGGGCGGAATCAGCCCGTCCGCCGTAAAATTCCTGATGCTTTCGAGGCCCCTTTTGAGTTTGGCGGCCGTCAGAGGCGCCCCTTCCTTATCGAGCGCGAGCCGGGCGCCTTCGGCGAACAAGGCCATCGTAGCAACGCCGATATTGTAATAGCTGCTGCCAACCTTGCTCGCGTCGCCGGCACCTTTGCCCTTCTTGATCACCTCGTTCTCGATCGCCTGGATGACCGGCTTCTTGCCGGACGCTACGCCCTCGAAGCGCGCGATGCCCTTGCCCGCATCGGCACCGGCGATACCCATATCGGTCTCAGAAAGCCAGATCACCGACACGATTTTGTTGGGTGCGATCCCGTTTCTCAGCGCCTCGCGCACCGAGTTGGGCTGACCGCCGCCGGCGCCCCAGATCACGACCCAATCGGGCTTATCGTGCCGCACTTGCGTCCACTGCGCCGACTGCTCGTTTCCGGGTGAAGGATAGCCAACCTCGCTGAAGATGTAGCCTTGCTCCCCTGCGAGCTTTTCAAAGACGGGGATGGGCTCCTTGCCGAAGGGGCTGTCGATATGAACGAGAACGATCTTCTTGCCTTTGAGAATGCCGCCTTCCTTATCGCGGATGTACTTCACGATATCGGCGGCCTGCGACCAGTAAGCGGGCGTCATGGGGAAAATAGTTGGAAACACCGCGCCATCCGCCGCGTCGGAGCGGCCGTGGAACGCGGTGACCACGTTCATTCCGTCGGCGAGCGCGCGCGGAACGACGGCACGGGAAACCGGCGTGGACAGGAAATCGACGAGCACCGCGCCATCATTCTTGAACCGCTCATAGGCCTCGATGCCGCGTTGCGGCTCGTTGCCCGTGTCGACGGTAATAAGCTCGACCGGCGTTCCCTTGATTCCGCCGCGTGAATTGAGAAGCGAGATGTAGTCGCGCTGGCCTTGGCTGTATTCGCTCGAAACGAACGTATACACTTTCGTGAAATCGAGCGCTGCGCCAACTTTGATGGGCGCTGTTTCGGCATTTGCGCCGCCGGCTCCAAGAAGCGCCAAGGCTGCAAGAGCGGAGTATCTTGTGATACGTTTCATGAAATCCTCCCGTTGTTTTTTTGTTTGCGTTGGAACCGCCGGCCCAGGGGCAGAGGCGCCGCGGCTTTAGACTAGTATATAGCCGTCATGAGTGCCTGGTATGACGGAATGGCCAGACCAGGAAATAATTCCGGATATTATCCCATATTTTGGCGAGTCCCAACGGTTCGAACAATAGAAAACCCGCGATAAGCCCGCCATAGAGAATAAGCGGAATGTGCGAGCGCAGCTCTCCGCTGATTTGCAGTCCGAGATCGCCGGCAACAGCGCCGGCAGCGTTGTTGAGCACGATAGGTGCGAAAAAGACGAGTGCAGCGCCGGCAAAGCTGCCGGTCACGCTCGCGAGCCCGCCGATGATAACCATGGCCAGAAGCTGGATGGAGACATCGAGGTTGAACTGCTCGGGCGTCACGGCCCGGTAATAGCAAAAGGCAAGCAGCGCTCCCGCCATGCCGCCGAGCAGCGAGCTAACCCAGAATGCCATCAGCTTGAAATAGAATGCGTTCACGCCAAGCACGGCTGCCGCATAATCCTTTTCGCGGACTGCGGCAAGCGCCCGGCCGAACGCGGTGCGCCGCACGTTCAACAGGAAAATCGCGACCGCGATGCATGCAAAGAGCACGAGATAATAGCGGCTGATGTCGTTTTCGATGGGGATTCCCAAAAACCGGAAGACCGGTGCCTGGAGCGTCGCCTGGCTGCCGCCGGATATGGCCGGGACATGATTGATGGTCCAGTCGACCACATATTGCATGGCGAGCGTGCTGACCGCGAGATAGAGGCCTCTGACGCGCAGCGATGCGAAGCCGAAAACGAGGCCGATGGCTGCGGCGAGGATGCCTCCTGCGAGTATCGCCGCCTCGAACGGCACACCCGCCCGCACGATGTGGATCGTCCCGTACGCGCCGATCGCCATCACGGCCGCATAGCCGAGATGGATTTGGCCTGCCCAGCCAACGAGCAGGTTGAGGCTCAGCGCCGCCATGCTCCAGATCAGCCACGGAAGCAAATAGCCGGACAGATAAAGGCTGGAGACGAGAACGGGCGCTGCGAGTGCAATCAGAAAAAGAAACAGGACCAGCCAGCGGTCTGCAGGTATTTTGAGGAGTGCGCGGTCTGCCGCGTAGCTCGTGCGATAAACTCCGGCGAGCCGGTAGAACATGGCGTCATATCCTCTCGATGTGCTCGCGCCCGAACAGGCCGAAGGGACGCACGATTGTCGTGAGCAAAATCGCAAAAGAAGCGACCACGTCCCGTGTGCCGCCGCCCGCGATGGGGTCGAGGTAGCCTGGAATGACGCTTTCGGCCACGCCGAGCGCAAGACCCGCGACGAGCGCGCCCAAAATGCTGTCGAGGCCGCCCAGGATCGCGACCGCGAGCGCTTTGATCAAAAGAAGCGACAGCGTCCAGTCCACGCCCTGAACCGAGCCCCACAAGACGCCGGCAAGGAGCGCGGTCATCCCGGCGAGCCCCCACGACAGCGCGATGGCGCGTTCGACGCGGATGCCAACCGCCCAGGAGGCCGGCTGATCGTCCGAGACCGCCCGCAAGACTACGCCGCGGCGCGAACGGAAGAACAGCGCAGCAAGCGCGATCGCGGCCAGCGCTACGGCGCCGCCGGAAAGATAGGCGCGATTGATAAACATGTCCGCGACGATAATGGGCTCCGCCGGGATGCCGAGATCGAGCCGCTGCAAGCCTGTGCCCCCAAGAGCCGGGACAAGTCCGCGAAGCAGGATTTCAATGCCGAGGGTCAGCATGATAATCATGATAACCGGCTGGCCGATCATCGTGCGCAAGGCCAGGCGCTCGATCAAGAAACCCATGAGGAAAAGCCAGGCAAGCCCCGCAAGTATAGCAAGCAGCAAAGGAAAGCCGAGGCCCGAGACGAGCCAGGCGACGAGATATCCACCCGTCATAATGAGTGCGCCCTGGGCGAGGTTCGCCACGCCGGACGTCTTGTAGATCAAAACGAGACCCAAGGCGCAAAGGGAATACATAAGGCCCGTAAGGGCGCCATTAATCGCAAGCTCGCCGAAATATAGCCAATCCATTAAGCTCCCCCAGCCGCCATAATCGAGAGCTTACGC
Source organism: Rhodomicrobium sp. (assembly GCA_052144215.1). Taxonomy (GTDB): domain Bacteria; phylum Pseudomonadota; class Alphaproteobacteria; order Rhizobiales; family Rhodomicrobiaceae; genus Rhodomicrobium. The sequence goes on from JBKQQS010000102.1 coordinate 22,202, forward strand.
TGCAGCACGCCCCTCTCGCCCGTCTCGTACACGACGGCGAGGTCCACATCGACGCTCTCTTCCGGCCCAAACAGCGCTGCAATCACTTTGGCGTAGTTGGCATCGATCACATTCCTGCGAAGCTTCCGCGTTCGCGTGACCTCGCCGTCGTCCGGATCGAACTCTTTGCACAAATTGACGAACCGCCGGATCTTGAGCGCCCCGGGCAGCACTTCGTTGGTGTGGGCGATCACACCCTGAACGAGTTTCAGCACTTCGGGCTTTTGCGAAAGATCGGCGTAAGACGTATAGCCCACGCCCTCGACTTGCGCCCAATGCCCGGCCGCTTCGATGTCGATGCACACAAGCGCCGCGAGATAGTCCCGGCCCGCTCCCACGACAGCCACATCGCGGACATAGGGACTGAATTTGATCCGGTTCTCGATATAGGTCGGGATGAAGCGCTCGCCGGCCGCCGTATATTGCAGCTCGCTCACCCGGCCCAACACGACAAGCTGGCCGTCCTCCTCGAGATAGCCGGCATCGCCCGTATGCAGCCAGCCGCCGGCAAGCGCCTTCGCTGTTGCCTCATCGTCGCCCGCATAGCCATCGAAAACGCTCGGCGCCCGTATGAGGATTTCGCCCTCCTCGCTTATGCGAAGGCTGATGCCTTCCAGAGGGTGCCCGACAGTGTGCAGCCGGACGGCGCCGTCGCGCTGCGCCGCGGTCAGTGCGCAAGTCTCGCTCTGTCCGTAAAACTGCTTTAAATTGAGTCCGAGGCCGCGAAAATAAAGAAAGGTATCCTCGCCGACCGCTTCGCCCGCCGTGTAGCAGCGTTTCGCCCGGCTCAACCCCAAATGATCCTTGATCGGGCCATAGACTACGGCCTCGCCGATTGCCCGCCAGACAGCCGCGAGAGGACCGGCGGGCGTTCCGGCAAGGCGCCGTTTCTCGAGGTCCATTGCGAACTGCATGAAATGTTTGACAAGGGCGCGCTTCAGCGGTGTCGACTCCGAGATCTGCACTTGCAGCCGGGTCAGAAGATTGTCCCAGCTACGGGCCGACGCGAAGAAAAAAGTGGGGGCGGCTTCCCGGATGTCGTGCATCGCGGTTTCCTGGCGCTCGGGTATGCAAAGCGTACCGCGTAGCGCAATGGTCGCGGCCATTGAGAAGGAGTAATCGCCGACCCATGCCATCGGCAAATAGCCCATGAGCGTATCGTGCTTTCGGAAGTAGCCGGCATCGGCAGCCTGACGCACGGCAGCAATCAAGTGCCTGTGCTTGAGCGGCACGCCCTTAGGCTGCCCGGTCGTTCCCGAGGAATGGAGCATCACCGCGCAGTCTTCGGCCGTTGCGCACGAGACAAAAGCGTTTGCAAGTGCCGGCACGTTCGAGAGCCGCGTTGCACCCTGCGATAATACGGTCTCATAGGAGAACAGATTTTCCTCGCGGTAGGACGAAACACCGCGCGGATCGTCGTAGACGATCGTGTGAGGTACGCCGTGCCGCGCCCTCAGCTCCAAGAACTTATCGACCTGCTCCTGGTCCTCCACAATGGCGAGGCGGGTGCCCGGTTTGACGAACTGTGCAAGCTCTCCCGGTGAGGTCTCCGGATAAAGTGGCATCGCGTACCCGCCCAGCATGGCGGCGGCGGCCATGCCGAAATAGAGCCGCGCGCGATTGTCGCCGGCGATGACAGCCGGCTCATGGGCTCCAAATCCCAACGTTTCCAGCCCCGCAGCCAGACAGGTAACTTCTCTCAGGTAATCGGCCCAACTATATTCCCGCCAGATTCCAAGCTCGCGCTCGCGGACGGCAATCCGTTCCGGCGCCTCCACAGCGTTAAGCGCGAGCAGCGTGAGCAGCGTCTCCTGCGCTCCGGCGGCGGCTTTCGCCGGCGGCGTGGCAGTTCCGGCCGGTCTTTCCTGAACGTCATCCCGCATGGACGTGCCGCTTCCCAAGATAAGCCTCGATGACGCGAGGCTGCGCAAGCGCATCTCGCGGCTTGCCTGCTGCGATCAGCTCGCCATAGTTCAACACCGCCATCCGGTCGCACAAGCTTGCAACCACGTCCATGTGGTGCTCGATCATAAGGACCGTAGTGCCGCTCGCTTCCCGGACGTCGAGGATGAAGCGCGCCATATACTCCTTTTCTTCCTGATTCATGCCCGCCATGGGTTCGTCCAGGATAAGAAGCTTAGGCTCTGCCGCGAGCGCGCGCGCCAGCTCCACGCGTTTTTGTAGCCCGAGCGGAATCACATCGACCGGCTCGTTGCGAATGGATTCGAGCTGCAAGAAATCGATGATCTCCTCGGCCTTCCGCCGCTCTCGAACCTCGTCGCGCTTGGCCCACCACCAATAGAAGGCGGTTGCAAGCGCCCGCGGATGCATGTGGATGTGCCGCCCCATGAGGATGTTATCGAGCGTGGACAGCCCCCTGAAAAGGGCGAGATTCTGAAAGGTCCGCGCTATCCCGAGGCGCGCGACGCGGTGAGGCCGCATGCCGGTGATGTCTTTACCCGCGAAGAAGATCGTGCCGTCTTGAGGCGGAAAGAAGCCCGCAATCGCATTGAGGAGCGTCGTCTTGCCGCTGCCATTGGGCCCAACCAAGCCGAAGATCTCGCCTTGCCGCACGTGCAGCGACACGCCTTTCAGCGCTTTCAAACCGCCGAAGCTACGCCAGATAGCATCGCAAACGAGGAGCGGCTCGTCGCGATCACGCCGGATCGTTCGTATGATGGCCTCCCCCCAAGCTTCTTGATGAGCTACCTCTTGCCACAAAGGGTAGTTTCCAAAGTGCCGGTTAACAATGCAAGGGGAAACTGCCGAGCTTTCACAATCGCTTGCAGCGAAGCTGCCGTGCTTTGGAGCTTGAGCGTTGTTACAGCGCCATGTCCACCAACGGGGGCCGGCGCTTGGGGCCTATCGAAGCCCGGCGATTGGCGGGGCGCGCAGATTGCTCGCGCGCCCTATTGCGCTATTCTGCAGGCACCGGCGATATGATTGCAGCGTAGGTAAGCCCCCGGGCGAGCAACCTTGGCGGTGCTCGGCGTGGCGGCTTGCCGGCCGCAAACCCTTCGCCTAATGCTGGCGAAAGCTACTGAAGCATCGCGGGGCCTCCGCTGCCGGAAAAGCCGCTCGCCGCCTGAGCGCCCAAACGCCAGACATCGGGGACGATCACCTCGCGGCTATCGCGGCTGCTTGGAAGCTCGATAACCGACTCCTTTTTCATCAACGTTAGCTGACGGCTAACGGTCTCGATTGTGATGTCGAGGAACCCAGCGATTTCCGCGCGTGAAAGAGGCAGAGTGAACTGAACCGGAACCGAGCCATCATTTTGGGCACTGGCTGCTTTGGGCAGCACGCGCTTGGCGAGCAGTCCCAGAAACCCTGCCACACGCTGATACGCAGTGCAGCCTCGCAGCAGGAGCATCCAGTCATTGTAAGCTTCGTGCTCGCTCAACGCCGCTTGGAACAAGACGCGCTCAAGTCGCGGAGCTTCGTCGAGAAGCCCGGAAAGGGCCTCAACCGGTATCGCACAAAGCTCAAGGTCCGTAGCGGCCTCGGCCGAGCAGGTGTGCCGGAGCTTGAACGTTCCGCAGAGCAAATCGTCCGCGAACATAAGACCGATGATATGTTCTTGCCCATCCGGATGGACTTTGGTGAGCTTGAGCGCGCCGGAAATCACGGCGAAAGTGTGCGCGGGTTTATCGCCCTCTTTGAATATGAGTTCGCCTGCTTTGAAGGTTCTCCGGCGCGATGCAGCCTCGAGCTTCCGCAATTGCTCGTCCGTAAGCGCCGAGCGAATGCCTCCATGCGTAATCGGAGACGGTCTATAACGATGATTGTTTAGCACTTTTTACCTTCCCGTATGAATGCCATCGCCTTCCGCTCGAAGCGGGGAGAGCCGCCTGCAAGAGCGTTTCGCAACATCCGCAAAACTGGAAGAATAGGCGGTAGGGCTTGAGCGCACCTTGCCATCCAATCCCCGCAGAATCGCGGCGGAGCCGGGAGATCCCGGCTATGCTAGGCTTGGGAGGGAGGGTCGCGATTGCGGCGCGTGGGAACGGCAGCGGCGTCCGCATGCTGCGCTACGCCCGGCCGCATGATTTGAACGGCGGTAAGTTCGGCAGGCGCCGGCGCCGACGGCGGCGGAGGCAGCACTGCGTTCGATTGCATCAATACGCAACAGTTGCATTCGTGCTGCTGCTGCTGAGGCTTATCCGATTCGCCAGTGACGGCAACGCCATCCTCGCCGGCGAAGACCATCTGGCCGCCGGCGCAAATGGCCATCTTGCTGCCGTCTTCGGCAAGCGCAAGCCCGTGTACGCTGCCAGAATGCGAATGGGAGAAGGAGCCCGTAAGAATATTGAGGAGGAGGACCAGAACGCCAAAGGCGGCGGCAGCCTCGCGCCGAAGCGCGCTGCGGCCCTTGCCCGGCAGTCCGGAATATAACCTCATCCCCAATGTATCGCTCCGCCCGTCCGGAAAACGCAACCTGAAGTATAACACAAATCGAGCAGGTGGCCAGTAGAGTCGTTGATCTACGTCAACTCAGGCATGCTGTTCGCGGGCGTGAGCTATGCAATAAGCTATGATTGCGAAACAGCGGTTTCTACCCGGCCGATCGTCATCGTGCCATTCGGCGTTTCAAACGATAAGTGCTCAACTAGCCAGAACTGAGGCTTCAAAAGTCTCATAAAGGCGATTTCCATCGCAGGAGCTTGCCGGCCGGTATCGTGAGCCTGGCAGATTACCATTGTGGCCGGGGCTTCCGTTGCCGGTTTGGGCTGCAGACGCAAGTTGAACCGGGCGCGGCCCATGAGGATAGGGAGCACGCTATGGCACGGATGAGCCGGCGGGGATACAGGCCTAAGCGAAGCGACAAGCAGCGCCGAGAGCGGATCGAATACCCCTTGTAATTGCGGAGGAACTTTTGCGCCCTTGGCGGCCGCGCCCGCGAAATGCGTGTCCACCGAACCTTCCTCGCTGCCGGATGCATCCATCCGGAAATGCTCCGGCGTCAATTTCGCGCCGGCCCGGGAGCCCAGCGCCTCTCCCTGGATCTTGGTGTTGTGGAGCAACACGCCCACATCGGCCGAAACCGTTACCTTGTAACGCTTTGCGCTCAGGGTTGTATGCAAAATGGCATCGCCAACGCGAACGCCAGCGAGGCTCACAACGTAGCGTGAGACTACAACCTCCGCACTCGCACCCGAGGATAAGGCCAAAAACGCGGCCAGACTCGATAAAATTGTAATCGTTGCACGGCGCCAGATAAGCGAATCTAGTTTTGACGCTGCTCTCATGATGAAACTTCGATGCATACTCAAGTCGAAACCTACAGAGGTGTTGCCAGGACCGGTTAAACGTTACCTGAGGAAGCAGGTTTAATTGTTCGAAATGTGAAGGAGTCGAAGCCTTGCTGTGGCGAAGTTATTTTTGCCGGCCTGTTTGCGCTGGAATGCGCCTTGTTTTTCTTTGGCCCGGCCGGGCGTTCGATCTGGACCGAACGGTTGTTGAGGTGCGGCGGACACGATTTATGGCTAGCGTTCGCAAGCGGTCTGTGCAACTTTAAGTGACGCGAAGGTTCCCCGGACACGGGGATGAAAAGGGAATGCGGTGACGGGAGACCGGAAGCCGCAGCTGCCCCCGCAACTGTAAGCGGCGAGCGGAAGGCCCAATGCCACTGGGAGATACCCGGGAAGGCGGCCTTAAGCTTCGACCCGCGAGCCAGGAGACCTGCCTGAGCGCAAAAAATTCCGCGCACTGCCGGAGGGGCAGCAAGGAGGTTGCGATGACGTTCAACGATCCGTAGACACCCGCGCTGCCGCGCGCCGCGAGCCTGCCCAGGCTCGGCAGTCTTTTCATCATTGCATCACGGAGATCCCATGCATATCGAACCCGGCGTCTTGAACGCCAGCAAAGTGCTTTATGCCAATGTCACCGCCGCCTCCACGCTGACGGCTTATCTCCCCTCCCTCCTCCGCAAGCCGGCAGAGATTGTTAAGATCGCCCTTGCTGCCGTCTTTTTCTCCTTGTTCATGGAAATGTTCCACATGCCAGTGGGGGCGTCGGAGCTGCATTTCGTGGGCGCTTCGGCTGTCTACTTCGTATTCGGTTTCCTGCCCGCGCTTTTCGGCTTCGCCATCGGGCTTTTCTTGCAGGGCCTCCTCTTCGAGCCGCAAGATCTCGTGCATCTTGGCGTGAACTCCCTTTCGCTCATTGTGCCGCTGATCGCCGTTCATGCGCTTCGCGGCCGTCATTATTTCGCTGACGGCGCTTCGAAGCCGCAGCTCTCCTGGGCGGAGATCGTGAAGTTCGATGCCGCTTACTACGCCGGCGTTGTTGGCATGGTCGGCTTTTGGCTGGCGCTTGGGACCGAGGTCACGCCGTTTACGAGCTGGGCGTTGTTCGCGGTTTCCTATGTGCCGCTCGTTCTTTGCGAGCCTGTATTCACCTTCGCGGTGCTGAAGCTGCTGGGCAAGCTCGATAGCTCCAGCCCAGTCCGCAAGGTTACAGCGGTCAGCGCGCTGGCAATCGCCTAACTCTGCGCCATGAAAGATCACGCTAGCTCGCGCGTCACCCTTCACGTCTGCGTCACCTGCAGGCGCGGAGAGGAGACGCTTGAGCCGAAGGAAGGGCGTTCGGGGTATAAGATGCAGCTTGCGCTTGCCCGTGCGATGGAGGCCGGAAAGGCCGCGGGCATCGAGCTTGTTCCGGCCGAATGCCTCTCCGGCTGCAAGCGGAGCTGCACCGTGGCGCTCGCTGCGCCCGGCAAATGGTCCTACGTCATTGCCGATCTCGATCCGGAACGGCAGGCGGGGGACATTTTGACCTTCGCGCAGCAATACTCCGCGCACCCCGATGGCGTGCCATTTTGGCGCGAGCGGCCGGAGATCGTGAAGCGCAGCGTGCTCGCGCGCGTGCCGCCTCTGCCGTCCGCGATAGAAAAAGAGGAAGCGGCATGATCGCGCCGAAAGTGCCCGTCACGATTATCACCGGCTTTCTCGGCGCCGGGAAGACCACGCTCATCCGGCATACGCTCGAAAATGCAAATGGGCGCCGGCTCGCACTCATCATTAACGAATTCGGCGATCTCGGCGTCGATGGCGCAATCTTGAGGTCCTGCGGGACCGAGAGCTGCCCAGAAGAGAACATCGTCGAACTGACCAACGGATGCCTTTGCTGCACGGTAGCGGACGATTTCGTACCGGCGCTCGACGCGCTTCTGTCGCGCGCCAGCCGGCCCGATCATATCATCATCGAAACCTCAGGGCTCGCTTTGCCGAAACCGCTTGTGAAAGCTTTCGACTGGCCTGACATCCGCGCCCGCGCGACCGTCGACGGCGTCGTCGCCGTGGTGGATGGCCCGGCCGTGGCTGCCGGCCGCTTCGCCTGCGACCTCGAAGCGCTTGCCAAACAGCGCGCGGCCAGCCCCACGCTCGATCACGAAAACCCGCTGGAGGAGGTGTTCGAGGATCAGCTTCTTGCGGCAGATCTCGTCATTTTGAACAAATCCGATCTTCTCGACGCGGCGGGCATGAAAGCCGTCGAAGCGCAGATCGAGGCCGTACTGCCGCGCGCGGTGAAGCTCGTGCACGCTCAGCATGGCGCCATCCCTTCCGAGGTGCTGCTGGGCCTCTCGTCCGCCGCCGAGGACGATCTTCACGCCCGGCCATCGCACCACGATAACGAGCCCAATCACGATCACGACGATTTCGAAAGCATGGCCGTCGCAATTCCTGCCTTGAACGCGCCCTCGGTCTTGGCGGAGCGCGCGGCCCGCGCTGCGGCCGAGCACGATGTGCTTCGCGTAAAAGGATATGCGCATATCGAGGGCAAACCGATGCGGCTCCTCGTTCAAGGAGTCGGCACCCGCGTCGAGACGCGCTACGAGCGGCCGTGGGAGCCGGGAAAGCCGCCGCGCGGCGAGCTTGTTGTCATCGGCCTCAAGGGCATGGACCGCGAAAGCGTTTCCAAAATTTTGCAGGGCGAAGCCTGATGCATCTCATCGTCCGGGACGGCGCGAGCTTGGATGAAATCGGCGAGCCGCAGGACCTGGGGCTCGATCCGGCCGGATTCATTCTCTTGTCGTTCTCGGATTCCGACCTGGCTACGTTCCGCGCGGCTATTAAGTCCCCCCTCACTCTGTCTCTCTCCCCAAGGGGAGAGAGGACGCCCGAAGCTGCCTCTCCCCTTGGGGTGAGGGGGGACTCGATCGCTGCGCATTTTATCAATCTCGCTTCCCTGCGCCACCCAATCTCCGCCGACCTGTTCATTGAAAAGACAGTGCCTGGCACGAAGGCGATCCTCCTCCGCCTGCTTGGCGGCCTCGATTATTGGCGCTATGGGGCGGAAGAGCTGGCCCACGCCTGCCGCAAGCATGGTGTCACGCTGGCAATATTGCCCGGCGACGGACGCGCCGATCCGAGATTGCCGCCGCTCTCGACCATCGATGCTGCAGAGCTGGATGCGCTCGACCGGCTTCTTGGCGCAGGCGGGCCGCAAAACGCAAGGCAATCTATTTCAGCGCTCATGGCGCGCGCGGACGGCGGGCGAATCGCACTGTCATCTTCACCGGTTGAGGCACTGCCCGGCTTTGGCGTCTATCGCCAGGCGAAAAAGGGTGGCGCCGGCTCGGTTGCCATCGTTTTCTATCGCTCGTTCCTGCTGGCGGGCGATGTACGCCCTATCGATGCGCTATTCGACCGGCTTGGGCGAAACGGCAGCGGACTAACCGTCTCCGCCTACTATGTTCAGAGCTTGAAAGCGCCCGGTGTGGCCGATTGGCTTCGCGAAGAGTTCCAGCGCCGGGCCCCGGACATTATCGTCAACACGACCGCGTTCTCGGCCCGCGCGGAGGACGCGCGCTCCCCGCTCGACGATGCTGGCTGTCCCGTTATTCAAGCTGCCATGGCGGGCAGCTCCGAGAAAGCGTGGGCCGCTTCTTCGCGGGCGCTTTCCTCGACCGACCTTGCAATGCATGTGGTGCTGCCCGAGATCGACGGGCGTGTGTTCGCAGGCGCGATCTCGTTCAAGGACCGCGATGCGTCAGGCACTGTCTTCCACAAACCGCATGAAGGGGGAACCGAGCACGTTGCCGGGCTTGCCTCGGCGTGGGTGCGCCTGCGCCGGAAGCCCCGTGCGGACCGCAAGCTCGCACTCGTTCTTTCCACCTACCCCGGCCGGCCCGATCAGATCGCGCACGCTGTCGGCCTCGATGGCCCGGCGAGTGCGTTGAAGCTTGCGCAGCATTTGCAGCGCGCCGGATATGACATCGCGGAACTGCCTTCCAGTGCTAGAGAAGTGATAGAGCCCTTCCTCTCTTCTTCGAGCGCATTACCCCTCACCCCTACCCCTCTCCCGCAAGGGGAGAGGGGAGATACAGCGTTCCCTCTCCCATGGGGAGGGGGACAGGGTGAGGGGGTACTGCGCCATGAAATTAGATGGCCGCTCGCCGAATACGAGGCCGCCTTCTCCCGCCTTCCCGAGGACTTGCGCGATGCAGTTATGTCCACCTGGGGCGAGTCTGCAGAAGACCCGGCGTTTGCCAGCGGCACAATCTCCTTCCCAGTCTCAGCGCACGGCAATCTCTTGATCTGCCTTCAGCCCGAACGCGGGCACCTCACGGATCGCAAATCCGCCTATCACGATCCGAACCTGCCGCCGCGGCATGCCTATATCGCGTTTTATCTTTGGCTGCGGGAACGCGCGCGCATCGACGCGCTGATCCATCTCGGCGCCCACGGAACGCTCGAATGGCTGCCGGGCAAAGCAACCGCGCTTTCCGAAGCTTGCGCGCCGCGCGCTCTCTTGGGGCCGGTGCCGGTCATCTATCCCTTTATCGTCAACGATCCCGGCGAGGCTGCACAGGCGAAGCGGCGCATCTGCGCGCTTACCATCGGACACAATACGCCGCCGCTTATCGAGACCGGGTCATCGCCCGCGCTGCGCGAGATCGAGCGCCTGCTCGACGAATATTCGGCAGCGGACGGCCTCGACAAGAAGCGCCGCGAGCGCTTGGCGCGCGACGTTCTTGGCGCGGTGGCCTCAGGCGGGCTCGCAGCGGCCTGCGGCATTAAGGCAGAGATGACAGAGGCCGAGGCGCTGATGCGCGTCGATGCCTTTCTTTGCGACGTGAAGGGGCTCGCCATCCGCGACGGGCTGCATGTGCTCGACGCAGGTGAGCTCGACGCAATTCTCCGCGCGCTCGACGGCCGCTTCATCGAGCCCGGCCCCTCCGGTGCGCCGAGCCGCGGCCGCGCCGACGTGCTACCCACGGGCCGCAACCTTTATAGCGTCGATCCGCGCACGATTCCGACGCCGCTCGCCTGCGAGAACGGAGCGCGCATGGCCGAGGCGATCGTCGCCCGCTACGTGGAGGATCACGGCGATTGGCCTAGAGCCATGGTGCTGGACCTATGGGGCAGCCAGACCATGCGGACGGGGGGCGAGGAGATCGGTACCGCGCTCGCACTTTTGGGCGTCAAACCGGTGTGGGATTACGGCTCTTTCCGCGTAACGGGCTTCGAGATCGTACCCCTCATGAAGCTGAACCGGCCAAGGGTCGACGTGACTTTGCGGATCTCGGGGCTCTTGCGCGATATGTTTCCTGCGCAGCTCGCATTTTTCCACGCGGCCGTGCAGCGGGCCGCGGCTCAGGAAGAGGACGCCAGCGACAATCCGCTGCGCCGCCAGAAGGGTGAGATCTACCGTATTTTTGGCGCGGCGGACGGCGCTTACGGGGCGGGCGTTAGCCAGCACATCGATGCAGGCAGCTGGCGGACGCGCGAAGACCTCGGCGAGAGCTATCTTGCGGCTTCCAGCACCGCTTACACCGGCGAAGGGGAAGGGCTCTTTGCGCGCGCAGAGTTCGAAAGCCGGGTGAAGGCGGCCGAAGGCTTTGTACATGTCCAGGACCATCGCGAGACCGACGTTCTTTCGAGCCTCGATTTCGCCGGCCATGAAGGCGGCTTTGCAGCGGCCGCTTTTGCGCTGGGCAACGCAACCGCCGCGATCTATCATGCAGATGCGGCGGCGCCGCATGCGCCGCGCGTCCGCAGCCTGCAGGAAGAGGCGACGGCCGTTTTGCACGGCCGCGCGCTGAGCGAACGGTGGCTGGAAGGCCAGATGCGGCACGGTTCTGCCGGTGCTGCCGGGATCGCGGGTACGGCCGATTCGGCCTTCGCTCTTGCGGCCACGGCGGGCGCTATCACTAGCGAAGGCCTGGAGCATCTTTACGAGGCCTATCTCGGCGACCCTACAGTCGCGAGCTTCCTCGCGCGCGAGAACGGAGCAGCGCTTGAGGCCATTCAAAGCCGGTTCAGGGAGGCGATCGCACGCAGCCTGTGGAGGCCCCGGCGCAACGATCTTTCAGGCCTCGAAGGAGGAACGCGGTCATGAGCATACGCAGCGATCTAATTGTGGGCTGGTGTCCGGGCGCGCTTCGCCCGATGAAGTCGGGCGATGGGCTGATTGTGCGCGTGCGGCCGCGGTTCAGCCGGCTGTCGCTTGTACAGCTCGAAACCCTGGAGCTCGCCGCCCAGCGTTTCGGCGACGGCAACCTCTATCTCAGCAATCGGGCGAATGTGCAAATCCGGGGCGTGTCCGCAGAAGAGCACGCCACGCTTTTGGACGTCCTGGCGGTGGCCAATTTGATCGACAGCGATCCCCGCATCGAAGCGGTGCGCAATATTATGGTGTCGCCGGCCGTTGGCCTATGCGCCCATGCCGAGCTGGCAGCGGGATTGGTTGCAAAGCTGGAGGACGCGCTGGCGAGGGATGAATCGCTTTATCAGCTTCCGGGCAAATTCGGAATCGCCGTGCAGGAGGGGGACGAAATCGATCCCGCCTCCGCAAGCGATGTCACGTTTCTCGTTTCGCAGGATCAAATCGCCATGGTGCTCGAAGGGGCGTCCGGCCGGGCGATCCTCTTCGGCAACACGAGGGACGCAACGGACGGCTTCGTCGCTGTAGCCGGGGCGTTTCTGCGCCTTCGCCGCGCGCAGCCCGCGATACGCCGCATGCGCGACGCTGTCGCGACGTTGGGGATGGACGCCGTGTCGAGAGAGGCTGGACTTTTTCAAGCAGCACATGGAGTACGCGCGGCAACCCGGCCGGCACCGGTGGGCGATTTGGGCGGGGCCTATGGCATCGGCTTTGCCTTCGGCGAGATCGCGCAGGCCGCGCTTGGCGAACTCACCGGACTGATGCGGCAGGACTGCATAGCCGAAGCGGCTTTGTCGCCCCATCGTGCCCTCGTCTTTGCGGACCACGATCGGGAGAAAGCCGCTCTTCAGGAGCTTTCGGTGCGCATCGGAGGGATAACGGACCCTAACGATATCCGGCTACGGGTCCACGGCTGCCCGGGCAGCCCCGCCTGCTTGAGGGCAACGGTGGAGGCAAGACGTGACGCCGAAGCCGTGATGCATGCGCTGGGCGGGGCTGCCTTTCCCAAGGGCACGATCCACATTTCCGGCTGCGAGAAGCTATGCGCCTATCCGCACAGTGCGGACATCACGGCCATCGGCAGCAACGGCCGCTACATCGTGACGGGGCCAGGGCCGGAACCCCGGATCGGCGTTTCCGGAGCGGAGCTCGCGGCCGTTATCGCAGAGCTTGCGGGGGCCGCATGACGCTTGCCCAGCGAGACTATATCCGCGATGGAGATGAGATTTACCGCCGCTCCTTCGCGATCATCCGGGCGGAGGCCGATCTTAGCCGCTTCACCCCGGCCGAGGAACGCGCTGCGGTCCGCATCGTTCACGCCTGCGGCATGCCGGAAATCGCGCGCGATATCGTCTTTCACCCCGATTTTGCGCTCGCCGCTTGCGAGGCGCTCCAGGCCGGAGCCCCGGTCTTGTGCGATTCCAAGATGGTGGCGAACGGCATCACTCTTTCCCGCCTTCCGGCGAAAAATGAAATCGTTTGCACGCTCGATCGCCCTGAGGTGCCAGCCCTCGCCGCTGAGCTCGGCAACACGAGGACGGCCGCGGCGCTCGAACTTTGGCGCCCGCTTCTAAAAAGCTCCGTCGTGGTCATCGGCAACGCGCCGACCGCGCTTTTCCGGCTGCTCGATATGCTGGACAATGGCGCGGACCGCCCCGCCGCCATCATCGGCATGCCGGTGGGGTTCGTTGGCGCGGCGGAATCGAAGCAGGCGCTGATCGAGGACGGACGCGTGCCCTATGCCGTGGTGCGCGGCCGGAAGGGCGGCAGCGCGATGGCGGTTGCCGCGCTCAACGCTGTGGCGAGCGCGCGCGAATGAGTTGGGTTATCACTTATATTGCTGGGGAATCTCCCCTCATCCTGTCCTTCTCCCCATGGGAGAAGGGACGCCTGAACATAGACGCAGTGCGCGAAACAACGTCCCCTCTCCCAGAGGGAGAGGGACAGGGTGAGGGGTGGCGCTCGTGAGCGGCACACTGTACGGCGTCGGCATGGGGCCCGGCGATCCAGACCTTATAACCGTGAAAGCAGCCAAGATCCTCGGGGCTGCTAGGATCGTTGCACATTTCCGCAAGCGCGGCTCGCCCGGCCACGCTTGGACCATCGCCAAGCCGCATCTGCGGGCGGGCGTCCGTGAGCTCGCTCTCAAATATCCGGTGACGACAGAGATCGCGTTCGCCGAGACCGGCTACATCGAGGCGATAAGCCGCTTTTATGCCGCGGCATCGCAAAGCATCCGCCAGCTACTGGAAGAGGGGCAGGACGTGGCGCTCTTAAGCGAGGGCGATCCGTTTTTTTATGGCTCGTTCCTCCATATGTATGAGCGCTTGCGCGGCTCGGTTCCGATTGTCGTGGTGCCGGGTGTGACCGGCATGTCCGGCTGCTGGACGGCGGCGGCTGCACCCATCGCGCTTGGCGACGATGTGCTGACGGTTTTGCCGGGCACGCTCGATCGGGACACGCTCATCGGGAAATTGCGTTGCACCGATGCCGCCGCGATCATGAAAGTGGGGTTCAATCTGCCGAAGATCCGCGAGGCGCTGCACGCTGCCGGCCGGCTCGGCGAAGCGATCTACGTCGAACGCGGGACCATGGCCGGTGAGCGGATCGCGCCCCTTGAACAAATCGGCGAGGCAGCGCCCTATTTCTCCATTGTACTCGTACCGGGCTGCAAGGGGCGCCGCATCTTATGAGCGGGCGGCTGACCGTGATAGGCCTTGGACCCGGCCCATCGCGCTGGATGACCCCGGCGGCGCAGGAAGCGCTCGATGGGGCGACGGATATTTTTGGCTATAGGAGCTATGTCGAGCGCATACCGGTGCGGGCGGGCCAGCGGGTGCACGCGAGCGACAACCGCGTGGAGCTGCAGCGCGCCGGGGCGGCGCTTGCCGCGGCCCAGGCCGGGTGCCGTGCCGTTCTAGTCTCTGGCGGAGACCCGGGCGTGTTCGCGATGGCAGCCGCGGTGTTCGAGGCCATAGAGCGCGGGCCCAGCGAATGGCGCGCGCTCGATGTCGCGGTCGAGCCGGGCGTCACGGCCATGCTTGCAGCCGCCGCGCGCATCGGTGCCCCGCTCGGCCACGATTTCTGCGCCATATCGTTGTCGGACAATCTGAAGCCATGGAGCGCGATCGAAAAGCGGCTCCGGCTCGCCTGCGAGGCTGATTTTGCGATTGCCCTTTACAATCCGGCCTCGCTCGCGCGCCCCGGCGGGGTCCATCGCGCCTTCGAGGTTTTGCGGCAGGGCAAGCCCGGCACCACCGTGATTGTGTTTGCCCGCGCCATCGGGCGGGAAGATGAACGCGTGGCGGTCACAACCCTTGAGCTCGCCGATCCGGGTGTGGCGGACATGCAAACGCTCGTCCTTGTGGGATCGAGCGCCACGAAGGTCTTGCCGCGAGAGGGCGGGGTCTTGCCTTGGGTCTACACCCCGCGCAGCATGGAGCCGTTATGATGCCGGATAAGCCAGATCATGGCGTATTCTGCGGCGGGAACCGCTGGCCGCGGGGGAACGAAGGGGCGTTCGACCATGATAACGGGCAGCTTGAGCGTGCGCGCCGCCTGGATCTTGGAGGCGGTGGCATGGCCGCCAGAATTCTTCGCAAGCACCACTTCGATGCCGCGGCACTTGAACAGGCGGATATCGTCCTCGGCGGTGAACGGCCCGCGCCCTTGCACAAATTTAATATTGGGCAGCTCGCTGGCCATCGCCGGCATATCGATCAGACGAACGATGTAAGTGTGCTGCGGCGAGGCCAGAAGCTCAGGGACAGCAAGGCTGCCCACGCTGAAGACGATACGCGGCTTTTCGCCCAGCGCCGCGACGGCCGAAGCCATATCCGGGACGAGGGTCCAGTCGTCGCCCGGCTGCCTCTCCCAGGCCGGCCGCTCGACGGCAAGCAGCGGCGTACCGGCGATCGAGGCAGCTGCGATGGCGTTGCGGCTCATTTGGGCGGCGAACGGATGCGTCGCGTCGATCAGAACGTCGATGCGCTCGCCGCGCAAATAGCGGACGAGACCTTCGACCCCGCCGAAGCCGCCGCTTCGCACCGCAATGGGCTGAGCACGCGGCGTTGCGGTTCGCCCGGCGAGAGACAATGTCGCCTCGAAACGCCGGTCGGTTGCGAGGAGCTTTGCGAGCGCGCTCGCTTCCGTCGAGCCCCCCAGGAGAAGAACGCGCATGGTCCGCGCTTTTGACGGTGCCGTGACGAATGCCATGGCGGCCAGCAATGGCACACGCGGCCGCTGGCTGTCTATAGTTGGCTTAAGCGAAAGTGGCCGCGAGGGGCTTTTTGCCGCGGCGGATAAGCTTATCGGCAATGCCGTGCTCGTCGTTGGCGGGGAACGGCACCTTGCTTTGATTGGACCTGTCCGGGGGGAAAAGCTCGAATGGAAAAGGCCCTTCCGCGATACGGTTGCGCGCATTTTGGAGAAGGCGGGGGAGCCGGTTTGCGTTTTGGCGTCGGGCGATCCCTTTTGGTTCGGAGCCGGCGCGGTGCTGGCGGAGTATATTCCGCCTGAGGAAATGCTCGTCCTGCCGGCGCCCTCAAGCTTCTCTCTTGCAGCCGCGCGGCTAGGCTGGGCATTGCAGTCCACGGTGACGCTCGGCTTGCACGCGCGCCGGCCGGAGGCCTTGCTGCGCCACCTCCATCAGGGACAGCGGATCTTGGCGCTGTCGCTCGACGGTTCGACGCCGGGCCAAGCCGCGGAGCTCTTAACCCGCTACGGTTTCGGCGGCTCGAACATCCATGTCATGGAGGCACTGGGCGGTCCGCGCGAACGCATATCCGAAGGGCTTGCGAAGGACATCGCCGCAGGCACCTTCGGCGCCTTGAACATCGTGGCAATCGAGGCCGTTGCGGGAAGGGACGCAAGGACTATCCCGTTTGCGCCCGGCCTTCCGGACAGCTATTTCGAGCATGACGGACAGATCACTAAGCGGGAGATCCGCGCGTTGACGCTTTCCGCTTTGCGCCCCGCGCCGGGGGAGCTGCTTTGGGATATCGGGCTTGGCAGCGGCTCGGTCGCCATCGAATGGCTGCTCTGTCATGCCTCGATGCGGGCCTTGGGGTTCGAGAAGTCGTCCGGGCGCGCTGCCCGCGCGGCCAGAAATGCGGTTTCGCTCGGTGTGCCGCACTTGGAGATCCGCGAAGGCATAGCACCCGCGGTTTTGAAAGGCGCCGGAGCGCCGGATGTGATTTTTGCGGGCGGGGGCGTGAGCGAACCCGGCCTTTTGGCGGCAGCCTGGGAAGCGCTGAAGCCGGGCGGCCGCATGGTCTCTAATGCCGTGAGCTTCGAAGGGCAGGCCGCGCTCATGGAATTCCGGGCCTCGCTAGGCGGCACGCTGACCCGGATCGGCATCGAGCGGGAGCATAAGGTTGGAGCCTATACGGCGTGGCAGCCCGCCATGCCGGTTGTGCAATGGGCGGCAATAAAATTATGGCTCTGATCGGAATTGGCACAACAAGCCGGGCGACGCCTGCGGATGTGCTGGCAATCATTGCGGCGGCGAAGGCAAGGATGACTCAGGAAGTGCTTGAAAAGCCCTCCTCACACCTACCCCTCTTCCGCCAGGGGAGAGGGGAAAACAGCATTCTTTCTCCCCTTGCGGAAAAGGGCACGCCGGCGCAGCGGGCACGCCCTACTCCCTCTCCCCTAGCGGGAGAGGGCTGGGGTGAGGGGGCACTCATAAAAGCCCTTGCGGCGTTGGACCGCCCGGCGATCAACCCCGTGCTTTCCGAGGCCGCCCGTGAGGCAGGGCTTGACCTTGTTCTTTTGACGCTCGACGAGTTGCGGGCGGCCGCGCCTTTCTGCGTGACGCAATCGGAAAAATCCATGCAACAATACGGAATTCCCTCGGTCGCTGAAGCTGCGGCACTTGCAGCCGCGGGCACCGGCGCCCGGCTTTTGCTGCCGCGCATTCGCGGCCAGAACGCAACCGCGAGCGTGGCGATTCTCCCATGACCGTGCATTTCATCGGCGCGGGGCCCGGCGCCCCCGATCTCATCACCCTCCGAGGGCTCGATATTCTCTCGCGCGCGCCTGTGTGCCTCTATGCCGGCTCGCTCGTGCCCAAAGCTCTGCTCGCGCACTGCCCGCCTCACGCACGCATCGCCGACACCGCGCCGATGAGCCTCGGCGAGATAGAGGCGGAGTTCGTGAAAGCGCACGCGGCAGGCCATGACGTGGCGCGCCTCCATTCGGGCGACCTCTCCGTTTGGAGCGCCATGGGCGAACAGCTGCGCCGACTTCAGCGCCTTGGCATTCCCTATACCATCACGCCGGGCGTGCCGTCTTTCGCCGCCGCCGCGGCCGCATTGGGGCAGGAGCTGACCTTGCCCGAAGCCGGGCAGTCGCTCGTGCTGACCCGCACCTCGGGGCGGGCCTCTGCCATGCCGGAAACCGAAACGCTCGAAGCTTTCGCGGCCACGCGCGCGACGCTTGCCATCCATCTCTCGGTGCATGTGCTGGCGGACGTGGCTGCGCGCCTTATCCCCTTCTACGGCGCGGATTGCCCTGCAGCCGTCGTTTTTCGCGCCAGCTGGCCGGACGAGCGCATCGTGCGCGGAACGCTTGCATCGATTGCCGGAGCTGTGCAGGAATTTCCCATCGAGCGCACGGCCATCATCTTTGTGGGCGAGGTTTTGGGAGCGCGCGATTTTCGCGAAAGCGCGCTCTATAGCGTGGATTATCAGCGGCGCTTTCGCGGCCGGACGCCGTAGGAGGGCAAGCCGGACACAGAAACGCCCCCGCCGCTCCATCCAAAGAAAATTTCGCCCCCGGCCGCGCGAACATGCGGTTGAGCGGACGGAGCGATTATGGTTTTGTACAGCATCTGTGCGCGGCATGGCCGCACACATTGCAGCGATTGAGGTAGTCGAACGAATGCGGAATCGATGAGGTCAGGCCAGCCATCGCCCATCTGGCATCCCTTTACGCAACATGCGCTACAGCCGGTCATGACGAAGATCGCGCGAGCTGAAGGGGCCTGGCTTGAGGCCGCGGACGGAACGCGCATTTTCGACGGCATTTCGTCCTGGTGGGTCATCACCCATGGCCACAACCATCCGCGCATTGTCAGCGCGATCCAGCGCCAGGCCGGCGTGCTCGATCAGGTGATTTTTGCGGGTTTCACGCATGAACCCGCCGAAGAGGTGGCGCGCCGGCTGATCGGGATCGCCCCTCCCGGGCTTTCTCATGTGTTCTTTTCCGATAGCGGCTCGACCTCCGTCGAGGTCGCGCTCAAAATGGCGCTGGGCTATTACCGGAACAGGGGCGAGCCGCGCTCCCGCATCGTAGCACTTGAGCATGCCTATCACGGCGACACCGTTGGCACGATGTCGGCGGGCGCCCGCGGCGTCTTCAATGCGGCTTATGAGCCGCTTCTGTTCGATGTCGAGCGCCTTCCCTTTCCGGCTGCGGGCCAAGAGAGCCGGACGCTCGACGCCTTTGCTGCACTTTGCAAGCGCGAGTCTCCCGCAGCCCTCATCCTCGAACCGCTCATTCTCGGCGCTGGGGGAATGCTGATTTACGAGGCTTCGCTCCTGCGCGAGTTGAAGAGCATCTGCGAGGCTCATGGCGTTCTGTTCATCGCCGACGAAGTTATGACAGGCTTTGGGCGGACGGGTACGCTCTTTGCCTGCGAGCAGGCGGGTATCTCGCCCGACATCATGTGTCTTGCCAAGGGGCTGACGGGAGGGGCGATTCCGCTTGCCGTTACGCTGTGCAAGCCTGCGATCTACGAGGCCCATTACGCACCCGACCGCGCGCGCATGTTCTATCATTCGAGCTCTTACACCGCCAACCCGATCGCCTGCGCCGCGGCTGCAGCCAATCTCGATGTGTGGGCTGCGGAGCCGGTGCGCGAGCGGATTGCTGCGCTTGCAGCGTGTCAGGCCGCGCAGCTCGAACCTTTCAAGGCCGATGACCGCTTCTCCAATGTCCGCCAGCTCGGCACGATCGCGGCGATGGACCTGCGTGTGGAGGATGCGGGATATCTCGCGGGCGTTGCGACAAAGCTTTACAATTTTTTCGCGGAAAGAGCGCTGCTTTTACGCCCCT
Source organism: Rhodomicrobium sp. (assembly GCA_052144215.1). Lineage (GTDB taxonomy): Bacteria > Pseudomonadota > Alphaproteobacteria > Rhizobiales > Rhodomicrobiaceae > Rhodomicrobium. The sequence goes on from JBKQQS010000102.1 coordinate 41,690, forward strand.
TGGGGAACACGATCTATGTGATGCCCCCTTATTGCACGGCGCAAGAGGAGCTTCAGCAGGTTTACTCAGCTATTGCCGAAGCTGCAACGCTCATAAACAAATAGGGCCGCCCTCGCCGGGGCGGCCCTTCAAATCCTCACGAGTTCGAGAACGTCTCCGCTAAACTTCGCGCCAGGTTCCGTCGGGATAGCGGCAAGCCCTGCCAACCATCGTCTCCGGCCTCCCGTTGATGAAGACGGTTTGCGAGAATTCCCGGCACCTCATCTCGTGATAGTAGTAGACCGGCCGCGGCTCGATATAGCCATAATGGCCATTGGGACTGCGCCAATCGGCGCGGTCGCCGCGCTCGAACGCCGCCATTTGTGCCTCATAGGCGCGGCGGCGGTCCTCGTCGTCCATCGACTTGCCGATCCGGTTGCCGATGAAGCCGCCGACTAGTGCGCCGCCAACGATAGCGGCGGGATTGCCGCGGCTCATTGCCCCGCCGAGCAATGCGCCCGTCGAGGCGCCGAACACCGTTCCTTGTTCTTCCTTGGTAGCGCATCCGGTTACGAGAACCGCAAACGCAAGCGACAAAAAGAGTAGTCCTAGCTTTTTCATACCCCGTGTGACGCGCGAATCGCACGCCCTCCTAGCCCATACATGTGCAAACCTACGCAAGCTATTGGGGCATTTTTGCGTCAAATTATGCCGCAGGAAGTGTCAGGCACGCCCTCAAGCCGCCGCTTGCTGCCTCCTCCAGTTGTAACGTGCCCCGGTAGAGGTGCGATAATTCCACCACGATGGATAGGCCAAGGCCGGAGCCAGGCACGCTCTCGTCGAGCCGGCGGCCGCGTTCAACTGCGGCGCGCCGGGATTCGGCGGCCAGTCCCGGACCGTCGTCCTCGATGATGAGGCGGAAGGTGCGGGTTGCCGGGGTCCCTTCGCACGTCCGCGCCTCGACCTTGACGGTAACGCTCGACCGCGCCCATTTGCAGGCATTGTCCAAAAGGTTACCCGCCATTTCGTCGAAGTCCTGCTTTTCCCCGAAGAAGCGGACGCCGCCCGGGCAATCGATTTCCAGATGGAGCGCGCGCCCCTCGTGGATTTTGGTTAGGGCGCGCGAAAGCGCGTTAAGTCCGGATGCCACATCGGTCAGGCCGCTGATGGGGCGGATCTGCGCTGCTATCCTGGCCCGGTCAAGATGATGGGAGATTTGCTGGCGCATCAGCATCGCTTGCTGGGCAACCTTTTGCGCGAATTCGGAATTTTGCGAGCCGGCCTCGTTGATAATGACGCTCAAAGGTGTCTTGAGCGCGTGCGCGAGGTTTCCGACATGGGTGCGCGCACGCTCGACAACGCTCCAATTCAATTTGATGAGCGCGTTCAGCTCTTCTTGCAGCGGAAGAATTTCGTCGGGTGGCGTTCCCTCCAGGAGCGTCTCTTCGCCGGACCGGATCGCAGCGAGACGGGTGCCAATGTCCTTTAAAGGGCTCAACCCGAAACGGACCTGGAAGAATGTCGCCAGAAGAAGCCCCGCTCCAAGAAGAGCAAGCGTAAGCACGATGGTATTTGTCAGATAACGCGCCTCGGCATCGACAGCCGCTGTATCGAAGGCGACCGATATCGAGAAAACGCGGCTTTCGTTTTCCTCGCCAAAATCGATGTCGCGCTCCAAAACGCGTAAGACTTGGCCGTCCGGTCCGTCGACATAGGCTTGCCGCACTCGCTTCTGATCCGGCTTGACGCCGAGGTCGCTGGGGGTCTTGTAGGTTTCGTCCGCGAGCGAGTCGGATTTGAAAGCCGGTTCGCTTTTTTCGCCGGCAGGGCGGATCTGCCAATAGGCACCCGATAGGGGCTTCGAGAAAAGCGGCTCGCCGAGATCGTTAGGGCGCCGGATGTCGAGCGTGCCTTGCGGAGCCGTCTTGGCAATAAGATTTTCCAGCGAATGGTTGAGCCGCTGATCGAAGTTCTCCTCGATAAAATCGCGGCAGAGGGAAATCAGGATGGCTGCGGTGACCGACAAAATCATCAAGGTCCAGGCCGCCGACGAAATGACGAGGCGAAGCGCGAGAGAATTCCCTCTCATGGGCCGCTCTTTTCGCCTGCCCCGGAGCTTGGCGCGAATGAAACGCAGTAACCAAGCCCGCGGACGGTATGAATGATATCGGCGGGGATTTTGCGGCGCAGCCGTCCGATGAAGACCTCGATGGTGTTCGAATCGCGGTCGAAATCCTGTTGATAGAGATGTTCGACAAGCTCCGAACGCGAAACGACCCGGGACTGATGGTGCATGAGGTAAGAAAGCAGCCTGAATTCGAGCCCGGTCACCTTGACCGGCGATCCGTCAAAAGTCACCCGCGCTGTGCGCGTATCGAGGTGGAGGGGTCCGCATTCGAGCTCGGCCCTGGCAAAGCCGGCGCTGCGGCGAAGGAGCGCGCGCACGCGGGCTATAACCTCCTCCATTTGAAAGGGCTTGGCGACATAATCGTCCGCACCTGCGTTGATACCGGCGACCTTCTCGCTCCAGCGGTCGCGCGCCGTAAGGATGAGCACAGGTGTTTTGATGTCGTTCCTGCGCCAGCGCTCCAGAATGCTCAGGCCATCCAGCTTGGGCAGGCCGAGATCGAGGATAATGGCGTCGTATGGCTCGGTCTCTCCAAGATAAGAGCCCTCCTCGCCATCGAAAGCCGCATCGGCTGCGTATCCCGCCTCGGAAAGCGCAGCAACGAGCTGACGGCTCAGATCCCTGTCGTCTTCTACAACCAGAAGGCGCATACGGCCAAACTTCATCCAATCGCTTAGCGGGCTGGCACCCGGATGACCCGGACCTTACCGGCCGCCTCTAAAATCGTTACCTGAAAATAGTGGTCGCTTCCCGACCCGCAAAGCGAGAATCTCAGAATTTTTCCGTTCGTAAGCCAGCTTCGAAGCTCGTGCTCGACTTGTTTGTGGGATTTGTAGCTGCCCTTGCCCCAGACGTACGTGCAGGTTTCTTTCGCAAGCGCTAAATCGCTGCGAATAGCGATGAGGCCCAACAATAAACCTACGCAGATATATTTCATGACTCATTCTGCATCGGGCGATTATGAAGGTTCCTCCCTGAATTTGCGATGAACGGCTGAAGCACCGGATGCGCGCCCTCGATGTGCGTCTGCAAATGTGTGAAGCGGCTTTCCGATAAAGACGCACGATAAAACAAAAACTTAAGACGCCCGCTCTTTAGTTCATCAACCCTAGTGCATCGCGGACTTGCTGCCCTGCACAGCGTGGAACGCCGGCCTTCCTGCGAGTTGCAACGCGAGCTCGAACAGTCCGCCCGCGTTCCTCGCCGGCTGGAAGCGCGTGACAACAAAAAGAGCGCACAAAACCCCTAACCCGGGAAACGCGATACGCCACTCGGAGACAAGCCTTGCCGGCACGCATGCATCGAGCGCCGTTTCAATGTCCTTGCCGTCCAGAACGCAAAAGCCGGCGGCGCTCGAAGCCAGCGAATGAATGAGAGCCTCCCTCATTTCAAGATCGGCAGCACCGTCTTGCAGGCTTCGCACGGCGGCTGCGAATGCAGGAGACGGGACGCGCATTCTACCTACCACGATAAAATCGCCAGAGCCTGCCATGTCGGCAGCCAGGACAAAATCGCTGGGGCGCGTTCCGGTCATAGGACTTCGCGCACCGAGGCTTTGATGCCGGCTTTCCGTGCTTCGCGGCCTAGGAAAGCCATCGATTGGCTTGAGCCGCTTGTTCTGCGCCGCACTCTCCCCCCTTCAATGTTTCTTTATCCGCGCAATTTGCCGTCTAAACCTCGTTTCCAAGGCTGACAATCGGCCTCAACGCCGTTTTCGTGGCTTAATCCACCCCACGATGTGGGCCGGAAAACGGTCCTGCGGCACTTTTTTCTCACCGATCGCAGCGCCCCGCACCGAAACGCCCGCCTCGTGGACGGACTCGGCCGTTCCGGAAACGAGAGGATGCCACCATGGCAAGTCCCGGCCCTCATCGACAAGCCGGTACGCACATGTTTTGGGAAGCCATGCGAGGCCGCGCACGCCTTCGGGCGTGAGCTTGACGCAATCCTCAACTTGATCCTGCCGGGCGCTGTAACCGCTGCACCGGCACGAACCGAGATCGAGGAGCTTGCAAGCAAGGCGCGTAACGGCAATGTCGCCGGTATCCTCGTCCTCGAGTTTGATTAGGCAGCACTGCCCGCAGCCATCGCACAGCGCTTCCCATTCTGCCGCGGTCATTTCCTCAAGGCTCTTCGCCTTCCAGAACGGCACAGAATCGCCGGCTTGCTGCCGATTTTCAGGAACCGTATCGCAGCCCTGCCATTTTAACTGTTTCGCGAGATCGTTTCTTGGCATAGTACCGTCAAATGGGTTTAACAGAGGCGGCGAACACTCGTGCGGGACTGGATCTTTAAGCCGAACCGGCGCAATCATTATGTCAACTGGCTTGCGCTCGACTCTTGGATCGACTCCACTCTTTACAGCCTGTATGCAAGATTTAAAGACTGGTGGGCGAACTACAACAATTTCTTCGCCCGTTTCCGGATCACGGGGTTCCACCGGCTAGCCGTCGAGCTACTGTCCGAGGCTGCGACGATCGGAACCGGGGGGCTGGCTATTGTCCTTATGTTCGAGATCCCGGCGATCGAGCTGACTAAGAACCCGAATTGGCGCACAGGCAGCGAGTTCAGCGTAACCATCCTCGACCGTTACGGTAATGAGATCGGCAAGCGCGGCATCCAGTTTTCGGACGCCGTACCGCTCGAGGAAATTCCCGATAACATGATCAAAGCCGCGCTGGCGACCGAGGACCGCAGGTTTTTCGATCATTTTGGCATCGACGTCCTTGGCACGCTGCGGGCGCTGGTCCAGAACGCGCGCGCAAATGAGGTCGTCCAAGGCGGCAGCTCTATCACGCAGCAGCTCGCGAAAAACCTCTTCCTCTCTTCCGAACGTTCTATCCAGCGCAAAATCCGCGAGGTCTACCTAGCGCTTTGGCTCGAGTCGCATCTTACAAAGAAAGAAATATTAAAGCTTTATCTCGACCGCGCTTATCTCGGCGGCGGCACCTTCGGCGTGGAAGCCGCTTCGCAGTTTTATTTCGGAAAATCGGTGCGGGACATCAATCTGGCGGAGGCGGCGGTGCTCGCCGGTTTGTTCAAGGCTCCGTCGAAGTTTGCTCCGCATGCGAGGCCCGCCGAGTCCCGCGCCCGCACCAATCAGGTCCTTACCAACCTCGTCGAAGCCGGATTTATGACCGAGGGCCAGGTGCATGGCGCGCGGCTCAATCCCGCAAAGGTTGTGGACCAGCAAGAGGTCTATGTGCCGAACTATTTTCTGGACTGGGCCTTCGAGGAGGTGCAGCGCGTGATGAAGGGTAAGGGCGAGTATGTCTTGACCGCGAGAACCACCGTCGACGTTCCGCTTCAGAAACTTGCCGAGGAGGCAATCGAAGCGGCGCTCGATACGCAGGGACGAAGCTCCAGGGTCAGTCAGGGGGTGCTGGTCTCGATGGATACGGACGGCGCAGTTCGCGCCATGGTGGGCGGGCGCGATTATGGCGATAGCCAGTTCAACCGCGCCGTTCATGGCGCGCGCCAGCCCGGCTCATCGTTCAAACCCTATGTCTATCTGACGGCTATCGAGAACGGCGTCAAACCGTCAAAGGTCTATTCCGATACCTCGCCTACCTGCGGAAACTGGTCGCCAACGAATTACGGCGGCGGGGTAAGCGGCCGCTCGATGATGCTGTATGAGGCGCTGATGAAATCGGTCAACACGATCGCGGTCAAGCTTTCGCTCGATGTTGGCCGCGACAAAGTTCTGGAAGTCGCCCATCGCATAGGCCTTACCGCCGTCAGAAAGACCTGCTCCATGGCACTGGGCGATACGGGCATAGCGCCGCTCGATCACACGGCGGGTTACGCCGTCTTTGCCAACGGGGGCATGGCCGTTAAGCCATACGCAATATTGGAGCTGAGAAACACACGTGACGAGGTGGTTTATTCCCGCGAGCGCGATGAGCCTCCGCCGGCACGGATTTTCAAGCGCGAGGATATCGAAACCCTCAACACCATGCTCCAAAAAGTCGTGGAGGAAGGAACCGGCCAAGCCGCCAAGCTCGATTTCACCAATGCATGCGGCAAGACTGGCACGACGTCGGGCCCGAAGGACGTTTGGTTCATGGGCTTTACCGGCCAATATGTGACCGGCGTCTGGTTCGGAAACGACGACTACACCGACATAGCGGGGGGCACGACGGGAGGCCATATGGCTGCGCCAGTTTGGAAACAATATATGGTTGGCGCCCATACGAGCATGGATATCCCGCAAATTCCGGGGCTTCCGCTGCACCCGCGCCAGGTCGAGGAGCGGCAGCGGCTTGCTGAAATCAGGCGCGAAGATCCTTCAGTAGGATCGGGAGGATCGGGAGGATCTGAGCTGGCGAAGCGGATGCCTGCCCGCACGCGCAAAATGCTGACGTCGCTTTCCAAGCTGCTAAAGGAGGCGCCCAAGCTGCACAGTGCAGGGGGCGCCCCCGAAAAGGGAGCTGCACTGGACAAACCGGCCGTCCGCACGCAATAACGAAGCTGAAGAGAAACCCTTTGGGCCGGCGCTTTTTCCCGGTGAAATTGTAGGTCTCTGAACGTATGCCCTTTCTAAGCCGGTTTTTCATGTTTGTGGCGATTGCCCTCACGCTTGGCCTCGGCTCCGCCTGGCGGACGGTCAACCACGGTTTCTTCGCCGCGGCGAACCGTTACGGGCCATGGGTATTCTGGTTCCGGGAAGGAACCGCCGACGCGGACCCGTACACCATCGCCCATGTGGCCCGCCAGGGGGTCCTGCCGGTCAGCGCTGCGAGCGAGATGGTCTTCACCGCGACCCGCGATAGTGCAGGCTCCCATCTGTCGGGCGACTGCAGCTACGAAATTCGCGGCTATGCCGTTCCAGCCTTGTGGTGGAACATTGCCGCGTTCAAAAGCGACGGAGAGATCATGCCGGGCAAGACAGGCAGATCGGGTTTTTCCAGCGCCAATATCCTCTCGGCCCCCGATGGAACGTTCACCGTGCGCTTGTCTCCCGATGTGCAGCCGGGGAACTGGATCCCCGCAATGCGCGGCAATCGCGTCATATTACGGCTCACCGTTCTAAGGCCCCTCAGCCCCGATAATCTTTTAAAAGCCGGCGGCGATATCCTGCCCGAAATTACGCTCATTGGGTGCTCGTAATGGGAAGCCTTCCATGGATTCTGGGCGGCACAGTCGCCGCGGGCATCATTCACATCCTTTGCGTGTTCAGCATTCCGCTGCTTGCCGAGCGCGATGCGTGGGCGCGTCTATCCGCCGCGATGAAGCCGAACGCACTCGTTGTCGCCGATGGAAAAAATGTGCCCCGGCTTCCCTTCACGCCGCCGGATGTTTTAACGGCCTACTGTTTGTTCGATCTTTCCAGCAACAACGTTATCGTCAAGTCGCCCCTGCCAGAAGGGCCTTGGTCCCTTACGGTTTCAACACGCTCTGGGGAGAATTTCTACGTCGTAACCGGTGCCGATGCAAAAAAGCCCGAGGTGCGCCTGCTCATCATCCCGCACGACCGCCTGCCCGAGGAAGCGAGCACCGAAAAAACCGAGCAAGGCGACGACCAGAACATCATCGTGTCGCCCAGCCAAACCGGGATCGTTGCCATCCGTGCGCCCTTGCGCGGCGAAAGCTTCCGGGGGCTCGCGCTGGACGAGCTGCGAAAGGCTCGATGCGAAATTCAAAAACCGCTGGTACCATTGGTGGCGTCCGTTGAGCCGCTGACCGCAGAGCCTTCCGGCGAAAACGAGCAGCCCGCACCAAGGCGCCCGCGCCGGCAAAAGCGCCGTTAGTCTGTTCTGGTCTATCGCCATCGCTGGGGGTCTGTAGCTGTTTCCGCCGATATAGGACAGACGCGAGCCCCGGGGGGTAGTGTTCTGATAGTTCTGCAAAATGGTCTGAGGCGGCCAATGGTATGCAGGCGATGTTCGACGTCACCAACCCTTTGCAGAGGGAGCAGACCATGACCAAGGGAGAGGATAGAGCCAAGGTT
>JBKQQS010000103.1:0-21227 GCA_052144215.1 Rhodomicrobium sp.
GCTTGGCAAGGTCCAAACCGATTATGCTAATCTCTCCCATGGGTGGCTCCCCTCGTTCGTGTCTTCAGCGACACCCTTTTGGCACATCGATGCCGTGGAAGGGAGCCATCCACCACATCATTGCGAGTTTCGCACCGGCCGGGGCCGGCCCTTCTGGGTGAAACTGTTCCGTGCCGCTTCAGCTACAGGCCGAACTCTTTCTTCCTAGCGATGCCAAGACCTTATGTCCCTCTCGCGTTGAGGCAACTTGCCTTCGATGCGAAAGCGATGCGAGCAATTATGAATGCATTTGGCGCCCTCCAAAGCTTTTAATGAATATGTCTATTGTGACCGTATGAAAGTATGACGGCAATGAGGGCGCAGATCGTGATTACATCGCGGAAGGCCGCCAGCGCGGGGTTGACTCGCAGCGCGCAGGGTGCTGCTAAAGGGCAGTTAAAATCTTAACCATGCTTGCCCTCCCGCCGCAGAAGGACGCCCGCCATGACCAGCCAATTCGACGCCAGTTTTGCCTATACCGGCCCCATCGGCGCAGAGGTTCAAGCCGCGCACGCCAGCGAGATCGAACACGCCATGTTCATGCCGAGCAAGCTCGCCAACGCGAAGCTGCATGCGAATAACGAGCTGCAGCGCTGGGTGCTCGCGTGCAACCGGCTTGTGTGGGGCGCAATGCCGGCGGAACAGCGCCAGCCGGCGGCCGAAGAGATCGCTAGGCTCTTGGAGCAGCTTAGCCCGGAAAACCGCGAGCGCCTGCTGAAGGAGTCGCAGCTGGCTGCGGAGGCGCGCAATCTCGTCGCGCTTCTGGAGGCGGCGGAGATCGAGGCGCAGGCGCGGCTGGAGGTGCAGCGGGCGGAGCAAGCGCAGGCTGAGGCCGAAGCGCAGGCGCAGTTCGAGGCGCAGCAGGCAGAGATGGCGCGTGCCGAGGCCGAGCGCGCTCTTCGCGTGGCATTCGAGGCCATCGACGAGGCCGGTAAAGAGGCGCGCTTCCAGGCGTGGCGCGCGGCGCAAGGCAGATAAGCGGCCAACCCCGCCATAATATTGCCTGAGGCAACTGCCTCTTTTTGCACGTCTATTCGCGTGAGCAACGTTTAGAAGCTGCCCGCCGGAGTCACCACCGCCGGCGAGGCATATACAGACTGTGAAAGTTGCTTTACAGCAGCGGCAAACCGCCAAGGCTAACCGATGTCATTCTTCCCCGCCTCACTGCCCGGCAGCCTCGCGCCGTCCTCTGCCGCGGGCGGCTTTGCCAAAACGCAAGCTGCCATATGGATTTTCGGCGTTCTGGCGGCGATTTTCCTCGCCTGGCCGGTTTGGCGTATCGGCTTACCGCTCGAACTGAGCCGGAACGAGCCGTGGAACGCCTGGTTCACCGATAGAATCTTGAACGGCGGATCGCCATACCCAAGCGCGGACGAGTTGATCGTCAACAACTATCCGCCGCTTTCCTTTTACCTGACCGCGCTCGCCGCAAAGCTGACGGGCGATACGATTCTCGCCGGACGGCTGATTGCACTCGCCTCGACGGGTCTCGTTGCCATCGCGGCCGGGCTTTGCATCCGCGCGCTCGGCGGATCGCGGGCAGCGGCGGCTTTCGGCGGCTTCTGGCTGCTTGCGACGCTATCCAGGTTTTTCACGCTTTATGCCGGTGTGAACGATCCAACTATGCTCGCGCTTGCGCTCATGGGCTTGGGTCTTGCATATTTTCTACAGCGTTTGCGCACCGGCCGGGCGGTCGAACCAGCCATCGCACTCATGGTACTGGCGGGTTTCGTGAAGCATACGATGCCAGATTACCCGCTCGCGGCGCTGATTTGGCTTGCAGCAAGCAATAAGCGCGCGGCGCTGCGAGCGGCGGCCTTCGGAGCGGGGCTCGCTGCCGCCGGGCTCGCACTCTGCGCGCTCGCATTTGGGCCGGATTTCGCCACCCAAATGCTTATGCCGCGGGTCATGAGCTTCAAACATATCTTTTTCGCTCTGAACCGCCTGCAATGGATCGCGCCAGCGCTCCTATTCTGGGGGCTTTGGGCTTGGCCCAACCGGAAGGTACCCGCTGTGCGGTTTACGGCGCTGCTGCTTGGCCTTTCGCTCGCAAGCGGGCTTTTCCAGGCGACAGGTGCCGGGGTCACCTACAATGCCTATTTCGGGGTTGTTTTCGCGAGCGCCATTGCCGTGGCACTTGCTTTCGAGGGTATCGCCAGCACGGCCATTGCAAGGCGCTACGGTGTGGACACGCTTCAAACCGCAATGATCGCTGTGCTCGTGCTGAGGCTCCTTCTATCGCAACATTTCGAGCCCTATTTTGTGCTCACGAGCGCGTCCTACCGGGAGGAGTTGCGGCAGCAATCGGCCGCGGCGAATGCCGAGGCCGCCCGCATCCGGTCGACTCCCGGTCCCATTTACTGTTGGCCCATGAGTGTCTGCTACAGGGCCGGAAAGGCCTTCGTTTACGACAACTATTGGGCACAGCAGCTTATCGCCCGGGGCCGTTGGTCCAAGGAGGCGGTGGAGCAAGCCATTCGGGAACGCGGCATTCGCTTCGAGACGATCGATCCACGCTCCTCCTTCAGTAATGGGCGCCTGTTTTAGGAGATTGTCCCGGCGCGGGCGGCGTGCCGGCTACCCGCCTTGCGGCGGTATCATGTAGATGTCGAACTGAACCTCCGGCATCGCGCGCGTCCCCATCCTGCGGGCAACCGCGATCGAGGTTTGTTTCGAAGCCCCCGAAACAAAGCCGGCGGCCTTGCCAAGACAGTCTTTGTCCTCATGAGGACAAGCGATGAGCAGGCCGTACCGCTGCAATTTGGCTGGCGTCACCCAGCGCGCCCTCGAAAAAGACAGGCCGGGGAAACTCGACGGGTGATCCTTACTGTAAAAGCTGATGCCGTTGGCGTAATGGATGGCGCCGCCGGCATAGCGAAGCGGCGTATGCATCTCGTCATGCCAAAGTCCGGTGACACGCGCGGCAAGCTCGCGGATGGGTTCGCCAGCCGCCGCGCGGCTTTTGCGCTCCATGACCTCTCTTTCAAGCGGCGATGTGGCCGCCGCCAGCACCGTCACGGCTATCGCCACCGATGCTGCAACCTGGAAGAGCCGCCGTGCGTCGAGGGGCGGCGCAAATTGGAGTAGAAAAACGGGCATAAGCGGATAGGTAGACGCCGCCATGATCGTCACGATCTTCAACTGAAAGCTCAGGCCAAAAATAACGGTCAGGATAGTCGGCGTTAGCACGAGCACGGCTAGAAAGCGGCGCCGCGATTGCGGTAAGCGCGCCGCTACCTCATGAATGCCTCTGGCTTTCGATAGCCGCCAGGCCAAGACAATAATGGCCGCCATACCGGCTTGATAGACCACGGCTTCAAGAACGAAGGGGACCGCGTAGCCGATCGCGTACGCCCAGCCGTTCCCCGTTATGCTCATGGCATAGGCGACGGGCGGAGCCTTGCTGTTGAGCGACCAGACGAGATGCGGCAGGACGAGAACTGTAAAAACCGCCGCCGCCAGCCAGGGCAGGGACGAAAGCAAATATCTTCGCCCGTTCGGATGGAAACAGAGCGAGAACGCGCAGGTCATAAGCAAGATGACGGCATAATATTTGGAAAGTATCGACAAAGCTGCGAAGACGCCGAACCATATAGCGTCCCGGCGCTCTAGGTTGTCGAGGGATCTTACAAAAAAGAACAGCGTCCATGGCCACAGCGATATCAAAATGGTATTGGCGTTATACTTGTAAGCCATATAGGTATAAAAGGGCGTAGCCAGCAGCAGAAGCGCCGCCGCATCGCGGGTCCGGCCCTTCGCGAACAGCCCGATGAGGCGCCAGGCGCCCAAAAGCCCAAGCGCTGCGTTAATGGCCTCGAGCAGCACAAACGAGGCGTTGGTTTTGGGAAAGAGCAGAAACCAGGCACCCGCTATCCACGCCCAAAAAGGCCCGTGTTGGTTGTAGCCGAGCTGGAACTCCTGCCCCCAGGCATAGGCTTCGAGCAGGTCGAAATGCAGCGCCTTGTGGGATTCGATGACCGCCCCGTGGAGGGTCCAAGCGAGGACGAAAAAGAGAAGACCCGCAGCAACAACTGCGTTTTCGGGCGAGGACCGCAGCGAGCCGGCTTGACCGCCGGAATTTCTGTCCCCGGTTAGCGCCCGGTTTTCTTGCGCGATGCCGCTCATCGTTTCTCCGGCCGCCTTGAAAAGCTCCGCCAATCGGAGCCTGCCCGGGGTCAAGGTTTGGCGCCAAAGTCCAGGGGCGTCAAGCCGCACAGGCGGGCGCCCGGTTATGCGCTCAGTCCGGAATGCGCGGAAAACGCCGGGCGTCAGGGGGAAGCTCGAAGCGCGACACGTTCAGGGTCATCGCGATCAGCGTGTAATTGCCCTGCAGGCCGATAATATCGATGACGCCCTGCTCGCCCACCTGCTTTACGGCGCGCTCATAAGTGGTGTCGCTCACGCGTCTGGTATGATTGAGCTCGGTGACAAAATTGTAGACCGCTTCCTCGTCCGCGGCCATGCCGTCCGGCCGCCGCCCCGTGAAAATGGCCTCGGCGATCTCCGGCTTGAGCCCCGCCTTCATCGCGAGGGGATGGTGCACGTACCACTCGTAATCCTGCGTCCATTCGCGCGCCATGATAAGAATGGTGAACTCGGAAAGCTTCTGCCCGATCGAGTTCTTGAAACGCAGATAGTCGCCCATTTCCTTCACGCGCAGCATCAATTCGGGGCTGCGGATGAGCGGCACGAAGGGGCCGAACACCGGCATCTTCCGCGTATCGAGAAACTCCTCAGCGGCCTTTTTCTGAGCCTCGGTGTATTTATCTTCAGGAATGGGGGGCATGCGGGTTTGAGACATGGCGGCTCCGGTCGCTAAGCAAAGGATCAAGGCGAAGTGTGCTGACTTGGCGAACATTTTCTTTCTCTTAGCCTGAGCAGTCATGAAACCGTCGCGAGCGTCTGCCAACGCTCATTTTCCTTTCCGGCGGACTCACGTTAAGGACAAAGAATCGGCTTGCCAATTACAAACAATGCGGCCGGATTAAAGTTAGGCGGCAGGCCTTCTTGCCCCAATTTAGCTAATAGCTTCGATCGAGCCATTCATGTGCGCCGATATCTGCGTAATAAAGCCGATATCTGCGCAATAAATATGCATATCTTGTAAACATGGCACACTGTTGCAGGAAGCCAACCGTGTAAGGACGCAGTCAGTTACAGTTTCTTACAGTCCCCGGCAGCACCACTTGGGGGAACAACCATGCACTTCAGCTCACACGGGCGGGGCCCGTGTAATAACGCGCGCCGAAAATCCAGCCAGGGAGCGCGAACCGGCAACGGGCGCAGCGGGGTGCGTAACGGATTGGCCGTGGCAGCCATAACCCTTGCGCTCACGGCCATCGGCGCGTCCAGCGGTTTCGCTCAGCAAGCGCAGGTCCAATGCGACCCTTACAAGGACTATTCTTGTCTCGATGCCTATCTGGGCACCGGTGTCTTGGAGCGTTTTTTCAATTACCAAGCGCTTGAGTTGGGCAAGGCAGCGGCGCCCGCCGATCCGAACGCACCCTCGCCCCGCATCGAAGGCTGGCCCAGGACCCCCGAAACGATACCGCCTATGGCCTATTCGGAATGGCCGACCGGCGCCGTCACCAGCATAGGCGTGACCCGTGCGAACTCGGTCGATAGTCCGTTCATGGTGGCGATCGCCGATACGGACGCCGGTAAGTGGTTGATCGACAATCACATCCAGATCTACGGCTGGGTGAACCCCGGATTCGATATCAGCACCAACCCTCGCGGCAAAGGGGCCAACGCTCCGGTTGCGTATACCTATTCCTCCAATGCCGCTTATCTCGATCAGGCCATTCTTTATATCGAGCGCCTTCCCGATACCGTGCAGACCGATCACATCGATTGGGGTTTCCGTTTATCCGGCCTCTATGGCAGCGATTACCGCTATACGACCTCCTACGGCGTAGCGAGCTGGCAGTTCAATAAGAAGAACCTTGCGGAAGGCTACGACGTACCCATGGAGTACGTCGATATATACGACCCCTTCATCTTGAGCGGCCTCAACATCCGCATCGGACGCTATGTCTCCATCCCGGACATCGAAGCCCAACTCGCGCCGAATAACCTCACCTACACGCACTCTCTGACCTATGGCTGGGACAACTACACCAACACAGGCGTCGTGGGCTCCCTGCAGGTCACAAGACAGCTCTTGGTGCAATTGGGCATAACGGATGGTACCGAAACGCCGATTTGGCACTCCGGCACATTCGAGAAGAATCTCTACTATACCCCGCAAGGGGCCGCAGCGGGCCAGGCCTTTCTCAACGCTTATAATTCACAGTACTTTACTAATTATACCCTCCCCGGTACGGACCCTATCTATTCTGGAAGCAAATTCAGGGTCGATCCGGGCAACCAGCCCTCGCTTACCGCCTGCGCCCGTTACGTGTGGAACGACGGCTGGGACACATTCTATCCCTGCCTCGACGGGATGAACGGCGAGCAATGGGGCTATAATAACCTCGCCTGGCACGGCTTCGTTTATTACCACAAGTTCAACGACCAATGGCACATCGACTTCGAGTCGTACATGCTCACTGAGCACGGCGTCCTGAACAACAGGAACCCAGTCTCGCTAGCCGCGTTCTATGCTGGCGGAACGTGGGACTCCCCGCAATACATCCCCGCGAACGCCTCTAACCTAGCCTATTGCCCCACCCCAACCGCACCGACCTGTAACGTCTGGTCAGTCGGCGTGCTGACCTACCTCAACTACACGCCCGATCCCTTGAACAACTGGACGCTGCGCCTCGAATGGTACGACGATCCGCAAGGGTGGCGGACCGGCACCGGCGCTGAAACGAAGTATTTCGATACCTCGATTAGCTGGCAGCATTGGCTCTCGCCGCAAATCGAGCTCCGCCCCGAAATCTCCTATTGGCAGTCTTTCGGCACGGCCGCCTTCAATGGCAATCCCGAGCTCGGCATTCCAGGCAACAAGAAGGAAATGGTGGAATTATCTTCGGACCTGATCGTCCACTTCTAACCGGTTGGGGCGGCTCGGAAGAGCCACCCCATCGCGTAGGCACCTAAACAGGTTCGGCAACGTTCCAATCCGGCGTAGCCGGTGCTTCGCAGCGCCTTGCTGTGGCGCTCTTGAGCAGCCTCGATTGCGCAAGCAGTGTTGGAACGGCCGATCCCCAATCCTATTTCAGTCTATCGCGCTCAAGCGGCAACAGATCCTGCACGCGCCTGAACATGGGAAGCCTCCTCCATGCCGAAGAATAGCGGAACGCGGCTTCGCAGCCGCGCGTGGTTCGACAATCCCGATAGCCCCGGCATGACGGCGCTTTATCTGGAGCGCTATCTGAATTACGGGCTGACCCGCGACGAACTGCAAAGCAACCGCCCGATCGTCGGCATCGCGCAAACGGGCAGCGATCTTGTCCCCTGCAACCGCCATCATCTCGAGCTCGCCACCCGCGTGCGCGACGGCATCCGCGACGCGGGCGGCATTCCGCTCGAATTCCCGGTGCATCCGCTGCAAGAGACCGGCATCCGGCCCACTGCCGCGCTGGAACGCAATCTCGCTTATCTCGGCCTCGTCGAGATTCTCTTCGGCTATCCGCTCGACGGCGTGGTGCTGACCACGGGCTGCGACAAGACCACGCCCGCGGCGCTTATGGCCGCAGCCACCGTCGATTTACCCGCCATCGTGCTCTCGGGCGGCCCGATGCTCGACGGGCATTTCGAGGGCAAGCTCGCCGGCTCCGGCACGGCCGTCTGGGAAGCGCGCCGGCGCTATGCCGCGGGCGAGATCGATTACGACGCCTTCATGGACATCGTCGCAGCTTCCGCGCCAAGCGCCGGGCACTGCAACACCATGGGCACCGCAAGCTCCATGAACGCGATGGCCGAGGCGCTCGGCATGTCGCTCACCGGCTGCGCGGCCATCCCCGCGCCCTACCGCGAGCGCGGGCAGATGGCCTATGCCACGGGGCGGCGTGCGGTGGGCCTTGTCGGCGAGGACCTGCGCCCGTCCAAAATCCTCACCCGCGAGGCCTTCGAGAACGCCATCGTCTGCGCATCCGCCATCGGCGCATCGACGAATTGCCCGCCGCATGTGAACGCGATTGCGCGGCATATCGGCGTTGCCCTCGGCAATGACGATTGGGACCGCATCGGCTACGACATTCCGCTGCTCGTGAACATGATGCCGGCCGGGGCCTATCTCGGCGAGGCGTATTACCGCGCGGGCGGCCTTCCCGCCGTGATGGCCGGGCTGAAAGCCCACGGCAAACTTCGCGAGCGGGCCCTCACCGTCACCGGGCGCACCATGGGCGAGAACGTTGCGGGCGCCAAAATCCTGAACGAAGAGGTCATCCGTCCCTATTCGCGCCCGCTCAAAGAGAAAGCCGGCTTTGCGAACCTCAAGGGCAACCTGTTCGACAGCGCGATCATGAAAACGTCGGTGATCTCCGCCGCCTTCCGCGCGCGCTATTTCGAGCGCCCCGGCGGCGAAGGCGCTTTCGAGGCCCGCGCCATCGTGTTCGACGGGCCTGAGGATTATCACGCCCGCATCAACGATCCCGCGCTCGTCATCGACGCCGATTGCATCCTCGTCATCCGCTATTGCGGGCCAATCGGCTATCCGGGCTCGGCGGAGGTGGTCAACATGCTGCCGCCGGACGCGCTTGTGAAGGCCGGCCTCAGCGAGCTGCCCTGCATGGGCGACGGCCGGCAGAGCGGCACCTCGGGCAGCCCGTCGATCCTGAACGCCTCGCCGGAAGCGGCCACCGGCGGCGGGCTTGCGCTGCTCCGCACCGGCGACCGCATCCGCATCGACCTCAACGAGCGCAGCGCCGATATGCTTGTCCCGGCGGAGGAGCTGGCGCAGCGGCGCCGCGATCTGAAGCTACCGGAGTTCGTCAGCCAGACGCCCTGGCAGGAGATTTTCCGCGAGCATACGGGACAGCTCGCCACCGGCATGGTGCTGGAAAACGCGGTCGAATATCAGCGCATCGCCGAGCGCTTCGGCGTCCCGCGCGATAGCCATTAGCTCGCCGCGGCCAGAGGATCACTTGAAGGCCGCGGTAAACCTCTGCAGCATCGCCTTTATGAGAATGGGGACGAGAGAGATTGTAGCGCCGCTGTGCTGAGCGCTCTGCTGAGCGCTGTGGCCGGGCGTCCGGGCATTGCCGGTGCACTGCGAGAGGAACGCGCAATTTTGAGAGGATAGCTGGCCCCCAACGAGCGTGCTTTTCGTAGGCGTACCGGTTTCTATCTCGATAGAAGGCGTCTCGCCCGGAGTGAGAAACGCTGAACTTGCGAAAAATGCGGCGCCGCTCGCACATGCGAATGCACCCGCGAAAATAAGAATTTGGCTCACTCTCACGGGAACCCCGGTAAAATTGAAACAGAAGCTTAGCCTACGGGCGCCGTGACGGAGGTCAACTTATTGTTGAGATTATGATTGATGCCCAATCCGGCCGGTCGCTTCTGCTGCCGTCATCGCGAGGCGCCCCCGTTCAAGCCGGGGGCAGGCTCCACGCGCTGTGGCGATCCAGGAGCGACCGGCACGGAGCTTGCAATTGCGGCTTCTGGATCGCCCCGAAGCTTTGCCCCTCGTAATGACGGTTCTGGATTCGTCACTTCACGATCTAGGCCGGGAACTTTTCAAACGGATTTGGCATTAGACTGCTTCTGGAACACTTAAGGCTTGCAGACGGTCCGCCTGGTTTGCCATTGCTGGTCCTCGCGGCCGCGTGCGAAACTGCCAAAGTTACGGACGGCCCGAATGACGATTCCGCCTCCGGCTCAAATTGGAGCCCCCTTTTCAGAGATCGACACGCCGGCGCTCGTGATCGATTTGGACGCATTCGAGCGAAACCTCGATGCGATGGCTGCGGCTTGCCGCCGCCTTGGCGTGCGGCTTCGCCCTCATGCAAAAACGCACAAATCTCCGGTTATCGCCGCCAAACAGATCGCACGCGGTGCCGCGGGCATCCGCTGCCAGAAGCTCGCCGAGGCCGAAATCTTCGTTGCAAGCGGTTTCGGCGACGTGCTGATTACCAATGAAGTCGTAGGCCCGCAAAAGCTCGAACGGCTCGCGCATCTTGGCCGCCAGGCGCGCATCGGGGTGTGCGCCGATAATTCCGGCGCCGTCGAAGCCTTGGCCGCAGCTGCGGAGCGGGCGGGATCGCATATCGAGGTTTTGGTTGAGATCGATGTCGGCCAGCGGCGATGCGGCGTTCGGCCAGGGCCGGCCGCGGCGGAGCTTGCGGCGAAGATTGCAAGCTTTCCGTCGCTTAGCTTCGCCGGTTTGCAGGCCTATTCCGGAAGCGCGCAGCATATGCGCGACCCGCAGGAGCGCCGGGCTGCAATATCGTCTGCCTGCGAGTTGACAGCGCAAACCGTGCAGCTTCTTGCCGGGGCCGGTTTTGAGTGCCGGACCGTGGGCGGCGGCGGCACCGGCACCTATGAGCTCGAAGGAGCAAGCGGCGTCTGGAACGAGTTACAGCCGGGCTCCTACGTCTTCATGGACGCCGATTACGCCAAGAATTCCTGGGATAGGGAGGGCGGGGCTCCCCCCTTCGAGCATGCGCTGTTCGTGCTTGCCGCCGTCATGAGCCTTTCCGCCGGCTGGGCCGTAGCCGACGCCGGTCACAAGGCGCTTTCGAACGACAGCGGCTTTCCAACGGTCTTTGGCAAGACGGGGGTTAGCTATGAGCAGCCGTCCGACGAGCACGGCGTCCTCGATCTTGGTTCGAGCTCCTGGAGGCCAACTTTGGGTGAGAAGCTGCTGCTCATCCCTGGCCATTGCGACCCAACGGTCAATCTCTACGACTGGTTCGTCGGGGTGCGGCATTTCGGAACGCCGCGGGCTTGCGTCGAAGCGCTGTGGCCCGTGGCCGCGCGAGGCGCTGTCGCGTAGCCGCTTAGCGGGCGGCGGGGGCGGAGGTGCCATTCTCCAGCGCGTCGCGCATGCGCTGCTCGAAGCTTCGCGCCGGCGGAGCTTGGGTAGCAGGCTTTTCCTCCGGCTTGACCTTTTCGCTCTTGCGGTGGCGGCTTTTTCGCGGGGCCGGCTCTTGTGTCGCGGTCCAGGCCGGCGGCGCGGCAGAGGACTTGTTCGACGGGGCGGGCAGCTGCGCGTTCGGTTTATTCAAGCTTTCGAGCCGGTTGATGTCGCCTTCCATCTTTCGAACGAGGATGGCGCGGACGAAATCCTCGCCGGCGAGGGTTTTCGGCCTTGCCCCAAGCTCCCGCAAAGGCCCGGATAGCAGGATCTTAACGGGCGGCCACCTATGGCGCCGGTCGGAGCCGACGCCCATTTGCCACGTGCTGTCCACCTGCGCCTTGTTAAGATCGGCATAGCCCTCCATGCGGACCGTGCCCTCGGCGCCCCGGAACGAGGCCCGCCGGATTTCGAGGATGCCATCGGCGACTTTCACCGGTATTTTCAACCTGCGGAAACCGAAATCGCCCGTTTGGATCGCCGCCAGAACCTTGTTTGTGACCGAGCCCTCCGTGAGAGGCAGCTGCTCTGCCAGCAATTCCTCCGCAACCGTTTGCACGGCTGCGGGAGACATCTTTGCAAGCGTTCCGCCGGAGAGCCGGACCGTTCCGCGGCCCTGGAGCTCCGATATGAGCCCGCGCGGGCTCAATCCTTGTCCCGAGACGAATAGCGATAGAGAGCCTTGTCCCGTCACGACAGGGGAAGTGCCAGGGGCGGCGAGCAGGGCCAAGTCAGCTCCGTCGACGGATATCTCCGCCTCACCGGAAACGGCAGCACCCTTCGCTGTCAGGCTGACCGAGGCATCGAGACCGCCGCCGAGCGTCTTTCCTCTGAGATCTTCGATGTCGAGACGGCCTTTATCGAGGTTCGCGTTGAACTGGGCGTCCGTAAGCACAAGAGCATCGCTTAGCTTCAGCGACCTTGCGACGAGCGAGATCTGGCCGGCAGTTTCCTGGAATGCGGGCATCGAGAACGGGCGGCCGCTCCAAATATCGGGGAGAGGCGGGGACGCGCCGAGTGTGGCCGGCACCGCTAGTGCGGCCCCATCCGCGGGGGTTCCAGAAAGGAAATAGCCGAGCAGGGCCGGCAGCGAAGCCTTATCGGCCCTGAGGTTCGCATCGGCGCGCGTTACGCCGTCCCGCGTTTCGATCGAAAGATGCCCGGTGACGAGGTTTTGCTGCGTCTCCGCTATCAGCTCATCGGCATCGAAGCGGCCGGGAGCCGCGGCAAGGTTTGCGCTGAGGCGCAAATTCGCCTTTGGCTCGCCGCCCAACAGGGCGAGCAAGGAATTCGGCAGGAACTGCTCCGGCGTCTGACTCGATGCCGCAGCCTTCCCTTTGAAACTGATAGATTGTGCCTTGATGCCCGTCACCCCGTCGAGCTGAACCTGCAAGACCCCGGACGTCAGAGTGGCCGAAGTTTCGAGCTGCTCCGAGACTCCATTGAGGTTGACGGCTAAAGCACCCGGTGGCGGCGAAGCGCCGGGCGCCAAGACCGCATCCGGGAAAAGCAGCGCAACAAGCTTGTTGCTGTCCGGCCCGGATATCTTCAACTGTGTCGAGAGCTGGCCCGTTCTCCAATCGGAGAGCGGTCCCTTGAGCTGAGCGTGGCACTCGACGCGCGCCGGCCCCAAATTGCCCGAGAGTAGCGCGGTAGCCGTGCCTGTGGCGGCGTCGTTGCTGTAGCTGATCGATAGAGCCGCAGGGGCCATGTCAGCGGTCCGGCGCTCGAAGCTGCTCCGCCCGGCTCCGGCCAGGCCTGCGAACTGGGCGATGGCTTGCGGCGAGCGCGCCTCCAGCCGCCCATCGAACCGCCCCTGACCCGTGCCCCGCAACGGTACGGCACCTTCTCCGCGCAAAACGAGACCGCTCGCCGTTTCCGCACTCAACTTGGAGACCGTAATCAGATCTTTATCGAATTTGATATGAATTGCGACGTTCTTTGCCTCGGCCGTGCTCGTCTTGATGGCCCCGGCGGAGATATCGACATCGGCCGTGTCGAAGCCCTGCGGATCGCCGCCCAGCATGGCTGCAACTTGCGCCAAACCCCCTTGCCACACCTCTTTGAAGCTGTCCGGCGACAGGGCGGCAGCGTTCTCCTGCCCGCTTTCGACCGAGCTGAGATCGAAGTTATCGCCGGCAAGCGTAAGCTGGAGCTTACGGAGGGGCGCCTTATCGAAATGCAGGCTCGCGGTGAAGGGCATTCCATCCAGGTTTCCGCTCACGCCTTCGAATGCGGAGACCTCGCTCGACAGGGTCAGCGATCCTTGAACCGCGAACGGCCCGGCGGGCGCCCGCGTTCCGCCCGGTCCCGAAGGAATAAGCCATCGGTACAGCCTGCCGAGGTTCTTTCCTTCGACAGCCGCGGTTGCGATAAGCCGGGACGCGCTTCCTTCCCCGGTCAGCGTACCGGCGAGCTTGACCGAGGCGCCGCCAGGCAAGGCCGCTTGCGCCTGCTCGAAAAACCAGCGCTGCGGCGTGCGCGTGCCGTGGACGAGAACGCCCTCGACAGGCTCGCCTTTGAGCTGAATCTGACCGGCCTCGAATGAGAGGCTCAACGCATATTCGGGGTATAGCCACAGAAGAGTGCCCAAAGCGCTGCGAAGACGGCTCCATTCCGCAGGAGCGGCAGCCCCCATGACCGCGCCCCGCCCAGCCGGAGCGCTCGCGAGTGCATCGGCGTCGAGCGCGCTGGCTTGTAGCGCGATTGACGCGGTTTTGGCGTCGAAATCGAGCTTTGCCGAGCCGGCAAAAACCTGCGGACGGTTCTGCTCGTCGAGCGTAAGCGAGAGATCGTCGAGCACGGCTTGCGTAAATCCAATCTTTGCCGCCGACTTCAGCTGGATCTCGAAGGGGAGGCGGCCTGCGCTTTGCGGCAGGCTCAGTGCCAAGGCTCCGTCGAAGCTCGGGTCCTCGGCCGCATTCAGCAAACCGTCCACTTGGAGGGAAACCTTCGAAGCTGTGTCCACGGCGTTTCCGGCGAGCTTGACGCCTTTCTCCGGATCGGGTGCCGCGGAAAGCTTAACGTCGTATTGGCGCCCGTTCTGCGTGAGACGGCCGGCGAAACGGTAGCCGCCGCCCGCAGGCGAGGCCGAAACCGAGCCGTTTATTTTCGTCAGCGCCAGCGCTTCGGCTCCCGCGCTGCTCCGGGAGAACACGGAAATACGGCCGGCCTCGATCTCAACGCTCTTGACCTCGGCAGACAAGGGAAGGGCGCCGTCCATGGCGGCTGTTTCCGGCTGCAGAAACGGCCTGGTGAAATCCAAAGTCAGCTCGGGGCGCACAAGCTTGAGCTTGCTCGCTTCGAGCCGCCCGCCCAAGATCGCCTGAAGAGACAGGGAGATATCCACCGCGCTCGCGGTCACGAGCGCCCCGTCCGCCTTTCCGTTCCCTGCGGCTATGTTCGCGGCTCGAATGTGCGGCTCGGGAAGCAGCACGATGTCGATATCGCCGAGAATGCTCACTTTGCGGCCAAGGATCGCCGACGCCGTTTTCTCGATGCCGGACCGGTAAGCATTCCAATCGACAAAAGCGGGCACGGCAAAGGCTGCGCCGAGCACAAGGATTAGGATGGTGGCGAATGTGGCGAGTAGGCGGCCCAAATCAGTCCTCTTGGCTCTTATGCGCTGACCGCGCGGGATGAACGCGTTCTGCGCCGGCCCCGGTAGACTAAGCAGACTCCGTTGGCCTAGCCAACGGACGCCTGCTTAGGATCTTTTATTTTCGCAGAGCTTTATCGCAAAACCGGAGCCACTTTTGCGAACTCTGCTCAGATGATCTTGCCCGGATTAAGGATGCAGCAAGGATCGAGCGCCTGTTTTATCGCGCGCATCGCCTCGATGCCAGCGCCCGCTTCGGCAGCGAGATAAGTTTTTTTGCCTTGCCCTATCCCGTGCTCGCCTGTGCAGGTGCCCTCGAAGGAAAGCGCCCTTCCCGTCATCCGGTCCGCAAATATTTTTGCCCGGCGCACTTCGTCCGCGTCGCTCATATCGACAAGAGGCACGGCGTGGAAATTGCCGTCGCCGACATGTCCGACAACCGGCACGGTAAGGCCCAGCTCTTCGATATCGGCTTCGGTCTCCTTCACGCAAGCCGCAAGATTAGAGATAGGAACGCAAATATCGGTGACATAGGCGGATTTCCCAGGCGCGTAAGCCCTTTGCGCCCAATAGACGTCGTGCCGCGCCTGCCAAAGCTTGGCGCGCTCCTCAGGGTTGGCCGTATAGGATAGAGGCCCGCCGCCATTCGCCCCGGCCAGAGCGGAAAAGATGTTCACCTGCTCCTCCGTGGCGGCAGGTGTGCCATGGAACTCAAGGAAGAGCGTTGGAACCTCAGGCAGCGTCAGCTTCGAGTACACGTTGCAGATGCGGACCTGAAGGGCGTCGAGAAGCTCGATGCGCGCCACTCCGAGGCCGAGCTGGATCGCCGCCGCGGTCGCCGTGCAGGCGCCTTCCAGTGCAGAAAAGGGACAAACCGCCGCAACGATGGCTTCCGGGATGCCGTACAAGCGCAAGCTGAGCTGCGTGATGATGCCGAGCGTACCTTCCGAGCCGACGATGAGGCGCGTGAGATCGTATCCGGCCGCCGATTTGCGCGCGCGCTGGCCGGTCTTGATGACTTCGCCGGACGCCAGAACCGCGGTCACGTTCATAACGTTCTCGCGCATGGTGCCATAGCGGACGGCGCACGTGCCCGACGCCCGCGTCGCCGCCATGCCGCCAAGCGTAGCGTCGGCGCCTGGATCGACGGGGAAAAACAGGCCGGTGTCGCGCAAATGCGTGTTCAGCGCCTTGCGCTTCACGCCGGCCTCGACCTCGCAATCCATGTCTTCAGCATTGACTTGGCAGATGCGGTCCATCTGCGCGAAGTCGAGCGCCAAGCCGCCGTAAGGCGCGTTGAGATGGCCCTCGAGGGAGGTGCCCGCGCCGAACGCGACGATGGGCACGCGCATTTGCGCGCAGAGCTTCACGATGCGCACAACCTCGTCCGTGGACTGCGGAAAAGCGACGGCATCCGGCGGCTGGTTTTCGATCCAGGTCAGAGTGTGGCCGTGCTGCTCCCTGAGCGCCGGGGCCTGGCTGAACCGGTTGCCGAGCCAGCTTGCGAGATCTGCGTAAAGCGCGCTGCGGTCTTGTGCACTTGCGAAAGCCGGTGGCGGGAAGCTGCCTTGGACCACTACCTCCTCCCTCTCCTCTTCAGGATACGAAAATGCGGACCGCCGGCGCCTGGCGCAAGGCATCTATCCACATGGACAACGGCCGGGTTGTATGAGACACCGTTGATTATAGTTTTCGATTCTGGAGGATACGTTATGGCAAAGCAACCGGCAAAAGAGCAGCACACAGGAAAAGAAGCCGCAAAAGCGGCGCCTGCCGCCGCCGCCGCTCACCCGGCACATGAGCACCACAAAAAGGCTGCCGAGCATCACGAGCACGCAGTCAAGCATCACAAAGAAGCTGCCGAACATTACGCTTCCGGCGACGACGAGAAGGCCGCCCATCACGCTCACTCGGCGCATGCCCACACCGTCCAAGCCACGCACCATGCGAGCGAGGCGGCCAAGCACCACGTGTCGCACAAGAAGTGCTGAGATTTTCTCGATAGCGATTTGCAAGAGGGCGGCCTTGGAGCCGTCCTTTTTTATGTTTGCCGCCCTCAGTAAGGTTGCGGGGCGGCGGCGCATTTGTCCTTCCGCTGCCAGTGCTTAGCGGCCTTCTCGCGGATGGCTTTTGGTGCTGTTGCCCCGAAGGCGACTAACTGGGACTGCGGCCAGCATTGCGCCTGAATGGCCGCTTTGGCAGGCTTCGGACGAACAGGATCGGCGGCGAGCTGCCAAGATTGCCACTCCGGCTGCCTCTCAAACGAGGCCAGATTTTTCTGAGTTAGCCTCCTTGCAGGTGAAGTGCGGAGCGCGCCCCGCGTCGCGTCGCCACGGGCGCGTACTCACCTTCGGTCCGGTTGACTGCTATAAAACCACGGTAAAATCGGCTTGAAGTTTTCCAGCCTTCGAACCGTTGTAACTTAGCTTGGCGCGATTGTAGAAAACCAAGGACGTAACAGGGCGGGCTATGTTCTTTTGCTCGTGCGTAATGACTTGGTCGAAGTTTACGCGCATCTATGTCGTTTTCTGCAGCCTTGGACTGCTATAGCTCGGAATGAAGAGCCGAAAAAGGTTGCGATAAAATTTCTTGCGTCTTTCTGTGACTTCCGCCAGGGCGAAGATTATCAAGGCGACGACGAGGCTCAGCAGAATCATGTCGCCTGCCCCTTGGATCTTCCAGCCCAGGACCGCGCGTAAGTAGTTCACGACAGGGTAATGGAAAAGGTAGAGGGTGAATGTAGCGCCGGCCACCCAGCGCACAACGCCCTGGCATTGCAGGGCGAGCGGCGCGAAAGATGCCGAGACGGCATGAAATCCGATCACGTTGAGGCTGAACAGTACGCCGGCTAAAACGTCCTCGGCAATTTCCCAATGATGCCAGTGGAGCGGCACATCGCTTGACGGCACGATGCCGAGATATACTCCGGCATAGAACGTCATCCACACCAGGCTCGAACCAATCAAGAGGAACCACCCGGCGCGCGGTGCTATAAGCTTTTGTGCGCATATCCGGTAGCTGACGAAGCCCATCAGCCAGATCGGCGCCAACATCGTCACGCGCGGGCCGTAAGCCGCGAGCACGAGCGCCGGAAGAAGATAGCGCCAATAGCCTCTGCCGAAGGCGTAGCCCGCAAAGGCGATGTAGTAAGGCACTTCATAGCCGAGCGACCAATATGGGCCGTTGGACCCAATAGGGATATGATGAGACCAAACCTCGTTGAGAAAAAAGAGACCCGCCAAGAACTGCACGGAGAGACCCGGGGCACCCGGTGTCTGATGGAAGTCTGGCGTCGCCATCGAAGCGATCGCGTCCAGGACGAATGTCGCGATCAGCGCGGGCAAAGCGACAGAGTAAATCCGGGCGAGCCGGCTGAGCGCATAATCCCCGAGCCGTTGCTCTTTGGTGTCGACTACATATGCGATAACGAAACCGGACAGGACGAAGAAGACGATAACGGCCTACGACTGCATCGGCGCGAAAATGGGCAACGCCTTGCCGCTCCAATCGTTCAGATGATGCAGAAACACGAAGCACGCTGCCAGGAAGCGAGTCGCGTCAAGATAGGTCGAAGTCGTTGAATTCATTTGGCCAGTATTTCCTAGCTTCAGCTTAGCATACGCTGTTCAACTGCAACTCGCCGTCAAACGCAAGAACTAGGAAATATGTTAGTTAAGCGCTATTGTTAAGGCGAAGCCCTCCCCAACGATTGTTGGAATTCAACAACGGCCGGTCTTCTGCAAAGCGGATAACAGGCCCAGGAGAATCAGAATCCAGCCTTCTTTGTTAATGACGACAAAAGATCCGATACCGCTCGTGCATTGACCACCGGCCATCCTGGTTACGCCGGCAACGGGTCTCGTATAATGCTTGGCTTTGGCATGGGCTTCCCTGAACATTCGTTTGGCCTCCAAAGAAAATCTGCCAAACGGTATTAGCCACTCAGGCGCTAAGCGATCATCGACGGCTTAGCCACACACGTGTTGTATGGATATTAAATCACCTTGAGGAGTATATAATTAAAATGCTCGACAGATTCGAGTGTGTCTTGGGAGGCGAGGTAAGCCGCTGCGAACCAATCTGCTAGTTTCAAATTCGGGTTGCTACCATTTAAGAGTTGGGAAACCGGCCGCAGGCAAAAGTCAGCGGTCCTTTTACTTTAGGGAGGATACCAATGGCTAAGAAGCGATCACACGCCCGCCCTGCACCTGCCGATCTTTCGAAGGCCGCCGGCGAACCACGGACATGGCTAGGCATGCCTGTCAATTGGGACTGGGAGAACTGGTATAAAGGCGTTTGGAATGCCGAAGATCACCGGCTGTTTCCGCCGACGCGGATCGGAATCGGTTGGAACCTAAATTTTCGGGAAGTGCTAAGGCGAATGCGGATCGTGAGATAAGTGCGGCGCGGCGTCCCCTCTCACCCCCAAGACCATTCCCGGTAATAGAGCGGCACATGGCGGATGATGTGACCGGCGAACTCATCCGCCCTCGCAGCAATGTCACCATCTCAACGTCCCGTCCCGCGTCTTCCTCGATTTCGTTCTCGCGATCATTCCCGCATCAACCGTTTGAGTGCCGGTTCGGGTCGGCCTCGGAAGAAAACGGCGGCGTTCAGGCTCGCTGAGCTTTTAATCGTGCGGGAGGACCATCAGGGGGCTCGCATAGGGCACAACCCTGAGCGAGTCATGCGCCAAAAGGCCGATTGGATGCAGCGGCGCAACCTCGAGTTCGCCATTCGCGCCATGGCGGACGCTGTATTGCCATACCGTCAGCTCTTTCTTGTCCGCGAGCGCGCTGGCAATGACGCCGGCGGCTGCTTTCTCCGGTCCGCCGAGCGCGCGGATCTCTTGATCGTTGAGGCCGATCAGGACCTCGTCCTTCACGGTGACGACCTTAAAGAGCGAAACCGGCATTTGCGCGTCCCCCCAAGCTTCAGTTGCGGTTCCGATGAGCAGCGCAAGCGTTCCTGCGCGAAGCGCAGCTTGTACCAGGCGTTTCATGATGCTTCTCCCTCTTCGCTGTCCCGTCTGTACACAAGCTCTTAGCCGCCGGCAATGCCGCAAAGGTTCACACACACACCGCTTCGCTGTGAAAAGCGGTCGCGCCTTTCTTTGCCAGGGCGGCTCGCGTGCTATATCTAGGGCATGGGAACGAGTCGCTCCATTCTTGAAAAGATATCCGCCGCGCCGCAGGCGCTCGCCGCCGAACCGCCCTATCTGAGAGGCCTCAACGCCGAGCAGCGCGAGGCTGTCGAGCGCACGGACGGGCCGGTGCTCGTTCTCGCCGGCGCCGGCACGGGCAAGACGCGGGTTTTGACCACGCGCATCGCGCATCTGCTCTGGACCAAGCGCGCGCGGCCGAACGAAATCCTCGCCGTGACCTTCACCAACAAGGCGGCGCGCGAAATGAAAGAGCGCGTCGGCCAGCTCGTCGGCGGCACCATCGAGGGCATGCCCTGGCTCGGCACGTTCCACTCCATCGGCATGCGCATTTTGCGCCGCCATTCGGAGCTCGTGGGGCTCAGCCAAAACTTCACCATCCTCGATGTGGACGACCAAATCCGGCTCATCAAGCAGCTCATCCAGGCCGAGCGCCTCGACGAGAAACGCTGGCCCGCGCGCCAGCTCGCGGCGCTCATCGACACCTGGAAGAACAAGGGGCTCGTGCCGGAAAAAGTGCCGGCGAGCGCGGCCTTTAGCTTTGCGAATGGCCGCGCCATCGAGCTTTACGCGGCCTATCAGAAGCGGCTGAAAGAGCTGAACGCCGCCGATTTCGGCGATCTCCTGCTCGAAAATCTGCGCCTTTTCCAGGAAAACCCGGACGTCCTCAAGCAATATCACTGCTGGTTCACTTACATCCTGGTGGACGAGTATCAAGACACCAACGTCGCGCAATATCTTTGGCTGCGCCTCCTCGCTCAAGGCAGCCACAATATTTGCTGCGTCGGCGACGACGACCAATCGATCTATGGCTGGCGCGGCGCCGAGGTCGACAATATCCTGCGCTTCGAGAAGGATTTTCCGGGCGCGAAGGTGATCCGCCTCGAGCGCAATTATCGCTCGACCGGCCATATTCTCGCCGTCGCCGCGGGCCTGATCGCGCATAATGAAGGGCGCCTCGGCAAGACCCTCTTCACCGACGACGAAGCGGGCCAGAAGCCGACCGTTACGGGCGTCTGGGATAGTGAGGAAGAGGCGCGCAGCGTCGGCGAGGAGATCGAGCAGCTGTCGCGCGGCGGCCACTCGTATGACGACTTCGCCATCCTTGTCCGCGCGTCATTCCAGATGCGCGAATTCGAGGAGCGCTTCATTACCCTTGGCCTGCCTTACCGCGTCATCGGCGGTCCGCGTTTTTATGAGCGCGCCGAGATCCGCGACGCGCTCGCATATCTGCGCTGCGTCGCCCAGCCCGCCGATGATCTCGCTTTCGAGCGCATCTTCAACACGCCGCGGCGCGGCCTTGGCGAGGCCACCCTGCAGCTGTTGCA
The DNA here is from genome assembly GCA_052144215.1 of Rhodomicrobium sp. Lineage (GTDB taxonomy): Bacteria > Pseudomonadota > Alphaproteobacteria > Rhizobiales > Rhodomicrobiaceae > Rhodomicrobium. The sequence goes on from JBKQQS010000103.1 coordinate 21,096, forward strand.
CGATCATTCGCGGCGCCAGCGCATTCCGTTGATGCAGGCGGCGCAATTCATGGTCGAGACCGATGAATTAAAGCCGAAGCAGCGGCAGGTGTTGCGCGGCCTGTTGAGTGATTTCGCGCGCTGGGCCGGGCT
>JBKQQS010000104.1:0-5721 GCA_052144215.1 Rhodomicrobium sp.
GTGAAGTCGGTCCACTTCCAGGTTCCGACCATGTCGGCCATGCCGGCGGCATTGGCCGCAGCCGCAAGACCGAGTACCGCAACCGAAATTGCGCCTGCACGAAGGAAAATACGCATGTTTGCCGACCTTTATTGAATTGCTACCTCCACAGGACACTAACGGGGCGGATCTTCTGCCGCCCGCCGTTTAGATCCCGAGCAAACATGCAAACAAAATAATATTCGAATGTCTGCTTTTTTGAGCATAACAGTTAAAGCTTTGCCGTCAAGCTTCGGCGGGCGCAGTCCAATGAGAACTTAACAACATGTCCGGTTGAGATGCCATCATAGAGAAAAGCGCTTTGCGAAAGCCTTAATGCAGGCAGGCGGCGGACTAACATGCTGTTACGCCGAGGGTTTTCTCTACCAAAGCGCGGACGCCGGCGGCGCGCTAGGCGCTTGCACATGGTTAAGGGCGCGATGAGTTTATATTTAACGGACTTTTTGAATGCGCGGAATCGAGGGAAAATCGCGAAAAATCGCTCGTTTTGCGGCGGGAAGAAACGAAAATGCGGTGCCGTTTACCACACCGGCATTAACCATGACGCGGCGCTACGGCTGGATTAGCCGCGGATGCGGTCGCGCCAATATTGCAAGCGCCGTTTGAAATGCGCCACCGCGAGCACGACGATGTCGCGGTCATCGATGAAATACACCAGCCGGTAGGGAAAGCGCTTCACGCGGCAGGCTCGATCTACATCCGAAACCTGGGGCCAAGCCTCGGGAAACTCCTCGATGAGCGCAACCGCATTCGCGACTTCCAACAAGAATTGGCGGCCGAGCCCCGGCGCGCGCTGTTCGTAAAAGGCAACGGCTTCATCAAGCTCAAGCTCAGCGGCGAGCGTGAACCGCGTTTTCACTTGGCCAAACGCTCGCGCAGGATGTCTTCGAACGGCCGGCCGGACATCTCTCCGGACTTGAACGCCTCGCGCCGGCGCCGGATTTCCTCCTTAAATTCCGCTTCGTCTTGCTCGCTCAAATCTTGCAAGCTCACGAGCAGAGCTTCGCAAAGCCGCTCACGCTCGCTGGCGGGGAGCGCCAACGCTTGCTCGGTAATGACTTTCGCCCGTTCGTTCATGGTTCAAATGTGCATGACCGGGACGATGAAATCAAGGTCAGCCCCCGGGGCTTGGGCTGCCGGGAAACAGATTAGCCGCGCATAGCGCGTTTGAGGTCGCGCGCGCCGTGAACGACGCGCACAATTTCAACGCCGTCGGGAATTTCACGATAAAGGATCAAATACCGGCCGGACGGCCACCGGCGCATATCTTTGCGCAGCTCCGGAAGCGCCTTCCCGATCTTAGGGTTCTCCGCAAGCATCGAAAACTTTTCGTCAATTCGCCGCAAAGTGTCGTCGGCTGCTGCCGGGTTGTCTTGCGCGATATAAAGCCAAATGCCGATGAGGTCTTCTTCCGCTTCCGCCGTGCGGACGATGCGGCGCATGGCTCAAGCGCGTTCGCTTGCAAAACGGCGGCGCGCTTCGCCGATAATGTCCTCTATCGTGGCGAAACGCCCCGGGCCACTGGCGATGCCTTTGTCCCAAACGGCCTTCAGATAGTCTTTTGCTTCATCCGATAGCTCGTCATCGCTATTTGGCTCGTGCTTGCCAAGACTTACCGCAAGCGCAAGATAAAGTTCCTCCCGCTCGCTAGCGGGGAGTGACAAGGCCTGCTCGGCGATAACTTTAGCACGCTCGTTCATGGCTCAAATGTGCATGACCTCACCGGCAAAAGCAAGGCCGGCTGAGACGAAGCGCGGCGTGTCTTGCGTCCCGGAAGTTTCTTTCACGGCGCCGCCAGTCGGCGCGCCACGGCGCCAAGCGGCAAATAGAGGTTCATCGGTGCGCTGGCGAACGCCTCAAAGCCATGATGACGATAGAACCCAGCAGCGGCCTCGTCCTTGGCGTCCACCACCATAGCGAAGGCCACGATTTCGGACCGCAGGGACCGCTCGATGGCGTCGATCAGGAGCGCGGCGCCCAAGCCCTTGCCTCGATGGACGGTAGCGACCGCAAGCCTGCCCAGCCTAACGCTTGGCACAAGCGGATAACGCGGCAGCTTCTTCGCCAGCGCGGACGAGACATCGCCGAGCGGCATGCTTGCCGCCGCAATGGTGTAATAGCCCGCAATCTGCCCGCCGGCCGCTTCAATCGCAACATAACACCCCGCGACGCGTCGGCGCTGGTCTTGCATGGCCTGCGTGGCGAGATAGCGGTCGAGCGCCTCAACGCCGCACGAGAAAGAAGCGCGATCGTGACCGCCGGCAAGCGGCTCAATCGCAAACGGCGCCGTCACTCTCTCCGGCCGATCAAGCGGCGATGATGCGAGACCGCCCGCTCCATGGCAGGCGTCAAAGGCGCGGGATCGATCAACGCCTCGGCAAAGCGCTGCTGATCCTCCGCCGACAGCTTGATGATGGAGGTTTCCTCGATGGTCTTGCGCGCCGCCTCTTGCGCGGCCGACACCACGAAGTCTGTGAGCGAGCGCCCCTCGATCTCGGCGGCGCGCTTCAGCAGCGCATGCACCTCGGCGGGCAAGCGGGCTTCTAGGCGGGCTGTGGTTGCGGGTTTTGGCATGGGCGCATTGTACGGCAAAACGCCGTATGATTGCAAGAGCCGCCGACTCTGGTTCATGCCTCTCATATAACTGGTGGGTGGCTGCCTCCTCTCTCCACTGCGGATATCGCAACCTGAGCTGTCCCCTCCTTGCGAATCGCCAAAGAATGCAATCTTAAGAGCCGTGTTGGGATGAGTGCGGCAGATAACCAACCGTGCGGATGCAAAAGAGAATGCTACGATGTCCAAGCTGAACAAGCCGGTAACTTTAGAGACGGCATTCGGATCTTACGTGATAGATGAGTACATTGCAGAAGGGGGTTCGGGCCGTGTTTACGCCGGCGCTGGACCGGATCAAAAGCCCGTAGCGGTGAAGGTGCTTTCCAATGAGCGAGCGACTAGCGACAAGAAGCGCAGGTTCAAAAACGAAATCGCGTTTTTGGAACGGAATACTCATCCTAATATCGTAACCGTGATAGGCCACGGATTTGTTCAGCAGGGAAAGATCGTTGGTCCATTCTATGTTATGCCACGATACGATAATACTTTGCGCGGTATGATGCGGGATGGCATCCCAGCGAATCACGTACTTCCGCTATTTATAAAGATCTTGCACGGCATTGAAGCAGCTCATCTTCAAGGTGTAGTTCATCGAGATTTGAAGCCAGAAAATATTCTTTACGACTCCAGAACCCAATCGCCAGTGATAGCCGATTTTGGAATTGCTAGATTCTCAGAAGACCTGCTTGTTACTCAGGTTGACACCACACCCGCTCAAAGACTTGCAAATTTTCAATATGCGGCTCCCGAGCAACGAGGCAGCGGCCAAACGGTTGGGGTGCCAGCTGATATCTATGCACTCGGATTGATATTGAACGAGATGTTTACGAAGACCGTGCCCCACGGCACAGATTTTTTGTCTATTAAAAAGGTTATGCCGGAGCTAGGCTTTCTAGACGAAGTAGTTACGAACATGCTCAAGCAAGCGCAAAACGAGAGGCCCACTTCCATTGGTGAGCTAAAGGCGCTTATTCAGCGGCATCAGTTAGAAGAAATTGCAACGCAGCGCCTGAGTGTAATAAATGGGACCGTAATCCGGACCGAAGAGATCGATGAGCCGTTGGCGGACGAGCCACCACGGCTTGTCGATTACGATTGGGATGGTTCCCTACTCAAACTGATATTGGATCGGCCTGTGAACCAAAATTGGGTTATGGCTTTGCACAATATGCCCAATTTTGGCGCGCTCATGGGCAAGCCACCTCAGGTATTCTCCTTCAACGGAAATGAAGCTCGCGTACTTGCATACGCACACGAAATTCAATCAATCATCGATCACTTTAAAAGGTGGCTCCCCGAAGCTTCTAGAAATCTCAAGAGGTCTTTAGACGAGCAAGCTCAGAGAATGGCATACGAAAAGAGGGAGAAATTGCGAAAAGAAAGGGAGCTGGAACAACAGCGCCTGAAAGTGCTGCAGACAGTTCGGATTTAGGGGAGCCTCCAAGAAGGCCTCTCAAACCGCCTCAACGAAGCTCGCGACCACCTTCTTCTGCCCGGCCTTTTCGAACTCCACCGTCAGCTTATTCCCCTCGATTTCGCTGATGGTTCCATAGCCGAACTTCTGGTGGAACACGCGCTGGCCGACCGGAAAGGCCGCGCTCGGCATGGCGGTGCTCGCCGCGACCAGCTCACCCTCGATCTCCGGCGGCGCGCCGCGCGCGCGGTTGCGCACCGCGCCCTCCGTGCGCCAATTCGCCTGCGCGCGCTTCCACCCCGGCGTCGGGCGCTCGTCGTAATCGAACGGCGAGGCCTCCTCGTCGAAGCGGCTCGCGCCGTAGCCGCCATTGGCCGCGCCGTAGCGCCCATAGCCATAGCCGCCGCTTTCCATCGTCAGCTCGGCGTGCTCCTCCGAAAGCTCGCCCAGAAAGCGCGATGGCGCCGCCGATTGCCACGAGCCATGCACGCGGCGGTTCTGCGCGAAGCTGATGGTGAGCCGCCGCTTGGCGCGCGTGATGCCGACATAGGCGAGGCGCCGCTCCTCTTCGAGGCCCTCCTGGCCGTTCTCGTCGAGCGCGCGCTGATGCGGGAACAGGCCCTCCTCCCAGCCGGGCAGGAAGACCACGTCGAACTCCAGCCCCTTCGCGCCGTGCAGCGTCATGAGGCTGACGCGGTCGCCATCGGCGTTCTGCTCCGCGTCCATCACGAGGCTGACGTGCTCAAGGAATGCGCCGAGGCTGTCGAACTGCTCCATGAAGCGGATCAGCTCCTTGAGGTTTTCGAGCCGGCTTTGCGCTTGCGGGGATTTGTCCTTCTGCCACATCGCGGTGTAGCCCGACTCGTCGAGGATCAGCTCGGCCAGCTCGGTGTGCGGCATGGTGGTGGAGAGCGTGCGCCAGCGCGCGAAATCGTCGGTGAGCGCGCGCAGCGCCTTGCGGGGCGCGGGCTTCAGCTCCTCGGTCTCGGTGATTTGGCGCGCGGCGTGGAACAGGCTGACGCCGGCGGCGCGGGCGTGCTGGAAGATGGTCTGCACCGATTGGTCGCCGAGGCCGCGTTTGGGCACATTGACGATGCGCTCGAATTTGAGGTCGGCGGCGGGGTTCTGCATCACCTCCAAGTACGCGATGGCGTCCTTGATCTCCTGGCGCTCGTAGAAGCGCGGGCCGCCGATGACGCGATAGGGCAGCCCCACGGTCACGAAGCGGTCTTCGAAGGCGCGCATCTGGAAGCTCGCGCGCACCAGGATCGCCATGCCGTTCAGCGCCACGCCTTCGCGCCGCAAGCGATCGATATCCTCGGCGGTGGTGCGGGCTTCCGCATCGTCGTCATAGACGCCGCGCACGATGAGCTTGTCGCCCTCGCCCGAGCCCGTGCGCAACGTTTTGCCGAGGCGGCCGAGATTGTTCGCGATCAGCTTCGACGCCGCGCCCAGAATATGCGCGGTCGAGCGGTAATTGTGCTCCAGCCGGATCACATGCGCGCCGGGGAAATCTTTCTCGAAGCGCAAGATGTTGTCCACCTCGGCGCCGCGCCAGCCATAGATCGATGGGTCGTCGTCGCCGACTCAGCAAATATTGTGGCTGCCTTGAGCGAGGAGGCGCAGCCAAAGATATTGCGCGACGTTGGTTTCTT
>JBKQQS010000105.1:0-23674 GCA_052144215.1 Rhodomicrobium sp.
GTCGTCGGTCTGCGCGGCGAGACGCGCGAAGCGCAGGACATGGCCCGGCGGGTCGAGCAGGACGTCTGGTACATCAACAACTGGTCGCTGTCGCTCGATCTGCGGCTGTTGGCGCAGACCGCCGTGACGCTGCTCCGCTCCGAGGCCTATTAGGCGCGACGCGACCATCGGTTCGTCGGCGTGGCTGGGGCGCCAGGATTCGAACCTGGGAATGGCGGAATCAAAATCCGCTGCCTTACCGCTTGGCTACACCCCACCTGTCCCGTGTTTGTGGTGGGTTTTGAGACGTTTTGCAACAGTTTTGGGGCTAGCTTTCGGGTTTTCACGTTCCGGCGGCCTTGAGAAGTCCGATTGGCGGCACCCCGCCAAAGTGTCACGCCCGCATCAACAGCGAGAGCCCGATAAACAGCAGCACCGCGAGCACGACAGAGCGGAAGTGCGCAGCGGGGATGCGTTGCCTCGCCCATGAGCCGAGCTGCGCGCCGAGCAGGGCCGGCACGACATCGTACCCGTCGCCCATAGCCCAAATCCGAGAAAGATCGAGGCTATCACGACGGCGATGTTCACGGCTTGTACGAATAGCCCGGCGCCGGATTATTTGCGGCGGATACTGGAGGGTGCTTTTGAGGAGGTCGCCCTGGGAACGGAGACGTCATTCCGTCCGCATTCTGGTTTTTTATCGGTTGATTTTATGAAATTTTGCCGGATAGCTCCCGGATGGGCCAAAGCTGACGGCGCCGGCATTTATGAGCTGTCTTGCAGTGTTGCGCGCCATCGGCGGGAAGTAAGGGGACCCTAGAAAAAGAGCCCCCTTGGCGGCTGCCCGCCTGGACGCAGCGAAGTTCCGTCTCCCCCACCACATGACGACCATACAAACCCCTGACCAAAACTAAAGCCGGAACGTCTATTACCTAACACAACCTAGGGTAGCTTAAAAGCGAAAAAATGCAACCTGTTAAGGCTAATCGCCCGCATCGGTTGCGTGCGCTGACCAACCGGTTGTAATGGCGAGGGTTTTTGCGTCAGGACTGGCGAACATGTTCAACGTGCAAAACATGATCCTGCAGCACGGGCGGCAAACGCTTGCGCTGTGCATCGTTTGGGGCGCGCTCGTAGCGAGCATCGGGTTTTGCCTGTTCGCACCGGCGATTCCGGACGATCGGAAGAATAGCAGCCTGCAGGGGACCCCCGTTCCGGCGCCATTATGATTTCGCTCGCGGCCCACGGATTTTAGAACACCGGCGCTTTCCGTGCGCCGTCTGCGAGTTCTGTGACTATGTTTGCTGCGGGGCGGCAAGCCCGATGGGGCAGCTCACTCCGGTGCCGCCGAGGCCGCAATAGCCGCCCGGGTTCTTTGCCAGATATTGCTGGTGATAGTCCTCGGCGAAATAGAATTCCCCGGCCGGCAAAATCTCTGTGGCGATAATGCCGTAGCCGCGCGCGCTGAGTTCCGCTTGATAGGCTTCTTTCGACGCGCGGGCTTGCTCATCCTGACGCTCCGAATAGGTATAAATGCCGGAGCGGTATTGCGTGCCCACGTCGTTGCCTTGGCGCATTACCTGGGTCGGGTCGTGCGCCTCCCAGAACGCCCTTAGGAGCTCCGCATAGCCGATTCGCTTGGGATCGAAGACGACGCGCACAACCTCATTGTGGCCGGTCTGGCCGGTGTAGACTTCCTTATAGGTTGGGTTTGGGGTATAGCCGCCAGCGTATCCCACGGCAGTCGCAAGCACGCCAGGCAGCTTCCAGAAGACCCTTTCCGCTCCCCAAAAACAGCCGAGCCCGAACATTGCGATCTCGCTGCCTTGCGGATACGGCCCTTTGAGTAAGGCGCCGTTAACGAAATGCGCTGCCGCAGTTGGGATCGGATTGGGGCGGCCGGGCAGCGCGGCCTTGGGATCGGGCATTAACGTTTTGCTTTTGCCAAAGAGTGCCATCGGGACTTCCTGCTCCTCTACCGCCCAGCCGGTGACGCGGCCGGCTTCATGCTCTATCTGGGCACGCGCAAACGCGGGTGAAAGCTTTGCGCGTTCAACTTCCGGCGAGCGGCCGCACCGAACCGCGGCGGCCGAGGCTCTATGGTAGAGAATAGCGCCTTATCCGGGCGTTAAGCGGCGGGCACGGGCTGCGAACCGGCGAATCCGGCAGCGCTTCAACAGGTTAGCCGGCACTATTGCCAAAGAACACAGCCTAGAGAAATGGCAGGAAGACTGGAGCCGGAAGAAAATACGTGCCAAGTTGCAACCTCTTGGCCGAGCTTTGACAATAGAAGCGGCGCCCTATTCTAAGCCCCAGAAAATCTGCCCTCCAAATTCTAAACCGTTTAAAAATCAACATTTTCTTGTCGATACAGCGTTGCCGAGCAAATATTTTGTTTTACTGTCAAGTATATGAGAGTACAGGCGGAATTTTGAGAATTTCTTCCTGCCGGCCGAACGCAAGCTATTGAAAACACACAACAAAAAATCCGGTGGCGTTAACGGATTTTGCAACCTTAGATTGGGTTTTATGGTTTGCGCGCGCAAGAATCTATGATTAACGGACTTTTTGAATCGCACATTTGTGGCTGAAATCGCGAAAAATCGCGATTTTTGCGGCGGGAAGAAATAAAACTCGACCCCATTAACCATTCCAACATTAACCATGTCCCGGCGCTCTTCTTCGGGGCGATCTTGCAACCTTCGCGCGCACTCTTGCGGCGGGCGCCGGCCGGCAGTCAGAAAAGTCGGGCCCTAGCTTGGCCGGCCGCACGCCCGCTTTCATATCCCGCTGCGGACGGAAACGAGGAAGGCGTCAAACTGGCGGATTGGGCCGATCATGTTGAAAAACTATTTTGGTCACGATCAGAGATCGCGGGCAATCCTAAATCCGAAAAGCGGAGATCGGATAGCGTGATCCCCGGACCCGCGGCTTGCCGACCTGATCTGCTCTGGACCGAAGGCCCAATACCCTCCGCGCACGACGTGTTTTTCGCAATCGTCCGACCTGTAGCCGGTTCCATCGCGGGGAATTTTAGCATAGTTGTCCCGCCAGCAATCCTCCACCCACTCCCCGAGGTTGCCATGCACCTGGTAAAGCCCGAATTTGTTTTTGTCGAACAGTGCCACAGGGACTGTTCCCTTGCTGTTATTGTAGTTCGCTTGCGAGGGGGAGATGTTGTCGCCCCAGAAATACGGTCCCTGAGACCCCGCACGTGCGGCGTATTCCCACTCGGCTTCGGTAGGCAAGCGATAACTTTTCTTCGTTCTAGTCCGGAGCCATGAGATATAGTCGTGAGCATCGTCCCAGCTCACATTGATGACTGGCCGGTCTCCTCGCCCCCAACCTGAATCCTCGGGCTTATATTTGCATCCGCCAGAAGCGGCACACGCATCCCATTGCGCGAACGTAACCTTAAACTGGCCAATCGCGAAGGGTTTGGCGATGGCGATGTCCGTAAGGGGTTCTTCCGCCCGCTCGTGACCGGGCTCATCCTTCGGAGATCCGATTCTATAGTGTCCTGCCGGGATCTGCACGAGGCGTGGGCAATCCTCGCAGTCTTGAATGAAGTCGCCGGAGGGTTTTGTTTGTGCTTCGTCTCGATTCTTTGTGGCGGGTTCTTCGCTTTTTTTGGCAGGCGGCTGCGTTCCGTTTTGCTTTTCTATGCCGCCGTCTCCGCCTCGAGGCCAACTCAGGTTTGGAATGAGCGCAATGAACCTGTTCGTAGCTTCGCGAGCCTGTTGCGCGCGCTCCAAAACTTGTTCCCCGAGAAAATATGTCGAGACGATCGCAATCACGCCAGCCATTATCACCAAAAACGCGTTGTCTCTAAACTTCTGATTGAAGAGTACGCCGGACGATAAGATAAAAAGAATCGCAGCTATAATGTCCAAGAGGATCATTGCTCATGCGCCATCTGTGAAATGAGAAGGGACTCGAATTATCGGTAATGCCGGCCGGTTTGGCAAAGTTTGCAACAGTCTTAGCGACGGCCTGAACGCTGACCCGCATTGCGGGCTCAGGCCCAGGCCGGCATCCATCAATGCCGCAGCCATACCTCCACGCGGCGATTTTTCTCGAGAGAAAGCTCGCTATCGCCACAAGCAACCGGCGCAATCACGCCAAATCCATAAGTCTGGCCTTGCTGCACCGCAATGCCAAGTGCACTTAAAGCATTTGCAACTTGAAGGGCGCGATCCCGGGAAAGTTCGAGGTTGCGCTCAAAACTCCCTTTCGGATCGGCAAAGCCGAACAGCATGATGCGTTGTGCCATTTCAGGGTTAGCTTTAATATACGCCGCGAGCCTGCCAACATCTTCAATGGCCCTATTATCGAGATCGGTCGAAGCGGTATTGAAGCGGAATGTTACCGACAACCGTTGAGCGCCGTCGATTGTCTCCGAAAACTGCTTAATCAATCGTGGGGCCGAAGCCGACGTCGTCGCACCTACGAGATTTTTATACTGTCCGCGCTCCAAAGTATAACTGGCCGATGCTTCCTCGATATTCAGCCCAATGAAACCAACGGCCGAGGTGACCGGCTGAGCGTTCGCCGAAAGTGAAAACGCTACGAAATCATTGACTTGAGGCGTGCGGCGCGTTTCGGGGACGTAAAAATAAAGCCTCCGCGAGAGCGGATATTCTTCGCTCTTTACCAGGAACGGCTCGGGGGCAAAGCGCAGTCCACAGCTTGTCGAAATACGAAGGGCTTTCGCGCTGCGGATGTAGGCAACGCCGATAAAGCCGATTCCGCCGGGATCGGCCGCGACCGAGTCGGAAAGTTCTTCGCTCGATTCGAACCGTTTTGCAGACGCGGCGAGCTCTCGTTTAGGATTACCTTCGAGAACCAGCGTCTTGAAAGTATCGAAGGTACCAGATTTCTTGTCGCGCGAGTAAACATTGATCGGCCCGGGCGCACCACCCAGTTGCTTCCAATCTTGGAGTTCCCCCGAAAAAATGCGGGAAAGTTGATCGAGCGAGAGCGCTTCGACCGGATTGCCCTTATTCACAATCACGGCGACGCCGTCCAGCGCGATGACATTCTCGGCCCTCGGAGCTCTTAAATCGCCCAAGCCTGCGTCCTTTAGGAGATTGAGTTCTTCGTCCTTGATGCGCCGCGAGGACATGCCAATATCGGCAGCGCCGCCCAGAAGGGCCTGAAATGCTGTCGCGGACCCGTGCGCCTTAAAGTGAAAAAGATATTTCCGGTCGCTTTCGGAGGTGGTGTATTCGACATCGAAGTCCTCGGAACTCGGCCCCATCGCCGTTGACGCAGAGCCTAAACCATTCTTCTCGGCATAAACTCTCGCAATTTCGGGCGCGAGCTTTGCGCCAATTGTGTTCGAACCTTGGATGCGAAGGTCCAGACTTCCCGGCTTTGTGAGCGCCAGTTCTTCCTTCTTTTCAATGGCGGGCGGCTTTGGAGCTGCCGATCCGTTGAGTTCGACCTTTGTGATTGTCGATTTCGGAACGCTCGTTGTGCCACTATTGGTTTGGACGATCCAATAGACGGTGTCCGCCGAGATCTCTTCCCGCAAGAAGACGCCTTCGTAAGTCAACATCGGGGTGGTTATTTTGACTTGAGAATTGGGTTGAGGGGCGGCGACGTCCGCCATCGCGGGCAAGCTGATAAGAAAGGCTACGGCCAAGACCAGGAAACGCATCTGGTATCCTCCAACTCAAAGACGAGGTCTAAAATAATAGGTTCTGTCGTCCAGGGGCTGTCCGCAGGGTAAAGGAAGCATTTTAAACAGGTGCTTGCGGACTTCGCCCCGGTCAACGATCAAGAGCGAAAATTCGATTTGCGCATATTCGCCCTTGTCGCAATGGGCCCCAGATGGGACCCGGCCACGCGTAGCGTTCTCAACATGAACGGTGAATTCGCCGGTAGGCCGCTGAAGCCCGTTCGGAAAGACGTAGCTTTCCTGGAACGGGCTTAGCCCTGTGCCGTCGTCTTCAAGATCGATCCGGCCTTTGAGGTCGAAGAGTTCTGGAGAATGGCCCGGCGTGGCATCGCCTTTGCCGCCCACCCTGCCGCCCGGTTCGACAACATGGAGATTAAGGTCGACCGGCGCATCCCATTGCAGAGTAATACGAAAAACTGCCGGCAAATTTGAAGTGTCGATCGCGACGCTGTGTGTCTTGCCATCCTTATAACGAACGATTATGGGACGCTGCTCGTTCGTTAAGGCAACCGCGAAATGCGCCACGCCCTCGTCCGAGAAAACCGTTTCTTGCTGGAACACGCCATATGTTGCGCTCACTTTTTCGTTTCGCCGGCAGGGCGATGCAATCGTGATGCGCTCCAAACCATGGTCGTTAAAAGCAGTCACAGCCGCTTCACATGCCGCAGGAGCATCTTGAGCAAGCGTCGCGGCCGCGCCCCCGAACAAGACCGATGCGCTCCATAAAAAGGTAATGCATGGGTTGAGAAACCAGCCGAATCTCCCACGCCTACCCTTAAAGACTCTCACCGAGGCGCCCCATGATGCATACAAGTCTTTTAAAATCCGAATAGTGTTATCCGCGAAATATTACATTGGTGTGACAAAACTAGATTTGTTTCCGGTGCACAACCCGGGCTAAAAACATGCCGCACGCTGCCTAAGGCCCCAGTCACCGCGCCACTCCTCGACTCCATTCACTCATGCGTCAGCCGGTAGCCGAGGAAGCGCTGGGAATCGATCGGGTCGGTACCGAGCCTCTGCCGCAGGCGCTTGCGAAGTTTGCTGATGTGGCTTTCGATCACATTCTCGTCGATGCCATAGTCGAACAAGCCATAAACGAAATTGAAAATTTGCGATTTGGTGACCCTGCGGCCCTTGTTGGCCATCAGATATTCGAGGATTCTCCGTTCGCGCCTTGGCAGAGTTAGCGGCTCGCCGTCGACCTCGGGGTCGCGCCCGTCGGAGAAGACCCGGATACGGCCGGCCAGCGGCGCTTGCACATCGAGCTGCATGCGCCGGCCGATCGCTTTGATCCGCGCGAGGATCTCGCGCACGTGCACCGGCTTGCGGACGACATCGTCGACGCCCGCCGCGAAGAGTTCGAGCGTATCGCTCAAGGACTTGGTGTCGTTCATCGCAATGACGGCCGCGCTAGAACGTGACTTGATCTTGACAGGGACTTCTCCCCTGTTCTGAAAATCCCCCAGCAGGAAGGCTTCCACGGCATCGATATCCGGCTCGGCCGCAGTGTCGACCCACTGCCGGAAATCGGAAGGCGCGAGCCCGGCCGCGGACACGCCTTCGCGGCAAAACCAAGAGGTGTAGCCGTCCAAGACAGTTTCGCGTTCATCGACTATGACGATCATGGCTTCCCCGAATCGCAGAGAAAATCTCCGGTTAAAGCTACCCCCCGCTTCGGGCGGCCGCAACCTCTGATTGTCTTATCTACTATAACACCCCAGACTTCAGCCGCCGTATTCGAGGGGCTGTGGCGCGAAAGACGCGCCTTGCCGGCAAGGCGCGTCTGGCACTAAGAAGGAGCCACGAGTTTTGAGAAGGAGAGGGGCATATGACAGCGCAGCGGACCACAGGCCTCAGAGCGATTTTTCTCGCTGCCGTCTTTCTGATCTTCTCTGCGCCGGCCGTCTTCGCACATGAGTGCGCCGGCCATTCCGATGAGCCCCTCGTGAACCTGCTTCCGCCGCCGCCTTGCGAAAGCTGTGAGGAGACCAAGGCAGAGCTCGCGGAATTGGCCGGTCTGGAGCAGGCTCGCACGAAGGAGCAGGAGGACCACGCCAAGGACGACGTTAAGAGAAGCGTCGCCCGGTTCCTGGATGGAGCGAGCATCGCGTTCGACGCCGCCCGCCTCGAAGCCTGCGAAGACTTCTTCACGAAGCGCCGCAAGGAGGAGAAAGCCGCCGTCGAAGCGGCAAAAAACACCTTCTGCCGCATCCGCCCCTTTTCGACGCCCGGCAACACCCTCCATCCGGTGGACAGCGCGAAACCCGACGATAGCTTCTCCTACCCGTCGGGACACGCGGCCTATGGCGCTACGGTTGGGTTCCTTCTCGCCGAAATGATGCCCGAGAAGCGGCCGGTAATTTACGCCCGGATCAACGATTACGCGCACAGCCGGATGATCGCGGGCGTCCATTTCCGCAGCGATGTCGAAGCGGGCAAGCTGTTCGGAGCCGCGCTCGTCAACGGCATGTTCGCGAAGCCCGGGTTCGATCGCGAATTCGAGGAAGCGAAGGCCTGCGTGAGGAAAGCGGCCGGCCTTCAGTGACGCTGCCGCCGCGGCGGCAGCGTCTCAGCCCGCGAACGGCCTTTGGAGGCGCGGCAAGCGCTCAGCCTGCAAACGTTGGCCGCGCCGATACATCGTCGGCCGGCGGAAGCGGCTCGGTGCGCCAGGCATAGTCCTCCTTCAGGCGGCGGCAGAGATCGAGATATCTTGCCGCCACGGGCTCCTCGGAAAAATTGGCCTGGAAATGCGCTTTTCCGGCCTCGCTCAGACGCCGGGCAAGGTCTCTGTTCGAAATCACGGCCTTCAGGGCGGAAGCGAGCCCGGCGGGATCGTCCTTTGCGATGAGAAGCCCCGTTTGACCGTCGGCAATGAGGTAATCGGTGTCCGCCGAGCGCGCTGAGATCACCGGAAGTCCGTTGGCCCAGGCTTCGAGCACGTTTTCCAGCCCCTCGCTGCGTGAGGAGCGGACGAACACATCGGCCGCTTTGAGCAATGCGTAAATGTCGTCGCGCCATCCGAGAAAACGGATGCGCCCGGAGACGCCCATTTGAGCGCTTAGCATTTTGACCGCATCCTCATAGGGACCCGCTCCGGCCATCCACAGATAAGCCTGCGGCACTTCGGCCAGGGCGCGTACCATGATATCCGGTCCCTTGTCGCGTGCCATGCGGCCGAGCCACAGCACGAGCGGAGCGTCCTCGGGGGTGTTGAAAGCGGCGCGGCGCGCAGGCGCGGTCCGGATTTCGGGAACGAAATTCGGAATATAGGTCACGCGGCTCGCCGGCCAGCCTTGGGCTTCGATATGCGCCGCGATGCGGGGCGAGTTTGCAATCAGGTGATCGCAGGACTCGAACGCATCGAGCGGATAGCATTTGCCGAGCCGCGCAACCCTGACCCAGGGGCCCTGCGGACATGCTACCGCGGCGTGCGGCATCCAGTTGATCGCGACGGTCGCATGCAGCGCTTGCAAAGTCCGGCGGTACTTCGCGCGCGTAATAATGTCGAACCTCCCGCCGAACCAGGCCGATTGTGCGGGGATGCCGGCATTGGCGAGCTGCTCCGCTGCCCAGGCGTTGCGGCGAGTAAGGATGGTTTGCGGGACATTGCGGGCGTGCAGCGCCTTCACCAACCGGGTGAAAAATCGCTCCGCTCCTCCGCGGCCCGAGCTGCCAAGCGCTTGAACAATGCGCATATCTTTTCAAACCTAGAAGCTTTGGCCAAGCAGGCATCCGTTGGCTAGGCCGGCGGATGCCTGCTTTTGCGAACTCTGCTTAGCGCCAGTGCTCTGCGACCCAGGGTGTGGGACGCACATGTTTATAGAAAGCTTGATACCAGTGTTTGAGAGGCCAACGGCCTTCCATAGCTTCGTCCGGATCGGGCTTGCCAGGAAAGGCCACGACTTTGGTGCCCTCCGGCAGCGGGGGGACCATGAAAAAGTTCAGCGGCCAGGAGGGGAGCAGGCTGCGTTTGAAGCTTAAGCACCACGCGTCGGGCCAATACTTCATATCCGTGATCTCACGGGAGATGAAAATCTGCTCGTTCCGATGCGTCTGTAGAACCCGCTCGCATTCGTTCATGATGCGGTCGTAGATATAAGTGTGGCCGCCCACCGGGAACCGGAAGATCGAGGTATTGCCGATCCCTGCATTCGGCTGCGTCCAGTTCCGCGCCACGCAAAAATGTCCGGGCTCGTAGTCGAAGAACTCGTCCAGGCTTCCGGTAACCACCACGTCGAGATCCAGAAACAGGACATCGCCCGTTACGCCTTCCAAGTCCTTCTGCCACAGAGAAAGCTTTCGCCAGGGAAGCCATGTCTTTTCGGGAGGCAGCTCGATGTAGGGCAGGGGGAACGTTTCAACCCCCTTCGCAATGCCGGTAGGGTCGTCGGTGTAGCAGACGAGGCGCGTTGGGCGCTTGGTGTGCCTTTGCACCATCGAATAGAGCCGGTTGACGTAGTCCGGCCCATAGCGTGTCCCCCACTTCATGCAAATGACTGTCTGAGTCATGGTCCGCCCTAGCGCCCCGATTCGGTGAAAAATGCCCTGCGCGCGCTGCTTATAGCTCCACTGTCGCAAAGTGTCACGCGGTCACCGCGAAGGACGGTGAACGGGAAACGCACACCCGGCTTGTGCAACCGCCGGGCCTGGGATAGAGACGCATTTGTTTCTCAAGACGGATGGCGCACGAATTCATGAAGGTTTGGGGTCCCTATAGCGCTCTCGGCGTAAGCATTGCGGCTGCGGCGGCCATTGCCGATCAGCTCCATAAGGCTTGGACGATAGGCCTGTTCGATTCCATACCCGCCCGGAGAATAGCGCTGGCACCGTTTTTCGACTTGGTGCTGGTGTGGAATCGCGGCATTTCTTACGGGTTGTTCAAGCAAGATAGCGATGCGGGCCGATGGGCTCTCGCCGCTTTTTCGTTATGTGCTGTGCTCGCTTTAGTCTATTGGCTCGCGCGGCTTCAAAACCGTCTTTCGGCATTGAGTGCCGGGCTGATAGCCGGAGGTGCACTTGGAAATGGGATCGACAGGGTCCGTTTCGGCGCTGTGGCCGACTTCTTTTCCTTTCATATTGGCGGATTCCAATGGTACATCTTCAACATAGCGGATGTTGCGATTGTTGCGGGCGTCGCCGGGCTGCTTTACGACTCGCTCATATCCAGTCACAAAAGCGCCGGAAAACAGGCCTAGCTGGATAGGCTGCACGGGAATCGGGGCGATTTACCATGTTTGCAACGCGCAAATTACTTTCAGGCTTGGCTGCAGCTCTTGCGCTCGGCGCGCTCGCTGCGGGCTGCGATAGCAGCATGTTTGGGATGAGTTCGCCCGTCGTTGGAGCGAAGGAAGTGCTGTTAGGCAAGGCGGCTCCGTCGCCAGACCTGCCCGACCGGCCGAAACTTGTCATGCCGCCGCCGGATGCCGCTCTGCCTGCGCCGGGGCAGCCCACTCAAGCTTCGATGGCACGGCAATGGGCGCCCACCACCGAAGCGCCGAAAAAAGAGACTCAGGCTCAGGATACGGCCCCGAAGAAGGAAGAATCGTCTGGGTGGTTCTCGGGTCTCTTCGGTTCGAGCGACGCGAAAAAGACGCAATAGCCTTGCCGCGCGGGGCGCGGCTGGCAAGATCTGCTGCCATGGCCGCTATGGCGCGGCCTGTCGATAGAGGTTTGCAGCCGCCCTCTAATTGAAAAGTGCCGCGACGGGCAGCGTGAGGCCTGGCGGATCGAGGCGTAATTCGCCGTCGCGCACAAGGCGCGTGCCGCGAACGTCGCCCGTTCCCCGCGTGTGGTGAATGACGAGCCGGTCCTCGGGATCGAGTATGAGATAGTGCTCGACGCTTGGTACGAGGAAGTAGCCTGCAAGCTTGTCGCGCATATCGCGCTTCTCGCTGTCCGGCGAGAGCACTTCGACAACGATGACTGGGCTCGGCACCTCAAGAGAACGCCCAGGCAATTTTTCTCCGCAATAAACCAGCGCATCTGGCTCAAAAGCGGTGTTATCGGAAATCCGCACCGTTGCCCCATCCCCGACCGCGAAACAGGCCAGCCCGGCGGCGCCGATGGCTTGCCTCAATGCGAGCGCAGCCGCCAGTTTGGCTTGGATATGCTCCAGCCGCTGCGCCGCCTGCATGACGATGACGCCTTCGATCAGATCCGAGCGCGGGCATCCGTTGGCCAGCGACCACGCGATGTAGTCGTCCACGGACATTGGTTTCGGTTTTGCATGTGCGGCCATATGTAAATAATAGCAGTAGCAGCGATAGGCAGCAATGGCGCGCGCGAGTCTGCTGCCATGGCCGCTAGGGCGGCCAGCTGCCGGCGCTTTGGATTTCCCGGTACATGGCATCGGGGCCCAGATCGATCTCGCCGGGCCAGGTGACGGCGCCATATTCGAGATAAACCTGCCCGAACAGCGCGGCGTCCGAAAGCGCAGCAAACACCCCGGCGTCTGGTTTTGTGAGCACTCCATGACGAGCGCCTGCGCGCGATATAGCCTATTCTTCGCCCGGATCGCGGCCGCGCCAATAGTCTGGCTTCTTGGCCGCGTGCGCTACTGCGACGATGACAAGCTCAGCGTCTTCGATCCGATAGATAAGCAGATAGGGAAAACGGTGGAGTTTGTAGCTGCGATATATTGCGTCGATCCGCTTGGCTGCTTTTGGAAACTCGCATAGATATTCAAGGGCGCGATCTACCTCGTTTTCCAAATCCTCCACGAGCTGGCGGTTCTTCGCGGCGTAATACCTGCCGGCATCGATAAGCTCGCGCCTCGCGGCATCGAGGAAGCGATAGTTCATAGCTTGCGGAGCTCGGCTTTAACCTCTTCCCAGCTGTAGGATTTCATCTCGCCGCGCCTGTACGCTTGCCAGCGGCGCTCGCATTCTTCGAGAAGCGCCGGATCGATCTCATGATCGTCCGCATGCACCATCGCCGTCAGCGCGTCGAGCAGCTCGGCTTGCTCCTCTGGCGTCAGCCGCCGCGCCTCTTCCGTTAGTTTTTTCACGCGCTCGTTCATCAGACAAATATGCGCCCGCTTGCTGGATTTAGCAAACGCCGCGCCCCTTCGTGGCGTGCCGCATCTTTTTGATCTCTTCCCAACTCACCGATTCCATCTCGCCGCGCCGGTAGGCTTCCATCCTGCGCGCGGCTTCCCGGTCCCAGGCGTCGTCGATTTCGGCCTGCCGGTCCAGCACGGTGAGATTGATACGCTCGACAAGCTCGACGCGCTCTTCGGGCGTGAGCTTGGCCGCTTCTTCGCTGAGGACTCTGACGCGTTCGTTCATGGGATAAATATGCGCCTCCTAACGCGCGGTTGGCAAGGCCATGCGATGAAGGCGGCATATTGCCCACGCCTAAACGCGAGCTCCCCCAAAACTGGGCAAGCGAACCGGCAGCGTCTCCCCCTTGGCGCTTGCCTCAGCCAAACCAACCCTTCTTCTTGTTTTGTTTCGGGCGCTCCTGTTCGGCATACCGCTTTCTTGCCGCGAAACTCGGATCGTTGGGATCGATGGCAAGCGCGCGATCGAAATCGGCGATAGCGCGGTCATAATCGCCTTTCTTCTTATAGGAGTGGCCGCGCATGGCATAGGTGTGCGCGGATTTCGGATTGAGGCGGATGGCCTGATCGTAATCGGCGATGGCGTGGTCATAATTGCCTTTTCTGTTATAGGCGTCGCCGCGCATGAAATAGGCATTCGCGTCTTTCGGATCGAGGCGGATGGCCTGATTATAATCGGCGATGGCGCGGTCATAATCGCCTTTCTTTGTATAGGCGAGGCCGCGGAAGAAATAGGCATTCGCGTCTTTCGGATCGAGGCGGATGGCCTGATCGCAATCGGCGATGGCGCGATCATCATCCCCTTTGTCGTAATGTTCTCCGCCGCTCTCGACGTATTTTTCTGCACGGGCTTTGTCATCGGCCACCGGCGGCGGCGGCGCCAGATGCGGTTCCAGACCGGTAATCAGCTGCGCGGCATCGGTGGCAAAATAGTGAGCATCGGTTCTGAGCTGAAAGCCATTCATCCACGCGAGATCTTTCAAGCTCCCTGGCAAGTCCTCCTCGCGCAAGAACTTCGCGTCATCCACATAGACCGGCACGAGCGGGATGCCGCGCTTCAGCGCCGCCTCGATCTCGATGCGCACGAAATCGTCCGGGCTATCGATCCGCCGCGCGCCGTGCTCGTCCACCGCGGTGAGCCAGCGGTCCGCGATCAGCGCGAGCAGCAGCTCCGCGCTCGCCACCTGCTCGTTCAGATAGCGGCGGAAATTCACGCCCAGCGGAATGCCGTGCACATCCATGAACACCGCGCCGGCGCCGAATTTCGCCTCGAAATGCCGCGCGAGCGGTTCGTAGATCAGCGTGGCAACGGGCCGGGAATCTTGCCGCCGGTAGGAGATGAAGATTTTCGACATGAACCATGCGCCGGTAAGCTAATACTTAGCTCGTAACATAGCGGGTTCAAGCCGCGCCGTTAAGCGCAAAACGAAGGAAATAAATGACACCGCGGAACTGACTACCCTGATTTTTCCGCGCGTGACCGTGAAGCCCCCTCACCCTGTCCCTCTCCCACAAGGGGAGAGGGTACGCCGTTACAACGGGCACGCCCTGCTCCCTCTCCCCTCCGCGGGAGAGGACTGGGGTGAGGGGGTCTTTTGCTGCAAAGGCCACCGCGAGGGCGGAAACACCGGGGTAATCAAGCTCCTGCGCATCGGGGGTTGACGCTAAAGCTTTCCCGCCACCTTCAGCGCGAAGGCATAGGCGAGTGCGTCCTCCTTCAGCCGGTCGAAGCGGCCCGATGCGCCGCCGTGGCCGGCCTCCATATTGATCTTGAGCAGCAGGAGGTTCTTGTCCGTCTTATGGCTGCGCAGCTTCGCCACCCATTTCGCGGGCTCCCAATAGGTGACGCGCGGATCGGTCAGCCCGCCGGTCGCGAGGATATTCGGATAGCTTTGCGCGCGCACATTATCGACCGGCGAATAGGCCGCAATCGTGCGGTAGGCTTCGGCGCTTTCGATGGGGTTGCCCCATTCGGGCCACTCCGGCGGGGTCAGCGGCAGCGTATTGTCGAGCATGGTCGTCAGCACATCCACAAACGGCACATCCGCGATAATGCCGGCGAATAGCTCCGGCGCCATATTGGCCACGGCGCCCATGAGCATGCCGCCGGCCGAGCCGCCCTGGGCCACGATGCGGCCGGCGCTCGTGAACTTCTGCTCCGCGAGATAATGCCCGGCGGCGATGAAGTCCTTGAAGGTGTTGGTCTTCTTTTCGAGCTTGCCGTCCTTGTACCAGCGGTAGCCCTTGTCCTTGCCGCCGCGGATATGGGCGATGGCGTAGACGAAGCCGCGGTCCACGAGGCTGAATGCGTTGGTCGAAAAGCCGGCCGGGATCGCCAGGCCGTAAGAGCCGTAGCCGTATAGGAGGAGCGGCGCGGTGCCGTCGAGCGGCGTATCTTTGCGGTAAAGCAGCGACACCGGCACGGTTTCGCCATCGCCTGCCGGGGCGAACACGCGGCGCGTCACGTAAAGGTCCGGGTTATGCCCGCTCGGCACTTCCTGCGTCTTGCGCAGGATGCGCTCGCGCGTGCGCATATTGTAATCGTAGACTTGGCGCGGCGTCGTCATCGACGAATAGGTAAAGCGCAGCGTCTCGGTATCGTATTCGTAGCCCTCGGACATGCCGAGCGAATAGGCCTCCTCGGCGAACGCAATGGCGTGCTCCTCGCCATCGGCGAAGCGGCGGACGACGATGCGCGGCAGCCCATCCTCGCGTTCGAGCCGCACGAGGTAATCCTTGAAGCAAACTATATCGAGGATCAGCCGGCCGGGCTTATGCGGCACGAGATCGCGCCAGTTTCCGCGGCCGGGGCTATCGAGCGGCGCCTCGGCGATCTTGTAATCCTCCGCCCCGTTCGCGTTGGTTAGGACGATGAGCCGGTCCTCGTGCGTGTCCACGTGATAGTCGTGGTTCGTTTCGCGCAGCGCGACGAGTTTCAGGCCTTTCTCCGGCGCGCTCACCTCTAGTAGCCGGTCCTCGCTCGTCTCGTGATCGCCCGAGCTGATAACGACGAAGCGCCGGTCCTGGCTTTCGCGAACGCGCGCGAAAAAGCCCGAATCCGGCTCCTGGTAGACGAGTTCGTCCTTTCCCGCATCCGTGCCAACGCGATGCCGCAGCACTTGCAGCGGCCGGCGGTGCTCGTCGACGCGCGTGTAATAGAAGGCGGTGCCATCGGCGTTCCAGACGGGCTGGCCCTCCATGTCGGGCACCTCGTCCGCCAAATCCAAGCCCGTTTCGAGGTCGCGGAGTTTGATCTTGAAGAATTCCGAGCCCTTGTCGTCGAAGGCGTAGGCCAGGAGCCGGTGATCGTGGCTCCAGGCCGCGCCGCCCAGCTGGAAGAAGGGTCTGCCCGCCGCCATGGCGTCGCCATCGAGCAGCACGGTGGCCTCTCCGCCGTCGCGCGGCTGCCGCTCGATCCGCGGATGCTGGCCGCCCACAACGTAGCTCGTGAAATAGGCGTAGGCGCCGTCGGGCGCGGGCACCGTGGAGTCGTCCTCCTTGATGCGGCCCTTCATCTCCTTGAACAGCGTCTCTTGCAGCGCCTCCGTATCAGCCATCGCCTTGGCGGTGTAAGCGTTCTCCGCTTCGAGATAGGCACGGATACCGGGGCCGAGCGAGGCCGGATCGCGCATCACCTCCTGCCAATTCGCCGCGCGCAGCCACGCGTAATTGTCTTCGCGCTCGATGCCGTGATGAAGATCGCGGGCGGGCCGGATTTCGGCCACGGGCGGATTGAGAGGCGGGGTTTGCGCGTGATCCATGTCTGCCTTCGCTTGCTGGGGGAGTCGACGCTCCTTTTAGCGCATTTTTGCCGGCAGCGTCTCGAAATTTGCCGCCGCTGGGATTTGCTGAGCATCCCGGATATTCCTCGCCGCCCGGAACGATGCTAGTATCGAACCATGACAAAGCTCCTCGACGAAGCGATTGCGAAACTCAAAACGCTCAGCGATGACGAGCAGGACCGGCTTGCCGGGCTTCTGCTTCATTTAGCCTGGGGCGAGGCGGAATTCGCGCTCAGCGAAGAACAGCTCGAAGGCATCGGAATTGCGTTGGGAGAAGCTGAGCGCGGCGAATTCGCGACCGATGAAGAGGTCCAGCGCGCACTCCATAAACCGTGGGCGTAACGGTTTTCTGTGGCACTTATTTACTGAGCAATATTTGTTATCCTATGTTTCCTCAAATAGCGTCTAAATATACATAAGTCTACAATCACAAGGTAAAGGGTATATGCAAATGATTTGACTAGTGCGCGGTCTTAAGCCGGTTTCGTTTCGCAGACATCTCAGCATCGTCATCGCGGAAAGGCCCATTCCGGTCCTTATCCGCGATCTTGCAGCAAATGAAAACGGAGTCTTGGGCAAGACCCCGGATAGCCGCGAGCGGCTTCCGGGGTGACCTTGAGGGGCTGCTGGCAGCGTTTTCCGGGGCGACATCGAACGCCGGGCCAGTAGCGCAAAAGGCCGCAATCTTAAGCCGGATATGCCACGCGATCCTCAAGCACAGCCAAACGCCGCCGGAGCCTCTCGATGTCATCCTCCGGAAGCCGGGCGGCGCAGCCGGCAAGCACGCGCTTGCCACGCTCAAGCAGGAGCGAGTGGATCGCGGGATCGCTGACCGTGCTTCCGATATCGCTGAGAACGCGTATCAGCCTTAGGCTCACGGCGGCATCGGCAACGGCATAATGACGGATTTGCTCGAACGCCAGATCGAGCAGGCCATCCAGGCCGATCCAGGGGACGATGACGCGCAGGACATAAGGCGGATCGTAATGATAGCTTCGAGGAGGCGTGCGGCCGAGCCAGCAAATGAGGACGCTGCCGAGTTGATCGACGCAGCTTATCGCTGTCGTCGGATCGTTGACCGCCGGCGAGATCGCCCTCAACGCGATATCGACAATCTGGACGATGCCGAATTCCACGTCTTGCTGCATCGTGCGCGTGGGGCCGATCTCGACTGCAGCCAGCAGCTCCAGCTCGCGATCCCTCGTTAAGCGGCTGCCGCGCGTAACGCGCAACAGCGCAACGCCTTCA
This sequence comes from Rhodomicrobium sp., assembly GCA_052144215.1. Lineage (GTDB taxonomy): Bacteria > Pseudomonadota > Alphaproteobacteria > Rhizobiales > Rhodomicrobiaceae > Rhodomicrobium. The sequence continues at coordinate 17,756 of JBKQQS010000105.1, forward strand.
GAAATGAAGTGGCCAACCCGGCGTTCCAGGGCAATGCCGGTCCCGTAGGCTTTTGCCAGCGTTTTGAGCCGGTCGATGTCGACATATCTGATGTAGCCCGACGCGCGGCTTAAGACGGCGAAATCCAGCGCCTCGCGGAAGGTGCCGATGCTTTCAGGCATTTGAAGCGGCGCACGCGCATACGGCATCAGCTCGCCAATCACGAGCTCAGTCTCGCGCCTCAGGCGGTCGATAATGGTGTTGACGCTGATGGCATTCGAAATGTGGTGGATGAAATAGATCAGCAACCCGACGCACACGGGGGCCAGCGCCATCGCGCCCAAGACGGTTAAGACCGGCACGAAGGGAAAGGGAAGAGAACGCGCCGCGGGAAGCGCAGCGATGCAATAGGAAAACGTGCCGAGAAACACGCCGAGCGTCCACTGCGTGACCTGATCGCGGACAAAACTGATCAGGATGCGGGGCGAAAACTGCGTCGAGGCCAGGGTCAAGGTCATAAGCAGGATCGCAAAAACGATTGACACAACGGTCATGGTCGCGGTGGCGATGGTAGTAAGGATGGCCTGCGCAACTTGCGGGTCCGCATGGGAGGGAAAGAGAGTCCGCGGAACAATGGCTTGAATTCCCGGATACTGCTCCTCAAGCGAGGAAAGAACCGCGCCGGCGGCCCCGGCCGTGAAGGCGATAACAAACGGCCGGATGAGAAACCCGCCGCGTAAGGCATACAGCGCCGAACGCACCGTTGCGGGCAGGTTCTTGGTCATGTCAGCGGGCCTTGCTCGATCTTTCCGGTTGAAGCCGCACCGCGGCGGGCGAAACGCGAAGGTTGACGCGATAGGGCTACCCGTCTCTCCATGATTGGCCTGCGCTTCGATGCCTGTGCATGCGTTTGATACGAGATCCGGTTGAATGGTTTGCTGGCCGTCATCCCGTGCGCGCTGCGGCGCGTAGTGCCGCTGCGCAGACACGGGATCTTTGCGGGCGCCTGCATGTTGCAAGATCCCTTGTCTGCAGAGCACCGCTTCGCGCTGCACTGCGCACGGGATGACGGCGGGAACCATTCAACCGGATCTCGTATGACAGGTGCGAGAATTCGGCCAAGCGATCAAGAAAAATTCGCGCGGCATGAGCGGCCAGCGAATGCCTGCCTAGAGTCTGCACGAGGACGGCTTTGCGGGAACCCTGTTTAGCCGGACAAAGCTCCTTACAAATTTGCGCTTAAAAGCGGCGCGATTGCCGTTGTGGAATATCGCCGTTCACGCTAAGCGCGAAACACGCATTCCCCAACCTGGAGAAATTCCGCATGAAAATCGCGCCTTACGCCTTGCTCGCTGCCGTGCTCCTTATGGCTTCGCCGCAGCTCGCCTCCGCGCAAGAAGGCCCCGGCCATGCTTGCAAGGCCGACAGGGAGAAGTTTTGCCCTGGCATGAAGTTCGGCGACGGCCAGCTCGGCCCCTGCTTGAAGCAGCACGAGGCGGAACTTTCGCCCGAATGCGCGGCCGCCCGCAAGGAAGCGGAGGAAGCCCGCAAAGTCATGCGCATGAATTGCAAGGCCGAAGCCGAAAAGTTCTGCGCAAATATCGAGAAAGGCCAAGGAGGCATGGCGAAGTGCCTGGAAAGCCATGCAAGCGAGCTTGGGCAAGCTTGCGCAGACGCATTGAAGGCGCTGCCTGGCAGAAAGAAATCGTAACTGGGGCTGGCAAGGCGGCGAGGATTTCGCCGCCTTCTTCCCTCAAGACTTTGCTCCGGCTTCGCCGCGTTCACCCTCCATATGGCCGGGCTTAAAGCCGAGCGCGGACCCATTCATGCAATAGCGCAAACCTGTGGGCTTCGGGCCGTCCGGAAACACATGGCCGAGATGGGCATCGCAACGCGCGCAACGCACCTCCGTCCGGTGCATGAGAAAAGACCGGTCGTCGTGCTCGGTCACAGCCTCGCCCTCTATCGGCTTTAAAAAGCTTGGCCAGCCGGTGCCGGATTCGAACTTGGCATCCGATGAAAACAGGGGCTCGCCGCAGCAGACGCACGTAAAAACCCCCTCGCGCTTTTCGTTGTTGAGCGCGCTCGTTCCGGCGCGCTCGGTGCCGTGCTGACGCGTAACCTTGTACTGCTCCGGCGTCAGCTGCTCGCGCCACTCGGCATCGCTCTTTTGAATGCGCTCTTTCATGGCCGTTAACCTCTTGGCTTTACTCCCGTGCATAGTTATTGGGAGGCGGCGCGCGGTTTTGAAGTGCTTGCCGTGCGGCGCTCCGCCGGCTAACGCTCAAATCGGTGTTATGCCGGATCCGGCTAACTACTTCAGGCGGCGATTCCAGAACCATCATCGCGAGGCGGCAACGCCGCCGTGGCGATCCAGGGCAACGTGCTGCTTACATGCCGGGCTTCTTCGGGTTCATGGCTTGGTCTACGCTCTTCCTCATCCCGCCATTTGCGCTTTTAACGGCGATCTTTTTCAGTTAGCTCATCGCCTCGCCGGCTCCAAATGGTCCAGCCGCAAGCGATGGCGGCTGTCGGTCAACCGGTAGACCCCGCCAAGCACGGCCGCGACCGCTCCGAGCCCCGTCCCGCCTGCGATCAGGAACATGATCAGGATTTGATACTTGACCGCCTCGGCCGGTGCGACGCCGCCAAGGATTTGGCCGGTCATCATTCCGGGCAGCGACACCACCCCCGTCGCCGACATCGAGTTGACGATAGGCAAAAGCGCGCGGCGCAAAGCCTCCCGCATCACCGGCTGCAGCGCCTCGAACCGCGTGCCCCCGAGCATCAGGCGGGCCTCGATCCCGGCGCGGCGGGCCGCGGCACCGCCCGTCAGCGAATCGAGCCCCAGCGCGATGCCGGTCATGCAATTGCCGAGGATCATGCCGAGCAGCGGGATCGCATAGCGCGGATCGTACCAAGGATCGGGCCTGATCGCCGTAAGCAGCGCGAACGAGGTCACAAGCCCTGAGGCGAGCATCATGCAGATGGTGCCGATGCCGAAGGACCAAAGGCCTTCGAACGGCCGCTCCAGCCTTTGCGCGATCTCGCGGCCCGCGAACAGCACCATGCCGAGCGCGGCAAGGCCGGTCCAGAGCGGCGAGACGAGGGCAAACAGCGTGGTCAGCACAAGGCCCATGATGGAGAGTTGCACCACCATGCGCACAGCGGCGATCAAGAGGCTGCGATGGATGCCAAGGTGGAGCGCGGCCGACAGTCCCGCATCGATGAGGACGAGGAGGCTCGTCAGGGCGAGGTCCCAGAGGCTGAGCGTAACGTAAGAGGTCATATCGTATCCCGTTGAATGCTTCGTGCCCGTCATCCCGTGCGCGCTGCGGCATGAAATGCCGCTGCGCAGACACGGGATCTTAAAAAGCGCCGGCGCCCGTAAAGATCCCGTGTCTGCAGCGCACCACTTCGTGCTGCGCCGCGCACGGGATGACGCCACCGGGCAGGGATGCATTCAACCCGATTTGGTGTCATGCCGCACGCGCCTCCCGGACCTCGCCGGCTTCGACGAGCAGGCTTCGCTTGGCAACGCGCCCGGCTTGGGCCGCGTCATGGGTAACCCAGAGCACGGACAGCCCGCCCTTCACGCATTCGGCCAGCAGCGCCTCAACCGCCGCCACGGAGGCGGCATCGAGGGCTGCGGTTGGCTCATCGAGGAGCAGCACTTGCGGGGCGGCCATGAGCGCGCGGACGAGCGCGAGGCGCGCGCGCTCGCCGGTCGATGCCCGCGCCACGGGCCAGTCCCCGGCTTCGGCGGAAAGGCCGAGGCGCTCCACCAGCGCGAGGGCGGCGGACCAATCGCTAAAATGCTCGCCGATGCGGTCGGCCCACCAGCCCGGCTCCGCGGGCAGATATCCCACGCGCCGCCGCCAGAGCGGGGCCGGCATGGCGCTCCGGTCTGCGCCGTCGAGGCGCACGCTGCCAGAGTTCGGGTCGAGATCGGCGATGGCGCGCAGGAGAAGCGTCTTGCCCGCGCCCGAGGGGCCGCGCACCGCGACGCATTCGCCCGTGCCAAGCGAAAAGGACACGGGGGCAAGGCCCGGGACCGAGAGGTTTTCGACTTGCAGCATGGCGTTGGGATTTCCGCGCGGGGCAATGGCGGACGATAGCCTATTTGCCGCCGGCGCGGCCATCGTTCTTTGCGCTACCTAGCAGGCACACATGGAGGCTCGAACCGCGAAGGGCCGGCGCAAACAACCTGCTCAAATCCGGCCGCTCTCCGGACTGAACACCCCGCCGGCCGCCTCCTCGATACGCTGCTTCTCACCTTTGCGAGAGCAAATGTGCTTTGGATTAAATTGGCGTTCTTTTTGCTGACTATCGGTGGCCTTGCCTCAGGTGCTCAGCTAAGCAATGTCGATTCGCAACACACTGGTAACCGGCGCCGGCATCGCTTATAACAACGCGGGAACAAAACATGAAGCGCGCGGGGCCCGCGCGCCCGAAGGAGCTAGAACCTTGACTACGTCATCGCGTTGGACGCCAGACAGCTGGAGGCAAAAACCCGTCGCGCAGATGCCGGCCTATCCCGACGAGGCAGCCTTGCACGCCGTCGAGAAAGAGCTGGCGACCTTCCCGCCGCTGGTTTTTGCAGGCGAGGCGCGGGCGCTGAAAAAACACCTGGCCGAAGCTGCGGCAGGCCGCGCTTTTGTGCTGCAAGGCGGCGATTGCGCGGAAAGCTTCTCCGAGCATGGCGCCGATCCGATCCGCGATTTTTTCCGCGTCTTCTTGCAGATGGCGGTGGTTCTGACCTTTGCCGCGAGCCGGCCTGTGGTGAAAATTGGGCGCATAGCGGGGCAATTCGCCAAGCCCCGCTCGGCAAACACAGAGACGCAAAACGGCGTGGAGCTGCCGAGCTACCGCGGCGATATCATCAACGATATCGCGTTCACGGAAAAGGCGCGGACACCCGATCCGCACCGGATGCGCAAGGCTTACAGGCAATCGGCGGCGACGCTCAATTTACTGCGCGCGTTCGCGCAAGGCGGCTATGCGGACCTGGAACGCGTGCATCAATGGACGCTCGGCTTCGTCGCAGGCAGCCCGGCCGGCGCGCGCTATGAAGAGCTGGCGAACCGCATTTCCGAGACGCTGAACTTCATGCGCGCGTGCGGCGTGACCTCGGAGAATTCGGAGAGGCTGCGCACGACCGACTTCTATACGAGCCATGAGGCGCTGCTGCTGCCTTACGAGGAGGCATTCGCGCGCATCGATTCGACGAGCGGCCATTGGTACGCAACCTCGGGCCATTTCCTGTGGATCGGCGACCGCACGCGCCAGCCGGACCACGCCCATGTCGAGTTCATGCGCGGCATCAAGAACCCCATTGGCGTGAAATGCGGGGCGAGCCTCGATCCCGAGGAACTCATTAAATTGATCGATATATTGAGCCCGGCGAACGAGCCCGGCCGGCTGACGCTGATCGTCCGGTATGGCGCAGATAAGGTCGAGCGTTATTTGCCGCCGCTTATCCGCGCGGTGAAGCGTGAGGGCAAGTCGGTGATCTGGTCGTGCGATCCGATGCACGGCAACACGATCAAGGCGGCGAGCGGCTATAAGACGCGGCCGTTCAACGACATCATGCGCGAGGTCGGAAACTTCTTCGACGTGTGCCAGGCCGAGGGCGCCTATCCCGGCGGAATCCATATCGAGATGACGGGCAAGAACGTGACCGAATGCACGGGCGGCGCGCAGTCGATCTCGGATGCGGACCTTTCGAACCGCTACCACACCTATTGCGACCCGCGGCTCAACGCCGATCAGGCGCTTGAGATGGCGTTTCTTGTGGCCGAGCGGCTGAGGCGCGACCGGGTGCAGGCGGAGCCGCAGGCCGCGGCAGCGGGGATTTAGCGCCGGTCCTATATGGGCGGAAACCGTCGCAAGACCCACTCACCCCAGTCCTCTCCCAGCAAGCTCGCCTTGGCGAGCTTG
>JBKQQS010000106.1:0-66060 GCA_052144215.1 Rhodomicrobium sp.
GCCGCGCGCGGTCGGCGTGAGCTGGGGCCAGGGGCCGGTCTCGAAGGCGCGCGAGGCAGCCTCCACGGCAAGGGCCGCGTCTTCCGGGCCGCATTCGGGGATCAGCGCCCAGGCCTCGCCCGTATAGGGATTGAAGGTCTCGAAGGTCTTGCCCGATTGGGCGCCGGCCCATTTTCCGTCGATGTAGGTTTGGAATTCCTTGAGCTTAGGCGCTGTTTCCTGCATGGCTCTCTTCCTTGGACGTGCTGCCGCCAAATGAATATGCAATGCGATTGAACGGCGGCATTTCGCCTTCGGCAAGCCCTTCGCGCCCAGCGCCGCGATGACTGTGCAATAATGCCGCTCATGTAACCGCCGGAAAAGCCCGGCCGGCTTTGCGCTGAATTAGCTGCCCGTCCACTCCGGTTTGCGCTTCTCCAGAAACGCGCCGATGCCCTCCTCGGCATCGCGGGCGAGCATGTTCTCGACCATGACAGTGGCCGCGTAATCGTAGGCCCCGGCGAGCGGCATCTCGGCTTGGGCGTAGAAGGCCTTCTTGCCGATGGCGAGCGTGAGCGGCGATTTGGCGGCGATCTTCTCCGCAATCTCCATTGCGGTATCGAACACCTGCGCGTCCGGCACAACGCGGTTCACGAGGCCCAGCGTTAGCGCCTTCGCGGCGGAGGCCATCTCGCCCAAGAGCAGCATCTCCATCGCGGCTTTGCGCGAGACGTTGCGCGAGAGCGCGACCATGGGCGTCGAGCAGAATAGGCCGATATTCACGCCGGGGGTCGCAAATTGGGCGCTTTCGCCAGCGACGGCCAAATCGCAGCTAGCAACGAGCTGACAGCCGGCCGCGGTGGCGATGCCGTTGACGGCCGCGATCACGGGCTTCGGGCAAGCCACGATGGCCTGCATCATCGCCGCGCAAGACCGCATGGTCTCCTCGAAGAAGGCGCGGCCGCGGTCCGCATCCTGGCGCCGGGCCTGCATTTCCCGCAGATCGTGGCCGGCGCAGAAGGCCGGCGGCGCGCCGCCTATGATAATGGCGGCCACATCCCGCGCCGCGCCCTCGCGATTCACCGCGGCATGGAGCGCGGCGATGAGATCGAGCGACAAGCTGTTGCGCGCGGCAGGCCGGTTGAGCGTCAGGACCGCGACGGCGCCATGGCGCCCGGCAAGCAGGATTTCGGTGTTGTGCGGTGTGAGCGTGTCCATGGCGGTCTCCCTTTCGAAAGACCTTACCTCAATTCAGGCCGAATTTCACCGCCCCGTCGATGTCCGGCTTCATCTTCTTCACGATAGCGACGTTCTCCGGCGGCGGCTCGCGCGAGAGCTGATCCTCGAGGCTATCGAGGTTCTCTTTCAGCTTCTGTTTGCTCTTGTCATTGAGAAGACTCAGCTTTTCCAGCTGGCTGATCGCGGCGTCCTTGTTCTGCTCAAGCGTGTCCCTGGCGATGCCGCGCGCCGGCCCAACGGTGATGAAGAGATAGGCTTGCGCGATCGAGCGCCCGGTTCCGGTCCAGTCCTTAAGATCGGCAAAGCCGTGGCTCACCGCAATTTTCTCCGTTTCGGTCTTAAGCTTGCTCGACTTGATGGCTTTGAGCACCGCGCCGAGCGGGTTCTTCGCGGCCTCCGAACCCGTCCCGGTCTTCAGCCCCTCCGAAATGGCAATGGCGCGCATTTCGCCAAACGAGGCGAGGAAGCGGGAGACGCTGTCCTGCGTCAGGACCGCATCCTTCGCAGCGGCCGGCCCCAAAGCCGCGAGCGCGGTGAAGGCGAGGCCCAACAAAATTCTACTCATGACATTTCTAATGCCGGCCATGCTTGCGCTCCAATCCGTCGATGCATATCCAAATTGCATGCAGCACTCATCGCGTGCAATCTTGGTGAAATAACGGAGGCGGAATGACTGTCGAACGTGTGCTGCCGGAACTTTCCGCGCCCAAGCTTTCGGCGGCGGAGGTGAATCTGTTCCTCGCCGAGGTGTTCCCGCAGATCGCCATCGGCCGCGCCTATAAGGTCGAGGAGACGCGGCATCTGTTCGCGCGCGTGCGCATGTGTTTCGGAGATCACCTCCTGCGGCCGGGCGGCACAATCTCGGGCCCGGCCATGTTCTCGCTCGCCGATGTGGCGATGTATGCGGCGGTGCTCGCCTCCATCGGCCCTATGGCGCATGCGGTGACCACCAATCTGACCATCAACTTCCTGCGCAAGCCAGGCGCGCGCGATATGATCGGCGAGGCGCGCATCTTAAAGCTCGGCAAGCGGCTCGCGGTTGGCGAGATCGCGCTGCATTCGGACGGCGAGGCAGAGCTGGCGGCGCATGCGACCTCGACCTATTCGCTGCCCAGCTAGCGGCCGGCGCAAGGGCTGTTTTAAATCTCCGTTAACTCCGGTCTTATTGCTCTTCTAAGCAGTTTTACTCGAATTTGGCGGCGTCCTTTAAGCGATGCATTATAGAGAAGGCGCCTTGCAAAAGCTTTAAGCTGCGAACGCGTGAAGTTTATCTCATTGATTCTACTGGGTAAAATCGAGACAACGCGATGAGTTGCGTCCAATTGTGCAGGGGCGCCGGCGCAACTCTGGATTACATTTCTTGGTTAGCGCGCGCAATAATCTATATTTTACGGACTTTTTGAATCGCACTTTTGGGGGTGAATTCGCGAAAAATCACGATTTTTGCGGCGAGGAGATAATAAAATCTAGCCTCATTCACCATGCCGGCATTAACCACGGCGCGGGCTTACGAAAATAGCGTGGCGCGGCGCTACACACCAAAGCCGTGACGTGGCCCAAATTTTTCGCCTGCTTGGCCTCTGGTCATCATGCGCCAAAGCGCGGGAACAGAATTTCATTTTCTATGCGGATGTGCTCAGCGAGATCGCCGGACAGTTTAGCGAGGCCGGCGTAAAGTGCTCGCCACGAACTGCAGGCGTCCTGCGGCGGCTGGAAACCGTTAGCGAGCCCGGCCAAGGCAGACAGATGGCCGGTGTGATCGTCATGCTCGGCGCGCATCATCGCGATCGGATGCCCGATCATGGGGTGGCCGCCGCTTGCGAACAGCGGGAAAAGAACCTGCTCCTCCTTTTGCATGTGCGTCTCAAGGCTATCGGCCATTTCGTCGAGAAAGTCTCCCAGACCACGCGGAACCTCGGAATGGCCGCCATGAACGCTCTCAATCTTACGCGCAAGTGCGATTAGCCCGGGAAGTTCCTCCCGGTGAACCATGTGATAGCGGTCTATAAGGAAGGCCACGATATCGCCGGTGCCGTCGGGGATCGCTCCGTCTTCACAAGGGAGTGACTCAAAGGGTAGGGTCATGGGCTCATTTCTCCGGAAGCCGCGTTAAATTGGTATCGCGATGCCACTTTCGGGGCGCAAAGAAAGTGGCCGTACTGCGAGCCGCTTCTGGACCGTCGCGGCGCCGATGCGCTTTTACAGACGGCCAGGGATGCGTTCACCCCAATCCAATATGAAGCACAGAAAATGCCTCATCTTTGCGCTGCCGCAACGATAGCGGCGCTTTCAGAGCTGAGGATTGCGTCATGTGGTTTCGTAAGAAAAATCCGGGCGCTTTCAGCCTATCGAGAGTCATGGACCTTTCCGTTGACACGGTAATGCGGTCGTGGCCCGGCACAACCCGCGCTTTCCTCGCCTTCGGCATGAAGTGTATCGGCTGCCCTATTGGGAGTTTTCATTCCGTGGAGGAAGCATGCCAGGAGCACGGTGTCGACCTTGGCAGCTTCCTAGCCGCACTCAGCAACGCCCAAGCGGAAAATCCTACCGCCCAGCAGCTTCACTTGGACGGAGACTCAGCCAGCAAGTAAAGGCGGTGCGGGTCACGGATAAGAACGCGCTGCCGGCCGCTTTCAACCAGTCCTTCATGTTCCCAGGCGCTTAATATCCGGCTGACGGTATGCAGCGTCGTGCTCGACATTTCGGCGATGTCCTGCCGGGTGATGGGAAAGTCGATAAGCACGCCGTCCTCAGTCTTGCGTCCAGCTTGCTGAGCGAGCCGCAAAAGCGTGTGAGCGACGCGGCGCGCCACTTCCTCCGTCGCCATCTCGGTCATGCGCGTATGGGCTTCTTGAAGGCGCCCGCCGATGGTCTGCATCGTATTGAGCGCCAACGCTGGAAACCGCGCCACCAGCTTGCTCCAGGCAGCGGCCGGCCAAACGATTACTACGCTATCCACCACTGCGGCCGCATTTGCCGGGTAGCTTTGGCTGCCGATGGCCATGGCGATGCCGAACAACTCTCCCGGCCCTACGAAGCGCACCACAATCTGCTGGCCATCCGGCGTCAGCCTGTAGGCGCGCACACGCCCATGCAGCAAGAGAAAAAAGGAATCGGCGGCAGCGCCCTGCTCGAAAATGATCGCGCCTTTGGCAAAGCGGACCGAGCGCGCTTCAGACAGCACATGCGCGAGATCCTCGGCAGCAAAACCCTCGAAGACCGGAAATCCCACAATGAGCTGCGTATCGAGCGGCATGGATCACCTGAGTTGCCAGGGGACAACCACTGTATCAATTGTTTGTTGGGGCGCAAAGAGGCGCGGCGTCCATGCGCATAGGCTTTCTCCGTGAAATGGAGATGGCTATGTTTGCAAATTCCAAGATGCTCGCCGGCGCTGTTCTGGCGATTTTCGCATTAAGCGCTCCGGCACTTGCTGCCGATCCAGCAAAGCTTCCGCACGAAAAGGTCACGCTTGTTGCGCCGCCTTTTATTCATCCGCATGAGCAGGCAACGAATAGCGGGCCAAAGGTCATCGAGTTTGAGATGAGCGTGCAGGAGAAGCCTTTCGTTATCGACGATCAGGGCACCACGATGCAGGCCATGACCTTCAATGGCTCAATTCCGGGGCCGATGATGGTGCTGCACCAAGGGGATTATGTGCAGCTCACCCTCAAGAACCCCTCAACCAACACAATGGCGCACAACATCGACTTTCACGCCGCGACCGGCGCTTTGGGCGGCGGGGCGCTCACGCTGATAAGCCCGGGCGAAGAGGTTGTCCTGCGCTGGAAGGCGACGCGCGCAGGCGTGTTCGTCTATCACTGCGCACCTGGCGGTGCGATGATCCCCTGGCATGTGGTTTCAGGCATGAGCGGCGCAGTCATGGTTCTGCCCCGCGAGGGCCTCAAAGACCGGAACTGGAAGCCGCTGCGCTACGATAGAGCCTACTATATCGGCGAGAACGACTTTTACGTTCCGCGCGACGAAAAGGGTAACTACAAGAAATACGATTCACCGGCGGACGCTTACGCTGACACCGAGGAAGTCATGCGCAAGCTCATTCCCACGCATGTCGTATTTAACGGCCGCGTGGGCGCGCTCACCGAGAAGAACGCCTTGAAAGCCAAGGTTGGCGAGCGCGTGCTTATCATTCACTCGCAGGCCAATCGCGACAGCCGCCCGCATCTTATCGGCGGGCATGGCGACTATGTGTGGGAAACCGGCAAGTTCGACAATCCTCCCGAGCGCGATTTGGAGACTTGGTTCATTCGCGGCGGTTCGGCAGGCGCGGCCCTCTACACTTTCCTCGAGCCCGGCATCTACGCCTACGTTACGCATAATCTGATCGAGGCCGCCGACCTTGGCGCGACCGCCCATTTCAAGGTCGAGGGAGAGTGGAACGAGGATCTTATGAAGCAGATCGAGCCTCCGCACCCAATCCCAGCAGAGGCGAAGGCTGCCGCGCTGAACTAGAAAGCCAAAGCCAAGTGCTCGCAGCAGCTCTGGGAGACTTCCATGTTTGCCGCAACCGGTCATCAACCGCGCCCACATCCGTCAAAGAGGATGCTGATCGCGCTCGCATTAGCGCTGCCTCTAGGCATAGCGGCCGGTTGGGTGTTTCGCAGCGTGACTAAGAGAGATGTTCCGCAAGCCTACCAAGCGCCTGCCTTCCGGCCGCAAACCCAGCTGCGGCCGGAGCTTGCGCCGCAAATGGCGGAAATCCCGCCGCATCAAGTGCGCTATCGTCCCGCAGGGTGGTTCAGCCTAGACGATACAGTGTCGGATGCGCCGCTGATCACGCTCTCCTCAAAGCCCTTGCGGATCATGCGCCATCAGGTCTCCGCCGCCGAATACGAGCGGTGCGTGGCAGAAGGCGGCTGCAAGGCCGCGCGGCGCGGTAATGGTGCCGCCAATCTGCCTGCAGTCAAGGTCAGCTGGGAAGATGCAACTGCGTATGCGGCATGGCTATCACGGGAAACCGGCACGGGCTATCGCTTGCCAACGGATGAGGAATGGATAGCGGCGGCCGGGTCGCGCGTGCCAGAGAATGCGGTGATCGCCGGTTCGGCCAAAAATCCCGCAACACGCTGGCTTGCGGAATATGAGGCGGAGGCGAACCGGGACCCGGCAGAAATCGAGCCGAAGCCCCTCGGTACGTCCGGCGTCAACGAATATGGCGTGGCCGATTTGGCGGAGAATGTTTGGGAATGGACGGATAGCTGCTTCATCCGGGCTACCGTCTTAGCCGATGGCCAGTCATTTCGAACAGCCACCGTCAATTGCGGGGTGCGCGTGCTCGAAGGCCAGCATCGCGCCTACCTGCCGAATTTCGTGCGCGACGCCCGGGGCGGTGCCTGCTCAACCGGCAAGCCGCCAAGCAATCTCGGCTTCCGGCTAGTGCGCGAGGAATATTGAAGACTGCTCAATCAACGCAATCGCGGCGAGCAAGCATTGGGCCGCTGGAAACTTGAATGGCGGATCGCCGCTCGCGAAACGGTCAAAAGGTAGGAAGGCACCCATGACAACCACGGCCGCAACATTGCGGGCCTATCGCGGCCCGGCCATTCTCAGCTATGGTTTCCGGCCTTTTTTCTTGGGCGGAGCCATTTGGGCTGCCGCCGCGATGGTGCTCTTCATTTTAATGCTCATGGGCCGTGTGGCGCTGCCATCCGTATTTACTCCCACCGATTGGCACGCCCACGAGCTTCTTTATGGCTTTCTTCCGGCCATCGTTGCGGGTTTCTTGCTGACGGCGATCCCGAATTGGACCGGACGCCTGCCGGTGGCGGGGATGCCTCTTGGCAGCCTATTCGCGATCTGGCTAGCGGGCCGGATTGCCGTGGCAACGTCATCCCTGATCGGCCCCGCGGCGGCAGCCTTCGCCGACCTCGGTTTCTTGATCGCGCTCGGTTTTATCGTTGGACGCGAGATTATCGCCGGCAAAAACATTGGGAATTTGAAGGTGCTTGCGCTTGTGGCCTTATTCGGCGCAGGCAATTTGACCTTCCATATCGAGGCGGCAACCGGCGGCACCGCAAATTACGGCAAACGGCTTGGCATAGCGGCAGCGATTTTGTTGATAACCCTCATTGGAGGCCGGATCGTTCCCAGCTTTACAAGGAATTGGCTCGCAAAAAGGAGTGCCGCAAACCTTCCCAGTCAGTTCGGTAAGTTCGATCTCGCCGTCATCGCGGCATCGGCTATCGCCCTGTTTGCCTGGGTAGCTGCTCCAGAAGCTCAATTCACTGCGGCTGCCTGTGCGCTGGCGGGCCTACTACAATTAGTCCGCCTGGCACGCTGGAAAGGATACCGCACCTTCGCGGAGCCCTTGGTTTTCGTCCTCCATGCAGGCTATATCTTCGTACCCCTCGGCTTTTTGTTAGTGTCTCTCTCGACCACTTTTCCAGGCTCGATCCCGCAGGTGGCAGCTATACATGCCTGGACTGCGGGAGCGATCGGCATGATGACGCTCGCAGTCATGACGCGGGCAAGCCTCGGCCACACTGGCCAACCGCTCACCGCTTCAGCCGGTGTCGCGGCGATTTATGTGAGCGTTGGGATTGGTGCCGCCGCCCGGCTTATGGCTGCGTTTGGTATACAGCCGGACCTCACGCTGAACACCGCCGCCGCCGGCTGGACCCTGGCCTTTTTAGGTTTTGCACTCGCGTTTGGACGGCTATTGGCACAACCGCGGTAGGTAGGTGACTGGCCGGGAGCCAAGTCCGGTCTCAGCCCGGTCTTCTAATTCGCGGCCCAATGCGAACCCGTCCGCAGCAGGATACGAAACCGGCCGCAGCAAAAAATGCCTCGCGCCTCCACCATGGGCGTTAGCCAGCAACCCATTCATCTCTATTCACCGCTTGGCGAAGCGGCGCGCCGGCTTGCGCAGACGCGATAAGAGGTTTGGGAAGCCCAGCGGAGGTATCATAACACCGTATTTTTATCGCACTGTTTTTACAGCGTAATTTTATACTACCGCACTCTTTCCGCTGTTGACAGCGCGTTCCTCTTCGCGTATTTCTTCTGCAAATGGGCCTCGCGGCCCTTTTTTCATTGGAGCGGCTCGTCCGCTTCTTACCGGACTTGAGCCATGAGAACCTATTCCGCAAAACCATCGGACATTCAGAAAAAGTGGATTCTGATCGATGCCGAGGGCCTGATTGTCGGCCGCGTCGCAACGATCATCGCCATGCGCCTACGGGGCAAGCATAAGCCCACCTTCACCCCGCATATGGACGACGGCGACCATGTCGTCGTCATCAATGCGAAGAAGATCGTCTTCACCGGCAACAAGGTGCAGGACAAAGTCTATTACCGCCATACGAACCATCCCGGCGGCATCAAGGAGCGGCGCCCGTTCGAGATCCTCGGCGGCAAGTTCCCCGAGCGCGTGCTGATGAAGGCGGTGGAGCGCATGGTCCCGCGCGGGCCGCTCGGAAGGCGGCAGATGACGCATCTGCTCATCTATGGCGGGCCCGAGCATCCGCACGCCGCGCAAAATCCGGAAGCACTCGATATCCGTGCCTTAAATCCCAAAAATGCAGTGAGGGCGCGCTAATGGTTGAGACAAGCGCAACGAAGTCTTTCGCAGGCCTCGAGAAGAGCGCCGGCGTTACAGCACCTGCCGCCGAGGACCGGTCGCGTCCGGTTCACGTTCAGAAGCTCGATGCCCATGGGCGCGCTTACGCCACCGGCAAGCGCAAAAACGCCGTGGCCCGCGTCTGGTTGAAGCCCGGCCATGGCAAGATCACCATCAACGACCGGGAACACGAGGTTTACTTCGCGCGGCCGGTGTTGCAGATGATCCTGAAGCAGCCGCTCATTACGGCGAACCGGGCGAGCCAATACGATATCGTCGCAACCGTTTCGGGCGGCGGCCTTTCCGGGCAGGCGGGCGCGGTGCGCCACGGCCTTTCCAAGGCGCTGACCTATTACGAGCCGGAACTGCGCCCGGTTCTCAAGAAAGAGGGCTTCCTCACCCGCGACCCGCGCATCGTCGAGCGTAAGAAATACGGTAAGGCGAAGGCGCGGCGCAGCTTCCAGTTCTCGAAGCGCTAAGAGCAGGGGTCATGCCTGGAGAGGCGAAGGTCAAGATCGGGGTCATCGGCGCCAGCGGCTATACCGGCGCCGATCTCATCCGTTTGGCCGCTTGCCATCCCGGCATGGAAATCGCCCTGCTCGCAGCCAATACGCATGCGGGAAAACCTCTCGGCGAGGTCTTCCCCCATCTCGGCTTCATCAGCGCGCCGCCGCTCGTCAAGGCGGAGGACGCCGATTGGGCGGCCTGCGACGCTGTGTTCTGCGGGCTGCCACACGGGACGGCGCAGGACATCATCGCGACGCTGCCGGAACGCGTAAAAATCATCGATATGTCCGCCGATTTCCGTTTGAAGAATACGGAAACCTACGCAAAGTGGTATGGGCGCGAGCACGCCGCCGCCCATCTCTTGAAAGATGCGGTCTACGGTTTGACCGAGTTTTACGCGGAGGCCATCGCTGGGGCGCGCCTCGTCGCGTGCCCCGGATGTTATCCGACGGCAGCGCTGCTTGCGCTTTTGCCGCTCGTGCACGCGAGGCTCATCGACGCTTCCGACATCGTCGTCGATGCAAAATCGGGGGTTTCGGGCGCTGGGCGCTCGCTCAAGCAAAATATTCTGTTTTCGGAAGCGGGCGAAGGGCTTTCGCCTTACAGCGTCGCAAGCCACCGTCATGCGCCCGAGATCGAGCAAGAAATCTCAGCGGCGGCAGGCGAGCCGGTGCTCGTGAACTTCACACCGCATCTCGTGCCGATGAGCCGCGGCGAACTCGTGACGGCCTATGTGCGCCTCGCGCCCGGCCACACGGCGGCCGATCTTTCCGCCGCACTCACTGAGCGCTACGCCGCCGCACGCTTCGTCAAGCTCGCGCCCAAGGGCACACTCCCCTCGACGCAGTTTGTGCGCGGCTCCAACTACTGCATGATGGGCGTTTACGCGGATCGCATCCCCGGGCGCGCCATCGTGT
The DNA here is from genome assembly GCA_052144215.1 of Rhodomicrobium sp. Lineage (GTDB taxonomy): Bacteria > Pseudomonadota > Alphaproteobacteria > Rhizobiales > Rhodomicrobiaceae > Rhodomicrobium. The sequence goes on from JBKQQS010000106.1 coordinate 10,222, forward strand.
TTTCGGCCATCGACAATCTCGTCAAGGGCTCGGCCGGCCAAGCGATCCAAAACTTCAACCTCATGTGCGGCTTTCCCGAAGCGGCCGGCCTCGAACAGCTACCGCTTTTCCCTTAAGGCGTGCGGGATGCATTCGCCTTGCACGGTGGCCACAATCGTCCAAAATTTAATTCGCCTGCGGAAATGCCATATTGGCAATACAGCCGTTATGATAAGAGCGGCCATCCTCGTTAGAACCAACCGCCGCGCTCGAGCCAGCACGCCAGGAGGGACATAATGATCTTCCGCAATATTTTTATCGCCTTTCTAGCCGTTTTATTAGCCATACTTGGATATGGGTACTATCAGCTCGCTGCCGACTCGGAGAAGCAATCCCAGCTTTTGACCGATGCACGCGATAAGGCAGCCAGAGATTTGCAAACTCTGAACGACAAGCTCGCAGCTGAGGAGCGGGCCCGCCAGGTGGCGGAGAAGGATGCCAAAGCTGCCTCCACCAGATTGGCCGAAGAACAAAGCGCTCGCGATAAGGCCGAGCAAGCGGTGAAGACAGCCAATGAGCAGCTCGCCCAAATACGGAGCGAGCTTGCCAACGCCACACAAGCTGCGGCCGGTACGCGCGAGGCCTTGAACAAGGCAGAGAAAGATAAGGAAGACGCACTGAAGGCTGCCAAAGAAGCGCGCGACGCTCTTGAGAAGGAGCGGGGGCCGCGTAAGTAACGGCCGATATTGGCTGCCGCTGGCTACGCGCAGATGAAAAACCGGGCTTTGACTGCGGGATTTGAGGCGGCCCGGCCGGTTTAGCGCATCTCACTGATGCAGACCTGCATCACTGCCGCGCTCTGGGATCGGAACTGTCTGAAAACTTACCGCGCGGGCCTTTACGAAAAGGCAATGTTCGAGCATAATCCTGCGCAACCGGGCAAACTATCGGAACCCGTGGAACTACGCGTTGCCGAAGAAACCGCGCGAGCGGTAATAGTGCGCATGTCCTCCCCCCGATACCTGTCTTGCCTGCAAAAGTCAAAACATGGTCTATCGGCCATGTTTTTTTCGTTGGGGAAGAGGAGTGAACATCCCATGCGCCAGAGCGGCACGGTCAAATTTTTCAACCAAGCCAAAGGCTTCGGTTTCATAACACCGGACGAAGGCGGAAAGGATGTGTTCGTGCACATCTCTGCCGTGGAGCGCTCTGGGGTTGGGATGCTCGACGAAGGCATGCGCGTATCCTACGAGACGCAGCCCGATCCGAAGGGCAAGGGGCCTAAGGCGGTTAATCTCGAGCGCGCAGACTAAGTTCGAGGCCATCCGCCTCAGACAGCCTCTGCAAGCGGACGAAATCTACAGGCAAGCTTCAAGGATCTGCTTGCTTCGGAGCGCAACTCTCCTTAATTGCGGTTTATGCGCTTCTTAGATCAAGCAAAGGTTTACATTCGCTCGGGGGATGGAGGCAATGGCTGCCTCTCCTTCCGGCGCGAGAAGTTTATTGAATTCGGCGGGCCCGACGGCGGTGACGGCGGGCACGGCGGGAGTGTGTGGGTTGAGTGCGTGAACAATCTCAACACGCTCATCGATTTCCGCTATCAGCAGCACTTCAAAGCCAGCAACGGCAAACATGGCATGGGCGCCAACAGGGCCGGCGCCTCCGGTGACGATGCTGTCCTCAAGGTCCCGCCCGGTACGCAGGTTTTTGCCGAGGACAACGAGACGCTTCTCGCCGACCTCGTGCATCCAGGCGAGCGTGCGCTCATCGCAGCCGGCGGAAACGGCGGGTTCGGCAACGCCCATTTCAAATCCTCCACGAACCGCGCCCCGCGCCGGGTGAACCCAGGGCAGGCGGGCATCGAGATGACGATTTGGCTGCGCCTCAAGCTCATCGCGGATGCCGGCATCATCGGCCTTCCCAATGCGGGTAAATCCACATTCCTGGCGGCGGTGAGCGCGGCGAAACCGAAAATCGCCGATTATCCGTTCACGACGCTGCATCCCAATCTTGGCGTGGTCAAAGCGGGGGACACGGACTTCGTTCTCGCCGACATTCCGGGTCTCATCGAAGGCGCGCATGAAGGCGCAGGCATCGGCGACCGCTTCCTCGGCCATGTGGAGCGCTGCCGCGTGCTTCTGCATCTCGTCGATGTGACCGAGCCGGATGTCGCCGAAGCCTACCGGACAGTGCGCGGCGAGCTGAAAGCTTACGGCGCGGGCCTTCATCGCAAACGCGAGATCGTGGCGCTGTCGAAGTGCGATGCGGTTACGCCGGAGGTCGCGGCGGAAAAAGCTGCCGAGCTGCAGCGCGCAGCGCGGAAGAAGCCGTTGCTTATTTCGGCGGTGGCCGGCAAGGGCGTCCGCGAAGCGCTTTTGAAGCTCGCAAAAATCGTGCACGAGCCGGCGAAAGAGCCGGGCAAGCCCGCTGCCACTTGGGAGCCCGGGCTGGCCGGTTAAGCAGAGTTCGCAAAAGCATGTCTGACGTATACACGCTAACTTAGGTCCTGCCCGTTGTGAGATCCCGGCCATGATCGAGCGTTCAACCCCTCACCCTGTCCCTCTCCCCATGGGAGAGGGAACGTTGTTGCACGCACAGCGCACCATTCAGGCGTCCCTTCTCCAACCGCATCCGCTCGCAGATGCGGTACCTCAGAGTGGCAAGCTCGCCAAGGCGAGCTTGCTGGGAGAAGGACAGGATGAGGGGCGTTGCGCTCGATCATAACCGGCACTTCGCCATCGAATTGCTATGCTGACAGCTGGCGCGGGCAAGGGCGCGCGAGAATGAATTACCGACACGTTTATCACGCCGGAAACTTCGCCGATGTGCTGAAACATATCGTCCTCGTGCTGTGCCTGGACTACCTCCTGCAAAAAGACGGCGCCCTGTGCGCAATCGATGCCCATGCCGGCGCCGGGCTTTACGGCCTCGATTCGGAGGAGGCACTAAAAACCCGCGAATGGGAGAACGGGATCGGCTGCATTGCGGGCGCGGCCGATCCACCCGCCGATCTCAAGCCTTATCTCGACACCGTCACGCCCGATCTCGACACGCAGCACTATCCCGGCTCGCCGCTTCTCATCGCGAGGCGCCTGCGCAGCCAAGACCGCCTGATCGCAGCCGAGCTGCACGAGCCAACCTTCGAGGCGCTGCAAAGCGTGCTCAAGCCGTACAGGCAGGCTCGCGCGATGCACATGGACGCCTATGAATGCATCCGGGCGCATATTCCGCCCAAGGAGCGGCGCGGGCTGGTGCTCGCCGACCCGCCCTTCGAGCTGAAGGACGAGTTCCAAACGCTGGGCCGGCAAATGCGGGAATGGAAAAAGCGCTGGGCCACGGGCGTCTTCATCCTCTGGTATCCCATCAAGGCGCACTTGGCGGTGGCGCAGCTGAAGGAGGTGGCAGAGACGCTTGGGCTGCGCCGCACTTGGTTTGCTGAGGTGCTCATGCAGCCAAGGGAGCGGCCGGATAGCCTGAATGGCTGCGGGTTGATCGTGTTCAATGCGCCCTACACGGTGCCCGAACGCGTTGAGGCGCTCCTGCCGTTTTTGAAGAGCGCCATGCGCCTTCATGAGACGGCCGCCGGATGGCTCGTTCCGGGCGGGTGAGGAGAATTGCGCGGGCCCGCGGCAGGCCGGGGAAGAGACATTCTGCCTAATGAGCGGCACGTCTCCTAATGAAGGTGCTGCCCAAATGGAATTGATCGACGCCGGCCCAGCCCGTGGCTCATGCTCGTGTGTCATCTCGATCTCGGCTTTGGGCAGCGAAAAGTCGAACACGGAACGCGAGCCGACCACGTCAGCGTTTACCAGTTCCGGACATTGCGTTGACACTGAACGTAGGCGAGGCGTCGACCGCATTGCGGAGGTGCGCTTTGCCGATCGCGCTGAACAGCTGGCAGGTTGTTTTCGGAGACGCCTCTTGGCGGTACCGGGACGCCGGCCTTGGACTTCGACGTCAATCCGCATCAGATGCGCCACAGTTTCGCGTTGCTCGTGCTTACTCAGCTGGTCCGCCAGCGGTTAGGCGTGGTTTGTGGCGAAAGATGCGGATTTGTCGGGCGCTGAATATTGCCCTTTGCTCTGAGGGAGAAGTTATTCTATCACAAGCTGTGCGAGAATAAGGTGATGAGTCTGTAATTGGAAATTGGGCCGACGAGCAAAATGTCTAAGAATGTTCCTGGGTGCCAGCCCAAATGAAAATTGATACAGCTTGAAATCAGCTTTGGCCCTTAACTTCCGGTGCGGGAGCTGCGAGCGCGAAAAAATTTCCCCACGCAAATCTATTGTAGCCGCTTTTGTATGCGCTTTCGTATTCCTTTAAAAACATCTCCTTTGTGAGCGGGGTCAGGTCTAATAGATGAACGCCCATCCCGCATACTTCAAAGAGGTCAAAGATGTCTCGGGGTTCCGTTCCATAGTGTATATGATGAACCTTGCCGCATTCGAAATAGACAAGAGGCTTCCATCGCCTCAGAGTCTCCCGCGCGCCGTTCAGCACAGCAAGTTCGGCACCTTCGACATCGATTTTTATGAAGTGCACTGGCATTTCAGGCGGCAGCATACTGTCGAGCTTTCGCACGTCAACCTCAATCGCTTGAGGAGTAGCCTTTTCCGGGTATGGCTGGAGTTCTAGCCCAGACCACGCCGGCAATTCCGGCACATATTGAAAAGACGCTCTGCCGTCATGATCGGACAGCGCGCAATCATAGACTGAAACGCCAGGAAATTTTTGACGAAGCTCCGCAGCCAAGGTTGCTATGGGCTCAAACGCGAAGTGATGCCCCTCAGGTGCCGCCTCCAAAAACTGTTCAAGAAAGAAACCGGAATGCGCCCCGATATCGATGCAATTGGAGTTGCTTTTCAGCGTAGCCAACAAAAGGTGGACAAAGGCGTTATCTCTTTCTTCACGAAGGCCATGTTCATTATTCTTTAGGCGCAAATAGGCCTGCCGCAGCGGCTTTTCTAAAGCGGTGCCGCAGACAAGACTTTTAAGTGCACTTCTAACGGAAATCGAACCCACCACATCACACTTTGAACCCGCCACATACAACACACTTTGAAATAATGGAAATATTTATAATTGTCTATCGAAAAGCCCTTTACCGGCATTGCAAAGATTGGCACCGCAAATTCCGCTGCTGAGGGTAAAACGGTTGTGCCCTGAAATCGCGCCCGAGTCTGGTATCGACCCGCTGCAGCCGAATCCGTTGAGCAAAGCTTCGTAACTGCGGCAGGCCCCGCACACCAGCGCGGCAAGTGTACCGCGAGCCAGCGCCTAGCATGGCGTTCCCCGGGGGCCTATTTCGCCTCCGCCCCGGTCAGCCCCAGCTCCGCATTGAGCTTCTCGATCTGCTCCTGAAGCGCCTTCTTCTCCTGCCCGCGCCGCGCCATTTGGATCTGGATGGAGCCGATCTCCAGGCTCAGATTTTGCCGGGAATCCGCATCGCTCGAGGGCCGGTTCTTGTTATAAGTATCGAAAATGCGCTGCTGATCCTGGCGCATGGCCTCTTCGAGCTGGCGGATGCGCTCCTTGAGCTGCTCCACCTTCACGAGGTTGAGCGTCTGCTGCCGGTCGGCCTTCGCGTTCACTTGTTCCTCGATTGCGCGCAGCCGCGCCTGGATCGCCTCCTGAACGGCCGGGGCAAGCGTGCCCGCGCTTGCCGCCTGCGCCTCGGGCTGGAAGAAAAAATCGCTCGTCAGCGCGGAATGATCCCAGGGCACTTGCCGGCCGTCCGTTGCCTTCAACACGTCTTTGCGCACCTCGATCATCAGCGCGTTCAAATTCCGCCCCGGCTCCAAAACGCGGGCGGCAAGAGCGGCGGTGAAGGGCGAATTGCGTCCCGCGCCGTCGAGCGCGACATTTCCCGGCTGCGTCGAGTAAGCGATGAACGTGCCGACGCCCGTCTGCACCTCGGCGAGCCCTTTGCCGATGGCGGCCGACCGCGTCCCCATGGAGCGCGCGAGATTGCGGGCGAGCGGGTTGTCGCGGCAAGCATCTAGGAAAACGATCGTTGTCTTGCCGTCGCGCCCCACCTCCATCTGCCTCAGCACGAAATCGAGACCGATGGCCTCGAAATCGAGATCGCGCTCGGTGGCAAGGCCGGCGTCCACCGGCACGAGATAGTTGCGGCCGGCAACTTGCAGCCCGTGGCCCGCATAGAACAGCACCGCCGTGTCCGCGTCGTCGAGAGAGCGCGCAAACGCCCTTAGCTTCTCGTCGAAGGCGCGCCGGTCGAGATCGAGGCCAAGCGTCACGTCGAAGCCGAACCGCGTGAGAGCCTTGGCCATATCGGCCGCGTCGTTGACAGGATTGGTCAGCGCGCCGGCCTGAACATAGGCTGCGTTGCCGATCACGAGCGCGACGCGCTTTGCAGCGGCGGCAGGCAAAACCGCGATCGCTTGGCAGAGCAAAGCGAGGATCAAAAACCGGTAAAGCCGCATTGGCTTGCCCCCTTTCCTATCTCTCAAAAACCGTTTCACTAAATCGCCTTCAAAAAAGGGCATAGCTATGGTTCCGGCGCGCATTAGGGCCCGTTCTTTTCCTCAAAAGTGCTTGCCTGCCGGATAGAACCTCAAACTCACCAGACTTAAGGGGCAGTCTCATGCCGGAACAAACACCTGTTAAGACTTCCGATTTGCCGGCGCTGAGCGTGCCGGCTTTCTGGCCGATAGCCTTGGCAACCTCGCTGATGGAGCAAGGCTCGGAGCTTTACGCGAAGAACCTGAAATTCGCCGCGGAGGAAATCAAAATCCACGGCGATTTAAGGCCCACCCTTGCGACTCCCAACCAGGAGCGTCTCAACCTGCGCACCATGGTGCTTCGCGATTACGGCACACCCGGAGGCATCCCAACGCTCGTCGATGCCCCCTACGCCGGTCACACCGCTATGATCGCGGATTATCACAAGGGGCAGAGCCTCGTCGAGACGCTCCTTGCCAATGGCAATAATCATGTGGCTTTGACGGACTGGAAGTCAGCAACCCCCGACATGAAGGATTTCGAGATCGACAATTATCTCGCCGAGACGGTCGTCGCCATCGACGATCTTGGCGGACGCGTGAACCTCGTGGGACTGTGTCAGGGCGGCTGGCTCTCGGCCATGATCGCCGCGCGCTTTCCGGACAAGGTGAACTCGCTGGTTCTGGCAGGCGCACCCATCGATACCGATGCCGGCGGCGGACCGGTCAAAACCATGGCCCATGAGTCTCCGCTCTCCTTCTACGAAGAGCTGGTGGAGATGGGCGGCGGGCTCATGCGGGGTGAGTTCATGCTGCAAGGGTGGAAGAACATGAACCCTTCGCAGCACTACATTAAAGATCACATCGACCTTTACGAGCATATCGGCGATCCCGCCTATATCGCCAAGGAGGAGACCTTCAATAGCTGGTACGAAAACCCGATCGACTTGCCCGGACGCTGGTATCTTCAGGTCATTACTCAGCTTTTCAAAGAGAACCGCCTCGCCAAGGGCACATTCGTGGGGCTCGGCCGCAGGCTCGATCTTAAAACCATAAGCTGCCCCCTCTATCTGCTGGCCGGCGCGGCCGACGACATCACAGCGCCGGAGCAGGTGCTTGGCGCCAAGAACTACGTTGGGACGCCTACGAGCAAGATCGTCGAGAAGACCGTCCCCGGCGGCCATATCGGGCTTTTCATGGGCGCCGCCAACCTGCGGGATCATTGGCCGGTCATCGCGCGGTGGATTGCCGCGCAGCGGTGAAAGCGCAAGCCGCGGAGGAGGAGAGCCGCCAGCTTAGCCCAATTCACGAGAATGCGCCTTGATGCCCGAATAGGAATGTCCAGATGTAAGGGCATGCCTCTTTTGTGACTTCACGCCCCGCCTAACGCGCGGGCGGAGAAGGGCGAACGGAATTGGAGAGATGAAATGGAAGCAACTGGCAGCCAAGGAGGGCTCGAACTTCGCCTGGAATCCCTATCGGCTCGCATCCGCATGCTGCGGCAGAAGGTGGAAAGAACGGAAGGTATCGATAAAATCTCGGGACACGCCGAGATCGCCCAGCTCGAACGGCGCAAGAAGGCGCTCGAGGAGCGCGTGCTCAAACTCAACCGGGAAAGCAGCGGTTTCCGGCGAAGTTTGAAGAGCGAGGCCGCGAAGCTGTCCTACGATGTGTCGAGCGCTGTCGAGGACTTTATGCTGCTCATCGATTCCGGCTACCGGACAGACAAGCGGCCCGGCCAGGAGCGCTAAGGGATCTGCTGCGCGGAACCACTAGCGTAGCCGATGCCGCTAAAACCCGTAGCGCAAACAGCGCGCGCGCTTGCGCCAAATGCAAATGCGCGGCGTGCAAACGTCGATCCAGCCTTTACCGCAGGTGCAGTTATTGCAGCCGTCGAACCACTCGACGCAAAGGCGCGGACATTGGCGCCGGAGCCGCACCGGCTCGGCCGCGCCAAATTGCGATTGCGAAAGCGCGGGGCTGGGAGGCGTGCCCGCCTGCGCCCATGCCTGGTGTGCGGGCGCGAGCAGGACCAAGGCGATAAGAAGTGCGAGGCCGCGGAAAATCGTCATGCCGGTGCTCCCTTCGAAAATGCGCTTCCCTATGCTCCATAGCATTACCACACAGCCTGTGCGCCGCAAGAGGCGTGGCGCTTGCGCATCCATAGCGGACGAAACCGCGATGCAAGAAGGACGCACACTTTCATTCGCCGCCCATCCGGTATAGCTTATTTTCCGTTTCAGATAATATGCGTTTGAGTAGAGTATGAGCACTTCGGGGGATTCTGAGGCCGCGCCGGGCGATGGCGAGCGCGTTATCGATAGGTCCGGCGATATCGATCAGCGCCCGGCTGAGGAGCGCTCCGGCGACGGGCTGGCAAACGCCGTCTCCTTCAAGCCGCCCGCGCGCCGCTTGGCGGATTCGCTGCCCGTTGCGCCGCGCTACGAGGCCGCTTCCCTTAAGTCCCAACGCTTTCAGCCTCCTGCGCAGCAGCTCGCGGACATCGCTCTGCGGCTTCAGAAGGATCTCGACAAGCGATACACTAAAGCCAAATCGCAGCTCGACGCCCTGGCCCAGAAAATCGAAGCCCAGGAGAAGCGCTGCCTGCCGCCGAAGCTCGACGACGATCTGCAGCAGATCCGGTTCCAGCGCCAGAAGGTTTTGATCGCTAACGGCCCGGTGCTTGCGGACCGCCTCAGGGAAGAGAAGAGCCGGCTCGCCGATCTCGAACATTTCAAAACGGAGAACCGCCTGTCGAGGGACGCGCACTACCCATCCTCGCCGGTGCTCGCTTTCGGAATCCTTTCGATCCTCGTTCTCGTGGAGGCCGGGATCAACGGCGTGCTTTTTGCGGACAGCAGCGATCAGGGCCTCTTCGGCGGATGGCTTGAGGCCTTGGTGCTCTCGATAACCAATGTCGGAGCGGCCTTTCTCTTCGGCCGCATGGCCTTACCCCAAATGCACCGGCGGGGCCTGCTCATAAAGGCTGGCGCCGCCATTTTGTGCATGGCGGGATGCGCTGCGCTCGTAGCGATCAATCTTGCTGGCGCGCACTATCGCGATTTCAAGGCGGGGGCCGCAAGCGCCGATCCTTTGGTTGCAGCCGCGCCGAAGCACCAAACGGCTTCAGCGGTTAGCGGGCAGAATCACGCCCCTCCAGGCGCGGCTCTTCGCAAGGCACTAAAACCCGCCTTTGCCGATCCGTTGCCGGCGGCGCCGCCGCAGGCACAAACTGCCCAGATGGAGAAAGCTAAAGAGCGCGAAGCGATCGCAAAATTCCTCGCCGCTCCCTTTGCGTTCGATAGCTTTATGAGCTTTTTCCTCTTCGTCATAGGGCTGTGCGGCGCCGCAATTGCCGCGCTTGACGGCTATAAATTCGACGATCCCTTCCCCGGCTATGGCAAGCGTCACCGCAAGTTTTCCAGTGCGCGCGCCGGGAGCACCGAAGCGCTCCGGCGGATCTTGAGCCAGTCGAATGCGATCATGACGGGCAGCTTCCAGGCCATCGGCCGCAAGATCGAGAACTTTGCGCATGAAATGTCCGCGCTTCTGACCCTTCACCACGCCTATGCCGGCGACTGTAAGGCGCTGCAAGATAGCCTCGAGGAAGCGGCGAGGGATGCAGAGGCGCAAATCGCCGCCCAGGGCCGGCTCATCGATAAGCTGCCCAGCCGCGATACTCGCGATTTCTATGCCATGGCGGTCAAGCAGCTTCCGCCGCTCGGCGAGAAACAGATTAAGTTTTACGAGACTCAAGATAAAAAGCTGAAGGCGTTGCAGAAGAGCGCGTCGAAAGAGCAAAGCGACGTTCTCGGCGTGTTCGAGGCGGCCTCGGCGGACTTCCAGCAGCTGCTTGCGGAAGCGAGCCAGGCGAGTTTGAACGCAGCCCTCGCTGCGCCGCCGGAAGACCGCCGCGGTAACGGCGCATGAACGCAAAAGCCATGATCGGGGCCGCTCTGATCGTTATTGCCGCGAGTCTTGCCGCCGGCGGCGTTTACGCCGTGCACATCTTGAAGCAGAAGAGGTTCGATCCCGAAACGCTGTGTCCCCTTCAGGGGTCGAAAACGGTAACCCTCATTATAATAGATAAGACCGACCCGTTAACGGCACCGGAGCAGGCACGCATTCGCAGTGCCGTAGCCGCGGAGCGCGACACCGTTCAGCGCGGCGATCGCATTGCGGTTAAACTGCTCAAACAAGAGCCGGGCACGCAGGGGACCGCGCTCGAAACCATCGCCGATCTTTGCAATCCCGGCGCCGAAGCCAATCCTCTGTTCGAAAACCCAAAGCGCGTCGCGGCGCGCTATCGAAGCGCCTTCCAGGAGCCCATCGAGGAAGCGCTCGCGAGCCTGCCCGCCGCGGGCTCCGCACCGTCCTCGCCGATCGCGCGCGCAATCCACGAAAGCATAGAGGCTGCGCCGCCGGGCCCGGACCAGCACATCAAGCTTATCCTGATCTCCGACTTGATGGAGCACACCGCTGAGGCCTCGGCCTATACCGGCACGCTGAGCGAAGCGGTGCTGCGCAAGGCCATGCCGCGGCCTGCGCTGGAACGGATGAAGGGTGCGCAAGTCCGTGTGATGCTTCTCGCCCGGCCCCGATACGCAAAGCAGCAAGACGCGGCGCTTGCGATCTGGCGCCGCTTCTTGTTAGCGGTCACGCAACGCGAGCCCGATATCGTCCGCCCTTAGCCGATTCCAGAACCATCATCGCGAGGCGCCAAAGGCGCCGTGGCGATCCAGGGAGGCTTGCCGTTTACGCTTGCATTTGCCGCTTCTGGATTGCTTCGCTGCGCTCGCAATGACGGTTGTGAACGGTGCCTTAGGCGACGCCGGCGCGCAACAAATCGTGGATGTGGACGATGCCCACTGGAACGCCGTCATCGACCACGAAAAGCGCGGTGATCGCCGAAGAGTTGATGATCTGCAGCGCAGCGCTCGCGAGCATGCCGGCCGTCACGGTCTTCGGCGAATGCGTCATGATCTCCGCAACGGTGCGGCCGAGCAGTTCCGGCCCCATGTTCCGCCGCAGATCGCCGTCGGTCAGTATGCCCAGGAGCTTGCCATCCTCGCCGGCGATGCCAAGGCAGCCGAAGGCCTTCTCGGTCATAACCACGAGCGCGGTGCTCATGCGCTCGTTCGCGCGCACGATCGGCAGGCGGTCGCCGCGGTGCATGATATCGCCGACGTGTTTCAGATTGGCGCCGAGCTGGCCGCCGGGGTGAAAAACCTTGAAATCGAGCGCGGTGAAGCCGCGGCCCTCAAGCAGAGCGATCGCGAGGCAATCGCCAAGGGCCAGCTGAACCAGCGTCGATGTCGTCGGCGCAAGCCCGTGCGGGCAGGCTTCTTTGACCTGCGGCAAAGCAAGCACAACGTCCGCCGCCCTGCCGAGCGTGCTCTCGCGCCCCGAGGTCATGGCCACAAGCGGCACCCGGAACCGCCGCGAATAGGTGATTAGATTGGCAAGCTCGCCCGTCTCGCCCGACCAAGACAGCGCGAGGACAACGTCCTTGGCCGTGATCATGCCGAGGTCGCCGTGGCTCGCTTCTGCAGGATGAACGAACTGAGCGGGCGTGCCCGTGGACGAAAGCGTGGCTGCGATCTTCTGACCGACATGGCCGCTCTTGCCCATGCCGGTCACGATCACGCGCCCGTCGCATCGAAGCATAAGCTTAACTGCGCGCTCGAAATCTGCCGCGAGCCCATTCACAAGCGCAGCTTGCAGCGCCTTCAATCCATCGACAGCGCAGCCGAGGGTTCGCCCTGCCACCGGAGCATACTCGCCCGCTGAATCGCTAAGCCGGCCGATTCGCGCCAAAGGCTGTCCCATTTTGCCCCCTGAACCCTCGCGCGGCCTCACCCGGCCGCGCGGCTTTCATTATTATATTGAGTGTGAGGCTCCGCCTTTTAGCCGCCGGGCTATGCGGCCGCCTCACGTTCTTCGCCTAGCATGCTCGGCCTATAGCTCCGCCGCAAGCTTTTTCAGCTCTTCGGCGAATTTGGGTCCGATGTCGGGCCGCGCGAGCGCGAAGGCGACATTGGCGGTCAAAAAGCCGAGCTTTGAGCCGCAATCGTAGCTTTTGCCGCGGTATTTGTAAGCGAAAAACATCTGGTCCTGCATCAGCGTCTTCATGGCATCGGTCAGCTGGATCTCGTTGCCCGCGCCGGTTTTTTGATTCTTCAGAATATCGAAGATTTCCGGCTGCAGGATGTAACGCCCCATAATGATGAGGTTCGACGGCGCGCTTCCCGGAGCAGGCTTCTCGACCATCGATTTGACCCGCCAAAGCCGCTCGTCCTCTTGGCTCTCAAGACCTACCACGCCGTAGGAGCTTGTCTCTTCGGGAGCAACTTCCTCGACGGCGAGAACGTTGATTTTGGCGTCCGGGCCATACTTCGCAGAAAGCTCGTTATACACCTTGATCATCTGGCCCAAGCAGCTTTCGCCCTCCTTGAGAACGATCACGTCCGGAAGAAGCAGCGCGAACGGCTCCCCGCCGGCAATGTCGCGCGCGCACCACACCGCGTGTCCAAGACCGAGCGGCTCTTGCTGACGCGTGAAGCTCGTGGCGCCGGGCACCGGCAAATGACGCTCCAGCTCCCGCAGCTCCTCCTGCTTGTTCCTGCGCCGCAGCACCTCCTCCAGCTCGAACTGCCGATCGAAGTGATCCTCGATCACGCCCTTATTGCGCCCAGTTACGAAAATGCAATGCTCGATGCCCGCGGTGCGTGCCTCATCGGCTACGTGCTGAATGATGGGGCGGTCGACGACCGTTAGCATTTCTTTCGGCATGGCCTTGGTGGCCGGCAGAAAACGGGTGCCAAGGCCGGCGACGGGAAAAATGGCCTTGCGGATGGGCTTGCTCATGTCGGAAATCCTGGAGGCTGCGAGATGGGAAGATGCGCAAATTCATACTAACCGCCATAGCAGCACATTTCAGCCGGAATTGCGACAGCTCAGCAGCATTCGCGCCAGGCGGGCACAAACCGCCCGCTCAGGCGTTTCCTGCTGCGCAGCTGCGCCGGGCATATTCCCACAATCTGCACAGATTGTGTGGCAGCCTCGCGCATGAGGCTTGATCCTGACACAATATGCAATAAAAGGGTTACCCGGGCAGGGTTTGGGGGAAATGCATTGAGTTTGAGCGAGGCCTGCGGCAGCAACGACCGGACGTTGAAAAGCGGCACTGGCCTGCAATGGCCCGGCGGCATTTTCGCAAGCTTGTTTTTCTTGATTTGTAGCATTGCTGGCGCTTATGCCCAAAGCAATGCTCTTCTCTCATCGAGCTATATCACGCCCTTTCCCCAATCCGACCGGTATCAGGTCCGCGTCATAGGCGACTGGCTGGGTGCAGGGCTGACGTCCGGCCTCCAGGACGCCTTCAAAAGCGATGTCTCCATTCAAATCACCGATATGTCCCGTTCGAGCAATGGCTTGGTTCGGGGCGCGCAAATCGATCTCCCCGGCGAAATCGACCGCATGCTGGCCGGCGGGCCCGTTCACATCGTGATCTTTATGCTGGGCGTGAATGACCGGGCCTCGTTGAAAGTAGGCGCAGGGCGCGTTCAACCTGTCTCAGCGGAATGGAAAGAAGCCTACGGCAAGGAAGCGGAAAAGCTTATCAAGAAGCTGCGCAACGCAAATGTTGCCGTCTATTGGGTTGGGCTGCCGGTGATGAGCAATCCAAGCTTCAACGAATTCGCCGCGGGCGCGAACGACGCTGTGCGCCAAGCCGTTTATATCAACGGTGCAAAGTTTATCGAAACCTCCACGGGGTTTACCGATCAGCTCGGAGCCTATAGCGCGTGGGGAACGGACATAACCGGGCAGACCAAGCGGCTGCGCGAAGGCGACGGCGTGGGTTTGACCCCTGCGGGCAATCGCAAGCTTGCAAGCTACGTCGAGATCGCTCTGCGCCGCGATCTTGCGCAGGCGCGCGGACAGCGGAACATTCCGCTCGCAGGCGACGAGGAGGAACAGGCGCGCGTTGTGCCGCAAAGCCCGCGTAGCTCCAGCGCCGCAAAGTCCGCAATAGCGGGCCAAGGAAAGCAGGAAGGCCCGGCCTCGCTTCTCAAGCGGCCCGATCAGGCCGGCAGCAAAGCGGACGCGGCCGCCAAAGCCGCCGGCGGCTTCAAGACCGAACTTACGGCCCCGGCTTCGGCGGCGCAGGATACCGCCCGGCGCGAGCAAGCCGCATTTGCGGGAGCAGGCGCGCAACAGGGCGAGTTCATTTTATCCGATCTTGGCAACGGCCTCACCTCGATCGCTGTGATCTCGCCCGTGAGCGACTTGTCCATCCGCGAAATTCAGAGACAAACGCCGCTCGCGGACCGCCTCTACTTCAAAGTCTTGAGCAAGGGAGAAGCCCTGCCTGCCAAAGAGGGCCGCGCCGACGATTTCCACTGGAGGGAAAACGGTGCGGAACAGTCTCAATAGTTGTCTTTCTACGCGTTCACAGGTTTCGCTGGGGTTCTAATGCAGGGCAGTCAATTGCGAGATTGCGGTTTGTCGCGCTCCATGTGCGGGGCGGCGCGAGCGCGCGTCCTCATATTGTTTCTCCTGCCCTTGCTTTCGGGCTGCTTCCCCGGCTTCAGATGGGGCGACGACGATTCCAGCGATGGCTCAATGTCTGCGATCCCTCCTGGGGCACCGGCTCTCAATCGCTCGTACAAATCGAACTTTCTATCGCTGCAGATGCCTTCGCTTGGCGTTCAGGGCAGCCAATTTCAGCTCATGCCCGACGCCGGGCCCGCATTCCTCAGCGCATTTTCTACAGTCGAGGCGCGCAGGCCCGCTCTCTCAGGCTCGTCCGGCCGCTTTTCTGCCGGCACGGACGCCAACCTTGGGTTCGAACCGGCGGTCCTGCCCCCGGCAAAGTCCCTTTCCAGCTTCTACACCGCCCTCGCAGCGCTGGCATCCGGAAGGCGCCCGCAGCCTGTCACGGTTGTCCATTTCGGCGACGACCGGATTGCGGGCGACCGCTTTGCCGGCGCGTTGCGCGAGCTGCTTATAGGCCGGTTCGGTACGGCCGGCCGGGGGCTGATGATGCCCGGCCTTTTCCCGGTGCGCGGTATGAAGGCCGAACGTGGGGGACCATGGACGCTCGAAAGCGCTGCCGCCGGAGCGCCGGGCCCATTCGGCATCACGGGGGTGCGGATGACCTCGCAGGCGAACGAGGCGTGGCTGCGGTTCACCTCCGCTCAAGGCGCCTTCGATTGGCTTGAGGTCACCTTTATGACGGGACCGGGGTTCGGAACCGCTCTCGTCAGTGTGGACGGCGACACCAAGCTCGTTCAAACCAGCGCAATCGCTGCCAATGAAACTTCCATCCGCATAGCGGCCAGATCGCACGAGATTTTAATTAAGCCCAGAGGCGATGGCCCGGTTTCCGTCCTCTCCTTGGCAACCGGAACGAACACTCCCGGCATCGCCTATAGCAACTTGGGCCTGCCCGGAGCGACAGCGGCGACGCCCGGAAAATGGACGGCGGATTTTGCGGCGTACGACCTGCGCAAGCTCAATCCCGATCTGATTCTCCTTGAATATGGCACGCGGGAAGGCTTCGAGGATGCGCTCGACGTGAGCGAGTATGAAATGCGCCTGCGCCTCGTCATCGATCAAATCAAGGAGTGGGCTCCGCAAGCCTCTATTCTCATTCTAGGGCCGCCTGACGCCGCGCGCCTGCCCGCCTTCGCCGGCTCGGCGGGAGCGCAAGTTTGCCGCGCGCTCAATAGCCAAGAAATTGCAATCTATGACCGCATGACCGAACGCGCAGACGAGCGCATCGCGCGCTGGCATGCTCCGCCCCGGCTCGGAGCCGTGCAGCAGGCCCTGCGGCGCGCCGCGGCCGCCAGCGGAGCATTCTATTGGGACTGGGCGAGATATATGGGCGGGCCCTGCTCCATCCATGCCTGGGCCTCGTTCACGCCGCCGCTTGCTGCGCCCGATCACATAACGCTCACCGAAGCGGGGGACGACCGCTCCGCACGCGGCCTGTTCGCTGAGCTTATGGCAGGCTACGACGCTTATCAGCGTGCGCTTCAGGCGAAGGCTCAAGCGCTTGCAGCTTCGATACAGCCCGCGCGCCCGGCCGGCAAAAAGCGGAAAGCGCGGTTGCAGCAAAATTAGCGGGGGGAAAGCCCGAACGCGATTTCGCGTTCAATCTCCCCCTAAAGAGTTGGTTTCAGACTCAAGCCTTCTTCGCACTCCGGCCCGGGGTATGCGCTTTTCGTGTCTGACCAGGGCGTAGGCATATCTCAGGATGCCAATGACCCACGGCATTGCGGCGATGCCGGGGAAGATGAGAGGCCGTTCGGAAAGCGCGGCAATGAGGTTCCAGGCCGTTTGTGGAACGAAGATCTCGCCGGCAATGAGGATTGCTCCCACAGATGCAGAAAGCACGAAGCCAAGAAAGAGCGCGCGCGCAAAACGGCTAGTTGAAGCTCTCAGCGTAAAGGCGGTTAGGCCATATCCGGTTAAAACCAAGATTCCGGCAAGCCAAGGTGCGAGCGGTACGAGCCCGCCCCCGGCAATGCCCACCAAAATGCCGATGTAAAACGCCGACCAGCGATCCGGCCCGGGTTCGGGGACTGGCAGGAACAGCGTCTCATCCTCACGCTGCGAGGTGTCTTCGACGTAGTCGATCATGTCGCGGTCCGGGCCAGAAGACATGCATGCCTCCACTCAACTATCGCATCTGCCGGAGGCGGAAACGCCGCCGGTTGCAGCGAATGACGGGAATGTAGTCACCAAACAGAAAGGTTGTAAGACACAGCGCGCCGCTCCAGGCGGCTCCGGACAGAATATTTACCTTTCCCTTTTATAGCCTCGCGCTCGCATCTTACATGAAAGGGCTTGTCCGCGGGAAGACCGTTGGCCGGCCGCTACCGCGCAAGCTCCTTGAGACCGAGGCGTATGAGGTCTTCTGTGCGCGGCGCATCTCCAGCCTTTTGCATAGCATTTGAGATCGCAGCGTTCGCTTGCAGCGGCGCATAGCCGAGATTGACGAGCGCCGAGACCGCTTCGGCTACAGGGGAAACCGCGGCGGCATGCGCCGCACCATTAGGTACCGCGGCGATGGCCGCCGCCGCAGAAATTGCAAGCGGCGGTGCCTTGTCCTTCAGCTCATTGACGATACGCAGCGCGACCTTTGGGCCGACCCCTGGCGCACGCGTGACCATGGCCCTATCTTGCAGCGCGATCGCCTGGGCAAGCTGGCCTATGTCGAGCGTGCTGAGGATCGAAAGCGCGACCTTGGCGCCGACGCCTTGCACGCTTTGCAAAAGCCGGAACCAGCTGCGCTCGGCGTCGGTCAAAAATCCATAGAGCTTGATCGCGTCCTCGCGGACATGCGTCTCGATGGAGAGCGCGACAGCCTCGCCGGGCGGCGGAAGCGCGCCCAGCGTTCGCGACGAGCAGGCAACCTCATAGCCGACGCCGCCTACATCGATAATGGCATGATCCGCGCCGACTGCGTCGACGGTGCCCCGCAATTTTCCAATCATGCCTGAGTGTAGCGCGAGTCCCGGCCCGTCCGCCCGGTCTGCGGCCAAGTTTTACACAAGTGCCGCGTACTGCGCCGCCAAAGCCCGTGCCCGGCGGTGATGGGCATGGGTGATCGCAATCGCGAGCGCATCGGCGGCATCGGCCGTTTGCGGCGCCGCTTTCGGCAAGAGGTAGCGGATCATGGCGCGGATCTGCGACTTATCGGCATGTCCCGTGCCGGTGACGGTCTTCTTGACGGAGTTCGGCGCATATTCGGCAACGCTCATGCCAAGCCGCGCCGGTACGACGAGGGCGATGCCGCGCGCTTGCCCCAATTTGAGCGCGGAGCGGGCATTGCCATTCACGAAAGTCTCCTCGACGGCAGCTTCGGCCGGCATCCACGCTTGAAGCACCTCCTCAAGTCCGCGGAACAGCACGGCAAGCCTTTCGCCCATGGGCTCTGCCGGCTCTGTCGTGATCGCGCCGCAAGCAACGAAGGTGAGACGCGCCTCGTCCCAATCGACCACGCCCCAGCCAAGATTGCAGAGGCCAGGATCGAGCCCAACGATGCGCGTCGAGGATTTTGGCATGGCGGCAGCCCCACTTTCCGAATCGGCATGTGCAGGGTTTTCCGCGGGCGGGGGTGCGGTCAAGTCCGTTTCACTCTGCGGAGAAGCTTTTTCGCGTCTGGTGCCTCATCGCTAGGCATGCCAACTTCGCCAACGCTGCCGCCTGAGGGGTGCCGTTTTGCCTAGCGATGTGCACAAAGGCAACAGGAAGCCCTGCCACTGCCTTATTTGGCCTATAGCCAACCTCTGCACTCAGGCAGCCCGCGCATCGGCGCGGGGTTCTACCGCCGGGTCGCGGACGTCCTCACCGGGGCTCTTGGTACGAGCCTAATCCGGCGCGCGGAGCACAACTGGCTCCAGCGGGACGGCACCAATAACAATAGCGAAGAGGTACCGAGTTATGCGACTACTCATAATGGCTGCTGCTTTTTTGGCCATTTCAATGCCGGCGCAAGCCGCGCAGCGTCATCATCACCGTGAGTATCATCACGCCCAGCATCATCGCTCCCTCCACCGCGCGCATCGCCGGACCGCGGCCCACCGCCGCGCTGCGGTCCATCGCAGACGGAGCGAGCACGGGCAGGTGAGCCATCAGCACAGTAAACGCACCGCACCGCAGCACACGGGCGGCATGGTCACGGTAACGACAGCCGCCGGGCCGATCACGGTCGCCAGCCATCTCGCGGGGCGCTTCCAGGCGCTGATCGCGGACTTCGTCGCGGCCGGCTACAAACCGCGGCGCATCGGATGCCTGGCCCATGGCGGCCACGTGCCAAACTCGCGGCACTATGCCGGCGCCGCATGCGATTTCGACCAGCGCGGCTGGGGCTTGACCGTTCCATTCATGTATCGTGCCCACGCCATAATCGCCCGCCACGGCTTTCGCGACGGCTGCAGCTTCAACGATTGCGGCCACGTCGATGACGGCCTGCCGGTGCACCACGCGCAGCGCAGGCACGCTGTAGACTCCGACGGCTAAGTTCCCGGCGGGGAAGGGCGGTTAGCGCCGCCCTTCCCCTCTCTAGGCGCAGGCCCGGATAAGGGAGGCAACTCAATTCAGCGCTGACCTTACGCTTCACGGTTGTGTGCTCGCGGCATTTGCCCTTTGCCACGCGCCGCCAAGCCGGTTTACCCTTCGGCTCCGACTCAGGAGCTTTGCATGAAAACCGATCTGCCGCGCCCCATCTATCTCAAAGACTACGCTCCACCGCCGTTCTTGATCGATGAGACTGCGCTCGATTTCGCGCTCGACCCGGCGGAAACGCGCGTGCGCTCGCGGCTTTCGATGCGGCCCAACCCTTCGGCCAAAGATAGCGCCGGCGTTCTGAAGCTCGATGGCGAGACGCTGAAGCTCGTTCGCATCGCGATCGACGGAAAGGTGTTGGAGGAGGCGCGCTATAAGGTCACCGGCAAAGACCTCACCATCGAGGCCGCTCCCTCAAGACCGTTCACGCTTGAGATCGAAACGGTTTGCAACCCCGAAGCCAATCGGGCGCTCTCCGGCCTCTACCGCTCGCAAGAGGTCTACTGCACCCAATGCGAGGCCGAAGGCTTCCGGCGCATCACCTATTACCTCGACAGGCCAGACGTTCTTTCGAAATTCCGCGTGCG
Source organism: Rhodomicrobium sp. (assembly GCA_052144215.1). GTDB lineage: Bacteria > Pseudomonadota > Alphaproteobacteria > Rhizobiales > Rhodomicrobiaceae > Rhodomicrobium. The sequence continues at coordinate 30,326 of JBKQQS010000106.1, forward strand.
CATCGAAGCTGCCGCCAAGGAAGCGCCCGTGCTGCTCTCGAACGGCAATCTGATCGAGGCCGGGCCGGCTGGCACCGGCCGGCATTTTGCGGTCTGGGAAGACCCGTTTCCGAAGCCCTCCTATCTCTTCGCGCTGGTGGCTGGCAAGCTCGCCATGGTCCAGGACAGTTTCTCCACGCACTCGCAGCGCAAGGTGGACTTGCGCATCTATGTCGAGCCCGGCAAGGAGGATCGCTGCGGCTGGGCGATGGAGTCGCTCAAGCGCGCCATGGAATGGGACGAGAAGCGCTTCGGCCTCGAATATGACCTCGACACCTTCATGATCGTCGCCGTCTCCGACTTCAACATGGGCGCGATGGAGAACAAGGGGCTGAACGTCTTCAACGACGCGCTCATCCTCGCGCGCCCAGACACCGCAACCGACGCCGATTACGAGCGGATCGAAAGCGTGATCGCGCATGAATACTTCCACAACTGGACGGGCGACCGTGTCACCTGCCGCGACTGGTTCCAGCTCTGCCTCAAAGAGGGCCTGACCGTTTTCCGCGATCAGGAATTCACCGCCGATGTCCGCTCCGCCGTCGTGAAGCGCATCGAGGACGTGCGCTTCCTGAAAAGCGCGCAGTTCCCGGAGGACGCAGGCCCGCTTGCCCACCCCGTGCGGCCCTCGTCGTTCATCGAGATCAGCAACTTTTACACCCGGACCGTTTACAACAAGGGTGCCGAGCTCTGCCGGATGATGCAAACCGTGCTCGGCCAGGATGGCTTCCGGCGCGGGCTCGATCTTTATTTCGAGCGGCATGACGGCCAGGCGGTGACGGTGGAGGACTTCGTGTCCGCACTCGGCGATGCGAACGGCACCGATCTTTCCGATTTTCTGCTTTGGTACAATCAAGCTGGAACACCGGCCCTCGATGCCCGGCTCGTCTATTCCGCCGGCGCCAAAACCGCGCGGCTTACGCTCAGCCAGTCCTACAAGGACACCGATGGCGGCGCGAAACGCAAGCCTGTGCCGATTCCGGTCAAGCTCGGGCTTCTGGACGCGAACGGAAAAGAGCTTGCCCTTCGGACCGCTGAGGGGCCCGTGCAAAACGGCCTCGTCGTCCTCCGGAAAAAGAAGGAGGTCTTTACCTTCGAAGGGGTGGACGAGCGCCCCGTCGCGTCCCTCCTGCGCGGCTTCTCCGCTCCGGTCAAATTGATCGAAGGGGCGAGCGATCGCGACATGCTCACGCTGATCCGCTCGGACAGCGATCTCTTCAATCGCTGGCAAACCGCGCAAGGATTCGCGCTCAAGCATATGACGCAAATGGCTCACGCGATTGCGGCCGGCAACGCTCCGCGGGTCAATGCGCGTTTTGTGGCGGCAGCTGGCGCCGTTGCGGACGATGACAGGCTGGAGCACGCTTACCGGGCTGCATTCTTGAGCCTGCCTTCCGAGTCCGATGTGGCACAGGCGATCGGCGAAAATATCGATCCCGAAGCCATCCACACGGCCCGGATGACCCTGCGCGCGGGGCTAGGCAAAAGCTTGCGCGAGATCCTCGAAGGCATTTACGAACGCAGCACGCCGGCGGAGCCCTATAGCCCGGACCCTGAAAGCATTGGGCGCCGCGCGCTGCGGCAGGCCGCTTTAGGCTTGCTTGCGGCGGGCAAAAGCCGCTTCGGCATCGCGAAAGTCAAAGCCCAGGCGCGGACCGCCTCGAACATGACCGAGGCTATGGGCGCACTCGCCATCCTTTCCAATCTCGGCGGCGACGCTTACGAGGAGGCGCTGGCGCGCTTTTTCCGGCGGTGGAAAGACGAACCCCTCGTCTTGAACAAATGGTTCGCCTTGCAAGCAACCGCACCTCGCCCCGATACGCTGAAACGCGTGCCTGAGCTTGCCGCCCATCCGCTTTTCTCTATTCAGAATCCTAATCGCGTCCGCTCAGTTTATGGCGCTTTCGCTCACGGCAATCAGGTCCGCTTTAACGATGCGAGCGGCAAAGGCTACGAGATCGTAGCGAACGCGGCGATCGAGATCGACGGCTTCAACCCGCAGGTCGCATCCCGGCTGCTCAGCGCATTCGAAAGCTGGCGTATCCTGGAACCCGGGCGCCGTGCGCTTGCAGAGGCGGCGCTGAAACGCGTTCTTGCTAAGAAAGACCTCTCGCGCGACTCATTCGAGATCGCTTCGAAAATCGTTGGCGAGGAGAGCGGCAAGGTGGCAGCATAAGAAAGTTTTGAGTCGCCGGCCCCGGCGGGAGGATCGAACGGGGCCAGCATAAAGGTTTTTGCGTATGCGACTTTAGATCGCTGGCGCTTTGCGCTGGGATCGCAAGGCTTTATTAACTAAAGCCCGGCAAAATTAAGATCTTAGTGAGAAGGGTTAACACCACCGGCAGGACGGCATGTCCCTAAACGCTCTTCGCGAGACTTTTACTCAATCGCGGTCCAGCACCCGGCTTGCGGCGCTGTTTCCGTATGAGTGGAACGCTGGCCTCAAAGACAAGCCCGGGCCCCTGCTAAGCATCCGGGCAAAGCACGCCGAGCGGATTGCGCTCGCGCTTGGCCTTGCAGCTTTGCTTCCTTCTGCGCTGAGCGGCCTAGGCTATTTGTCCCTGGGAGCTGCAGCCAGCGTACTATGCCAGGCCATTGCTGCCTTCGCTTTGTTTTTTGCTTTTGCTGCCGTCCGGACGGCTACAGCCAAAATGGCGGCGCCTGCGAAATCTTACAGCATTCAGTCGGAGGCCGTCGCCGCGGCCGGCGGCGCGATTCTGCGCTGGCAGCTCCTGGACGGTCAGCTGACCTGGATCGGGAATGCGGGAGCCTTGTTTCCGGGGGGGTGCGTGCCAGCCAATTTCCGCGATCTAAGGCCATATCTGCATCCCGACGATTCTCTCTACAATTCGATCTCCGATGCCTTGAAGACCCAGGCGCGGCGCATTTGCTGGAAAATCCGCCTCAAAGATCCGGAGAACGGCTGGCAGGCCTTCGATTTGCGCGGCGAGATCGCCAACGGCAACGGCACTCTGGCACCCTATTTTTGCGGTATCCTGCTGCCGGCGGAGACTGCCGCTGCCGAAGCGTTAGGCGAGCGGACCGGTGCGGCAAGACTGAGGGTGGTAATCGAGGCCCTGCCCATGTCTTTCGCGGTCTGGGACAATCAAAACCGGCTTCAACTCTGTAATCGTAAGTTCCGTCAGCTCTACCGCATTGCCCCCGGCGCCGCGTTGCCGGACACTCCATTCGAGGAATTGCAAGCCCAGGCGAAGAACTTGATTGCGCAGGGGCCGGCTGGCGCCTCCAGCGCTCCCGGCCGCTTTCAACTTCGCGACAAAGAACTGGCGGACGGGACTTGGCTGCAAGTCTGCGAATATTGGACCGGCGACGGTTCGATGGTGAGCGTAGGCACCGACATGACGGTGCCGAAGCTCAGCGAGCAGCGCCTCCTCGAACGCGAGAAGGAGATGCGGGCGACCGTCGAGGGGTACGAGCAGAGCCGCAGGCAGCTCGAAATCCAGACGCGGCAGCTTCGCGAGCTCGCAGAGAGCTATAACGACGAAAAGACCCGCGCCGAAACCGCCAACCGGGCCAAATCGGAGTTTCTGGCCAATGTCAGCCATGAGTTGCGCACGCCGCTCAACGCGATCATCGGCTTCTCGGAGATGATGCGAGACGAGGTGCTTGGGCCGATTGGCAATAAAAAATACGAAGGCTATGCGAACGACATCTACGGTAGCGGGCGCTATCTCCTGGATATGATCAACGACATTCTCGACATGTCGAAGATCGAAGCGGGGCGGGTAACCTTAGCGCCCGAATGGGTCGCGCTCGGCCCGCTTTTCGCTGAATGTCTGCGTGTCGTTCATCCAGGCGCGGTACAACGCAGCGTCCAGCTCCTCCAAGGCGGAAATACGCAGGTTTCAGTCTTCGCAGACAAACGCGCGCTCAAGCAGATTCTCATCAACCTGCTTTCGAACGCGGTTAAATTCACCCTGCCTGGCGGTAAGGTTCTGCTTCGCGCCTACCGCTATCGGGGCAGCGTGCGTATTGCCATCGCCGATACCGGCGTCGGTATCGCAAAGCACGACATAGACCGGCTTGGCAGGCCGTTCGAGCAGGTGCAAAACCAGCTGACCAAAGGCCACAAAGGCACAGGTCTTGGGCTTGCCATCTCGCGCTCGCTGGCCGAGCTGCATGGCGGCAAGCTCGATATCAAGAGTAAGGCCGGCGAGGGAACGACGGTGACTTGCATCCTGCCCGCTCACGATGACAAGGCCTTGAGCCGCGAGGCGGCGTGAGCAACGGCGCCGGCCCGGGCGGCCAGCCGGCTTCAGCGAAAACCTCGGCCGCGGTCGCAGATCTTGCGCAGCGGATGCGCGGCGAGGATGTGCCGCTCGGAGCGATCGTTGGCCATCTCGAGGATCGCGGTTTCGGAATCTTCATGATCCTGTTTGCGCTGCCGAACGCCGTGATACCGGGTATCTCGTTCATTCTCGGCGCGCCGGTGCTCCTGTTCGCTCTCCAGCTCGCAGCCGGCCGCAGCGAGGTCTGGCTGCCGGATTTCCTGCGCCGGCGGACGCTTCCGGCTGCGCTTTTCGAAAAGATTGCAGAGCGCGCGGAAAAATTTCTCATCTGGGCGGAGAAGCGCGTGCGCCCGCGCTGGATGTGGCTCGTTTCTGGCCGCGCCGAGCGGTTCCTTGCCCTCTATATCGCAATTGCCGCCGCGTTCCTCATGACGCCGGTTCCGTTCGGAAATGCGTTGCCGGCGCTCGGCATCTCATTCATCTCGGCGGGCCTCATCGAAAAGGACGGAAAAGCCGCGGCGATTGGGATCGCACTGAGCTTTCTTGGCACCCTTTATATTGGAGCGGCGTTTATGCTGGGGCTCGGCGCGATCATGGCCCTGCTTGCGCGGTTGTAGCGCAGTGCACCGGCCCGGCTGGGCCCAAAAGCGGCCTGCGATCCGGTAAAGAAGGAACCATCCCTTCGTCCGTGCCTTCCTATACCGGCGAGAGTAGGAGCGTTCATGACTGTTATTAAGAAGGCAGCGTTCGATTGGCCCTTCTCCTTGCGGGAACCAACGCCCCCCAGCGCAACGCTTGCCGTCGTAAGCCGCGCCGGTCTCGCGAGCGTGCCGGCCTGGCAGTCCGCATTCCAGTCGAAGCGCAAAGACAAGCGCTATTATGAGCTTGTCGAGGATACGGTTTGCCCCGAATTCACCTATCGCTATTTCCTCATCCAGGACGAAAGCGGGCGGACGCGGGCCGTGCAGCCGTTCTTTCTTCTCGATCAGGACGTATTGGCGGGTCTTAGTCCGCGCTGGCTTGCAATGGCCGCGAAAGTCAGGCGCTCTTGGCCGCGCTTTTTGAAGTTGCGCACGCTGATGGTGGGTTGTGCAGCAGGCGAAGCGCACCTGCAATCGGGCTCGGCCGCTGCGCAGCGCCGGGATGCGGAAATCCTAGCGGCGAACGCCGTTCGTATCGCGAGGCAAGAGAAAGCCTCGCTTATCGTGCTCAAGGAGTTTCCCGCAGAATACCGCAAGGCATTGTCTTGTTTTTTGGACCGCGGATTTACGCGCATCCCGAGCATGCCGATGACGCGGCTCAACATCGCTTACGATAGCTTTGACGATTACGTGGCCAAAGCTCTCAAAGGGAGGACGCGGGCCCGGTTGCGCAAAAAGTTTTCAGAAGCGGAGCAGCTCGGCCCCATCGATTTGCAAATCGTAACCGATGCATCGGCTGTCGTTGACGAAATATACCCGCTATATGTACAGGTGTATGAGAAATCTGCACTGCATTTCGAGAAGTTAACAAGGCCTTTTTTCCGGGATATTGGCCGCAGAATGCCCGATAAGGTGCGCTTTTTCTTGTGGCGCCTGAACGGGAAAATCGTTGCGTTCTCTTTGTGCCTTCTCGAAGATCATACGATTTATCCCGAATATCTCGGGCTCGACTATACCGTGGCGATCCGTCTGCATCTTTATTTCTATGCGACGCGCGATGTGATCGATTGGGCGATCGAGCATGGCTTTACCTCGCTCGTAAGCAGCGGCCTTGGCTATGCCCCCAAGCACCAGATGCGCCATGTGCTGGAGCCGCTCGACCTCTATGTCCGTCACACCTCGCCGTTTGCGAACGCGATCCTCAAGCGCCTGTTGCCTTGGCTGGAACCGACACACCGCGACGCGAGCTTGAAGCAGTTTTCAAACTACAACGAGCTGTGGGAGCCGCTACGCTAAGGTAGCCTCCGGGAGCTGACGTCTGCGAGCGGCGCATTATGCGCGCTCGAACCGCAGCTCTTACAGCGTGAGATCTTGCGCGACGTCTTCGGCTTCCTTCGTCTTGCCCGCTAGTTCATCGTCGAGAGCCTTTTCCTCGGCGCCCATAGCGGCAAGCCTGTCCTCCTGCGCTTTGAGCGTATCGAGATAACGGCGCCCGAGATCGGAGCTCGAACCGGTGCTTGCGAGATTTCTGCGGATGCGCTCCTGATCGTCGCCGATCTTCCTGCGCTCGGTATCGAGTGCCCGCAGGCGCGCATTGACCTTCGCGATGCCACCCGCAATCCCGCTGAGCTTCGCTATGGCTTCTTTAAGCGCCGGGGTCTGGTTTTGAAGCCCGCTGATGACCGTGACCATCCGGTCCGGCCCGAGCGAGGTCAGGGTCACGCTTTCATAATCCACGTGCTCGCGCGCAAGCATCGCCTTCGTCGCCGTTCCCTTCTGCGCCAGCACCGTGTAACGAATGCGGGTTGGCGTTTCCTCGATGTCTTTGCTTTCGCCCGCCGGCTTCCAGCCATCCTGGCGCGGCTCCTCGATGACCACTTCGCGATCCTCCCCTGGCGGCGGGGTGATCTCATAATCGATGGTCCATAGCGATTTTACAGTGAGCGTCAGCTCGCCGCGCACAGCCTTGCCGAGCCGGGTCTGCTTCACCCCTTGATCGGACCGGCGGATAGCGGTTTTGGAATCGAGCGCGAAGGTCACAAATCTCGTCGCGCCCCGCGGTAGAAGCGGCAGCTGCGCATCGCCTGCAAAGTTCACCGCGCCATCGCCACCGGTCTCGAAGGCCGTGACGAGACCTGCGGGCAGCGCCGAATCTCCGTCGTTGCGCAGACGGACCGCGGCCAGCGGCCTATGCGCATTGGTCTCAGGCTGGTAGAGATAGATTCGCGACGCCCATACATCCCTGTCGACAAAGGGGACCATCATCGTCGCGCCCGAAGCGAGCGTGACATTGGAGGGGAAGCGGTACAGCACCTGCGTTGCGGCTTCCTCGGTCTCAGCCGCCAGAGCCGCGGAGGCTAGCTGCTCCACCATGTGCGGAGCCGCAGCGCCAGAGCCTACCGACGCCGCGCGCGGAAGCGGAGCCGCGGGAGCCGCAAAACGGAGCGACCGGGAACCAGATTCCGAATACGCCGCCTCCAATCCACCTTTGACCGAATCGCTTCCTTTCTCCTCGGCGTCGTCGCGGCGCGGCACGATCCGCGCAGAAGCCGAGACCGGAATCTCGGGCCGGTCCGCGAAAACCGCCGAATAAAGAGGCTGCTTCAGGGCCACTGGATTACCGGAGACGAGCGTTAGCTCGACGTCTTTCCAATCTCCGCCGGTCAGGTTCTCTAGCACGCCCCAACCTTGTAGCCGGGCGTTTCCGCCTTCCTTCGGTAGAACGAGCCGGTACGCCGTTTTCCAAACCGGCGCGGCTACGACGTAGCTGAAACCGGCATCGCGCGGCCCCTGCCCGGCTAAGTTGATGGAGATCGTGCGCTGATCCTTGGCGCGGTTTTGCGCAACCGCGGACAATGCGCGTTCGATTTGCGCGCGCAATTGCGGATCGGTGAAGCGAAGCGCTCTCACATCCTCAAGAATTGCCTGGACGAAGCCGTTGGCTGTCAGGAGCGTGAGGCGATGACGCGAAATTTGACCGCCGTTATTAGGAAGTTGTGCCTGCTCGTCCTCGATGCGGAAGATGCGGCCCTTGGCGGTCACGGTGCCTTCGATTTCGACCTCGGCTCCCACAAGCGCATTCAGCAGGGCCGATTGCGAATCGAGTGCTTGCTGGCTGAAGGGAAGGTCGCGGAAAAGCTCGGTGAGCGGGGTTTTGCCGGGAAGGCTAACCTCTCCGATCGCACCGGCGCTGTCGAACACCGTCAGGCTCTTCAGGACGTCGTCCACTTGGTCGAGCCGCACCGGCAACTGGATAACGGTACCCGCTGTTACACCGCCGGAATGAGTGAATTGCGCCAGGCCCGCAGTAGACAAGACGACACGCTTGAGAGGAAGCTCCGCGGCCCCGGACATCCCAGGAAGCGCTACCAATAAAGCCGTTACGACAAACCGTTTCATGACGCCGATCCGCAACAAGGTTGAACAACGGATATTGACTGCCACAAAATGATAAACTTGTTATTACGATGATACTACGGCCAAAATATACTCGAACCGCGGCACGGCTTGCCCGGCAGTAGCCACAATTCGATTTTCCGCTTAAATCGCGCCGGGGCTGGACGCAAAAGCCTTGAGATCGCATTTATTCACATACCGCGAAATGCAGCTCTGGGAAAAAACGCTATGGTTGAAGGCAAGAACCGGCAAATCGTCCTCGTCTCCCGCCCGCACGGCGAGCCCACGCCCGGAAACTTCCAGCTCACCGAAGCGCCCATTCCCGCCATCGGCACGTGGCAAGTTCTGCTCAAGACAAAATATCTCTCGCTCGATCCGTATATGCGCGGCCGCATGAGCGAGGCCAAATCCTATGTGCCGCCCTTTGTTATCGGTGAGCCGCTTGGCGGCGGAACGGTGAGCGAGGTGGTTGCTTCGCACAACCCGAAATTCGCTGTTGGCGACATCGTGCTGGCCTTTGGCGGCTGGCAAGACTATGCGGTTTCCGATGGAAGCGGGCTCCGCAAGCTCGATCCGAAGATTGCGCCGGTTACGGCTGCGCTCGGGGTGCTCGGCATGCCGGGATTGACAGCCTATGCTGGGCTTTTGAACATCGGCCAGCCCAAACCGGGCGAAACGCTCGCGGTCGCCGCGGCGGCAGGGCCGGTCGGCTCGGCGGTGGGGCAGATCGCCAAGATCAAAGGCTGCCGCGTGGTAGGCATCGCCGGCGGCCCGAAGAAAGTGGACTATCTTACGAGCGAGCTCGGCTTCGATGCCGCCGCCGACCACCGCTCGCCGCGCCTGAAGGAGGAGCTGAGGGCGGCCTGCCCGGACGGCATCGACATTTATTTCGAGAATGTTGGCGGCGCGGTTTGGGACGCGGTCTTTCCGCTCCTCAACAACTTCGCCCGCGTGCCCGTATGCGGCCTCGTTGCGAACTATAACGCCACCTCTGTGCCGGAGGGACCGGACCGCTCGGCGGCGCTGATGCGCACCATCCTCACGAAGCGCCTGCGCGTGCAGGGGTTCATCGTCTACGACTTCGCGCAGCAGACGGAAGACTTCCTGCACGATGCCGCCGGCTGGATCCGCGAGGGCAAGCTCAAATACCGCGAGGATATCGTCGAGGGGCTCGAAAACGCGCCGCAGGCTTTCATCGGGCTCTTGAAGGGCGCGAATTTCGGCAAGCTGCTGGTCAAGGTTTCGGATTAGAGTGCGTGCCTGGCGGCGGTGAAAAATTGCCGCGGCAAGCGAGCGAACCAGCCTATCCGTCTTGCAGACATGCGGCGCGCATTTCCGGAATAAAAGCCGAGGTACCCCGTTTTACGCGTAGTGTCCTCTTGCACGAATACGCTGCAACTTGCCGCGCATCGATCGCTTGCAGGTATTCGAATGGAGACGGCGCAGACTTCGTGGCCCCACGCGCAGGCTTTTTATAAAGTTTCATGTCATTAATGCCGTTGCTGTTCCGTTAACGAAATCGATCCAAATTTTACCTCAGCGTTGCCATAATGCGCTTTTAAGCAAGGGCAAGGTAGTGCGTAGCAGAAGGTAATTTTCATGCCGGATTCTTGGCGTAATATCCTTGAAAGGGCGGCGGGTAATCTCTCGATCGATCTCGATAAGAGCGCTAGCGCCGGTCTAGGGCGTCAGCCCGCTGGATGGCCAGCGCAGGGCCGGCCGGCTTCACGGCCCCGTTCGTTTGCCGAAAGCCGCAATCTTCTGGCGCGCGAGCTCGAAGCGATCTCGGGGTATTCCCCGAAGGAGCAGCCTGGCGGCCTTCAGATGCCGGCGCGGCGAGCCAAGCATCCGGGCAGCGTGCCAAGGCCGCCCATCACCCAGGCCGTCCGGCCGCCGGCGTCGGATTTGCAGCCCGCCCCGGTTCACACGCCAACGAGCGGCTCAGGGCGCGCGCTCGCCACGCTTGCTGTCTCAGTTGCGATCGTAGCGCTAACGGTTTACGCGATTATTGGCCTACTACAGTAGGGTGCGCCGACCTGCCGGTAGCCATGCGCGCCGCGGCATGAAATGACGCCGCGTAGACACAGGATCTTTGCGGGCGCCTGTGCCTTTTAAGATTCCGGCCTCTGGCGGTTCCGGGATGACAACAGAGGGCAGACCGGAAACCGCGCCAAACGCTTCCCCGTTTACGAATCCTCGTATAAGAACGGCCCATGCTTTCAAAACCATCGGTCCTGCCTGGGCGGCCGCGCTCCCAGGCGCTGGAGCACAGCGAAATCGAGCACGGCGCATACGATAAGGTCTGCGTTCGCGATCTCGTTCTACCCATGCGCCTCGGCATTTGGAGCGAGGAGCAGAACATCGCACAGCGCGTGCGCTTTACGGTCGAGCTATGGGTCAGCCCCGGCGGGCACCGGCCCGGCGACCTGTCGAGCGTAATCTCCTACGATTTCATCATCGATGGCATTAAGGAAATCATTGCGGAAGGCCATGTGCTGCTGACCGAGACACTCGCAGAGCGCATCGCCGCGCATTGCCTCAGCCATGTCCGCGCGGCCAAGGTGCGCGTCGTTGTCGAGAAGCTCGACCGCATACCCGGCGCATCGCTTGGCTGCGAGATCATGCGCCTTGCGAGCGCCGGCGGGCGCTAGCATCTGTTCTATGTAGGCGGAAACAAGTCCCCCCTCACCCCAGCCCTCTCCCCGAGGGGAGAGGGAGGAATTAGCGTCCCTTCTCCCCTTGGGGAGAAAGACAGGATGAGGGGGGACTTCCCGGCGATTCAGATGTACCAGGACAAATTCCGGTTTGATTTCCGCAGCAGTTATGCCATTGACGCTTACGGAGACGATTGCCCTCAATTGCGGCTCCAGCTTAATTCTGTCCGGCGAGCATTGAGCGGTCCACGCCATGCGCCCCAAAAAAGACCTTGGAGCGCCACCGGCAGTTAGGCTAATCAAGGCATCTCGCTTCTATGCGAACTGTTAAGGAGTAAGGAACTTGCGAGCTTTCGCTTTCCCAAGCGCCGGCGCCCTCTTCGCGCTCGCCATCGCCACCGCATTGGCCAGCTGCACCGGGGGTATCTCAGGCGGAGGCACAACTCAAATGGCTTCGAATGCCGAGACCCCAGCGACGGGCCTGCAAATCACCGACATCAGGGTTGGAACCGGCCTCACGCCGAAGCCTGGTCAAATCTGCATCGTCCATTACACCGGCTGGATCTATGAGAATGGCGCCAAGGGCAAGAAGTTCGACAGTTCGGTCGATCGCAAGAAGCCTTTCTCCTTCGTGCTTGGCGAGCAGAAGGTGATCGAGGGGTGGGAGCGAGGCGTCAGCACCATGAAGGCCGGCGGAAAGCGTACGCTCATCGTCCCGCCGGCGCTTGGCTATGGCGCAGCCGGAAACGGTGCGACCATTCCGCCGAACGCCACCCTGATTTTCGAGGTCGAGCTTCTGGATGTGAAAGCTCCGTCTTAGCCGCAGCAGAAGCACGTTCATACCAGCCTTCGCCGATCTCGACCGGAATTCCCCCCTTGCTCACTCTGTATCTCTCCCCGCAAACACGCCTTGGCGAGCTTGACGGGAGAGGACTGGGGTGAGGGGGGCTTGAGTCAGCGTCAATGAAGGTTGGTATAACCCCGCCCAACCTATGGCTTCGCGCGCTCCCTGCGTGAGAAAAGGCTCGGCTTTCCGTTCGTAGGCATGACGGGAACGCGGATCACAGCCTTTAGCCCGCCCAGCACGCTATCGCCAAGCGTGATCTCGCCGCCGTGGCCGCGCACGATGTCGCGCGCGATCGCAAGGCCGAGGCCGGAGCTTTTCTTGTTCTGGTTGCGTGCCTTATCGAGGCTATGGAAGGGACGGAAAACCTCCTCGCGCTTGTCGGCAGGGATACCGGGACCGTCATCTTCAACCGTAATCGTGAGCCATCCGCGCGACCGGAGTGCCCGGATCGAGATGCGGCCGGCATAGCGCGAGGCGTTCGAGACGAGGTTAACGAGCGCGCGTTTGAAAGCGTTACGCCTCAACGCGACGACAAGGGGGTCTTGGCGCACATCGAGTGTGACCGTCTTCCCCGGTGCATCGGCTCCGGCTTGAACCTCCGCCAGCATGCGCCGCACATTCACCCGCCGGATGGTTTCGCCGGCATCGCCTTTAGCAAAAGCCATATAATCTTCGAGCATTTGCTGCATCTCATCGACGTCGCGCTTTAAGTCCTCGGTCTGAGGGGCGCGCATCATCGCAAGCTGCAGCCTGAAACGCGTCAGGATCGTCCTAAGGTCGTGGCTCACGCCCGCGAGCATGATGGTGCGCTGCTCGACATGGCGCTCGATCCGGTCGCGCATATCGAGAAACGCCTGCGCCGCAAGCCGCACCTCGCGCGCACCGCGCACCCTGAAATCCGACGGCGCAGGCCTGCCGCGCCCAAACCTGTCGGCGGCGTCGGCCAGCGCCAGAATGGGCCGGATCTGATTGCGCAGAAACAGAACGGCGACAGCGAGAAGAAGGGTCGCGGAGACGACCATCCACACAAGGAAGATATGGGTGTTGGAGGGGATGAGCTGGGCGCGTTGCGCAAGCACCCGCATCACCGCGCCGTCAAGCTTGACCCTGATCTCGATATGCCCCGACGATCCAACCGTGTCGATCCAATACGGCCTGTGGATGCGGTAACGGATCTCGTTCGACAGCCGGCGGTCCAAGAAACCGAAAAACGGCTTCGACCTTGTGATCGGGAGTTCGTCGCCCGGCACGAAGCGGACGATAAGGTTGAGCTGATCGCGAGCCATTTCGCTCAGGCGGTCGAGCTCGGCGGGGCCCTTGTTCTTGGTCCAATCGTAGGTCGCGGCCAGCATCGCGATATCTTGAGCCGTCGCCACCGAGAGGCGCCCCGTCACGGCCTGCCAATGCCGGTCCAAAAACACGAAGGTCAAAATCGATTGAAGGATAACGATCGGAGCGATGATGATTATGAGCGCGCGCGCATAGAGGCCCTTCGGCGCCCACGATCCAAGAAATGCGAACGCACGGGACAAGCGCAGCGGCAAACCGCGCCGCCTTGCCTTGCTTTCCAGCGCCGCGGGCGCGCGCCCTTCGCCGCGGCCTGAAGCGGCTGGAGAGCCTTCAGACAACTCTAGGGATATGGTTGCGCTCCCTCCAGCTAATCGAGATAAAGAACATAGCCCTTGCCTCTAACCGTGTGCAAATAAGCGGGATTGGCCGGATCTGTCTCAATCTTTTGCCGCAGCCGGTTAATCTGCACGTCGACGGCGCGTTCGTTGTCGTATTCGCCAAGCTGGGCCAGCGTCTCACGTGAAACGGGCTCGCCGCCGCTCAGCGCGAACTCGCGCAGCACCTCCCGCTCCTTGTCTGTGAGCCGGATCGGCTCCTCCCCGCGCTTTAGCTCGTTGCGGCGGAGGTCGAAAGTGAACGGCCCGAAGCGGACCTCTCCAGCCTTGGTTTTCGGCGACGCGCGCCGCCGCAGAATATTTTGCAGCCGGAGCAGAAGCTCGCGCGGCTCGAACGGCTTCGGCATGTAATCGTCGACACCGAGCTCCAGCCCCCGCACGCGATGCTCCGGCTCGGACCTTGCCGTCAGCATCAGGATCGGCACATCGGATGACTTCCTGAGCCTCTCCGCAATGTCGAACCCGCTCTCGCCGGGCATCATGACGTCAAGAACGATACAATCGAAAGCGAGCCCTTCCATTTGGGCACGTGCCGCTGCGCCATCCTCCGCAAGCGTGACGCGGTAGCCATTTTGACGCAGATAGCCGCCGAGAAGATCGCGGATGCGTGCGTCATCGTCCACGACGAGCACATGGGCCGCATCGTCTGGCAAATTCGGTTTTTCGATATCGGGCGCTGTCATGACAGTGATAAGCGGATGCTGAACTCTCACTCTTAGGGCGTTTGCAACGCCAAAACAACTTTTCAGTGGACGCAAGCGATATTGACACGCTTTATTCCACTCTCTAGCTTCTGAAGGGCCTAGAAGCGCTAGCTTCTGACGGGCTTAGAAGCGCTGCACCTTACGGCAACGGCGCACTCTCAACAAACAAGATCGAAGCATCGGAGACGGCTATGTCAATCGTTCCATACGACCAGCGTGACGGTTTCATCTGGATGGATGGCGCGCTGGTGCCGTGGCGCGATGCGAAAATTCACGTGCTGACCCACGCGCTCCACTATGGCAGCGGCGTGTTCGAGGGCGCGCGCATCTATAGCGGCGAAGTTTTCGCGCTCTCGCAGCACAGCGAGCGGCTTCAGGCTTCCGCTAAGATCCTCGGCTTCGAAGTCCCTTACAGCACCGCCCAAATCGACCAAGCCTGCCGCGACATCGTCAAGGCGCAGGGTCTCGTTGACGGCTATATTCGCCCCATCGCCTGGCGCGGCGCCGAGGAGATGGGCGTAGCGGCGAAACACACGAAGATCCATCTTGCGGTCGCTTGCTGGGATTGGGGCTCTTACTTCCCCGAAGAGGAGCGGCTAAAGGGCATCCGCCTGCGCTGGGCGGATTATCGCAGGCCCGATCCCAAAACAGCGCCGAGCCGGGCGAAGGCCGCGGGCCTCTATATGATCTGCACGATTGAAAAGCACAAATCGATCGACGAAGGCTATGCCGACGCGCTCATGCTCGACTGGCAGGGCCGCGTGGCGGAGGCAACCGGCGCGAACATATTCTTTATCAAGGACGGCAAGCTGCACACGCCAATAGCCGATTGCTTCCTCGACGGCATTACGCGCCGCACCGTGATTGCACTCGCCAAAAAGCGCGGCATCGAGGTGATCGAGCGGCGGATCCAGCCCGAAGAGCTTGCCGGCTTCGAGCAGTGCTTCCTGACCGGCTCGGCCGCCGAGATAACGCCCGTCTCCGAGATCGGGGAGTACCGCTTCAAGCCAGGCGATATCACTAAGACGCTCATGGACGATTACAGCGCCAACGCCCGCCCGAAGCACGCCGCCGCGGAGTAGGCGGCGAATGGTGCGCGCAAAGCAAGGTGCTTTGCGCGGTCATCGCTTCTGGGAACGTCTGTGATGTCCGGTTCCGGGCGGCTGCGGCCTCCCGCGTCGCAGCCGCGGGTGAATTCTGACCCGAAGCCGTCATTTCTAGCGGTGCCGGCACCGGATATGTTCGATAGTGAGCTTCAGGCCCTTATTTCCTACCGCGCTGAACCATCAAATCGAGGTCTTCCCGGAGGCTTTGCAAATCCTCTTCATGCTCGACCTCTTGTTCCAGAATAGTAAGCGCCATGTTGTACGTTACCATATCGATGTCTTTCGTTGCGTCCATTAGTCCCTTGTAAATCGAGATTGCGCATTGCTCGCCCGCGATATTTTGATCCAGAAGAACCGCAACATAAGGATCGGCGGGTGCATCGTATTTGCAGGGACTTTGCGCCCCCCAGCCTTCAGGCGCCAGGACAGGCGTGCCGCCAAGCTGAATGATGCGGTTGGCCACCATAACGGCGTGGTTAAGTTCTTCGGTGGCGTGGAGAGTAAGCTCCGCAGCCACGGAGTCCTTCATTGGCCCCTTGATAAGTTTAGCGCCAAGCCAATACTGGTAATAGGCGAGCCATTCGCTCGCATAGGCCTGATTGAGAAGTTTCAAAATGTGATCGATATGCTGCCCAACGATTTCCCGTCCGCGTGAACCCATGGCTGTATTCCTTTCCGGCAATAATGTGAGATTCTTCAACCAGGAGCATATCTTGCAAGTCGGTTAGAGCCAAGTGAAGCAAACAAGGCATACCAAGTTACGCGTGTTTTGGACGCGATCGAGAGGGAGGGTTGCGAAGGGCCGGATTTGGCCCATCACGTCATAGCTCAACCGTCCGCTATCGGAGCGCTGCGGTCCCCGCTCCGCACATATTTGTTGGCCAAGCCGCGCATCTTTGCTTAGAACCGCTTTCAAACCAACATCGAAGGATTAAGCCATGCCTCGCCGCGCAGTGAACGAAGTGCCCGCCCTCGGAAAAGTGCTTGGCCCCTATTCCCGCGCTGTGTGGGCCGGGGATATTCTCTACTTGGCCGGCCAGCTTGGCATGGATCCCGCCACGAACAAGCTCGTGGAAGGCGGCGTAGGCGCGGAGACGGAGCAGCTCCTCAAGGGCCTTTCGGCGGTGCTCGCCGCGGCGGGCCTTTCCATGGGCGACGTCGTCAAAGCGAATGTCTTTCTCACCGACATGAACGATTTCGCCGCCATGAATAAGGTCTACGAGACCTTCTTCGAGGCGCCCTACCCCGCGCGCAGCACCATCGCCGTGGCGGCGCTGCCGGGCGGCGGCCATGTCGAGATCGAGCTGGTCGCCTCCGCTTCGAAATAGCGGGCGGTTACGGGGCGAAGGGGCTGCCCGGACTTCCGTACCGCGACGGTCAAAACCGTTCCACCCAGGGCCTCAGCTCCACCTCCCAGGTCCAGGCGCTGCGCGGCTGCATAAGGACGTTCAGATAAGTCTCCGCAATGGCATCGGGATCGAGCAACGAATCCGGCTTGCCGGAGGGCGCCTCGCGCCCGTCACTCTTAATCGCGCCATCGATCACGAAATGCGCGACATGGATGCCTTGCGGCGCAAGTTCCCGGGCCATGCTTTGCGCAAGGCCGCGCAGCGCGAATTTCCCCATCGCAAAGGGTGCCGATTGCGCATAGCCCTTCACGCTGGCCGAAGCCCCTGTGAACAAAATGGCGCCGCGGCCCTTGGGCAGCATGCGCCGCGCCCCGGCCTGCGCCACAAGAAAGCCGCCGAACGCCGAGACCTGGAGCGCGCGCTCCACGGCCGCGGGGTCGAGATCGATGAGCGGCCCGCGCAGCCGCGCGCCCGCATTGTAGACCACAACGTCCGGCTCGCCATTCACGCGCGCCGCTTCCTCGAACAGGTTTCGCACCTGCCCGGCATTGGCGGCATCGCAGGCAAAAGCGGCGGCGCCGAGCTCGTCCTGTAGCGGCCTCAGCTTGGCATTGCCGCGCGCCGCCAGAGCGATCTTCATGCCTCTGCGCGCAAAAGCGCGCGCGACCGATGCGCTTAAGCCCGATCCAGCGCCCACAATGAGCGCCGACGAAAACGAGGGTCTCTCCACGGCGGCCTCCATCCCTTTTCGCGAAGTCAACAGCGCCGGCACCCTTTAGTGCCAGTAGCGCCCGGCAATCGCGCCGATTTTCACTTCGCTCAGCGCCGCAACATCGGCGTCGGCGAAGGCTTCGATGCGCTGCAACAGTCCCCTGTGATGCTTTGTGAGGTATTGCCGGAAAAGCTGCATGGGGCTGTCTTTGTGCGCCGCATCGCCGATCACGAGGATCTTCGGCGCCGATGCGAGCGCCTTCACCAGCGCTTTATAGAAATCGTAATCCTCTGGCGGAGGCTCGCCTTCAAAACCGGTCTGTTTTGCATGATGCGCATGGCCGCGCAGATGGTGCGGATCGTGCGGATAAAGCAAATGCCCGCCTTCGGGATGCGCGTGCGCGGCAGGCCTGTGCCAAAGCTTGGCGTCATAATCGCCGAGCACCACGATCAAGCCCGGCTCGGCGGCTGTGTCCGCGTCCGGTGTGGCGGCGCTTGGATGGCCGGGCGTGATCCCCAAGCCCTTGAGAAAGTCCCGGAGCTGAATAATTTGGTCTTTATCCACCTGTTTGGCGTTCGTATGCTTGAGCGTCAGCCCATGCCCAGCAATGCCGACATGCAAATGGCCATGCCGCTGATGCTCGATGCTGCCGAAGCGGCGGATCAGCGTCAGCACATCGGTCCAGTGCAAATTTGCGGGGATTGGATGCGCATACAGCGCCTCCAGCGTCTTGGCAGATCGACCGATAGCCTCAGCCATCATCTTTATCCTTGCTTTCCGGCTCCATTTCTTGGCTCAAGCCTTATCTGCACGCCCGGCTCTTGCATTGACGCATATCACGGGCACTTGGCGTCTTTGCTTGCCGGCACCCGCTTCAATAAATGGAAGCATGGACGCGCAACCACAATTCGTGCAGTCTAAGGAGAGCGGCCGGGCACGCGCTCTGCCCGGTACGGAGCATTGAGATTCTGAGAACGCCGGTGCAACGAGGAGGAAGGCCCATGGCCAAACAGAAGAAACAAGAAATCCCGCCGGAGATGCGCGAACTTGCCGTGAAGAACATCGACCATGTCCGGGAGGCTTCGAGCCAACTCATGGAAGCGGCGCGCAAGGCTCAGGAGACGATGAAAACGCTCGTTCCGGCGAACCCAGCCATGCAAGGTCTGAATGAGGCTCAGGAGCGGGCGATGAAGTTCACCCAGCAAAACCTCGATTCCGGTTTTGCACTGGCCAATGAGCTTGCCAATGCGAAGGACCCTCAAGAGGCGTTGCAGATCCAAAGCCGGTACATCCAGCTGCAAATGCACGCGTTCGCCCTGCAGGCGCAAGAGCTTGTTGGCATGATGAATGAGGCGGTAAAAAAGGGAAAGAAGTAGCCGGCAGCACCTCCTGGCGGCTGGGTGCGGCTTTGTGCGCTGTATAAATCCCCGGCAAGCTGCCAGAAGCCAATGCCGGCCGTTGTTTTGCCGCGATTGCAAGCCAACCGGCCGCTGACAGATCAACAGGGAGGCCGAGGGTGAGTATCGTCAAAGTTTATAGCGTTCCGGGAAGTCCCTATCTGGCGGCGGTGCTTTTCGCGCTGGAAGAACGGCAGGCTTCCCACGCGTTCGTCCCATGGCAGCTAAGCGACCTCAGGACGGAAGCCCATCTCGCCATGCACCCTTTCGGCCGCATGCCCGTCATGGAGCACGGCGAATTCAGGCTCTACGAAACCCAGGCCATGCTGCGCTACATTGCCGACGCCTTTCCGGGCGAGCCGCTCGTTCCCGATGACATTTGCGCCCGCGCGCGCATGAACCAGCTTATGGGCATTTGCGATTGGTATTTCTTTCCGAAGTTTGCCTCGATTGCCGTGTGGGAGCGCGTGATCAAGCCGCAAGTCACGGGCCAGCCCGCCGATCAGGCGGTCATCGAAAGATCCATGCCCATGGGCAGAACCTGCATCCAGGAGTTCGCGAGATTGATGGGCGAAGGCCCGTATCTCACCGGCGAAACGCTCTCGCTCGCCGATATCCATTGGGCGCCGCAGATCTACTATCTGGCCTTGACGCCGGAGGGCGACGAGCTGCTTGGGCCGCATAAGGCGATCAAGCCATGGCTCGCGCGGATGCGGGAGCGGCCTGCGATGAGCCGCACCATGCTGTTTGGCATTTAGGCTGTGCGCAGACTTTAAGAAATTGGTTGGACTTCTGAAAAGTCCCCCCCCTCGACATGCACGCCCCCCGCACTGACAATTACGCAAATATACCGTGGGATGAGCGTCACCGCCAGCGGGTCTGCTGGCGGTCTTCGACATCTTGCCGATGCGACGGCTGCTGGAGCGCTGCAGCGAGCGCCGGCAAACGGCGGGCGATGTCTTGCGGCGAAAGTCCAGGCGGGCCGGCGCCGGCTTCCTCGGCCTCCTTCACGAGCCGCAGAATGGCTTCGGAAAGCGGCGCTTTTTGCCCATGCTCCTGCGCGAGCTGGACAATCGCCCCCTGAAAGCGGCCGATTTCGGTCGGGCGCCCCAGCATCAGGTCTTCCCAGGCCGACGAGCGCGCCTCGGGATCGATCTGCAACATGCGGCGGGCGGCAAGCGCAAAGAGAGGGTCCGGCAGCCGCAAAAGGCGCGGGATGAGGCGCGGGGGGATCTTGTTCGCCGTAACCGGTTCGATCCCCGCCGCATCCAGAATTTCAAGCGCCTCGGCGATTTGAGCGGCGAGAAGGCGGCGCCAGGCCCTGCTTTCGAGCTGCCGCCGGAGCGGAAGGCCGGAAAGCGCGTTCAGGCCATTGTTGAGGTTGAAGAGCAGCTTCCCCCATTGCACGCCCGCGATTTTGGTTGTGGACGAAACCTCAAGGCCGGGCACTGAAAGGAGGCGCAGGATGTCCGGGCGCCCCGCCTCGATAATGACGGCGCCCGACGTGCCGCGATGAAAGTGCCCCTGTCCCTTATGGACAACGTTGAACGCGACCATGCCGCCGAGCACGCGATCCGGCCCAAGCCGGCCGCGCAAAATGCCGGGATTGCCGATGCCGTTCTGAAGGCTCACAGCGGCAACGCAAGGCCCGGCCAGCGCGGCGATTTCGTCCGCGGCCGCTTCGGTGCTCCCGCTCTTCACGGTGACGAGCACAAGACCGGCCTCACGCAAGAAATCAGCGTGGCTCCGCACATCGAGCGCCTCTGGAATGGCCCTCGCATGAAGGCCGGTGAAATCTGTCAAGAGGAGGCCGTGGACGGCGAGCTCGGCAGCGATCCGCGGCCGCGCCAGGAACGTGACCCGCCTGCCGGCGAGAAGCAGAAGGCCGCCAACGAAGCAGCCAAGAGTGCCTGCGCCGTAAATGGCGATATGCGTATGTTCATCGAGTTCTTCCGGCATAGCCGCACCGCCGCAGCGACGAGCTTCCCGCTCATAGTTAAAAACGCGCAACCGCAGACTTTGCTCCGGCTTCCGCTGCGAAAATCCCGAGCGGGCGCCTTCGCTTTATCCATCGCTTTTCGCAGTTGCGCCGAACTTCATCCCAAATCAAGCCATGGATTTCTGCTTGTTGGAATTGCGCAGCACCGTATGAAGGCGCAAGCTTTGCGATAAAGCCCAATAGTCCGTTTGGAGGCTAGGTCATGGAATTTCACAAGGTCCGCGCATTCGCCGCGTTCGCAACCGCTCTGATGCTCCTCCTTGCCGCTTTCGCGCTGGGACCGTCGCGCGCTCAAAGCGGGGCTCGCGCCGCAACCGATGCCGGCGAGGTCGAAGGCATTTTCGAAGATGGGCTTCGCGTCTTCAAGGGCATTCCCTATGCTGCGCCGCCCGTGGGCGAGTTGCGCTGGCGCGCGCCCCGGCCACCGGCGGCGTGGCAGGGCGTCCGCCAAGTTTATGCGTTCGGACCGGGCTGCCCGCAAGCCTCAAGCAAGGACATCGTCCTCGACGACATGAGCGAGGATTGCCTGACGCTGAACGTCTGGACGCCCGCGCGCAGGAACGGCACCCGCCTGCCGGTCATGGTCTGGCTGCACGGCGGTGCCTTCGAAACCGGCTCAGCACGGATGCCGATTTACGACGGGTCGAACCTCGCAAGCCGTGGCGTGGTGATGGTGACCCTCAATTACCGCCTCGGCTATTTCGGCTTTTTCGGCCATCCCAAGCTCACCGAAGAAGCCAATGCCGAGGGCGTGCCCACGGCCAATTATGGGCTTCTCGATCAGGTCGCGGCGCTTGAGTGGGTGAAGCGCAACATCGAAGCCTTCGGCGGCGATCCCTCGAACGTGACCCTTTTCGGCGAATCCGCAGGCGCCGTCAGCGTGCTTGCCCTGATGACCGCGCCTTCCGCACGCGGCCTGTTCCAAAAGGCCATCATCCAAAGCGGCGGCGGCCGCTGGGTCGCGCCCAGTCTTACGGCGCGGAGCGGAAAGTTTCTGAGCGCGCACGAAATCGGCGAAAAGGCCGCCAGCACCTTCGGGGTGGCGCCAGAGAACGCAATCGCAGAGCTGCGCGGCAAAAGCTGGGAAGACATCCAGGAGACGCTTCGCCTTCCTGAGCTTGCAGACCATACGCCCTTCCTCGACGGGAAATTGCTGACAGATCAGATCGAGCCGGTGTTTGCCCGCGGCGAGGCGGCGCCTATACCGGTCATCGTTGGCGCAAACAGCTATGAGGGCGTGCTGCTGCGCAAGACGTTCCATGTTTCGGAGGACGAGGTGATGAGCGCCGCCGGGCCGGAGCTCGACGAGCTATCGTCGCTTTACCCGCCGCAGCTCTTGATGACACCGGGCTTCCTCGCCGACCATATTTGGGGCGACGCCAAATTCGTGGAGCCAGCGCGTATGATCGCCAGGGCTGGGAGCCGCAAAGGCCAGACGGTTTACCACTACTGCTTCGACTTTCAGCCTCCGCTGCTGCGCCTGCTGGGCGGCTCGCCGCATGGGCTGGAGGTCGCCTACGCGCTCGGCAATTTGCGGCGCGTCGTCCCCTTTCCGCTCTCCATGATGATGCACCCCCACAATTACGCTGTCAGCCGGCTGATGACGATCTACTGGACGAATTTCGCCAAGTCCGGCAATCCCAATGACAGAAGCGAGCTG
This sequence comes from Rhodomicrobium sp., assembly GCA_052144215.1. GTDB lineage: Bacteria > Pseudomonadota > Alphaproteobacteria > Rhizobiales > Rhodomicrobiaceae > Rhodomicrobium. The sequence goes on from JBKQQS010000106.1 coordinate 52,765, forward strand.
CAATGGCCGCGCTTTGCCGAGGGCAACGAGGAGACGCTGGTCTTCGGTAATGACGGGCTATCTATCGCGCGCGACTACCTGAAGGAGCGGCTCGACCTCATCGAAAATGTGGCGTGGTGATTTTTGAGGCCAAGCGCTAGGGGGTTCAATCGGCAGGCGGCAATACCATGTTCGACCGGGTTGAGTCCTGACAGCGGACCCTCTCATCCCAGCCCTCTCCCAGCAGGCACGCCTTGGCCTGGTTGCCACTTGGAGTGTCCGCATTCGCATGCGAATGCGGACGGGGAGTGGGACAGGGTAAGGGGGGACTTCCCGGACTTCCTGGCGATTCCCAATGAGCCGGACACACTTTAGCCCCATAGCAATCCAGGGCCTTCCATATGCTGCTCTGCGTTGCGCCCGATGACGTCCTGGGCAGTCCTTATGATATTTAGCATGAGGGTCAAGGTCTTAGCGTTTTAACGACGCGAAAGCCCCGGTCGCTGTAACGGTTTTTCATCGAGCCTCTATTACGAAAGGCTGAGCGGAGGCGGGCCGGATCGCTTTCCCACGACCCGCCGCGAACCGTGTTGTCCTCGCTGTCTCCGGCGGTGAACGCGCCTCCCACTTCGTTCAGGGCAAGCGGCTTCTCCTTATAGGCGTTCTCGTTCCAGCGGTCTTCGCAGCGTTCCAGGACATTGCCGGGCATCTGGTAAAGGCCCCAGGGGTTCGGTTCGAAACTATGCACCGGCACGGTCCTTCGCCGCTGTTCGCCCTTGGCGCCTCCGCCCTCATAGATGTAACTGCCGTTGTAATTCGCTTGCTCCGTCGTGATGGACGAGCCCCACCAGAAGGGCGTTGCGGTTCCGGCGCGGCACGCATATTCCCACTCCGCTTCGGAGGGCAGGCGATAGGCTTGGTCCGGGATCTTGCTGTTTAGCCAAGCGATATAGGCGTGAGCGTCCCGCAAATTCACGCACACCACCGGATGATCGCCGTCTTGGTCGAAGCCCGGATTTTGCCAGGAGTTCTTGGAATCGAGCGCCCATCCCGTTCCGCCCCATACATAGGCTCCGCTCTTTGGCTGATGTCCCGTAGCCGTCACGAAGGCGGAGAATTCTCCCCTCGTCACGGGGTAACGGCCGATCGCGAAAGGCCGCGGGATTATGATTTCGTGCCGTGGGCCTTCATCTTTGGAACGCCCGGGCTCGCTGGGCGGCGAACCCATTATGAAATGGCCTTTTGGAACGATCACCATCTCGGGCGCTTCAGGGAAGTCTTTGAAAACGGTTATTTCGCTGAGCACCGGCGCGGCTTTCGGCTTTTTAAAGGCCGGCTTGGCCGCGGCGGCTAGATTGAGCCGGTCGATCAATCGGCCGGCATCGGTATCGAAGGTGCGGAATTCGACGAATTCCGCATTGCGGCGGACGAGCTTTTTTAGATCGTCCGGCAACTCGTCTTTGTCCGGCATTCTCGCGCCGTCAAGGATCACAGGCACAACCGGAATGCCTCGCTTGAGCGCCTCGCGCACTTCGATCCGCACGAAATCGTTCTCATCGTCGAGCCGGCGCTTGCCGGTCCGCCGGTCGGCCGCCTCGAGCCAGCCCGCGCCGATCAGCGCAAGCAGAATGTCGCATTTGGCAACCCAGCCCTCCAGGATCTCGACGAAGTCGTCGCCCGGCTTGATGCTGTCGATGTCCATGAACACGTGTTCGCTCGACAGCACCTCTATCAACGCATCGTAGATCCTGCGTGCCTGATATTTGCTGTCGTCCCGGCGGTAGGAGATAAAGACCTTTGTCATGTCGGCCTGGAAAGTCGCATTTCGTTAAAGACGTATCGATAGCCGCGAAATGGGATTTGAAAAAGGCAATTAAATTTGCAGCACTACGGAATATTTTGCAATGCGGCGATGTGAGCGGCCGGACGGCACCCTAACGGGACATTGCTTGCCGGAAAGGACGATGGCCGCATCGAAATGGATACGAACACGGCCAGTTGCGCGATCGGGCCTATTGCTCCCAACAGAAAAAACGCACTCTTCGCGGGTTACGATCGCGGCACCGTTCATTGGGGCATCCGGCTTCGCTCGCCGGAACCGGCAAGCCAAGCCGGATCGATCCCCAAGCCGTCTCAGTGGCTGCCGCTGTTTTGCTTAGTTCTGGTTCGCCTTCCGGCGGCCGGCGCGCGCGGCACATAATTCAACTTTGCATCGGCCATGGGATGCTGATGTGCCGGGGGGTTCGCTACCACAATTTCTTTCTTTGTGTTGGTTAGCACTACCTCCCAAACTTTGGCATCCTCTGTACCGGTCATGGGACTTTCGAGGTTTGTAATAAATTGTTGAGTAAAAAAGCCAAGGGCTGGGGAGGTCGGGTAATAGTAAGAAAACTCGTCTGGCGAAGAACTTGTAACCAATGCGTAGCCCTGAAATTGGAGGAACAACGTGCCGATCCTATTCTTAGGAACCCGCAAATTGCGCTCTTCTGCGCCAACTTCGGGCTGTACTTCTGCGAGTTTGTTGCAGCTGTCGGCAACGGTAAGCGTTAGGCGCGCGTTCTTCCCCCTAAGCTGCGTGGATATATCTTCAAGGTTGGGAAGATCGCTCACCGGGCTCGGGTGTTCCGGATCGTCGCATTGAAATGATGGATAATTCGATGCCGAGGTGTCGCTGGCACTCGTTTTTGGAGACTGACCATGTCCAGAGTGGTAGAAGAGAATGACGTCATCGGATGCAACTTGAAGGTCTCTAACTTTACTTTTTATAGTGTCGCACTTGTAGTCGTTATCTTTTATTACTATCGAGTCAATCTTCATATTAGTTAATCTGGCTATTTCTTCCCCCAGCTCTTTAACTCTGTCAAAATTCGCGGAGAAGCCTTCGTGATTGTCTGTGTCAACCCTGGTATCGGCTATATTTATAACGTGTAGTGTTTGCGCAATTCCCGACCCGCAGCCCGCCAGGATCGTGAAGACGGAAAGAAGTATGGCCACCAAGCGCATTTTAACCACCTTTGTTTAATGCCGGCTCTAATACTGACATAAGCTCAGGAAAGATCAGCTCGAGGTTTACGATGGCAAACTGTGAGCTTAAGGGTTTCTCCAAAACGAGCCGCGCGCCCTCAAAGCTCGTCGAAATAAGCAGAACATTGCGAATCCCGGACCCTTCAAATATCAACCCATAGTCCGCATAAAACCTCATCGCCTTTCTGCCTTTAAAATTATAAGACGCGGGATCGGATAACTTAGAAATCAGAAAATCTTTCTGGCTTGTAGATAATTCCACTGACGGAGGTAACGGATTGAACCTTTCCAAGGTTAAGTCTGGGCCCGATCCATAAACTTTTTCTGTAAGTTTAAACACGCGAACCGCGCGCGCATTCGTAATTATAGGAAGAGCAACGGCGAGAAATTCGTCTTCCCAGTCGCCCTCGGCGAATCCCTCGCTTACGGTCACGGAGCTTCCTAAGCTTGCAAGCAGAGCAGCTATGCTCCATTGCCCTAAGACCCGCAGCACACTCCTCCGTTTCATGTCCTCGCCTAATCCCTAGAATAGCGCAGGCCAATGCATCGTACCTTCGAAGAGATAGGCCTCTTAGACGCGCGATAGCGGTTTATCCGGCATCGCGGTAAGAGCGGATCGCTCCTGCGAAGATCTAAATAATCCACACCCTCTTTTCGATATCGGAACTCAAAGCTATCATTCAAACAAGGCGAGAATTTGCGGCCCTTGCTTCGATGGAGCACCCGCTCAGGAGCGCGTGAAAAATTGGCGGCAACCACTACTCATGGCCCGATCAAGCCGGGCCATGACAACTGAGCTTGCTGCAAACGCTCCAATTTTTTCACACGCTCTCAGCCGGAAGCCTTCCTTATTGACCGTTGAGACTTCTGATTGTTTGGTTCGTTATCAATCGCAGCGCGTCGGGACCGATTGCCGGGGCCCCGGTACGAGGTGCAAGCGCGATGATCAGGCCATGGGTCCTTACGCCCGATGCGGAGAGAAAGTTCCCGTTTCCTCCAGGGCCCTTCCATTGAAGCAATGACCAATTCGGCGTGACGTTGGCCCCGTAATTTATCGTAAAGGTCAACGAATGCGACAATGAGTCGATGGGCGGATTGACCTGATCGGGCAATACCGCAGGTAACGCTGCGGCATCGTTAGCTTGCGGCTGGATCTGGGTTGCGCACTTAACCGATCCCGCAACGAAATCGCTGGTGGCGACGTTGGGGGGAGCTGCTTTCACGGCAGGCACGGCCACCCCGTTAACCGTCTGTTCCGGCTTAGCCGCCACAGCGGGCACGACGCCTGGCATCAGCTTCTCCAGCATCAGCTTTTCAAGAGCTTGATACGCCGTATTATTTGCGCCTGACAATCGGCTGGCCGGGTCCAAATTGGGATTGCTAAGGATTAATGTCAGGTTTTGTGCCGCAGCTTTTGCTGTATCTAGGTTATTTTGAAATGTCGAGCAAGCATTGGCATTTTTCACAAGAGCATCTATGAGATCTTTAACCTTTTTATACCTCGATTGCAGGTAGGATTCCAAAACATATTTGTATTGCTTTGCATCGTCGATTTTCGTTTTTATAGCCTTCTGCGCAGCGTCTATTTGTCCCTTGGCCGTGCTAATAGTTTTGCTCGAATCTGTTGTTGCCGTTTGCAGAGCGTTTACGGCGTCTTGCCAGTCTTTGATCTGTCTCAGCGCCGCAGCCACGGTAGGCGTTTCAGCAGACTTCGCCGCGGGGGTCGCTTGAGAACCGGTTGTTGCGGCGGGTTTTCCGCCGGATGAAGCCGCATGGATACCCGCTTTCAGCTCATGGATTTCCGCCGGATAGAACGCAGAATCGACCCACTCCTTCAGGCCAAGATTACCCGTTACGCCCATTGAAGACGGGAAATTGCACGTTCTTTTTTCTGGCGGAAGATTGGCCTCGATCTTGTTTATATAGTTTCGCCACATCTTCAACTCATCCAGCGCCACGGTAAAACTGACCGTCTCGGTTCTGATCGCCTGGCCGCTTAAGTTTGCACCTACGCTTACGGTAAAACTGTTGACAACGGAAGTAAGAACATTCTTACCTTCGTTACGAATCGACCTTCCAAGGAAGTCTGTATGAGACCCGCCCGGCGAGATTCCTGCGTTGTCATTGATTGTAAGAGTTAAATCCATATGCGCGACCCAGCTTTGCAACCAGAGAAATTCCGGTTGCTCAGCTTTTTCGTCGAACGCATCGGATAGTTCACACTTCACGCGCTGCACAACATCTTTGATCATGATCTCGCTGTGTTCCGCGCCAGTCGCCTCGGAGAGCGGCGGCGTCGACATGCACCCAGCCGTCATGCCTGCGCACACCACCGGAACCACGAATACAAATTTTCTCAACTTAGCCCCCCGACACGGTACAGCGCCCAAGGCGGGACACTAGCATGCTTACATAGGCGCGGCCGTTGCGAACGGGACACAACGTAATTTAAAAACGAGTCATACCGGATCCGGTTGAATAGTTCGCGGCTGTCATCCCGGAAGCCGCTTGCGGCTATCCGGGATCTTGCAGCATACCAAGATCCCGGATACGGCGCGAAAGGGCGCCGTTCCGGGATGACAACAGGGGGCGGGCGAAGCATTCAACCGGATCTCGTATCAGGCCCATGCCGGACGAGCGTCACGAGGCGATGCAGGGTCCCGTGCGGGCCCGCGGCCCAGCGGTCAAAGACTACAAATCCAAGGGCCGGAACGTCTCCGCGCCCCTTCCTTATCTCTTGTGAATGAGCCGGCACTTGATCGTGATCTCCAGGCAACCGCCCTGCCATGCCGTTGCCCTTTGCGGTTTTTCTGCGCTGAATTGCGCTATCGGCGAACACCGCAAACCCCTATAAGAGCCCCGAGGATCGGCTCACCGGCGGAATACCATCATGCTGACTTATCTCTACATCGCGCTTGGCGGCGCTATCGGCAGCGTTGCGCGCGCGTGGACAGCCAACGCCGTGGTCCGCGTCATGGGGCCGCATTTCCCGTGGGGCACCATTCTCATCAACATCTCTGGATCGTTCATTATCGGCTTTTTCGGCGCGCTTACCACGAGCGACGGGCGGTTCACGGCGCATCCCGACGCGCGCGCCTTTGTGATGGTCGGCATCTGCGGCGGCTTCACCACCTTTTCGTCCTTCAGCCTGCAGACCTTGGACCTTGCCCGCGATGGCAAGCTTGGCGCCGCCTTTGCCAATATCGCTCTATCGGTTATACTTTGCCTCTTGGCTGTGACGGCCGGTTTTGCCAGCGCCGAAGCCATCAATAGGGCCGCTCAGCAGCCGCAAGTTAGCGGAGGACGTGCCATGGGCGGAGTCGTTCTCGCCGTTCTCGACCGGCCGGAGAGCGTGGGCGCCTTACTTTCAAGCGCGGCACAGCTTTTAAGCGTGGGAGGCGGCGGCATCGTTCAGGCCTTGGCGGTGCGCACACCGCCCGTTGCCGAACTGATGTTCGCCGATCAAGCGCTGACGCATGCGGAGGAAGCAAGGCTGCGGGCCTCCGAAGCGGCTTGGGCGGATGAGGTGCGGGCGATGACGGGGCGCTGGGAAGCGGAGGCGAAACCGAAGTCAGTCGCGGCCCGTTTCATCGAGACCGAAGGCGACATCGCCCATCTCGTGGGCGAGTACGGCCGCCGCTCGGACGCGGCGGTGGTGGCGGGCAGCGCGCGCCAAGCGGGCAAAGCGCGCGACGCGCTGCATGCCGCGATATTCGACACGTCGCGGGCCGTTCTCATCGCCCCGCCGCGGAGCACCGGTGCGTTCGGGCGCGTGGTCGCGGTAGCGTGGAAGGACGATGAGCGCGCGCCGAAAGCTGTGCTTGCCGCGATGCCGATCCTCGCTAAAGCCGAAACCGTGCACGTTTTGCGCGCGCGCGTAGACGAAGCCGTGGTGCCGGCCATTCTTGCGGAGCATGGCATCGCAGCACAGGCCCATGCGGTGCGGGGTCATGACGGGCCGGTGGGCGCGCAGCTTTTGAAACTCGCCCATGAGCTTGGCGCCGATCTCCTGGTGATGGGCGCCTACGCCCATGGCGAATGGCGCGAGGCCCTGCTCGGCGGCGTGACCCGCTACATGCTCGATCATGCCGATTTGCCCTTGCTGATGCGGCATTAGCCGGCGCTTGGTCGCTCCAGCCGGCCCGCCGCCTCCAAAGCGGCGCGCAGCAGCCGGGAACCACCTTTCGCCCCTTGAAACAGCGCGCGCAGGTGCGGTTTCAAGGGCTATGTTTGGGACGAAACCGTCAGTCTCGCGAAAGCCTCGCTCTACACCTGGGACGACTTTGCGATCAGCGTTGCCATCACGGCGGGGTTGGCCTCAATGACGCCTATAAGCGTCTTGTTAGCCGTGTCCGGCTGCCGCCGCCCCTGCTCCCAGCCGCGAAGGGTGGCCAGATCGAGACCATAGCGCCGGGCGAACTGGGCCTGCGAGAGCGCTAATTTCCCCCGCAGCCCCCGCACGCGGCTTGCAAAATCTGGAGCGTCTCCGGCATTCTCCGGAATTCCGGAACCGCCATCGGGCGCACGATCTTTCAAATACTTTTCCACCGCATCCAATGTCTCATAAATCTGGGAAAGCGTGTCCACTTCGGCGGATGTCTTAGAATTGTGTGTGTGTGTCATCTGAAACCTCCAGGTCTTTCGCCGGTTGTTAGGACCAGGCTGCGAAAAAAAATGAGGTTTCATGTCCTGCCGCCCGGCCGCTTTCCGTCCTAAGCTGCCGGAGCGATGTGTTCGATAGCCGATATCGTTCCTGCGCACCGATTAGATAAGTCCATACCTCCAGCCGCGTCACGGCCACTATAACGCTCATAATAGGACGCAGCAGTCTCGTGAGACGATAACTTTCCGCGGATGTGTTCTGTTTTATCTGCATTGTGATCTCCAGGAAACGAGGGCGAAGTTCGCCTATGTTGAGTTTCTTCTGTACGTGTCTTTACAAGCGGCTTGGACTGCAAGCATTAGGCTCGCAGTCTTTTTTGCTTACCTAGTAGTTTGTCCATGCGCCGATGGTGCGAATAATCCGGATGGCGGTCAGTGCGATTTGCACCGTCTTGTGATTTATCAGGGCGGATTCTTTCGACTGCGCAGCGATCACCAGTTTTTCCGGAGAAATACTCACGATAAATATCTCGTTTACAGGTGAGTGCGGCAGCATAAAATACACGACATGCCATCTGCCGTGCCGGTTGCTAGGAAAGGTTATTTGTTTCAGCGCTGTGCCTTCAACAGTCTCTCCATCTTGACCCGCCGATCGAATGCGATAGGCAAGCAATTCGATCTCGACCGGATCTAGGTCGCTGCGTAATACTTGGTACGGCTCGAGGCGAATCTTGACGTTGTGGCCTATGTCAAAAAACCTGGTCACCGCCTTACTCCTTCGTTATTGTGATATTGGTCTCATGGTGGATCCCCATAGACCGCAGACTTCTGCGGGTTAGATGAAAGCTACGCCGATGAGGTACGGCAATGGCGTACTTAATAAGCGAAGTGCCAGAAGGTGTCAACTTACCTGCACAACTTTCACGGGCGCGTCTCTTATCGGTCACATGCCGGCGGGCGCTGGCTTTTGCGCCCCAGGCAGCGTCTCCTGCGCCAAGCTGCCGCGTTCCACGCAAGCTAAGCTTTACGGCGCTTGAGCGGCCGTCACTTCTCGGCTACATAATCTAACCTCTCCCATTAACGGCCCGCCATAAAGGCGGGGGCGGCCTATGCCGGGAGCCGCAACGAATTTGTCTTTGAAGGCGCGAGCTGATCCATGTCCAGCCAAACACCGGCCCGTATCATTTTCGATATGACCATCAACCTTTTGAAAACGAACATGCGCCTGGTGGAAAACCTGGCGTCCATAATGTCTGGGGCAAAGCGGCCCGACGGAGCGACCATGGAGGCCGAAGCAAAATCCACCGCGGCAAAACAAGAGGCTCAGGCAGCCGCCGCAAAAATCAGCGAGCTGGCGAACGCACCAAAATATGTCTACCGTTTCGGCGGCGGCTCCGCGGATGGCTCGGCGGAAATGAAGAACCTGCTCGGCGGCAAGGGCGCCAACCTCGCCGAGATGGCTAATCTCGGCTTGCCGGTGCCGCCCGGTTTCACAATCACGACAGAAGTTTGCCTCGCCTATTACGCCAATGGCAGGAAACTTCCCGAAGGGCTGCACGCCGATGTGCAGGACGCCGTCGCAGAAATCGGCAAGGCGGTCGGTGCAGGGTTCGGGGACGCGAAGAACCCGCTCCTCGTTTCTATCCGGTCGGGCAGCCGGGCTTCCATGCCGGGCATGATGGATACAATCCTCAATCTCGGCCTCAATGACGAGACGGTCGAAGGACTTGCGGCGCGCTCCGGAGACCGCCGCTTCGCTTACGACAGCTACCGCCGCTTCATTCAGATGTATTCGAATGTCGTGCTCGGCGTGAAGCACCACGATTTCGAGGAAATTCTGGAGGGCTTCAAGCACCAGAACGGCTACGATCTCGATACCGAGCTTTCTGCCGAAGATTGGCAGACAGTGATCGCCGGCTACAAGCAAGTGGTGCAGCGCAAACTCGGGCGCCCCTTCCCGCAGGACATCAACGAGCAATTATGGGGCGCGATCGGCGCGGTGTTCGATAGCTGGAATAATCCGCGGGCCATCAAATACCGGCAGCTCAACAACCTTCCCGAAAGCTGGGGCACCGCCGTCAACGTTCAGGCGATGGTTTTCGGCAACCGTGGCGATACAAGCGCGACGGGCGTGGCTTTCACGCGCAATCCGTCCACGGGCGAGGCGCGGCTCTACGGCGAATTCCTGGTGAACGCACAAGGCGAGGACGTGGTCGCGGGCATCCGCACGCCGCAGCCCATCACCGAGGAGGCGCGCCGCGAAGGAAACAGCGACAAGCCTTCGCTCGAAGCGATCATGCCGGAAGCCTTCGCCGAGTTCAAACGCATCTGCGAGACGCTGGAGCAGCACTACCGCGACATGCAGGACGTGGAGTTCACGATCCAGGAAGGCAAGCTTTGGATGCTCCAGTGCCGCAACGGCAAGCGCACGACGACCGCAGCGCTGAGAGTCGCGGTCGATATGGCCGAGCATGGGCTGATCTCCAAAGAGGAAGCTATAACGCGCATCGAGGCGGCGCAGCTCGATCAGCTCTTGCATCCAACCATCGACCCGTCGGCCGAGCGCAACGTCATTGCAACGGGGCTCCCCGCTTCGCCGGGGGCGGCATGTGGCGAGATTGTGTTCTCGCCCGACGTCGCCGAGAAGCTCAAAACGCAAGGCAAAAGCGTGATCCTCGTGCGCTCGGAGACGAGCCCCGAGGACATCCACGGCATGCATGCGGCGGCCGGCATTCTGACCGCGCGCGGCGGCATGACGAGCCACGCCGCAGTCGTTGCGCGCGGCATGGGCAGGCCTTGCGTGTCCGGCGCGAGCGCGCTTCGCATCAACCTTGAGGCGGGCACGCTGTCGGTGTCCGGGGTGACGCTGAAAGAGGGAGACCTGATCACCATCGACGGCTCGACCGGGCAGGTTATTCAGGGCGCGGTGGCGATGCGTCAGCCCGAGCTGACAGGCGACTTCGGAACGCTCATGGAATGGGCGGACAGGGTCCGGCGCATGAAGGTGCGCGCCAATGCCGACACCCCGGCGGACGCTACCCAAGCGCGCAAGTTCGGCGCCGAAGGCATCGGTCTTTGCCGCACCGAGCATATGTTCTTCGATGCGGACCGCATCTTGGCTGTGCGCGAGATGATCGTGGCGCCGGATCAGGAAGGCAGGCGCGCGGCGCTTGCGAAAATCCTGCCGATGCAGCGGCAGGATTTCGTCGCGCTGTTCGAGATCATGGCCGGCCTGCCGGTGACGATCCGCCTTCTCGACCCGCCGCTTCACGAATTTCTCCCCCACTATGACGAAGAAATCAACGAGCTGGCAAAGATGTTGAATATGGAGGCGTCCGCATTGCGCGCGCGCCTGGCGGACCTCAAAGAGCAGAACCCCATGCTTGGCCACCGCGGCTGCCGCCTCGCCATCACTTACCCTGAGATCGCGGAGATGCAGGCGCGCGCGATCTTCGAAGCAACCGTCGAAGTGAGCCGCCGCACTGGCACCGCCATCGTACCGGAGGTCATGATCCCCCTGATCGCAACCAAGGCCGAGTTCGACATCCTGAAAGCCGTGATCGACAGGACGGCCAAGGAAGTGGAAGCCGCGTCCGGCACGTCGATCGCATATCAGGTGGGAACGATGATCGAGCTGCCGCGCGCCGCGCTCAGAGCCGGCGATATCGCCAAGTCCGCCGAATTCTTCTCATTCGGCACGAACGATCTGACGCAAACGACTTACGGCCTCAGCCGCGACGATTCCGGCTCGTTCCTCGGCGATTATCTTTCGCAGGGGATTTTCGAGACGGACCCCTTCGTCTCGCTCGATACCGAAGGCGTGGGCGAACTCGTGCAGATCGCGGCCGTTCGCGGCCGCAAGACGCGGCCGGGCATCAAGCTCGGCATTTGCGGCGAACATGGCGGCGATCCAGCTTCCATCGCCTTCTGCGAAACCGTAGGGCTCGATTATGTGTCGTGCTCGCCCTACCGCGTGCCCGTCGCGCGGCTGGCGGCGGCTCAAGCCGCGGTGCGGGCGAAGGGTAGCGCAGGGGGTTCGTCAACGGCGTGACGGGCGGCTTCGCGCCCCTCGCCCCGAGCCGGCTGCATATGCGCTCACATTAGTCCTGCCTGCTCGGCAATGTTGCGTTGTTTTGCCGGCAAGTGCAGCGGAACGTTAAGACCGCAACACCCCGAAAACGGCCTACCGGCCGAAGCCCGCCTCGGGCCGAAGACCCTTCATTGAGGGCACGCAATTAAAATAGTTTGGGCGATCTCCCCGGCCAGCGGAGCTCAGCTGCGAAGCGAATTGAGAATGCGATGCCGCTCGTCCTTGGTATAGACGTAGCTTGGACCGGAAAGGGCTCAAGCGGCGCGGCGCTTCCTTCCGCACCTTCGCCGAACTCAAGGCCCATATCGAAGCCTTCATCACGAGCTATAACCAAACCGCCAGCCCATTCGTCTGGCAGAAATCCGAGGTTCACCAAAAGCGAGTTAAGCCCCGTTTCGCGGATCGGTGAGTCTAGGTGCCCGGCTGCATTTGGTTGTACGTCGCAAAGCGCCCTGAAGGCCTGCGCATTCATAAACAAGTCCCGGGAGCGGGCCACTTTCTAGCGCTGCTGCATCGCGTGGTCCATAGGCGTATTTCTGAGTTGTGACGCAATTGCACGATCTGGATTTGAAAGTCATAGTGCCTTGGTGGCACAAACAGAGGACTGAAGATGCGAACCCAAATCTGGCTTTCTTACTTGATCAGCGCCGTTCTTGTTTTGTTGCTGCTCAACCTGTTCGGGAGCATCATGGCAGCCAGTCTCGCCAAGCTCCACCTCAGCCAAGAAGCGGCCGCTCTCATCGGCGCCGCCATCATCGCCGGCGGACTCATTAATATTCCGGTTGCACGCGTAAAGCACACCGGGGAAGCCGCGGAGAACCCGCTCGCAATTTTTGGGCTGGACGAGATCTTCCCGCAGATGTGCCGGACCCGCCGTGAAACGATCATTGCCGTGAACGTCGGCGGCTGCGTGATACCGGTTGGCCTCGCTCTCTACGAGTTCAGCTACCTCGCGGCGCTTGACTCGGGCTTGCCATGGCGGGTTGGCGCCGCGATCCTTGTCAACGTTGCGGTCTGCTACCTGCTCGCACGGCCAGTGCCAAAACTCGGTATCGCAATGCCGGGCATCGTACCGCCGCTGGTTGCGGTTGCGGCAGCACTGCTTCTCGCACCCGCTGAGGCACCGCCGGTCGCCTATATCGCGGGAGTCCTTGGTCCGCTCATTGGCGCCGATCTCCTGCATCTTAAGGACATCGACAAGATCGCGACCACCGGCATTGCAAGCATCGGCGGAGCCGGAACCTTTGACGGCATAGTGCTTTCGGGCATTGCCGCCGCCTACTTGGCGTGACGAGGATAACCACTCCGGAGGGGCCCGGCGCATCGGCCCTCTCGCCGGGCACCGGCAGCGTTCCCTACTTCAGTTCCGGGCCGAACCCAGCCCAAGCCATCGGCGCCCAGGTCCGCTCAGCGTCAGAAAGAGAATCGCAAACGGCGATACGGTCGCGCGATATTGCTTGGTAGCTCGCCGTCGATTTTCGTAGATGGTGTAACGGGCCGCGACCAAGGCCATAGGCATCTTGGCGGTCATCCCTCAGACTGATGGTGTCAAACGGAGTCTGCGCTGGCAGCTCCAAGCATAGCGAGGGATGACCATGGAG
>JBKQQS010000107.1:0-72204 GCA_052144215.1 Rhodomicrobium sp.
GCGAACCTGTGGACGGCATGGACAAGTCTGAAACTTGCCCACCCGCCCACAGCAGAACAAAAGCAGAAGCAGCGGACATTTGATGCGCTACCTAAACCGGCCAACTTAATTAGCTATCGACACCCGCAGGCTCGGGCATGGGGACAAATGACCTCTACGCCTGGCCGCAAATTCCGGTAAAGTTTCGCGATCCGGCTTGACCGCGAAGCAATTTGCGGCAATGTTCGCGCCATGAGACAAAGCGTATCGCATAACGGCAAGTGCATTATTATCGCGAGCTAACATAGAAGCTGGCGCGGCATGCGATTCTCATTGTGAATAAGGAGCCCGCCAGCCAAGGCAGGGCTTATGACACTCAAGCTTTACAATACGCGGACCAGGCAAAAGGAAATATTCGAGCCCATCGATCCCAAGGCCGTGCGCATGTATGTCTGCGGCCCGACGGTCTACGATTTCGCGCATATCGGCAATGCGCGGCCCGTCATCGTGTTCGACGTGCTGTTCCGGCTTTTGAAGCACCTCGCGGCAAAAGGCAAATGGGATGGCGGTAAGGGCAAAACGAAGGTCATTTACGTCCGCAATGTTACGGACGTTGACGACAAGATAAATGCCCGAGCCGCCCAAGAAGGCATCCTGATCCGGGAATTGACTGAAAAGACGTTGACACAATTCCATGCCGATGTCGCAGCGCTCGGCTGCCTTCCTCCAACCGAGGAGCCTCGTGCCACTGAATACGTCTCGAAGCCCGATTCTCCGGTGGATATGATCAGGATGGTTGAGCGCCTCGTCGAGCGCGCCCACGCTTACGAAGCCGAAGGGCATGTGCTGTTCTCGGTCGCGACCGACCCGGAGTACGGCTCACTTTCTCGGCGCTCGGTGGACGAGATGCGTGCAGGCGCGCGCGTCGAGGTTGCGCCCTATAAGCGCGATCCTATGGATTTCGTTCTATGGAAGCCGAGCGTCGGAAGCGAGCCGGGTTGGGACAGCCCCTGGGGATACGGCCGCCCCGGCTGGCATCTGGAGTGCTCTGCGATGTCAGCAGCGCTTCTCGGCAAGGAGTTCGACATCCATGGCGGCGGCATCGATCTCCTCTTCCCGCACCACGAGAATGAGGTAGCGCAATCGACCTGCGCCCATGGCACCAAGATCATGGCCAACATCTGGATGCACAACGGGCATCTTCAGGTGGAAGGCGCCAAGATGTCGAAGAGCCTCGGCAACTTCATCACCATCCGCGATCTAATCGAGCGCTTCGGAGGTCGAGGTGAGCCGACGCGTCTGGCGATGCTTATGACGCACTACCGCCAGCCGCTAAATTGGACGGAAGAGCGTTTACAGGAGGCAAGATTTTTCGCTGATGCGCTCGCAAGAGCAGTGGGCAAACACGAGCGTACGTCGCTAACATTCTCGTCTCCGTTTCTAGAGGCGTTAGAAGACGACCTTAATACGCCGGCAGCAATCACAGAGTTGCGAAGACTCCTTCACTGCGTCGCTGAGAAGATGTCGCAAAAATTTGTCGGCGATTCGGAGCATATTACTTTGTTGGATCAGTTGTCTAGTTCTCTTTGGCTTCTGGGCTTTGAGGATATATCTAGTTTTGACGTAAACCGTGCGCTACCACATAACGCCGAGCTTCACACCCGTGTGAAAAGCTTAATAGACGAGAGGCTCGCAGCGCGGAAGGCGAAAAACTGGGCAGAGGCCGACCGCATCCGTGACGAGCTTACGGCTATGGGCATTGCCTTGAAGGACGCGAAAAACCCCGCCACCGGCGAGATCGAAACCACCTGGGAAGTCGCGCGATGAGCGAAAAAGCCCCCCTCACCCGGCCGCTTTGCGGCCACCCTCTCCCGCAAGGGGAGAGGGTTACCCCAACCGATACGCGGTCAGCCCGTCCCGCACAGGGAGAGGGTTTGCCAGAGGCTACACCATGAAAGAGCGCCTTTATCTCTACGACACCACGCTCCGCGACGGGGCGCAGACGCTCGGCGTCGACTTCTCTTTGGAGGAAAAGCGTGTCATCGCCGAACGCCTCGACGCGCTTGGGCTAGACTATATCGAGGCCGGCTATCCCGGCGCGAACCCGGTCGATACGGCCTTCTTCGAGACGCCGCCGAGGCTCAAGGCGAAGCTCACCGCCTTCGGCATGGCAAAGCGCGCCGGACGCTCCGCCTCGAACGATCCGGGCTTCCAGACGGTCATTCAGGCCAATGCCGCCGCGGTATGCCTCGTGGCGAAATCCTGGGATTATCATGTGGAAGTCGCGCTCGGCGTCTCGGGCGAAGAAAATCTCGAAGCCATCGGCGCCTCGGTCGAGGCGATCCGCGCGTCCGGGCGCGAGCCGCTCATCGATTGCGAGCATTTCTTCGACGGCTACAAGGCCAATCCCGCCTACGCGCTTGCCTGCGCTTTGGCAGCGTATGACGCTGGCGCGCGATGGATCGTCCTTTGCGACACGAACGGAGGCACCCTGCCGCACGAGATCGAAGATATCGTCGCAGGGGTGGTCCGCCACATCCCGCGCGAGCGCGTGGGCATCCATGCGCATAACGATACCGAGAATGCGGTCGCGAACACGCTCGCCGCTGTCCGCGCCGGCGCGCGCCAAATCCATGGCACGCTTAACGGTCTTGGCGAGCGCTGCGGCAACGCGAACCTCACATCCATCATCCCGACGCTGATCTTGAAAGAGGACTACGCGAGCCGCTTCGAAACCGGCGTCAGCGCCGCAAGCCTTCGCTCGCTGACGGGAGTCTCGCGTCAGTTCGACGAGCTTTTGAACCGGCAGCCGAACCGGCATGCGCCCTATGTCGGAGAATCGGCTTTCGCGCATAAAGGCGGCATTCACGCCTCCGCAGTCAGCAAAGAGCCGCGCACCTACGAGCACGTGCCGCCCGAGAGCGTGGGCAATAAGCGCAAGCTTCTCGTCTCGAACCAGGCTGGACGTTCCAATATCTTGGCCGAGCTGGCCCGCATCGGCATGGAGGTGGACAAGGACGATCCGCGCCTCACCTCGCTCTTGGAGCAAGTGAAGATGCGCGAAGCGCAAGGCTACGCTTACGAAGCCTCCGGCGCTTCGTTCGAGCTGCTCGCGCGCCGCGCTTTCGGGCAGGTGCCGGACTTTTTCGATGTGGAAAGCTTCCGCGTCATGGTCGAGCGGCGCCACAATGCGCGAGGAGAGCTTGTCACCGTCTCCGAAGCCGTCGTCAAGGTGAGGATCGGCGGCGAGCTTTTACTGAATGCGGGTGAGGGCAACGGCCCGGTTCACGCGCTCGATCAGGCGCTGCGCAGAGACCTCGGCATCTATCAGCCGAGCATTCAGGATCTGGAGCTTGTGGACTTCAAGGTGCGTATCCTCACAGGGGGCACGGACGCTGTGACGCGCGTCCTCATCGAAAGCCACGACCGCAAGACCGGGCAGCGCTGGTTCACGGTAGGCGTTTCGCCGAACATCGTGGACGCGTCTTTCGAGGCCTTGCTGGATTCGATCGTTTTCAAACTCTGGAAAGACGGCGCTGCGCCGGCACCAATTGCTGCGCCTGTGGAGCGATTTGACAAAGCTCCGGCCGGACGCGATCTTTGCTGTTGATTAGAGCGCTATCGCCTTCGATGGAATCGAAGGCGCGCGTCTCAGGTTTTTGTTTCCGCATGATCTTATCGCAAAACCGGTATCCACCCCCAGGTCAAGCCCGAGGGCATGCTTTTGCGGATCATGCTAGTACCCATTGCGCCCCTCTTTTCCAGCAATGGCCAAGGGTAGCTCGTTGAGGCAAACGAAAGGCGATGCCGATGTCTGCGCACTTTTGGATTTTCCTTGCTGCGGTCTTGGGCGGTCTAGCGGTGGTGGCAGGCGCAATCGGCGCGCATGCGCTGCCCGATACAGCCTCGCTCGACGGGTCTTTGCGAAGCTATACGGCCGCCCAGCAGAACCACGCGCTGCATGCGCTTGCGCTGTTAGGGGTTGCCTTGTTAATGCTGCAATCGGAAGGGCACCGCGCGAGCTTTTCCTCCTGGGCGATGCAAGCCGCCGCCGCCGCTTTCGCAATCGGGATCGTCTTGTTCTCCGGCGGTATTTACGCGCATGTCGCTGGCGGCTTCACTTCAACCACCAAATTCGTTCCGGTAGGCGGAATGTTTTTCATCGCAGGCTGGGCAGCGCTCGCAATCGGCGCTCTCGGACTGCGCGGTTAGCGTGCGGCATAGACTGCTTTTGAGACCGCGGCGGAAAATAAGAAGCCGGTGCCCGGGCCAAAGACGCGATACTTTATCAGCGCCTGCGACCGGCTTATCGAGGGACATAGGCTTTAATGAGCGGCCACTCCATTGGCCGTGGCAGCTACTTTGCGGCGGCTTCTGGCTTGCTGAGGGGCCACTTCGGTCTTGGATACGCGCTCGCGTTTCGTGGACTTTTTATCGGCCTTTGCGGCGGCCTTTTTCGGCGCAGCCTTGCGCATAGCTTTGCGAACGCGCTCAGCTTCGCTGGCAGCGATTTGCAGCAAAGAGCAAAGGTCTTGCGCTGCCGCGCGGTTGAGCCCGTGAGCAGCTTCGGCAGCGTTTGCGAGGTATTGAGCAATCGAGTCGATTGCAAGTGTGGAAGGAGAAGGGTTCGCCATTTTTCGTTGCTTTCTTGGAAAACTGGCCCTATTGGCCATTTTCATATTTAGCAACTTATGGTTGAAGCCCATTTAAACTAAAATTGTCAATTGAAACAATCTCCTGTTTGTCCGCAATTTTTGTCGCAGGCAAACGTCCGCCGAAAGCGCACTTTAAAGCCGCTTGAGAAGCTCCGCCTTCTTTGCGGCGAATTCCTCCTCGGTGAGGATGCCCTTTTCCTTCAGCCCGGCTAGCTGCTGGATCAGCCCCAGAATCGCGCCGGCATCTCCGGCAGGGGGTGCCGCAGCAGGCTTTGCCGCAGCCGCTACTGGCGCCGCCTCGTTCGCGGGGCGCTCCATGGTATAGGCACGGGGCAGGCTGTCCAGCCGGACCACGCCGCGTTGACTGGTGAAGGTTAGCGACGCATCGCCGCTTTGCTGCTGGCCAAACCCCTGAATGCTATAACCCGTCGTGTCGTAGACTCTAACTTCGCCGCCCGCCTCGACAGCCAGCCGGTTGATTCCAGGAAAATAGGCGTAGCGCAGGGAATTCTGCGAACCGGTCGACGATGGATTTCCCAGCTCCGGCGGCCACCATCCGAAGGACGATGAAGATTGCGGTACGAAAAGGCTCACGCTTTCACCGCCAGTGCCGCCGCCTCCCTGGCTTTGCGACTGAAATTGACCGGCCGGTGCCCAAATGCCGGGCTGATTTGCAAGCAGGTTCGATAATTCGGAGCAAAGATTATTGACGGTCGCCTTCAGCGAATGGTTGAACATGTCGCCAACCATCGTCATGCCGCCCATCATCCATTGGCCGCCGCCGCCCAATTCGGGCACATTGAATTGCGCCATGGTGCCGCCGCCCTTGGCTACGGCGTCCAGCATCGCTTTCACGGCATCTGTATTGATTTTGTACTGCTGTGCGAGGGCCGCCACGATTTTCTCGCCCTCGGGCGTAAGCTTAGGCATAGCGGCTCCCCTTTTGCCAGTATTCCGCTCAAATGAGGAGCGCGTACCCGGATTGCAATGTTGCATTGCGAAAACATAGATGAGCATCCCCGTTGGGAGAAATCGCCGTTAACCTTCGCTGTTTGCGCTGCCGCGCCCGTTCCGCAGGTGCTGCCGCTTCTTCAAGCCTTCATCATAGTAGAAAGCGCCTTGCCAAAGCTTTAAGCCGATACCAAGCTCATGATAATACAGCAAAAAACCAAACAAGCTACGATATGTTGCGCGAAGTCCGGCGCCATGTTCATGGTTAATCGCGGACTGGAAATATATTTAACGGACTTTTTGAATCGCACTTTTGGGGGTGAAATCGCGAAAAATCGCGATTTTTGCGGCAGGAAGATATTAAAATCTGCCTCTATTTACCATTCCGGCATTAACCAAGCTCCATGAGCGGCACCGCGAGCGCAAGCCGCGGCATGCGAAGCCGGTGCGCCCGGGCTGGTCGGCTTGAATTGGGCGAAGTATCGAATTCCTCGACGCCCATTGAAACTAGCTGGCGACACCATTGCAATTTATCCCTCAAGTTGTATTGTTGCTTATATCAGCACCCATAGAATTTATGCAGCAGGCCAATTCCCGGACATTTGGGTTGTTGCCTGGATCGTCTCTTGCTGGGAGGTGAGCGACTGTGCAGGGCTGCCGCCTAACCTTCACTCGGAACTTCGAGCCTATGACAACAGAACGTATCTTCAACATCTTCGTTTATTTTGATGGCGGAGCCGCGACTGAGTACGGTGTTCGCCATCATCAGGCTAGCGGAAACGATCAGGAAAAAACCGCCTATTTGCTTTCGCGCATGGATCAGGATCAGGCGATTGCTAGCCGCTTTCGTTTTCCCCGTAGTTTCACACCTCAGGAATGGCTTGCGGTGTTTCGGCACGGGGATCAACTCGAATATTTCGAAGAGGCGTTCACGCTGTTTAAGGCCCCGGCCGCACCCGTGTTCTGCATCACCCCTATCGTTGATGGTACGCCAACTGTAGAAAAGCAAATTGGTCCGGAACCCTATCGAGGTGCTGTGGTAACAGCACAGGAAGGATGGAGAGCGGTGCCCGACTATCTCTTGCACTACACTAGCGGAAACACCTTCCGCTTCACCGAACTAATCCATGACGACTATTTCAAAGCCATCCGCACGCTCTTCAACGCAGAACTCTACGTCTCGTGTTCCAAGCTCCTTATGTCATGCCTTGATACAATCGCCTTTGTCGAATACGGCGACGTCCCGGGCAATTTCACTCGGTGGGTCGATACTTACGTCGACCTCACGCCGCACGGTATTTCCGCGGATGAGCTATGGGAGTTTCGCAACTCCATATTGCATATGACGAATCTATCCTCAAGAAAAGTGGAGGCAGGTAAGATATCTCCGATTATGCCTTATGTTGGCGGGCCTAAGTCCATGCCTTCATTTGACCCAGCCGCGCCAAAGCCGTTTAATCTTTTTGAACTGATCAAAACTATCGCCAACGGGATCGGAAAATGGGGCGAGGCTTACAACACCGATCACAACAAGATGCTCAAATTCATCGAGCGATACGACACGACAATCTCGGATAGCAGAATGGCAAGGGTTCCACATTACGAAGCTAAATAAAATATTGGGTGCCTACCGACGCCACTTGGGAGCGGCCACCATGAACGAGCACCCGACTTTGGAAAACAGAATGTGGTCGCGAAATGACCAGAATGGGCCAACGGCGAGCTTCGCAATTTTCTAACTAGGTGGGAGGACAACACCCTTCTCCTCTGCCTCAGGATCTTTGGTGTTGTGTCCGGTTGCGGCGCTGCAGCCGCCTACATAGTCTCAACACGAAACTACCGCTCGAACCTCCTTTTGGTCCATCGCGACGCAAAAGACGGGTGAGGGTCACCTGCGGGATTTGACCTGCCAATCCGAGAGAGGCCGCTTTTCGATCTGGAAGCCGCCATTCGCGCCACGGCTTGTCATGAGAGGCGGGAGGTCAGCCGGAAATACCCCCCGTCGTACCTTGGCGGAGCGGCGGAAGGCGCGCGGAGAGGCGCCCCGCGCCTACCCGCAACGGCAGGCGCTACAGAATAAACTTCGAAAGGTCCGCGTTCTTGGCCAGATCGCCGACATGCACCTGCACATAGTCCGCGTCGATGGTGAACTTCGTGCGCGCCTTGTCGGAGGCCTCGAAGCTAATCTCGTCGAGCACGCGCTCCATGACGGTCGAAAGGCGCCGCGCGCCGATATTCTCGACGCTCGAATTGACCTCGACCGCCACATCGGCGATGGCGTCGATGGCATCCTCGGTGAATTCGAGCTCCACGCCCTCGGTCGCCAGAAGCGCAATATATTGCTTGATGAGGCTCGTCTTCGGTTCGCGCAAAATGCGGCGGAAATCGTCGCCGGTGAGCGCCTGCAATTCGACGCGGATGGGCAAGCGCCCCTGCAGCTCGGGCAGAAGGTCCGAAGGCTTCGCCACATGGAACGCGCCCGAAGCGATGAAGAGGATATGGTCCGTCTTGACCGGCCCATATTTGGTGCCGACGGTCGTACCCTCGATGAGAGGAAGAAGATCGCGCTGCACGCCTTCGCGGCTTACATCGGCACCGATGCGCTCGGAGCGCGCGCAAATCTTATCGATCTCGTCGAGAAACACGATGCCGTTATTCTCGACCGTCTTGATCGCCTCTTGCACGACCTGCTCGTTATCGAGGAGCTTGTCGGACTCATCCTCGATGAGAACCTCGTAGGAATCGCGCACCGTCACACGCCGGGTCTTCGTCCGCTGGCCGAAAGCCTTGCCGAGCATATCGTTGAGATTGATCATGCCGATATGGGCGCCGGGCATGCCCGGGATCTCGAAGCCAGGCATACCGCCGCCCGTATCGGAAACCTGAATTTCGATTTCCTTGTCGTCCATCTCCCCATCGCGAAGGCGCTTGCGGAAGGCCTCCTTGGTCGCGGGGCTTGCATTGGCGCCCACCAGCGCATTCAAAACACGCTCCTCGGCCTGCAAATGCGCCTTTGCGCGGACCTCCTTGCGCTTGTTCGCGCGCACAAGGCCGATGCTCGTCTCGACAAGATCGCGAACGATTTGATCGACGTCGCGGCCGACATAGCCAACCTCGGTAAACTTGGTTGCCTCAACTTTCAGAAATGGCGCATTGGCGAGCTTGGCGAGCCTGCGGGAAATCTCGGTCTTGCCGACGCCGGTCGGTCCGATCATGAGGATGTTCTTCGGCAGAACCTCCTCGCGCATATCCTCGTCGAGCTGCTGCCGGCGCCAGCGGTTGCGCAGCGCGATAGCGACGGCACGTTTGGCGTCTGCCTGGCCGACGATGTACCGGTCCAGCTCGGAAACGATTTCCCGCGGGGAGAAGTTTGTCATGGTGTTTTCCTGTCCCTCACGGCAAGTCAGACCGCCGAAGGTAAGCTCTCCACAATAATGTTGTTATTGGTATAGACGCAAATATCGGCCGCGATAGCCATCGATTTGCGGGCTATCTCCTCGGCGGAGAAGTCCGTTTCGAGCAGCGCGCGCGCTGCCGCGAGCGCATAATTTCCGCCCGAACCGATGCCCATGACATGCCGCTCCGGCTCCAGCACGTCGCCGGTGCCGGTGAGCACGAGCGTGATCGTCTTGTCGGCAACGATCATCATCGCTTCCAGCCGGCGCAGATAGCGGTCGGTGCGCCAATCCTTGGCGAGGTCCACGCAAGCCCGCATAAGCTGTTCGGGATACATTTCCAGTTTGGATTCGAGGCGCTCTAACAGAGTGAAGGCGTCGGCGGTCGCGCCTGCGAAGCCGGAAATCACGTTGCCCTTGCCAAGGCTGCGGACCTTCTTTGCGTTCGCCTTGATGACGGTCTGCCCCATGGAGACCTGCCCATCGCCCGCCACAATAACGCGGCCGCCCTTGCGGACGGTGAGAATTGTAGTGCCATGCCAGAGCGATTGGCCTTGAATAGATTGCGCGGAAAGCGTCATTTATCGTACCTGCTTCATGGCGTGGGATATGGAACGGGCCGCCGAACGGTCAAGATGCGGTGCCGGCAGCTTATAGGGACAACACCGTTGAGAACAGCACGGATTGAACGGAAAACAAAAGAGACCGGGATCGTAACGGAGGTCAACCTCGACGGCACCGGCGCCTTCTCAATCTCCACAGGCGTTGGCTTTTTCGATCACATGCTAGAGCAGCTTTCACGCCATTCGCACATCGACATTGCCTTGGACGCCAAGGGCGATCTGCATATCGACCAGCATCACACCGTCGAGGATTGCGGCATCGCGCTCGGCCAGGCGATCGCAGAGGCGCTGGGCGACAAGCGCGGCATAACCCGCTATGCACACGCCTATCTGCCGATGGACGAGACGCTGACGCGCACGGCGCTCGACATCTCAGGCCGCCCTTATCTGATTTGGCGCGTCGCCTTTCCCACGCAAAAGACCGGCGCGATGGACACCGAGCTTTTCCGGGAGTTCTTTCAGGCGTTCGCCCAAAATGCTGGGATTACGCTTCACATCGAGCTGCTTTACGGCGATAATTCGCACCATATCGCTGAAAGCTGCTTCAAGGGCTTGGCGCGAGCCTTGCGGGATGCCATCACTATCGACGACAAGGTGAGGGGCGAGATACCATCCACGAAAGGGCAGCTTGGGAGCTGAAGCTCGAGTTGCGGCCGCCAATGATTGTTTATACCGTTTACGAACCGGGCCGTCCGGCAAAATCGCTCGAAGAGCGGGCCGATGGCGTGGTGTTCATCAAGGAAGGCTTCACCTGGTGGGGCTTTCTCTTCGGTCCTCTCTGGCTGCTCTTCAACGCGCTGTGGTTCGAGTTTGCTGCCGCTTTGCTTTTGGCCGCGGGCCTCGCGGCCGGGTTGGTTGGGCTCGGGCTCAAAGACCAAGCAGCGGGTATCGTGGACCTGCTGCTGGCGCTGATAATCGGCTTCGAGGGCAACGGTTTGCTGCGATGGCGCTTGGAACGGAAAGGCTATAGCTACCTCACTTCGGTGGCCGGAAACAGTTTCGAAGAGTGCGAGCGGCGGTTCTTCGATGCGTGGCTCCCTTCTGTGGCGAGCCAAAGCGCAAAGCCCGCACCGAAATCCGCGCCTGACATCTCTCAGAGTTCATGGGGAGACTGGCCAGGGCCGGGCGCGGTCGGTACACTGCCAAGCGAGATTGTGTAACCGCTATGCTCGTTGCAATCATCGATTATCAATCTGGAAACCTTCACTCCGCGGCGAAGGCTTTCGAGCGCGCGGCGCGGGAGAGCGGGATTCCAGCAGAAATTTCTGTGACCTCCGATCCCGCGATTGTGCAGCGTGCGGACCGTATCGTGCTGCCGGGGGTGGGTGCTTTTGGCGATTGCTATCGGGGTCTGAAGAGCACGCCGGGAATGGTCGAAACTTTGCAGGAATCGGTTATCGAGCGCGGGCGTCCTTTTTTCGGGATCTGCGTCGGCATGCAACTGCTGGCGGATCGCGGCTTGGAGCACGGTGTGCATGCAGGTCTCGGCTGGATTGGGGGAGAGGTCAGGCTTATCGAGCCCGCGGACAAGGCCTTGAAAGTTCCCCATATGGGCTGGAACACACTGAACTATCTGCGCCCCCATCCCCTTTTTGAGGGCATCCCCGGCGGCCCCGAAGGCTGGCACGCCTATTTCGTGCATTCTTATCAATTCCAGGCCGGGGACCCAGGGGATACCGTAGCCGTCTCGGATTACGGCGGCCCGGTCACCGCGGCGATCGCGCGCGGCAACATCGCGGGCAGCCAATTCCACCCCGAGAAAAGCCAGAAGCTTGGGCTTAAGCTGATTTCAAATTTTTTGCGGTGGCGGCCTTAAGATGGCGCGAACTATTGGCGTTGCGGCTGAAAATGCCGGCCAGCATGCGGCTCTTGGCCCGCGCTTGGCCGATCTGTGTAACTTTCCCGCCGCTCGCCGGGATCGCGTTGATCTCCGAGGTATCGCCGCCAGCCGCGCAGATGTAGATGCGGTCCTGGAAATCGAGATGAGCCAGCAACTCAGACCGGATGCCGTCCGCGCTCAGATCGGTTTCGACGATCCAGAGTCCCTGAAGCGGATGCTCCCATTGGCTCGCCAATCTGCGGATCGCGTCTGCGACTCCGGCGGCGCGGTTAGCACGGTAAAATTCGCAAGCGATGACGTAGCGGTGCACTTTCAAGTCTTTCCGGGCTGTGGTTCGAACCTGGCTCCGGACGCTGCTACGAAAGGGGAGCCGCTTTATAACGCCAAAGAAAAGCACAGGCGTCCACTCTTTTGTTCCACACGAGCTCAACTTGGGGATAAGTTGTATGATTCTTTATCCGGCCATCGATTTGAAGGACGGTCATTGCGTGCGCCTGCAGCAGGGGCTCATGGACAAGGCCACGGTTTTCAACCTTAGCCCCGCCGACCAAGCGCGAGAGTTTGCTGCCCAAGGCTTTCGCTCCATTCATGTAGTGGATCTCAACGGCGCTTTCGAGGGCCGGCCGGTGAATGCGGATGCTGTTTCAGCTATTCTTGCGGCCGTGGAAATCCCCGTTCAGCTCGGCGGCGGCATACGCAGTCTCGATTCGATCTCGCTCTGGCTTGGCCGCGGCGTGGCACGCGTGATCCTCGGCACAGTCGCGGTGCGCGATCCGGCGCTTGTCCGCCAAGCTTGCGCACGTTTTCCAGGGAAAATCGCGGTCGGTATCGACGCCAAGGATGGGCGCGTGGCTGTGGAAGGATGGGCGGAAACTTCGGAGCTTTCCGCAGCCGGCTTGGCACGGCGCTTCGAGGACACTGGAGTTGCTGCGATCATTTACACGGACATCGGCCGCGATGGCATGCTCACGGGCCTCAATCTCGACTCGACCGCCGAGCTCGCGCGCGCTGTGTCGATCCCGGTGATTGCCTCGGGTGGACTCGCCGGCATTGAGGACATCCAGCGCCTCGTCTCGCCAAAATACGCGATGATCGCAGGCGCGATCGCAGGCCGTGCACTTTACGACGGCAGGCTCGATGCGATACGCGCGCTCGAACTCATGGACAAAGTTGCTTAGGCGGGGACGGCGCGAGGTGGAAAACCGTATAAACACCAGCTTGCAAGCTGTTCGCTCCGGTCTATCCTGCGCGCATTGCGCCCGTTCAATTCCGGTCGCCTGCGTTGCTCGATTCTTAAGAGGTTTACGCCAAGAATGCCACACAATTAGCCAGCGCCATTTCAAGCGGCGCGCGGTGCGCCCGAATTCCTGCAACACATAATTGACGAAATCCCCTTCTACGGGCAAGAAGGGTGGCAAGCTCCGGCTTCGTAAGGAAAGAACTTCATTTATGGCAAAGTGTCCGTTGCTTCGGGGCAAGTTGGAAAAGCCTGCAGTTGCATTGCTTTTCTCCTTTCTGCTGCCGCTCGGTTTTTCAGGAACGCAGGTATTTGCTGAAGGCGAGAGCGCCCAGCAGGGTGCTCCAGCGCCGGGTAACGCCACGGCTTTGCCCGAAAAGAAAGCTGAAGAGAGTGCGAGAGAGCCAGCCGGAGAGACGGGAAAAGGGGCATCCGCAGATGCAAAGCCAGCGGAATCGAAGGCAGGGAACGGTGTAACCGCGCCGGAAAACGCGGCGGCGGGGGCCAAGCCAGCGGCACAGCCCGGCGAAACCGCCGCTGCAGCTGCGCTTGCCGTGCCCGCAGAAGCGAAGGCCGAAGCCAGGCCCGCGGCACAGACAGCTGAAACCGGCACCACCGCCGCGCCTGGGGTGCCCGGGATAGCGAAGGCCGAAGCTAAGCCCGCCGATGCCAAGGAAGCGATCGCTGCCAAACCCAAAGCGCTCACCCCAAAGCCCGACGGCGACGAGAGCCTCGCGGTCCGTGCGTCGACTGTAAATGCGGTGTATGGCATTCACTTTCTCGGCACGCATATCGGCGACTTCAAAATACGCTCATCGATCACGAACCGGCGGTACACCCTTCAGGCTAATGCCGATGTGAGCGTGTTTTTCGGAGCGGTATCCTGGCAGGGTGTGACAAACAGCTATGGCCTAATGACGGCCAACGGGCCGGTCCCGCAGAATTACACCTTCCGTTATGCGACGAACGACAGGCGCGAAGCCGTAGAGATTCGCTTTCAGCAAAGGATGGTGCAAGACATCATCATTAATCCTCCGGCATATCCTGGCGCCCGCAGCGTGCCGATTACTGCCGCCGACCTGCAGAATGTCGTCGATCCGCTAAGCGCCGTTGTTCTTCTTTCGCAAGCGCGGCTCAGCCGGCATAGCGGCGAGGCTTGCAATAAACGCCTGCCGATTTTCGACGGCAAGATCCGGTACGATCTTGTGCTGTCGCCAAAGGGAACGCGCACGATCACAGGCGCTGGCAGGTTACACGGTACCGCCTACGTCTGCAGAGTGAATTATGTTCCGATCGCTGGGCATAAACCGGGAAGGCAAGGCGGAAACGATTACGCTACTGGGAACACTGGGATAGAGATCTGGCTTGTCCCGGTGCCAGAAGCGGGTCTATTAGTACCCTATTACGTTCATATGCCGACACCGGCGGGGACAGCCTCCATGGTCACAGCGAAGTTCGACGTGGAGACACCTAGCGGGCGTCATGCGCTTGCCGATTGAATGAGGGAAACAGCCGAGGCTGAATTTGAGTGGGCAAAAGCTGAGCGGTCCTTATTGGAATGAGGCCGGCTAGCCGGACCGCCGCCGCGCAACTCTCCTTATGCCCAGCGCACCAATGCCGCCGGAACTGGAAAACAACCGAGCGTGCGAATATCGACAGAAAGTCCGCCAATGAGCGCAGCATCCCAGACGGCTACCATCAAGCCATCCCAATCACGGCACGTTACCGCCGTGCTTGGCCCAACGAATACTGGCAAGACGCATCTCGCTATAGAGCGCATGCTCGGGCATGAAACCGGATTAATCGGTTTGCCGCTACGGCTGCTCGCCCGCGAGGTTTACGACAAGATCGTTGCCCGAATTGGCGCTCGCGATGTGGCGCTTATAACCGGCGAGGAAAAGATCAAGCCGGATAACCCGCGCTATTACGTCTGCACCGTTGAAGCTATGCCGCGCGACGTGGAAGCGGACTTCCTCGCCGTGGACGAAATTCAGCTGGCCGCCGATCCCGATCGCGGTCACGTTTTCACCGATCGCCTTTTTCACGCCCGCGGTACCGGCGAGACGCTGCTGCTTGGCGCCCAGACCATGGCGGACTCGATCCGCGAGCTGATTCCGGGGGCAAATTTTATCGCCCGCCCGCGTCTTTCGAAGCTGACTTACTCTGGCCAGAAGAAAATTACGCGGTTGCAATCCCGGTCGGCCATTGTCGCATTCTCCGCAAATGACGTTTATGCCATTGCCGAGTTGATCCGCAGGCAGCGCGGCGGCGCAGCCGTGGTTCTCGGCGCGCTTAGCCCTCGCACCCGCAACGCACAAGTGGCGCTTTATCAATCGGGCGATGTCGACTTCCTTGTCGCAACCGATGCGATCGGCATGGGCCTCAATCTCGACGTCGATCACATTGCCTTTGCAGGCACACGCAAATTCGATGGGCGGACTCACAGAAGTCTGACGCCTGCCGAACTCGCCCAGATCGCCGGCCGCGCCGGCCGCCACCTCAACGATGGCACCTTCGGCGTTACAGGCGATGTCGAGCCCTTCGACCAGGAGCTTGTCAACAAGCTCGAAAATCACGACTTCGAGCCGCTCAAAGTTTTACAGTGGCGCAATACGCAGCTCGACTTCGGCAGCATCGACCGCCTGAAGGACAGCCTCCGGCGGGTTCCTGACCATGCAGGGCTCACGCGCGCGCGAACCGCGGACGATTTTGAGGCGCTCGATCTCGCCAGCAGCGATCCCGCTATCGCCGGGCTCGCGACGGCACCGGCCGCCGTTAAGCGTCTGTGGGAGGTCTGCCAAGTTCCCGATTACAGGAAGGTTGCGCCGGCCACTCACGCGGAGCTGGTGGCAACGCTCTACAAGTTCATCATGAGCGAGGAAGGGGTCATCCCCGAAGATTGGTTCGCCGCCCAGGTCGAGCAGGCGGACCGGACCGATGGCGACATCGACACGCTCTCGAACCGCATTGCCCACATTCGCACCTGGACCTTCGTGTCCAACCGGCGCGAATGGCTCAAGGACCCCGATCATTGGCAGGGCAAGACACGCGACATCGAGGATAAGCTTTCCGACGCGCTTCACGAGCAGCTCACTCAACGGTTTGTCGATAAGCGGACAAGTGTGTTGATGAAGAGCATGCGCGACAAGGACAGCTTGTTCGCCGAAATCGAAAAGGACGGCCGCGTCGTCGTCGAAAAGCATTATGTCGGCAAGCTCGAAGGCTTCAGCTTCACGCCGGATGTTGCGGCGGCCGGTGTGCATGGAAAGGCCGCGCGCAACGCGGCGGCGAAGGTGCTCGTCCACGAGCTAGCTGCGCGCTCCGACCGGCTCGCCGCCGCGCCGGACACGGCCTTAACCCTTACAAGGGAAGGTCAAATTATTTGGGAGGGCCAGGAGATCGGGCGGCTCGCGCCGGGGGACGATCCCCTCAAGCCCAATTTCACGCTCTATTCCGACGAGCACCTTGCCGCCATCGACAAGGACAACATCACGGCCCGGATCGAGGCTTGGCTCGCCCATCACATCGAGATACGGCTGAAGCCGCTGGTTGAAATCTCGAAAGCTGAAGAGATCACAGGGCTCGCGCGAGGCATCGCCTTCCGGCTTCGCGAGAATTTTGGCGTCCTGAAGCGCGACACGGTCGCCGAGGAGATCAAATCCGTCGATCAGGAAGGGCGCGCGCAACTCAGGAAATACGGCGTGCGTTTCGGCGCTCACCACATTTACTTCCCCTTGCTTTTGAAGCCCGCATCAGCCGATCTTCTGCTCCTGCTCTGGCTTTTGAAACATGGTGGCGAGCACAATCTAACAACATCGTCCATCGGCGAAGCGCCACGCCAAGGGCTAACATCGGTGCCGCGCAATGCGGCCGTGCCCGAGCCTTTCTATCGCGCCTCAGGCTTCCATGTTTGCGGACCGCGCGCCGTGCGCATCGACATGCTCGAAAGGCTCGCCGATATCATCCGGCCATTGACTGCGTGGCGTCCGTCCGAGACAGGCTCCGAGCCGCCTGCCGGCGCGGCGGGCGGAGGCGCGTTCAAGATCAGGCCCGAAATGATGTCCATCATGGGCTGCTCCAGCGAGGAATTGGGCTTGATTTTGGAGTCGCTAGGCTTCCGCCGCGAGAAGCGTCCCATCAAGATGGCCGCGCCTGAAGCCGCAGTTGCGGCCGGTAGCACCGAAACACTGGCAGCAAACGACAATATCGCCACGCCCGAGCCTGCAGACGGTGCTGAAGCTCAGTCCCCGAAGGTTCATCTCGAAGCTGAGGCCGCCGCAGAGGCAGGCGATGCAGGCACGAAGGCACCGGCAGCAGAGGAGCCCGTGGCGGAACCGCACCCGGCTGAACTATCCGCCGAATCCGTTGAACCCGCCGCCGCTGCAAAAGACGAGGCTGCGGAACCCGAATTTGAGGAAGTCTGGCGCTTCCGCCGGCCGAAACCTAAGTTCGAACGGACCGACGGACAAGGCGACAGGCGGCAGCAGGCGCATCGCCGCCCAGATGGCCAGGGAGTAGGCCGCGAGCGAGGACCTAGGCCCAATCAGGACCGCCAGCGCCAGCCGCGCGAGGGCACCGACACCGGCCAGCCTCAGCAGCAGGACCGTCAGCGCGATCAAGCTGCAGGGGGGAGCCGCGAGCACCGGCACGGCGGCGGCCAGCAACAGGATCGCAATCGCCAGCACCGGCCAAACGCTGACCGCCCTGCCCGGCCTCAGCAACACGCAGCGCCGCAGGCTGACGGTGTTGAGGCCAAGCCAGAGGGCGCAGGGCAGCGCTCCGGCGGTGGCCAGCGGCAGGATCGCGCGCCGCAGCAGCATCAGCGCCATGACCGGCCGAACGAGCGCGGCAATGACCGGGGGCGGGATTCGCGGCCGCCTCGCCATCACGGCAAGCAGCCTTACACGGCAAGCGCAGCGCCTAAGAAATCCTCGGCCGCAATCGACCCCGACTCGCCCTTCGCCGCCCTTAGCAAGTTGAAAGAGCGGATGGAGAAGCAGCCGGCGCAGGACGAGGCCGTTTGAGTTCACCGGAAGAGCAGCGTCTCGATAAGTGGCTGTGGCATGCGCGCATCGCGAAATCGCGCACTCTTGCAGCGAGGCTGATCGAGGAGGGGTGCATCCGGGTGAACAGGCAGCGCGTCCTTAAGGCGTCAGCTTTAGTGAAATGCGGCGACGTTTTGACCGCAACGATCCGTGGCCGCGTTCGCGTCATCGAGATCCGCGGCCTCAATGAGCGGCGCGGGCCGGCAAGCGAGGCACAAACGCTCTATTCGGAATTGCCCCTGCCCGGCGCGGCTACACCTCCCGGAGAAGGGTCCGATGAGTAGCCTCCTAAACGAGCTTCCACGTTCGCAGATTGAAGCCTCTATTTGATCAGCTTTGGCAGCAGCATCGCGATGCCGGGAAAGAAGCAGATCAAGAGGATCGCCAGCATCATCAGGAACACGAAAGGCAAAGTGCCCCACATTACACTTCCGAGCGGAATATCCGGCGCGATGTTCTTGATGACGAAGATGTTGAGGCCAACCGGCGGATGGATGAGCCCCATCTCCATCACAATGGTCATCACCACGCCGAACCAAATCAAATCGAAGCCCGCGGCCTTGATGGGCGGCAAAATGATCGGCGCCGTCATGAGTATGATCGAGACGGGCGGCAAGAAAAAGCCGAGCACCACGATAAACAGAAGCACCCCTGCGAGCAGCGCCCATTTTGAAAGAGAAAGCGAGGTTAGCCAGACCGCGGCGCCTTGCGAAATGTGCAGATAGCTCATGACGTAGGCGTAAAGTAGCGAGAAACCGATGATGAGGAGCAGCATCGAGCTTTCGCGCATCGTGCCGGTGAGGATCGGCATGAGCCGCGAGGGCCGCCAGACGCCGTACATCATGCCAATAACCAGCAAAGCGAGGATCGCACCGACCCCGGCCGTTTCCGAGGGCGTCGCCCAGCCGGCGTAGAGCACAATCATCACACCTGCAAGGATGGTCACGAACGGCGCCACCCACAGCAGCATGCCGATCTTCTCGCGCAGGGTATATTGGTGCTCGTCCAAAATGGCGTTCTTCTCGCCTCCGCGCTCGAAGGACGCCTTGGCGTGGGCGCGCTCGCGCCGGTACTTCCAGGCAGCATAGAGGGAGAATAAGACAATAAGGAGCAGCCCCGGTCCGATGCCGGCTAAAAAAAGCTTGCCGAGCGAGACCTCCGCCGCCACGGCGTAGAGCAGCATCGTGACCGATGGGGGAAGCAGAATGCCAAGCGTGCCGCCCGCTGCGATAATACCTGCGGCGAGCCCCGGCGAGTAGCCGCGCTTACGCATCTCAGGGATACCGGCCGAGCCGATGGCTGAACACGTGGCGGGAGACGATCCGGCCATAGCGGCGAATAGCCCGCAGGCCAGCGTATTGGCGATCCCCAGTCCGCCCGGAATGCGGTACAGCCAAGCGTGAAGGGCCGTGTAGAGGTCGCGCCCAGCGTCGGATCTTCCGATCGCGGCCCCCTTAAGAATGAAAAGCGGGATGGCGAGAATAATAACGTTCGCCAGCTCCTCGTAAACGTTCTGCGCAATTGTGCCGACCGAGGCGGCCGGCATGAAAAGGATCATGAAGGTAGTCGCGACCACGCCGAGCGCAAACGCGATGGGGATCCCGGAGAACATCACGATCAAGGTGGTCACGCAGTACGCGATCCCCACGTGTGCCGGATCGAGCCCCGTTATGAGCGGCGTCACCGGCCTATCCCAGAGGAGGAACGCGGCCAAAGCCGCTATAGCGGTGGTGAGCAGGAACCGCGACCGCTCTCCTACCTGCACGCCAAGCTCCGCGGCAAGGACTGCTATACCGAAGGTCATGAGGCCGTATGGGATATAAAGCGGCGGACCCCAGGTAGACTGGGAGACTTGTTCCTCCGTCCATGCCTCAAGAAACAGCGTTCCAGACTTCCAGGCCATGAACGCTACGAACAGGAATGAAAGCGTATCGATGAGGACATTCCGGCGCTCGCGCCAGCGCTCTGGCAGAAAGGAGCCGAGAACCTCGATGCCGATATGTCCGCGCCTTGCTTGCACAGCGGCCGCGGAGATAAAAATCGCGCCTGCGACGAGAAAGATCTCTACCTCGTCTTGCCACTCGATACCTTGCCCCAGCAGGTGGCTGGCAATGACGCCAACCGTGAGGACCGCGCTCGCCGCGACCAAAGCGATAGCGCTGAGATTGAACAGCACGTCGAGCAGCCGCCGGAAGGCAGGGCCAACCGCGCTTTTGCCTTCGCGTAGGCTTGCGGAAGCCGGAGCGTCCTCCGCAAGGATTGCGTCAGACCCAAGCTCAGCGCTCATCAGGCCAGCGACCTTGCGCTCGCAAGCAGCTCCGCCGCTTCGGAGGATTTCGCGGCGAAGTCCTTCCAAGCCGTCGCCTCGGCGATAGCGCGCCACTTGGCGAGGTCGCTGTCCGAGAAATCGGCGATAGTTGCTCCCCTCGCGCCGTAGACCTTTGCCACCTCGTGATCGTCCTTCTTCGCCTCGGCGGTTCCAAACGCCTCCAACTCCTCGCCAACCTCGGCGATGATCTTCTGTTGGCTGGCGGGGAGCGAGTCGAAAATGGCTTTAGACATCAGGAGCGGCTCGCACATGAACCAGATCGAGCCTTCGCGCGCAGTCGTGAGCGCTCTTGCGAGTTCTTCCAGGCGGAACGAGATCAGGCTCGTTGAAGATGTCAGAGCACCGTCGAGCGCGCCGGTTTGCATGCCGAGATAAATCTCATTTGAGGGCATGGTCGAGATCTGCGCGCCCGCCGCTGCGAGCATGAGATCCATTTCACGGCTTCCCCCGCGGACCTTCATGCCCTTGACATCGTCTGGCGCCTTTACCGTATTCGTGCGCGATGCAACG
Source organism: Rhodomicrobium sp. (assembly GCA_052144215.1). Taxonomy (GTDB): domain Bacteria; phylum Pseudomonadota; class Alphaproteobacteria; order Rhizobiales; family Rhodomicrobiaceae; genus Rhodomicrobium. The sequence continues at coordinate 20,565 of JBKQQS010000107.1, forward strand.
CCGCCGGCCTGCCACATCCAGGTGATGAACTTAACGCCCTTTCCCTCGGCGATACGCGACAGCGCTTTGCCGACCGGCGCATTCTTCCACTTCGCGCCTTGCTCATAGGTGGTGACAAGGCAAGGCATTAATCCAAGGTTCATGGGCTGTATCTCGCCGCCAGCATAAGGCAGAGGATAAAGCGAAAAATCCAGCGCACCTTTCCGCAAGGCCGAGAACTGCGCGTTGGTCTTCATCAAGGACGAGCCTGGATAAATCTCGAATTTCAGCGCGCCCTTAGTGCGTGCCTCCACTTCAGCTGCGAAGCGCCGGCAAAGCCGGTCGCGGAAATCGCCTTGTTCGAGCGTTCCGCCAGGAAATTGATGGGAAATCTTGAGCGTACGCGCTTCCTGCGCCCTAAGAACGCTGGGGGCGGCGAAGGAAAGCGCGGCGCCTCCGATAAAAGTGCGTCTTGAAATCATCCCGTTCTCTCCTGAATGAAATCTTTATGTTTTCGCAGAGTTTTATCGCTAAACCGGGAAGGCCATCCCCATCTTTGCGGAGACATGCTTTTGCGAACCCGGCTTGGCTTTGCTGCGAACTTATAGCATTCGCCCGCCCGGCAAAGGGACTCATTTTTTGCGCAAAAAGGGAATGGCTGCCTAAAGTAGCACGTGCTGCCGCCACAGATTCCTCTCAATCCCCCCCCAGCGTGCAAACGCCGAGGGGGAGGTGCTAATGAGAGAGTGATTTTCATGCGCACATTTATGTCAGCTACATTTGGCTTGGCTCTCGCCTTCGCTCTGAGCAGCGCGCCTGCTTCCGCTATCGAAACTCAGGCGGCCGCACCGGCTGTTTCGAGCAGTGTCACGAATGTAAGCGAGCGTTGCATGCACTGGGATCATCGCTGCCACGAGCTTTATCCAGCTGGCGGCTGGCGTTTTCGCCGCTGCATGGCTCTTCACGGCTGCCGCTAATCATTTAAAGAGGCGGCCTCTCCGGCCGCCTCTTCTTTCAATAGGCTCCCCCGCTTTGCTGCGTTGTGGCTTTACCGTCGCCCCCCTCTAGGATCGGGATCGTACAAACCATACGCATCACGCCCGTTCCAACATTGCGGATCTGGTGAACCTCGTGTGGCGCCACATACGCCACGTCGCCGCTAGCAAGCCGGGTTTCCTTGCCCGTTCCGTCGACGATGGCCGGTTCGCCTTCGATGAAGTAGAACTCGTGCTCCTCCGCATGGGCATGCAGCGAGGTATGACCGCCCGGCGCGAATTCCATAATGCGTAAGGCATAGTTCGGCATGCCGTCATCGCGCGTGAGCGCAAAGCGCGCAGTCATCCCTTGAAAGCCTGGCTTATCCATGAGCACGCCTGGAATCTCGGCGTAAGCCTTCTTAATCATGGTACTCTCCTTGCTCGGGTTGAATCGGTGCCTGTGAGACCGGGTTCGATGCCCAGACGTTGAACGCCAAAAAGCCGTCCTCAAAGCTGTGGGGCCTGTGACGGACGCCGCGCGGGATGCGCAGGAAGGTTCCGGCTTCAAGCTGCATGTCGCCCCGTTCCTCGATCCACATGCGAGCGCGGCCGTGCAAAACATAGAGAATGTCATCCTCTTGGCCGTGCGCATGCTCCGGCACTTCCGCTTGCGGAGGCAGCTGCACAAGCGCGCAGGAAACCGCCGGCGCCTCAGGCCGTTGAACGAGCCATGCGACGAGCACCCCGGCAAAAGTTGGGTGAGGAGACCAAGCAACTTGGCCGCTTCGGATTAGCGTCACGTCATGCATCCTGACCTCCTGGGTAGCGTTATCTGAAGTGGACACTATACTGCGTCAATCAGCATGCGTTACATTACTGTTAAACACAGGATGATGTCAATGACAGACTCTTCGCGCCAACAATCGCGCCATCTTGCCGCATTTGTCCTCTTGATGCTGGCCGAGACCCCAAGGCATGGCGGCGCGCTCCAGACCGCCCTGAATAACCGGCTGCCGGCGCTAAGAGCGGACTCGGCCGCGGTGTACAGGACGTTGCAGCAATTGGAGAAAGCGGGCGAACTGCGCTCCGATTGGGACACTTCAGGCACGGGGCCGGCAATCCGTGTTTACCAAGTCACGCCCGCAGGCTGGAAAAAGCTCGAATTTTGGCTGGAGGACATCAAAAGCCGGCTGGAGAGCCTTCAATATTTCGTCAGGCAATATGCGCGGCTCACCGAAGGCGAAGACGGAGCCAAGCTAGGTTAGCCCATCTATTTATTTTATCGCAGGAGCGCTTCGCATGGTAGGTGGTGAAATGGCCTTTTTCAGCCAGTATCCCCGCGGCCTAGCAAAGCCTCAATTGTATGTAAGAACAATTGCCTGAGCGCGGCCGGAACTTTATCATTTCCAGACCGTCTCTTGCGTGGTGCATCATTGGACGACCGGAAATTCTTCGAGCAGCCGCAGGCCGTCCTTTTTGCCTGCAATATGAATGCCATCCGCTCGCCGATGGCAGCTGCGATCCTTCATTTTCTGGCCGGTAAACGGATTTACGTCCGCTCTGTGGGGGTGCGGGCGGGCGTGGCCGATCCATTTGCGATTGCCGCGATGGAGGAAATCGGGATCGACATATCGAAACACCGGCCACACTCCTTCGAAGAGTTGGAGGATACCTCCTTCGATCTTATCGTGACACTGGCTCCGGAGGCCCACCACAAAGCGCTCGAGTTCACGCGCACAATGGCCGTCGACGTCGAATATTGGCCAACCATCGACCCGTCCGCGGCGAGCGGTAACCGCGAGCAAATTCTTACGGCCTACCGGGCTGTTCGCGATCAGCTCTTCGAGCGGATCAAAGCGCGCTTCGCCTTCACGGGCGCACCGCAAGCGTGAGAATGCGAAGAGCGGTCCACGCCTTCAGGGTCTTGCGGAAGAAGGCAGAATCTCCAGCACCGTTTCGGCCGGGCGGCAAAGCCGGACGCCCTTCGGCGACACGACGACCGGCCGCTCGATCAGGATCGGGTGGGCGATCATGAAATCGATCAGCTCGTCGTCGGTCCATTTCGGATCGCCAAGGCCGAGCTCTTCGTAAAGCGTGCCCTTCGTTCGTATCAGGGCGCGCGGCTTCACGTGCATCGCGGCGAGAAGCTCGATAAGCCGCGCGCGGCTCGGCGGAGTCTTCAGATATTCGATGATTTCGGGCTCCACGCCGTGCTGGCGGATCAGCGCGAGCGTGTTGCGGGACGTTCCGCATGCGGGGTTATGGTAGATCGTGACTTTCATGGTGGGAGAAGCCTCTAGCCGGTTTGACGCGGTCTGTAAATAACGCCGCCGCAGTGGGGGTGTCTCAGTTTGAATTCCTGCAACAGGCTAGAAGCTGACTCTCGCCGCCGTGATCGATGTTGGGCGAGTTAGGCTTCAGTGCAGGATTTTAAGCCGGTGCAATTGACCAAGTTCGTCTCCAGCAACGAAAGTGCCCGGTCCGATCCGCTTCAACAGCCCCTGATGGCTGGTCCAGGAACAGGTAGGCGATGAGATCCTTGCCCTTCTGCCGCGTGACGGACTGGTGTTCGACGCTGCAGCCGTCGCGGAACTTGACGGCTGTTTCTGCGCAGAGGCTTCGCACAGGACCGGCATCGGGCCGGTCCTGGAGACGGACCTTGGCGTTGAGGTGACCCTGGATTTTACGGCGGCTAGCGTCAAATCCGGCAAAACTGAAATAGGTGGACACACAATTGCCAGAAAACGAGTATCTTCTTACCCAGCATACTGGTGTCGATCCAGGTACCGGCACTTGTAATTTGGGAGAGAGCCCATGAAGGAACCAGGTCTCGATGACCGCCATCGTGATAAGGATGGAAAGATCCGTCAGAAGAGCGGCAACACTTTAGTCAGCACCCTTCGCAAAGAGTATGGCGAAAATTTCGCCAAAGGTTATGCCCCCAGCACGAAACTCAGCGAGCTGCTGGAAAAGGAAAGCTGCAATTCGCTGCACGAATTTCTACATCGCGGCAAATAAGCACGAACCAGCTAAGGCTCGCGCAATTACAGGCGTAGCCATGCCTTCAGTGCGCCGCTTCGCTCGATAATACTCGTGCACTCGACTATCCGCTCATCAGGCCGAGTATAGCCTTGAAGCGCACATATTTTCTCATTTCCTGACTGCTGCGCCCTGGCCGGCGCTATGGAGATCGCGAACAAGGCAGTAACGACGATCGAAGCGATCACGAACTTTATGGTAGCCGGCCCCAAATGCGCTCCATCATTAAACGTGACACCGGTGCTCTCCAAAATGCACTTATAGTATTGCATCTGCGGACTCCATCTCTCTGCACCAGAGCTTTACTTGTCAATGCGATAGCTGCCAGAGACGCTACCTAATGTTGACGCGGTTACCTTCAGCTTGATGGTCTTGCCGGCCGATACGGAGCGCGAGAGCGCACGGCTTCGCCGGGCACATGGCGCGTTTGTGAAAACTCCACCTTGCATCGCCCCCCTATCGCACCGTAATTCTGGCAGAGCGAAGAGCTTGCGATTTGGGAGGGAGCTTTGACCGCCGCCGATCCGAACGAAGAGTTTTACAAGGGCCTCAGAAAGCTGCGCGTCGCGGCCGAGATCCTGTCCGAGGCACTGCCCTTCATGCAGCGCTACGATCAAGCGACCGTCGTCATTAAGTATGGCGGCCACGCCATGGGCGACGCCAAGCTCGCCGAAAGCTTCGCGCGCGATATTGTGATGCTGGAGCAGGCAAGCGTGAAGCCGGTGGTGGTGCATGGCGGCGGGCCGCAAATCGCACGCCTCCTCGAGCGGCTCGGCATCAAGAGCGAGTTTTCCGGCGGCTTGCGCGTAACCGACGCCGCGACTGTCGAAGTGGTCGAGATGGTGCTCGCCGGCACGATCAATAAGCAGATCGTCAGCGAGATCAATCAACTCGGCGGCCATGCCTGCGGCATCTCGGGCAAGGACGGCAATCTACTCATCGCCAAGAAACTCACGCGGACGGAGCGCGATCCGGACTCGAACATCGAGCGCGTTATCGATCTCGGCTTTGTCGGCGACCCCGAGGAGGTCAATCCGCGCATCGTGCAGGTGCTTACGGCCAACGAGTTCATCCCTGTCGTCGCCCCGCTCGGCTTTGCCCGCGACGGCACGACCTACAACATCAACGCCGACACGTTTGCGAGCGAGCTTGCAGCCGCGCTCAAGGCCAAGCGGCTCCTGCTTCTCACCGACGTGGCGGGCGTGCTCGGCAACGACAAGAAGCTCATTCATCATCTGTCGGTGTCCAAGGCCAAGGCCATGATCGCGGATGGGACGATCACAGGCGGCATGATTCCGAAGGTGGAAGGCTGCATCAGCGTGATCGAGAAGGGCGTAGAAGGCGTCGTAATCCTCGACGGCCGCGTGCCTCATGCGGTGCTTTTGGAGCTGTTCACCGAGCACGGCGTCGGCACTTTGATCGAGCGCGACAAAAATGGCTGACGCGGTTGCGAGCCAAAGCCGCCTCGCCCAAGCCTTCCGGGATACGCGGCTTTGGATCTTCGATCTCGACAACACGCTTTATCCGGCCGAGTGCAATCTTTTCGCGCAAATCGACCAGCGCATGTCTGCGTTTATCCAGGAGTTGCTCGGGCTCGATCCCGCGGCTGCGCGCAAAGTGCAAAAGGACCTTTATTACGAGCACGGGACAACCCTCTCAGGGCTTATGATGGAGCACAGAGTACAGCCCGAGGTTTTCATGGACTACGTGCACGACATCGATCTAGCCCCCGTTGCGCACGCGCCGGAGCTTGCTGAGGCCATAGCGCGCCTCCAAGGCCGCAAGTTCATCTTCACCAACGGTTCGGCCCGCCATGCCGAGCGGGTAGCGGGCAAGCTCGGCGTCCTGGACAAATTCGACGGAATTTTCGATATTGCGGCCGGCGGCTACGTCCCGAAGCCGAGGCCGGAGGCGTTCAAGCGTTTTCTCGATTTCTGCGGCGGGGCGAATTGCAAGGCCGCCATGTTCGAGGATCTGCCGCATAATCTGGAGGCGGCGCACGCGCTCGGCATCGTTACTGTGCTCGTGAGATCGGATTACTACGACCACCCCTCGCAGCACGCGCTGAAGGAGGCAAACGCGCTGCCGCAATACATCCAATTCGAAACCGGCGATCTCACCCGCTTCCTCAACGAGGCCGCAACTTAGGGGTTCGGCATGGTTCTACTCCCCCTCACAGAGTGAGGGGGAGTAGAACCATGCCGAAAGCGGAAAGTCTGGAACTCTCCTAAGCCTTGGCCTCGCCCTCTTCCTCGAGCGCGGGCACTTCCCCGGCCGTCGTCTCGGCCATGAGCTTCAGCGCCTCGCCCGGCCAATCCTCGCGCTCCAGCCTTCCGCCAAGCTTCAGATAGTCGTCCACCAGCGTGATCTCCTCGTCGGAGAGATTGGCGAGCTGCTCGAATTTGATGATCCCGATCTCGTTCAGACGCTTCTCGTCATTGGCGTCGATGCCCTTGATGAGCTTCAAATTGTCGGGATTGCCCTTAGGCCGCTTGAAGCCTTTGAACTCGGCTTTCAGCGCCTTTGCGCGGTTGTCGGTGCGCTCGGGGATACGGGCCGCCTTGCCGCGAAGCCCGCGAAGATAATAGAGCTTCGCCCGGCGAACCTTGCCGCGGCGCACCACCGTGATGCTGTCGATGAGAGGCGAGTAAACCGGAAACACGCGTTCGACGCCCTCGCCGTACGAGATTTTGCGAACCGTGAAGCTTTCGTTGAAGCCCCGGCCCGAGCGCGCTATGCAAACGCCCTCATAGGCTTGAACGCGCTCGCGGCTGCCTTCGACCACTTTGACGTTAACGCGAAGCGTGTCGCCCGGCTGGAAGGTGGGAATCCGGCGCTTCGACTCGACTTGCGCCATTTGCTCTTTTTCAAGCGTCTCGATGATGTTCATCAGTGCAATCCTCTTTGCGGCACATCAAAGGAACACCTCTGCCGCGCAAACATGCGCGCGCCCGCCGCGCCAGTTGATCTGGAATCCAGCTTACTTAAGGCAAAAAATCGGGCTTGTCGATTGTAACATTGCACTCTTCGCCCGATTTCGGCGCAAGTTGCGCTAGATATGTTGACGGACAAGGCAAGGAACCCCCACATCCACGCTCATGATGCGACACAAATCCTATAAAGCCATCGCAGCGGTTGTTTTCGCTTCCCTGTGCACCGTGTCCGGCGCGCTGGCGGGCGATCAAGCAAAAGCGATCGTGAACTCGCTCGACCCAAAAAGCTTGAACGAGCTGTTCGATGCATTGCCACAGCAGCCCGATGCGGCGCTCACCAATATTACGCCTACCGGCCCGAATAAGTTCCGGTTCTTGTTCATTTGGCCCGCTTCCAATGCGTCGATGACTTACGACCGCGTCGGGAGAAGCTTCGCCGAGCGTTTCTTAGCGTTTGCCGGGCAATTGAACCCCATAGCGACTGGATTTTGCCTCACCTCTCGCAGCATGCTCTTTGGAACCACAACCTATGGCGAAGAGGAAGTGAATGTCGCTTACCGCGACATAGAGGTGCGCTACTCTTTCGGCTGGCAAGCTCCTTGTCCAGGCCGCTACATTCCAGTTTCGGAGCTCGACAAAATCGCCGTTCACCCAGCCTATGGCACGGGCTTCGGTGCTAGCCCGCCGGAGCATTCAAAAGAGCCAAAGCCGCCTGAGGAAGGCTTGAAGCCGTTCCTTAGTGCGCCAGCCGCCCCGCCGCCGCTTGAATAAGGCGGCCACGGATCTGCGCGGGGCATCATGCGTAGAGAACTACGCGCTCGCGGGTAAGGATTATTTGTCAGCGAGTTCAGCCTTCCGCCGCTACCCGCGCCGCCAATTTTACGGCCAGGCCGGCTTCCGCCCAGGCGCGATGGTCCCCGCGAGCGTAGGCCAATGCGTTCTCGTGATAAAATAACGCATTTATGCGGTTTGCGGCGCGATTGTCCTTTGTACGAATAATGCGCGCCGGCACGCCGGCCACAATGGAGTTGGGCGGCGCCACGAAGCCCGGCCGCACGAGAGCATGCTCGCCAACGATGGAATTCTCGCCGATGACCGCGCCATCCATGACCGTCGCCCCGATGCCAATCAAGCAATTATCGCCGATAGTGCAGCCATGCAGGGTCGCGCGATGGGTGATCGAGCAGTAAGCCCCGATCCGTAACGGCGTATCGTAGCCGATATGGAGCATGGTGAAATCTTGGATATTGGTGTAGCCGCCAATCGTTATGTCATGCACCTCGGCGCGCGCAACCGCGTAGGGCCAGATAGAAACACCCGGCCCAATCGCGATGAGCCCGTACAAAAGCGCGCTTGGATGCACAAAGGCTGCTTGCGACGTATCGATCATCGCGCTGCTTTCTAATCCTCTTGAGAAGCCCTCTCTTTGCGGGCCGGCTTCGGCGTGGGAAGCGAGCGCTTCTCCAAGTACCGTTCCACTGCGGTGATGAGATCGTCGACCTTGTCCTCGAAAAAGTGGTTCGCGCCCGCCACGATCTCGTGGCTCACCACGATGCCCTTCTGCGTCTTGAGCTTATCCACAAGTGTCTTCACGGCATTGACCGGCACCACGCGGTCGCGGTCGCCGTTGATCATCAGGCCGGACGATGGGCAAGGAGCGAGAAAGCTGAAATCGTAGAGGTTGGCCGGCGGCGCGACCGCGATGAAGCCGTCGATCTCGGGCCGCCGCATGAGGAGCTGCATCGCGATCCACGCTCCAAAGGACACCCCGGCGATCCAGCAGGATCTTGCGTCCGGATTGGCGAGCTGAAGCCAATCGAGCGCCGTCGCGGCGTCCGAGAGCTCACCGGGCCCCTGATCGAAAAGGCCCTGGCTTCTGCCCACGCCCCGGAAGTTGAAGCGCAGCACGGAAAAGCCCCGCTGTACGAAAGTATAGTACAGGCTGTAAACGACTTGGTTGTTCATGGTCCCGCCGAATTGCGGGTGAGGATGCAAGATAATTGCGATCGGTGCGCCAGCCGCAGACTCGTGGTGGTAACGTCCCTCGATGCGGCCGGCAGGCCCATTGATGATCACTTCGGGCATATTTTTGAACCTCTTCTCCCCAACTTGCTGCCGGTGCGCTCGCGGCGGAATACTTGACTACGGCAGTCGGAAATCATATCTGTATAGCTCTGGGACGCCGGAACCCGTTCAAGCCTGAATTGCATGCTATAGGGAACGGCATTCAAAGTGGCATATCATATCACAGGCGTAAATTTCCATGACCTTCGCGCCGGAAGGCTCGAGGGAGGTCGATAATGCTACTCAGTACCAAGGGCCGCTATGCCGTAATGGCGATGGTTGAAATTGCTAAGCAAGGCGATCTGAAACCGCTTTCGCTTGGCGATATTGCTGCCCGGCTCGAGCTTTCGCTTGCTTATTTGGAGCAGCTTTTCATGAAGCTGCGGCGGAGAGGGCTCGTTCAATCGGTGCGGGGTCCGGGCGGCGGTTATGTGCTGGGCCGCAATGCGGACACGATCAGCATCGGCGAAATCATGGCGGCCGTCGACGAGCCTTTTAAAATGACGCGATGCGACAGCGATGCCGGGTGTGTGGCAACTCACCGCTGCAGCACGCACTTTCTTTGGGATGCGCTTGGAGCTCATATTGAGCAGTTCCTGGCCGCAGCAACTTTGGGCGACGTTCTCTATGGCCGCTATTCGGTGCCCGCGGAGGATTTCTTGATCGCGAAACTTGCGGCCAGGGCGGAGGTCAGCCAATGAGAGCGCGTTCCTATCTCGATCATAATGCAACCTCGCCACTCAGGCCCGAGGCGCGGAAAGCTGTCATTGCGGCGCTCGATTGCATAGGCAACCCCTCTTCAATCCACTCCGAAGGGCGCGCCGTTCGCGAAATCGTCGAGGACGCGCGCGAAAGCGTTGCCGCCATCTTCGAGGTGAAACCCTCGTGCGTTTATTTCACGTCAGGCGGTACCGAGGCGGCAAACTGGCTTTTGCAGCCGCGCGGTGCGGAGACGCTCGCGCTCGCCCCCGTGGAACACCCGTGTGTTTTGGCCGGGCATCGCTTCGATCCCGCCAAGGCGCACCTCATCCCCGTGGCGGACGGCGGGGTTCTGAGCTTGGACGCTCTTGAGACAGCGCTCTGTGCCGGCTCGGTCGCCGCAGTGCAGGCGGCAAATAACGAGACGGGCGTCCTGCAGCCGCTCGGCGAAATAGCCCGGATCGCAAAATCCAAAGGCGCAGTCCTTGTTTGCGATGCAGTCCAGGCGGTGGGGCGTGTTCCGCTTCGCGATCTCGAAGACTGCGACGCGCTCTTTTTCTCAGCGCACAAGCTCGGCGGCCCGAAGGGCGCAGGGGCGGCGATCATTCGCAATGCCGGGTTCGCGCCTCCGCCGCTTCTTAGAGGCGGCGGTCAGGAGCGGCGCCAGCGTTCGGGCACCGAAAATGTGCCGGGCATTGCCGGCCTCGCGGCGGCACTCGAAGCCGCGGTTTGGGGGCAGAGCCAATTCGTTACCGCTGCGAAGAGCTGGCAAAGCAAATTGGAAAACGGCCTGCGCTCCATCGCTCCAGATGCGGTTATTTTCGGAGAGGGCTCAAACCGTCTGCCGAATACGACGTGCTTTGCGATTCCGGGCAAGAGCGCCGAACTGATGCTGATTGCATTCGACCTGGAAGACGTTGCGGTGAGCTCTGGCTCGGCGTGCTCCTCGGGCAAAGTCGAGCGCTCGCACGTGCTCGCCGCCATGGGTGTACGCCCCGGGCTGAGCGGTGCAATCCGCGCCTCGGCAGGATGGACCACAACAGACGCAGATATCGAACGGTTTCTGACCGTTCTTTCGAAGATTTGCAGCAGCCGGGGCGCCCGGCACGGGATTTGCAGCGACCGGGAAGCCGGGCAAGCTGTGTAGCATTTGCGACGCCGCAACGGATGCCGCGACGACCCTAGGAGCGAACATGGCCACGCCAGTACAGGAAACTATCGAGCGCGTCCACGAGATCGACGTCGATAAGTACAAATACGGCTTCACGACCGATATCGAGAGTGTCAAGGCCCCGAAGGGCCTTAGTGAGGACATCGTTCGCTTTATCTCGGCGAAAAAGCGCGAGCCCGAGTGGCTGCTCGAATGGCGGCTTGAGGCTTACCGCCGCTGGCGGACGCTGGAAGAGCCGAAATGGGCGCGCGTTCACTATCCGAAGATCGACTATGACGATCTTTATTATTACTCAGCGCCGAAATCGAGCGAAGGGCCGAAGAGCCTCGACGAGGTCGATCCCGAACTCTTGCGCATGTACGAGAAGCTCGGCATTCCGCTGAAAGAGCAGGCCGTGCTTGCGGGCGTGGAGGGTGCGAAGGTGACCGGGCCCCGGCTCGCGGTCGATGCCGTTTTCGACAGCGTCTCGGTCGTCACGACCTTCAAGGAAGAGCTCGGCAAGGCTGGCGTTATCTTCTGCTCGATTTCGGAAGCCGTCCGCGAGCACCCCGATCTGGTCCGCAAATATCTCGGCAGCGTGGTGCCCACGACCGACAATTATTTCGCGACGCTGAACTCGGCGGTCTATTCGGACGGCTCGTTCGTCTATGTGCCGGAAGGCGTGCGCTGCCCGATGGAGCTTTCGACCTATTTCCGTATCAACGAAAAGCAAACCGGCCAGTTCGAGCGCACGCTCATCATCGCGGATAAGGGCGCCTATGTGAGCTACCTCGAAGGCTGCACGGCGCCGATGCGCGACGAGAACCAGCTCCACGCCGCTGTGGTGGAGCTGATCGCACTCGACGACGCCGAGATCAAATACTCGACCGTGCAGAACTGGTATCCGGGCGACAAGGATGGCAAGGGCGGCATCTATAACTTCGTGACGAAGCGCGGGGATTGCCGCGGCCGCAACTCCAAGATTTCCTGGACGCAGGTTGAGACCGGCTCGGCCATCACTTGGAAATATCCAAGCTGCATCTTGCGCGGCGATAACAGCCGCGGCGAATTCTATTCCATCGCCGTCTCGAACGGCCGCCAGCAAGTCGATAGCGGCACCAAGATGATCCATCTCGGCAAGAATACGTCGAGCCGCATCGTATCGAAGGGCATCGCGGCCGGCCGGTCCGACAATACGTATCGCGGGCTGGTCTCGGCGCACCGCCGCGCCACGAACGCGCGCAACTTCACGCAATGCGACAGCCTCTTGATCGGCGACAAATGCGGCGCTCATACCGTACCCTACATCGAGGCGAAGAACGCGAGCGCGCAGTTCGAGCATGAGGCGACGACCTCGAAAATCTCGGACGATCAGCTGTTTTACTGCCTCCAGCGCGGGCTCTCCGAGGAAGAAGCGGTGACGCTGATCGTGAACGGCTTCGTTCGCGACGTGCTGCAACAGCTGCCGATGGAGTTCCTCGCCGAGACGCAGAAGCTCATCTCGATCAGCCTCGAAGGCAGCGTTGGATGATGCTGCTTCGAATGATCGAGCTATGGAGCAGGTTCATAATCTGGCTTTTCGGCGGATTCAAAGGCGTGGTAGATCTAAAGGACGCTTGGTTTGTTGGAAGCCCTACATACTATTCTGGCATTATTGTAAGGGTCGGCGCATTGCCAGTTTCGAGCAAGGGCTGGATGCTCGTCTTGGCCCTTTGCGCATATCTCTTAATCGTGTCCTTTGCATTTCATGCTCTAGGACTGCCACTGGTTTTATATGTGCTTTCGGGGCTGTTAGGCGTGGCTGTTTTTTACCGTATCGGGCCGCCGAAGACCTATTGGGTTACGAGAGAAAAGTTTAGGGAGTTGTGGGGGAGATAGTGGCGGTAGCAACAGCGTCCCCTCTCCCATGGGGAGAGGGACAGGGTGAGGGGCGTGACGCCATGGTTGAGCAGGAAGGCCCGCGAACTGGATTAGCCCGTAAACTCCGGCGGCAGGAGACAGACGCCGAGCGGAAATTGTGGTCCCGCATCCGTGACAGGCAGTTTCTTGGGCTTAAGTTTCGGAGGCAGGTTCCGGTCTGCGGCTATGTAGCGGATTTCCTTTGTCACGAGGCAAAGCTGATTGTGGAGCTGGACGGCGGACAGCATGCGGAACGGGGCGAAGAGGATACACTTCGGACTAAGACGCTTAACGAGGCCGGGTTTCTCGTCCTGCGGTTTTGGAACAATGATGTCTTGGCGAACACTGATGGCGTCTTGACTGCATTAGTTGAGGAGCTGCAGGCGGCAGAGAGAACGATTGAAGGACTCGCCCCTCACCCTGTCCCTCTCCCCATGGGAGAGGGGACGATGCTGCAAGGGAGACATCCATAATGGCGCTGATATTGGCGGGATTGCTTGGAGTATTCATAAGCCTGGTTGGCCTTGCGCTGATCGCATCGCCGTTCAATGCGGTGCAGGCGTTCGGCATCGACCCGTCGCACATGGCGGATCTCGCGCTGGCGCCGGGGATGGGCGTGCGGGAGCTTGCGCTTGGCCTCACAATTATCGCCCTAGCTTTCACGCGGAAGGCGAGCGCCTTGGGCGCGGTTTTGCTCATCGGCTCGATCGTACCCGTTGGCGATTTCGCGATTGCCGGTAAGGCGCTTGGTTACGCGGCGGCGGTGCGGCATCTCATGACGTTGCCGTTTTCATTGATCCTTGGTCTAGCCCTATTGAGGAGATGATGGAGGCGGTCATGAGTTACTGGTTCAGGCCTAAGCGTTACGGCTGGGGCGCGAGCCCCGTGAATTGGAAAGGCTGGCTGGCGACCGGGATCTTTCTGGTTCTGATCTTGGCCGTAAACCTGGCGCTGGCTGGCGAACCGCCGCTTTTCCAGCTCGGCGCATTCGCCGTCCTCTTGGCTCTGTTTGTTTGGATTGTCTGGAACACAACGGAGGGTGACTGGCGCTGGCGCTGGGGCCCGGATGAGAAAGAGAAGTAGGGAAACAGGATGCTCGAAATTAAAGATCTGCACGCCGAAATCGACGGCAAGGAAATCCTGCGGGGCTTCAATCTCACCGTGCCGAAGGGCGAGGTCCACGCGATCATGGGTCCGAACGGCTCGGGTAAATCGACGCTCTCCTATGTTATTGCCGGCAAGGAAGAATATGAGGTTACGCAAGGCTCGATCACCTGGGACGGCAAGAACCTCCTGGAGATGGCGCCAGAAGAGCGTGCGCATGCCGGTGTTTTTCTTGCCTTCCAATATCCGATGGAAATCCCGGGCGTTGCCTCGCTGACGTTCTTGCGTACGGCCCTGAACTCGCACCGCAAGGCGCGCGGGCAAGGCGAGATCTCGATCCCCGATTTCATGCGGACGGTTCGCGCCGAGGCCGATAAGCTCAGCATCTCAATGGATATGCTGAAGCGCCCCGTGAATACCGGCTTTTCGGGCGGCGAGAAGAAGCGGAACGAGGTCCTGCAAATGGCGCTGCTGCAGCCCACGCTTTGTATTCTCGATGAGATGGACTCTGGCCTCGACATCGACGCTATTCGCATTGCCGCCGAGGGCGTGAACGCGCTGCGCTCGCCGGACCGGGCCATGCTGGTGATTACGCACTATCAGCGGCTTCTGAACTACATCGTGCCCGATAAGGTGCATGTCATGGCGCGCGGCCAAATCCTGCGCTCCGGCGGCAAGGAGCTGGCGCTGGAACTCGAAGAATCCGGCTACGCGGGCTACGGCGCGGAAGCGGCTTAAGGGGCAGCGATGACAATCCATCAAACCACGATCCAGAAGGCCGCGACGCCCGCAGAGCAGCGCTTCCTCGACCTCTATGCGAGCGTCGCAGAGCGGCTGCCGGGCGCGCGGCACCACGATGTCCGCGAATGGCGGAAGGCAGCGCTCGACCGGTTCGTGGCGCAGGGCCTGCCCCATCGCCGCATCGAGGAATGGAAATATACCGATTTGCGCGCGCTAATGCCGGAGGTTCATCCGCTGGCGGGGTTGTTCCCGGCTGTGGCTGCCGATATCAGCGTCGAGGCCGCAATCGGCAAAGAGCTGGCTCATCTCGATGCGTACCGCGCCGTGTTCGTTGATGGGCTGTTCCGTGCCGATCTTTCGACGGTGCAGGATGCAGCAGAAACGGCTTTCCAGACCTTGCGCGCAGGTTTAGAGGACGAAGCCGGTGCCGCACACGCCCTTGCGCACCTGCCCCCGCTTGGCCGCGATGTCATCGCGGACTTGGCGACAGCGTTTGCGACGGACGGTGCGATCCTTTCGATCTTGCCAAGAGCGCGGCTGGAAAAGCCTATCCATCTCATTTCCATCGCATGCGCAGGCACGCCGAAGCTCGCAGCGGCACAGAGCGCAATCGTCATCGGAGAGGGGGCGGAGGCAACCCTGATCGAGACGCATTCGGCCGTAGGCGAAGCCCAGGCGCTCTCGTGCATCCGCCTAGCTATTGGAAGAGACGCCCGGCTCAGTCATATCCGCGTGAACGCAGGCGCGAAGCAGCTATCTTCGGCTTCGGTGGCGCTTAGCGAGCGGACGCAGTACGATCCCGTGCAAATGACCATCGATGGAACGCTGACGCGCGCGCAAACTCATATCCGTTTCGGGGGACCCGGCGCCCGCTGCCACTATGCCGGCGCAATGATGCTTCGCGGCCATGCGCATGCGGACTTCACCCTTGTGGTCGATCACGCAGCGGAGGCGTGCGAAAGCCGCGAGCTTGTGAAAGCGGTTGTGGACGGCCGCTCGCGCGGCGTCTTCCAGGGCAAGGTAATCGTCGAGCCCGGCGCTCAGAAAACCGACGGCAAGCAGATGGCAAATGCGCTGCTTCTGTCGGATGAGGCAGAGTTCGATTCCAAGCCGGAGCTTGAGATTTTCGCCGACGACGTGGTCTGCGGCCACGGCGCAACGGCTGGCCAGGTCGACGAGGATTTGATGTTCTACCTGCGCGCGCGCGGCATTCCGGAAGTAGAGGCGAGGGCACTGCTTATCGCGGCTTTCATTGGCGAGGCGTTGGACAAGATCGAGAATGAGGCGCTACGCTGCGCATTGCAGGAGAAGGCCGATGCCTGGCTGTCTTCGTAGCGTCATGGCCGCCCTCGAGGCGGCCATCCAGCGCAAAATAGGCTGGGTTCGTTCAGAAACGCTGGATGGCCGGGTCAAGCCCGGCCATGACAACGGAGAGTTGCGATGACCATCATGGAACGGGATCCGTTGGCGTATGACATCGAGGCGATCCGCCGGGACTTTCCCGCGCTGTCGCTTCAAGTCTATGGCAAGCCGCTCGTTTACCTCGACAATGCGGCGAGCGCGCAGAAGCCGCAGGCCATGCTCGATGCGCTGATCAAGGCGTACCGGGATGAGTACGCCAACGTGCATCGCGGGCTTCATTACCTCGCAAACGCAGCGACCGAGGCCTATGAGGGCGCGCGCGAGCGAGTGGCAAAATTCGTAAACGCGCCAAGCGCCAAGCAGATTATCTTCACGAAGAACGCGACCGAGGCGATCAACCTCGCGGCGCAGTCCTTCGGCGGGCTCGTTATCGGCCCGGGCGATGAGATCGTGCTCAGTATCATGGAGCACCATTCGAATATCGTGCCCTGGCATTTCCACCGGGAGCGGCGCGGCGCCGTCATCAAATGGGTTCCGGTCACAGATCGAGGCGAGTTCCGGCTTGAGGATTTCGAGGCCGCGATTACGCCGCGCACGAAGATGGTTGCCATCACGCATATGTCGAATGTGCTGGGCACGGCCGTGCCGGTGAAGGAGGTCTGCGAGATCGCCCACGCGCACGGCGCCTATGTTCTCGTCGATGGCAGCCAAGGCGCGGTCCATCTGCCTATTGACGTGCAGGACATCGATTGCGATTTTTATGCGTTGACCGGGCACAAGATTTACGGCCCGAGCGGCATCGGCGCCCTCTACGGCAAGGCAGAGCATCTCGAAGCTATGCCGCCTTATCAGGGTGGCGGCGAGATGATCGAAACCGTAACAACCGATACAGTGCGCTATAATGACCCGCCCTACCGCTTCGAAGCCGGAACGCCGCCGATTGCAGAGGCCGCTGCATTGACCGCTGCGCTCGATTATATCGATAGCATCGGCAAGGACCGCGTCCGGGCTCATGAGGATAGCCTGCGCCGTTACGCGGAGGAGCGGCTGAAGCCGATGAATTCGCTGAGGATCATCGGTCAGGCTGAAGAGAAGGGGCCGATACTTTCGTTCACGCTGGAAGGCGCGCATGCTCACGATGTCGCCACCATCCTCGACCGCTCGGGCATTGCGGTCAGGGCCGGCACGCATTGCGCGGAGCCTTTGCTTGCGCGCTTTGGCGTGACAGCAACATGCCGGGCGTCCTTTGGACTTTACAACACGCGCGCCGAGGTGGACGCGCTGGCGGAAGCGCTGCAGAAAGCGGAGCGGTTTTTCAAATGACAGACCAGATGGACGAGAGAAAAGCGTTGGCCGAGACGGCACCGTGGGACGGACCGCAAGCACCGCCCGAGCATCATGACTTGCCGGAGCCTTGCGCCCATACGGTCGAGGTAGCCAAGGACTTCAAGAGCGGCGCGATCCCCGAGGATGAGCTGGAGCGCATCACGCAAGGGATTCTCGCCGCGCTGAAGACGGTCTACGACCCCGAGATCCCCGTCGATGTTTACGAGCTCGGGCTCATTTATAAGGTCGATATCAACGATAACCGGGAAGTTGAGATCGAAATGACGCTGACCGCGCCGGGCTGCCCCGTGGCGGGCGAAATGCCGGCATGGGTCGAAAATGCTGTTGGCGCAGTCGAGGGCGTGAGCCTCGCGCGGGTCAAGATGGTGTTCATGCCGCCATGGGACCCCTCGCGCATGTCGGACGAGGCGCGCGTCGCTTTGAATATGTTTTAAGGGGGAGGACCGCATGGCGCGGGCGAGACCGAAAGTTGTGACGCTGACAGACGCGGCCGCCGAGCGAGTGAAGGCCATCATGGCCCGCTCGGAGACGCCGGTTGCGGGCCTTCGCGTCGGCGTGAAAAAGGGCGGCTGCGCAGGCATGGAGTACACCATGGAATACGCCGCCGAGGCCGGGCCCATGGACGAGGTGATCGAGGAGAAAGGCGTGCGCCTCCTCATCGATCCGTCGGCGATCCTGTTCCTGCTCGGCACGGAGATGGATTACAAGAGCGACAAGCTCAAATCCGGCTTCGTCTTCAACAACCCCAACCAGACGAGCGCTTGCGGCTGCGGCGAAAGCGTGGAGATCCGCCCGGCGCAGGAGTAACGAGCCCGCCGTCATTGCATGCGCGCTGCGGCACGCAGTGACGCTGCGCAGACGCGGGATGGCCCCCCTCCGGACCCAAGCAAACCCCTTCAAAACGGCCCCCGCCTCGGCTATAAGCGCGGCAGGCGTCAGCGTGGGGGGCTCCGATGACTTACAATTTGCTTGTGCTCGGGCCGATGCAGCATCGCGTCGGCGATCATGTCATCCGGCAATCCAATACCAAGCGCATCGGCGAAATCCTGGATCAGATGGCGCAAGCGCTCGCGGCGGGAGGGCCGAAGCCGTTCCGGGTGACGACGCCCGAAAGCCCGAACGAAACGGCGATTATCGAGCTTATCATGGGCGAGATCGAGCAGGCCGATCTGGTGGTTCTCGACCTCACGGGAAACCGGCCGAGCGTTGCCTACGAGGCCGGTGTCATCCACGCCCTTGGCATCCCGCATATTTTCGTGACCGAGGACGAGGAAACCTCGTTCTATTTTTCCTCCGTGCGCGTCGTCCGGGGCTTACAGATTCAGGCGGATTTCGACCCGGCCAATCCCGGCCCAAGCCAGGGCGAGCTATTCAACCGGCTAAAAACCTTTCTCGGCACCGCCGATGCCAGAATGGCGATGGCCGGAAACATACTCACTTCGCATTTCGAGGGCTTGCCCGTTATCGATCTCGCGGGGCCCGCGGGCATGGCTGCGAGCTATTACACCAACGCCGTCAAGCGGTTCATCCGGGCTGGCGGCTTTGCCGGCCGCCCATGCAAGCTTTTGTTCAAAGAAGAGCGCGCGTCCCGTTTCGGCAGCAAGACCGTGACATCCACAAAGTCCGTATCAGCAACCGTGAACGCGCTTATTGCGGTGGAACCGCCCGCTCGACTCAGCCGGAGCTTTTTCGAGGACGACAGGACGCTCAAAGCTGCGTTGAAAGAGCTAGGTGTCGAGCTGGAGCGCGCGACAATCGCCGCCGGCGACCCTCTCGATAAGCGCGATTTTGCCGGATGGTTCGACAAAAAAGGAATCGAGCGCGGTTCAGCCGTTTGCGTAGAAATCCCGACGATCGTTTATCCGTTGACGGAATCGCCACGGATTTTGCGCCTGAGAAAACGCCGGAATAAATTTGAGGGCGAGCAAAGGCAGATCATGCAAGAGGTCGAAGAAAGAGCGCTTGAAAACATGCTGGCGTCTTTCAAGCGCAATCTTTATTATCATGTCGATATGGAAGGTGAGGCCAACAAAAATGGGTTTTATTACGTTACGCTTCGCGATCTTCCCCAAACACTGAAGAAAGCCGGTGTCCTCTAAGCCATTGGCTAGCCGATGGCTTCGGCTGCGGCGCAGGCGCACCGGATGCGGTGAGACGAGCATGTCTTGTATGTCACACAGCGGGAAAGATCTGCCTAAGTTTTCGCCGATGGTGTTTACATCACGCATAGGAATGCAATAATTGTGCATAGTCCGCATCCAGAAACGCCGAGTGCTGAAATATCTGGAAGGGCAAGCGGATTTCCCTGTTAATTTCTACAGTTGGACCGGGTCCTCAGAGTGAAAGACGTTCAGCGGCATCGTTTGGCTGTCGAGGGCTCCCACAGTGAAGCGCTCGACCTGAGCCTCCGGTCTCTCGACATCTTCGTACAAATTGCCGAAAACGGCGGCATGAGTCCGGCAGCGCGGCGCATGGGGCTGACCCAGTCGGCCATAAGCCAAATGATAGCCAACCTCGAGGCGTCTCTTGGAGTCCAGCTTTTCGACCGGCAAGTCCGCCCTATCGCGCTGACTCCTGCGGGTGGCATTCTCCTCGACAAGGCGCGCGGATTGCTGCTTGCAGCCCGCGACGCGATCAAGTCCGTACGCGAGCCGGCAACGAGGGCATTTCCGAAGCTCAATCTCTGTCTCGTCGAGTCCATCGCCGGCACGATTGGACCGGACCTCGTCAAGAATATTAAAGATTTTGCTGGGCTTTGGTCGGTGCATGCCGGGTTGCATAGCCAGCATAACCGCGCCCTTCTAACCCGCGAGGCCGATATCGTCCTGACCCCCGATGCGCTTGAGGACCAGGCGAACGTCGAGCGGCACGAAATCCTCAAGGAACCGTATTTTATAGTTCTGCCGAAGGACTTTGAGGGCGATGCGGGGAGCCTTGCAGCGCTCGCAGGCGAGCACGATATCGTTCGCTTCAGCGCGCGCACCATGCTCGGGCGCCAAATCGAAAGGCATCTGCGGCGCCTTAAAGTGGACGCGAAAGGAAGGGTGGAGTTCGACAACTCCGATGCCATCATGGCCATGGTGGCGGGCGGCCTTGGCTGGGCCGTTATCACTCCCTTATGCGCGATGTTGGGGCGCCCGTTCTGGCCGGAGGTCAAGTTTATGCCGATGCCTGGCCCGGCGCTTCACCGCCGGCTTTATGTTATCGCCCGGCAAGGGGAGCTTGGCGATACGCCAAAAAAGATTGCAGACGCAGCCGCACTATGTATTTGCAACGTTTTGCACGCTCAATTCGCGGACCATCTGTGGATTATCTCGGGCTGCCGCATACCCGAACCTGTGCTAGCCCGGTAACGCGCGCACCGGCCGAGGCTGGCCGCCCCCGCGGCCAATTTCATCCGGCGTCCCCCCCGGCGGCGGCGGCGCAGTTTACAGCTGCCGCTCGACCATCATCTTCTTGAGTTCGGCGATCGCCTTGGCAGGGTTCAGGCCCTTCGGGCAGACTTGCGCGCAGTTCAGGATCGTATGGCAACGGTAAAGCCGGAAGGGATCTTCCAGATCGTCGAGCCGCTCCCCCGTCGCCTCGTCGCGGCTATCCTGAACCCAGCGCGTCGCTTGCAGAAGCGCAGCGGGTCCAAGGTAGCGTTCGCTGTTCCACCAATAAGAGGGACATGAGGTCGAGCAGCAGGCGCACAGAATGCATTCGTAGAGGCCGTCGAGCAGGGCGCGGTCCTCGCGGCTTTGCCGCCACTCGGTGCCAGGCACCGGGGTCTCCGTCTTGAGCCAAGGCTCGATGGAGCGGTGCTGGGCGAAAAAATGCGTGAGATCGGGCACCAAGTCTTTCACCACCTCCATATGCGGCAGCGGAAAGATGCGGACAGTCCCGCTCAGGTCCTGAATGGCTTGCGTGCAGGCCAGCGTGTTCGTTCCATTGATATTCATGGCGCACGAGCCGCAGATGCCCTCGCGGCAGGAACGGCGGAAGGCCAGCGCCGGGTCGATCTCGTTCTTGATCTTGAGGATCGCATCCAGAACCATCGGGCCGCAATCGTTCAGGTCGATGTGGAAGGTGTCGATCGAGGGGTTGTCCGGCGTCTCCGGGTTCCAGCGATAAATCTCGAACTTCCGCCACTTCGCTCCGGCCTTGCGCTCCGGCTTGTTCCAGGTTTTGCCTTTGTGGACTTTCGAATTTTTCGGCAGCGTTAGCTGGACCATAGGAAACTCCGGGGATGTACAACGTGAAGAGGATGGCGGTGGAGACGCATGGTGCAGCGCAATGTGACAAACATCGGCGCCTGAGGCAAGATAAAGGCGTTAGCGCGTCTGAAAGTCACGTTAACTTTCGATTAACGGCCTCGGCAAGGCGCCGCCGCTTGGGCACGCAATATGGCTCGCAGTGGGAGCCAGAGGTGCCGTTTGCGCGGCAATCTTCACATTCGCCGCATCGAGGCGGCTTAAGCCCCGGTGGGGTGCTCGCCGGCGCTCGCGTTCAGCCATTGGCCCAAATCCGCAAGCGCGCGGGCGGAAAGCGCTTTTTTGCGCGCGATGCCGCGTGCCGCACCTTTAAGGCGCTTTCCTTCCCCTTCCGCCGCAATCGGCGGAAAGAGGCCGAAGTTCACGTTCATGGGCTGGAAGCTGCGCGAAGCCCCGCCGGTTTCGTCCGATAGGTGCCCGCCGGTGATGTGCGCCACAAGCGCGCCGAGCGCTGTCGTTGGCGGAGGCGGCACCAGCTCGCCGCCCATCAGCTCCGCAGCGGCGAGCCGGCCTGCGACGAGACCGATGGCCGCCGACTCTACATAGCCCTCGACACCGGTGACCTGCCCTGCAAAGCGCAGGCGCGGATCGGCCTTAAGCCGTAGCTGCGCATCGAGCAGCTTCGGGCTGTTCAAAAACGTGTTGCGATGCAAGCCTCCGAGCCTTGCAAAGACCGCGTGTTCGAGCCCCGGAATTGTGCGGAATACCCGCGTCTGCTCGCCATGCTTCAGCTTGGTCTGAAAGCCGACCATGTTCCACAGCGTGCCGAGCGCGTTGTCCTGCCGGAGCTGCACCACGGCGTAAGGCCAGCGGCCCGTGCGCGGATCGGTAAGGCCGACGGGCTTCATCGGCCCGAAGCGCAAGGTTTCGCGCCCGCGCTCAGCCATCACTTCAATGGGAAGGCAGCCCTCGAAGTAAGGCGTGGACTTCTCCCATTCCTTAAATTCGGTCTTCTCCGCCGCGAGCAGCGCGTCGATGAAAGCCTCGTACTGGTCCTGAGACATGGGGCAGTTGATGTAGTCTGCGCCGGTTCCCGCCGGTCCGGTCTTATCGTAGCGCGACTGCATCCAGGCCACATCCATATCGATGCTCTCGCGCAAGACGATGGGCGCGATCGCGTCGAAGAAGGAGAGCGCGTCCTCGGCCGTGAGCGCGTTGATTGCCGCGCTGAGCGCAGGCGAGGTCAAAGGGCCGGAGGCAACGATTACGGAGGCCCATTCAGCGGGCGGAAGCCCCGCAACCTCGCCTCGCTCCATGCGAATGCGCGGATGGGCGGCAAGCTTCGCCGAGACTTCTTCCGAAAAGCCGTCGCGGTCCACCGCGAGCGCTCCGCCGGCCGGCAGCTTATGACTTTCCGCCGCCTGCATGATGAGCGAGCCCGCACTGCGCATCTCCTCGTGCAAGAGGCCGACGGCGTTCGATTCGAAATCGTCCGAGCGGAACGAGTTCGAGCAGACAAGCTCGGCGCAGCCGCCGGTTTTGTGAGCCTCGGTCAAGCGATTGGGCCGCATCTCGTGCAGGATCACCTGAGCGCCAGCTTCGGCGGCCTGCCAAGCTGCCTCCGAGCCCGCCAATCCAGCACCGATGATATGAAGTGTTTGTTCTTTCGACATGCCGCGAGAGGTTAGGGGAAAATTCGCGGCTGCTCAATCTCAACCCGCGCGGGCGGCCTGCCGGTTTGATATAAGGGCGCAATGACGCTTCACATTCTGAAATTATGCGTGGGCTGCGACAGTATCGAAGAGCTGGCGGACTGGCAGCGCCGCCGTCTCGCCACGCTGCGGCAGTCCGATCCCAAGGCGGAGCTGATGCACGTCACCCGGCAGACCCCGCGCCGCGAGGGCTTCGGCTCTGGCTCGTCGATCTATTGGGTGATTAGCGGGTACATCCGGGCTCGGCAGAAAATAACAGCGCTGCGCGAGGTTGAAGGTGCGGACGGTATCACGCGCTGCGGACTTGCGCTCGACCCGCAGATCGTGGCAACCGAGCCGAGCCCGCGCCGGGCCTTTCAAGGATGGCGCTATTTAAGCGCGGCGGATGCGCCCCCGGACCTCGCTGCCGGCGCAGCCGATACGGACACGGCCATGCCGCCCGCGATGCGGCAGGCGCTGATAGAGCTGCGGTTGATTTAGAGCCAAAGCCACGGTACGGCGCTCAATTGACGTTTGCCGCAATAGGCGGCCAATCCACGCCTAGGCCGCGTCCCGAGTCTCGTTCTTCAGCTTTTCGGCATCCGACAGCTGCATAACCTCACTGGAACCGGCGTCGCGCTCGATCGTCTTCGTGTAGTGCCAGTAGTGCCACATCGCCTTTTCGTCGGGGCAGCTGTTTACGGCTTTCTTACGCCACCACCCTTTGAGGACCTGGTTAAGCCCTTCCGAATGCCTATGCATGCTTTCACCCAAAAAAGCGTCATGCGTGTACTGAGACAACGCCAATGAGAATGAATTATTCCATAATGCAGAGCCGGCTGGCGGCATCCGGTTGTAGCCGTTGGAGGCAAATGTGCGCCGGTTTAACAAAGTGGATTAACCTGAACACTGAATAGAATTATGCGATTAAGAGTGCAATCTTCGCACGGCTCGCGGTAAGTTCGACGCGAATTGCGGGAGGGACTGCGCTTGGAACCGTCTATCGTTTGTCCGGAGTGCCGGACCGAAATCAAACTCACCGAAACGCTGGCCGCGCCCTTGATCGAGGCGGCAAAGCGCGACAGCGAAGCGAAGCTTAGGCTGAAGGAAGCCGAAATCGCCAAACGCGAGGCCGCGATCCGCGCACAGCAGGATGCGGTCAAGCAAGACCGTGAGGCGATGGATGCGCAGGTCGCCGAGCGGATGAAGTCCGAGCGCAAGAAGGTTGCCGAGGAGGAGGCTAAGAAGGCGGCGGCCAAGTTCTCGCTCGATCTTCATCACAAGGCGCAACAGCTCGAAGAACTGACCAAGGCCTTCAACGAGCGCGAAGCCAAGCTTGTCGAAGCGCAGAAGGCGCAGGCCGAGGCGGTGCGCAAGGAGCGCGAGCTGGCCGAGGCCAGGCGCGAGCTGGATCTTACCATCGAAAAGCGTGTGGCCGAAAGCCAAGCCGAAATCCAGCAGCGCGCCAAGGCTGAGGCCGAGGCCGGACTTCTTCTGAAAGTGCAAGAGAAAGAGCAGACGATCCTCGCTATGCAAAAGCAGATCGAGGATTTGAAGCGCAAGTCCGAGCAAGGCTCGCAGCAGCTGCAAGGCGAGGTTCAGGAGCTGCAGCTCGAAGCGCTTTTGCGGGCGAGCTTCCCGCACGACACGATCATGCCCGTGCCCAAGGGCGAGTTCGGCGGCGACGCCCTGCAGCAGGTGGCAACCCCCTTCGGCCAGGAATGCGGCAAGATCCTTTGGGAATCGAAGCGGACGCGCAATTGGAGCGACGGCTGGCTGCAAAAGCTGCGCGACGACCAGCGCACAGCCAAAGCGGACGCGGCCATCCTCGTGTCGCAGGCACTGCCGAAGTCCGTCGACGTTTTCGGACAAATCGACGGCGTCTGGATCGCCTCGCCCAAATGCGCGGTCGCGGTGGCGATGGCGATCCGGCACGCGCTGATCGAGGTCGCCATGGCGCGCAAATCCAGCGAAGGCCAGCAGACCAAGATGGAGGCGATGTATCTCTATCTAACGGGGCCGCGCTTTAGGCATCGCGTCGAGGCCATCGTCGAGAAGTTCTCCGATATGCAGGCCGACCTCGAAAAAGAGCGCCGGGCCATGCAAAAGGCTTGGGCCAAGCGCGAGCAGCAAATCCAGGGGATTATTCAGGCCACGTCGGGAATGTGGGGCGACATGCAGGGCATCGCGGGACGGTCGCTTCAGGAGATCGAGGGGCTCGACTTCGACGGAGCCGGGGCCGTCGAGGATCAGACCCGCGACGCCGGCGCGCTGCGTCTCCTTGAATCGGGAAGCTAAGCAGACATTCGCCGTTTCGCTGCCGCCAAAGTCAGCGGTGTCGCTGCCTCTCCGCTCGAGAAGCGCCCGAAAGCCGGCCCCGACGAGATCCGTGCGGCCCTGCAATCGACCGCCACCGGCGTTCCCGGCGTGGACAAAAGCATGACTGGCTTCGGTCTTGTGAATGCCAAGGCTGCGGTTGCTTTTGTCGAAACATCCGTCCCGAAGTAGCCGCGGCCATCATCTTTCGCAAATGTAATCTTAAAGCCATTTTTTTGCCTCATGCCGCGGCAATAGCCCGTGCTACGTCCTGGGAGTGCCCCTCCAATCCGTTCGCCATGCAATGCCAAGGCTGGAGCTGCGATGATCGCTGCAAAAAATCTAACGCGCAATTACGGATCGTTTACCGCCGTCGATAATGTGAGCTTCACCATCGGCGATGGCGAGATCGTCGGCCTGCTCGGCCACAATGGCGCCGGCAAGACCACGATCATGAAGATGCTCACGGGCTTTCTGGAGCCCACCGCGGGCACCATCGCCATCAATGGCTGCGACATCGAGAAGGAGCGCAGCCGGGCGCAAGCGCATGTTGGCTATTTGCCGGAAAACTGCCCGCTTTACCCCGAGATGACGGTTGCGGCCTTTCTCGACTACGCCGCAGAGCTGAAGGGCATCGGCAATGGCGAGAAAGCGGGCGCTATCAAGGAAGCGGTCGCCGCGACCGAGCTTGCTGACAAGATCATGGCGCCAATATCGAGCCTGTCGCGCGGCTACCGGCAGCGCGTAGGCGTCGCGCAGGCCATCCTGCACAATCCAAAGATCGTCATTCTCGACGAGCCCACGAACGGGCTCGATCCCTCCCAGATCAAGCATATGCGCGCGCTCATCAAGCGGCTCGCCGAGAATGCAACGGTGATGCTATCGACGCACATTTTGCAGGAAGTGGCGGCGGTGTGCGGACGGGTGATCATCGTCAATCGCGGCAAGGTCGCGCTCGACAGCACGCTCGGCGATCTCTCCGGCGGCGGCCGCCTGCGCCTCGTCACGGACGGCAAGCCGGACGTGGTCGAGCCGATCGTCTCCGCCCTCAATGCGGTGAAAGGCGTGGAAGCCATATCCACGGCGGGAAAGGCCAACACATACGGCCTGAAGCTCAACGGTCACCCCGCCGATGAAGCCGCCTCGCAAGTGGCCCGCGCCATCAACGATAACGGGCTCTCGCTTTTCGCGCTTTTTCCAGAGAGCCGCGATCTCGAAACGATATTCGCAGAAATAACCGCCGGCGCCGAAGCGCAAGGGGTAGCCCATGCTTAAGTTTTCTATGTCTGACGCCGCTCACAAAGCGCGCGAGCATCTCTCCGCCTTTTCCTCGTCCCTTCCGGCCGGGCCCGGGCCGGGCGTGCTGCGGATCGCCCGCAAGGAGCTCGCCGCCTATTTCTCCTCGCCCGCGGCCTTCATTTTCATCGGCGTGTTCCTCGCCGCGCTTCTTTTCATCTTCTTCTGGGTGGACCGGTTCTTCGCGCGCAACATTGCGGACGTGCGGCCGCTGTTCGAGTGGATGCCGGTGCTTTTGATCTTCCTCGCCTCCGCGATGACCATGCGAATGTGGAGCGAAGAGCGCCGCGCGGGGACGCTCGAGTTTCTGCTGACGGCGCCGGTGAGTCCCTTGGACCTCGTCATCGGCAAGTTCCTGGCCTGCCTCGCACTTGTCGCGATTACCCTTGCGCTGACGTTCCCCCTAACGGTAACCGTCGCAATCCTCGGGCCCCTCGATTGGGGGCCGGTCGCCGGCGGCTATATCGCGACGCTCGCGCTTGCCTCGGCCTATATCTCCATCGGGCTGTTCGTTAGCTCGCGCACCGATAATCAGATCGTGAGCCTCATCGTCTCGGCGCTGATATGCGGGGCGTTTTACGTCGCTGGATCGGACTCGCTCACATCGCTGAGCGGCAATGGCGGCGGCGAGCTTTTGCGCTTGATCGGCAGCGGATCGCGGTTCGATTCGATCGCGCGCGGC
This sequence comes from Rhodomicrobium sp., assembly GCA_052144215.1. Classification (GTDB taxonomy): domain Bacteria; phylum Pseudomonadota; class Alphaproteobacteria; order Rhizobiales; family Rhodomicrobiaceae; genus Rhodomicrobium. The sequence continues at coordinate 48,037 of JBKQQS010000107.1, forward strand.
GTCATCGATCTGCGCGATATCTACTATTATCTCAGCATTTTTGGGGTGTTCCTCGTCCTCAACCTCTACTCGCTGGAGAGCTTGAGGTGGTCGGCAAGCGGGCAGGATAAGAAGCACGCCCAGTGGCAGATCGCTGCAGCGCTCGCCGCGGCCAATCTCATCGCCGGCAATTTCTGGCTCGGCCAGCTCACCTGGGCGCGCGCCGACCTCACTGCCGGCAGAGTCTATTCGATCTCCAGCGAGACCAAGTCCTATCTGCGGCAGCTCCAGGAGCCGCTTCTGATCCGCGGCTATTTCAGCGCGCAAACCCATCCGCTGCTCGCACCGCTCGTGCCGCGCCTGCGCGATCTTCTGAAGGAATATGAGATCGCCGGCCATGGCCAAGTCAGGGTCGAGTTCATCGATCCGCAGAAAGAGCCGGCACTCGAATCCGAGGCGAACAGCCAATACAACATCAAGCCGGTACCGTTCCAGACCGAGACCAAATATCAGGCAGCCGTCACCAATTCCTATTTCAACATCCTCGTGAAATATGGCAGCGAGTTCCAAACGCTCGGCTTCCGCGATCTCATCGAGGTCAAGCAGGAGGGCGAGACGGGCCTGAACGTCAATCTGCGCGACCCGGAATTCGAGATCACACGCGCCATCAAGAAGTCGCTCGATAGCTATCGCGGCTCGGGCGATCTGTTTAGCGGCATTCCTGCGCCCGTGCAGCTCGAAGCTTTCATCTCGTCCGACGATAAGCTGCCGGACCCGCTGCCAAAGCTGCGAAGCGATCTTGAGGAGCTGATCGGCGCCTACCGCGCCTCCAGCGGCGGCAAGTTCACGGCCAAGATCGCCGATCCTGGCGAAGGGGGCGAAGCGGCCGCCAAGCAGCTCGACCGGCTCTACGGCCTGCATCCGCTCGCGGTTGGGCTTCTCGATCCAAAGCAGTTCTGGTTCGGCCTTGTTCTCAAGAGCGGCGGCAAGGTTGAGAAGGTCGCCCTTCCGCAATCGCTCGATAAAGCCGGCCTGAAGCAAAATATCGAAGCCGAGCTGAAGCGGTTCAGGCCAGGCGCCTTGCGGACCGTAGCGATCTATACGCCGCCCGTCACGCCGCCCATGCCGCAATTCGGCATCGAGGGAAGCGGCGGTCCCACCTTCCAAGCGCTCGAAGCCAAGCTCAAGGAGAACGCCGCCGTCGAGCCCGCCAACCTCGATACCGGCAGGGTCCCAGAGCAGGCCGATATCCTCTTCGTTGCGGCTCCGGCCAAGATCGGCAACACGCAGCTCTTCGCGATCGATCAATTCCTAATGAAGGGCGGCACGGTCGTGATCGCATCGTCGCCCTACGACGTGTCGCTGCAAGGAAACCTCAACACGAGCAAAGCGCCTTCGGGCCTTGAGGATTGGCTCAAATCCTACGGGCTGAGCCTCGGCGATGGAATGGTTCTCGACCGGCAGAACTCGCCTTTGCCCATTCCAATTGACCGCGAGGTGTCCGGAATTCCCGTCCGGCAGATCCAGCTCCTCGACTATCCGTATTTTCCGGATGTACGCGAGGATGGGCTTGCAAACGGCGAGGCGCCAACTCTCGGGTTACGCCAGCTCACGCTCTCCTGGGCCGCGCCTGTCGCCATCGATGCGGACAAAACGAAAGACATGAAAGTGGTCCGGCTCATTCAAAGCTCGCGCGATTCGTGGGTTTCGAGCGCAACGAACGTCGTGCCCGATTTCGATGCGCATTCCGAACTCGGCTTCGAGGAGAGCCGCAATAAGGGGCGGCAGCTACTGGGCGCGATGGTTGAGGGGCAATTCAAGTCCTACTTCGCGGGCAAGCCGTCTCCCTTGGCAAAGGATGCCAAGCCAGAGGACGCGAAAGGCAAGACCGGCGAAAACAAGTCCACGCCCGGCATGGGCAAGGACAAGGACGCTGAAAAGCCCTCGATTACAGGCGTGATCGAACGCTCGCCGGAAAGCGCGCGCATCATTCTCGTTGGATCGAGCAGCTTCCTTTCGGACGATATCCTTTCGCTTCTTTCCCAGGCCGACCGCACGCAATATCTCGCGCCCTTAAGTTTCGCGCAGAACCTTGTCGATTGGTCTTTGGAAGATCGCGGGCTGCTGGCGCTTCGAGCCCGCGGCGGACTTTTCTCGCGCACGCTCGGGCCCGTGAAAGCCGGAGAGCAACCGATGTGGGAATATTTGAACTACGCCCTTGCCCTCATCGGGCTTGGCATCGTGTATCTCGTTCGCCGTTACCTGCGGCAAGTCTCGGACCGCAAATATGCCGGGATGCTTGGGACTAAGGGAGCCTGACCGTCATGGAGCGTCTTAGCTTTAAATTGGCCGCGGTGCTGGGCTTCCAGCTCGTCCTGGCAGCGATTCTTTGGCTTTCGGGCTCCGATCACTCCGCTTTCAAGGCGAAGGAGCCGCTGTTGGCTTTCGATGCCTCCAAAGTGGACCGGATCGAGATCGGCGAAAGCGGCGCGGGTTCCATCGCGCTCGCAAAAGAGAATGGGAGCTGGGCCATTCCCTCCTCCGCCGGCTTTCCAGCCGATAGCACGAAGGTGAACGGCCTGCTTACGAAAATTGCCGGTCTCAAAAAGGGCTGGCCCGTTGCGTCCACCGCGGAAGCGGCCAAGCGCATGCATGTGACCGATGACACCTATGAGCGCAAGATCGTGCTCATGAGCGGCGGCAAGACGATTGGCGAACTCCTGCTCGGGACTTCGCCCGCCTTCAAACAGGTTCACGCCCGCTCCGCAGACGCCAGCAACATCTACGGCGTCGCGTTTGCGGCTTACGATGCCGCCGCCCGCGGCGAGGACTGGATGGACCGCAGCCTCCTCACTATCCCGCAAGACCAGATCGCAAGCATTTCCATCGGCGGCGTGACGCTCGAACGCAAGGACGGGAAGTTCGCATTGGCCGGGCTCGCGGAGGGCGAGAAGCCGAATGAGACCGCGATCTACCGGCTCGTTGGCGCTCTGACTTATCCGGCTTTCGATGCGGTCGTAGGCAAAGGCGCCGAAGCGCTTGCCAAGGTGAGCGAGCCAAACATCGAGGTGACGGTCAAGCGCACCGCCGGCGCCCCTATTGTCCTAAAATATAAGAAAGAAGCGGCTGGCGGCGCTTATCTCATCGCAAGCTCTGCCAACGGCTTCCTTTTCCGCGCTTCCGAGGCAGCCATAGAGCCGATCGCGAAGGCAAAACGCGACACGCTCATCGAGGCGTCCAAAAAAGCTGAAACCGGGGGCGCACAGCCGCCAGCTCAGGCGGCAAAACCCGAGGAACCCAAGAAGGCAGAAGACGACGGCGCGCAGGCGGCCACCGAACCCGCGCGTCCCGAGGAGCCGCAAGCGCCCAACGGCGGCTAAGGCTTAAGCCGTTTCAGGCTTCGCCGCGGGCTACCCAGTCGCTGCCAATCTTCACATAGGACCGCTTCACCGCGCCCCAAGCGATGCGATGCGCAGCCTCCTCGCGCCGGGGGTCGTTCCAATGCGCGGCATAGGCGTGATTGAAAGCCTCGCGGTAAATGTCCTGAGCATGCGGGGGGAGATGGTTCCGCACCGAGGGAGGGAGATCTTCGTTGCTGACATAGGGCATTGTTTCTAACTCTTAGGTGAAGCCCCCGCCGCCGGCTAATGCTGCAGGCTACAAACGCCGAATTCGTTGCGCGTATCTGCCTTCCCGTAGGTTTGGAACGCGATCAGCCACGAGGACCGGTCGATGCCGAGGCTGATATTATCGCCGGTTGCGGTCATCGAGGTCTGAGAAATCGCAATATTGCGCAGCGGCGTTACAGTGCCGTCCTGCTTCACGACTAAGGTTTTCGTATCTTCGTCGAAAATCACGGTCATGGCTCGCTTCTCCCCACCAACCTGACTCTCGAATTTCACGCCCGAACTCTTGATCTCGATGTCCGTCAAGACGCAATCCAGCGTTTGAGGTGCGGCGGAGGCCGCCTTGGGCACAGCAAACGCGAGCAGCGCCAGCGCCGCTTGTGCGATGAGGATTCTGCGGGGGCCGGTGGTCATGACTCCTCCAATTTGCATTTTGCGCTCACCGCTACTCATAGCGAAGCGCTTCGATGGGATCGAGGCTCGCTGCTTTGCGGGCCGGGTAAAAGCCAAAAAACACGCCAACGGCCGCGGAGAAGAGAAATCCGCCTCCGACCGCCCACAAGGAAATCGGCGCCGGCCAACCCGCAATGACGGGGATCACAAGCGTAAAACCAATCCCGAGCACGATCCCCGCAATGCCGCCGCTCACGCTCAGGAAAACGGCCTCAGCGAGAAATTGCAACAGGACGTGCAGCCGCCGGGCGCCGATAGCCATTCGCAGGCCAATCTCGCGGGTCCGCTCCGTGACCGATACCAAGAGGATGTTCATAATGCCGATTCCGCCCACCAGAAGCGATATGGATGCGACAGCGGCGAGAAGCAGCGCCATGATGCGGCTCGAGCCTTCCGCAGTCTCGGCAATCTGGCTCAAATTGCGGACGGCGAAGTCGTTGGTTTGGCCCGGCAAAATCCTATGCCGGCGGACAAGGATGCTGGATAGCTGATCGATTGCGCTTTGCACCCCGGCAGAACTAACGGCCTGCACATAGATCTGATTGACATAGCCGGTGATCCGGGATTGCAAATTATATGGATTTGGCGCCGGAAGATACACCCAGTTGAGCTGGGTTAGCGCCTGGCTTGGAGCCGCCACGCCCAGGACCTTACGCTCGGCCGTTGTGAACGGGATCATGACGAGATCGTCTTGATCTTGTCCGAAGGTCGATTGTCCCTTCGGGCTCAAGGTACCGATGACGTGGAAGGTCACTCCCTTAACCAGCATCAGCGCGCCGATCGGGTTTTCGTCAGCGGCGAAAAGCTGGCGCACAACCGTTTGGCCCAGCAGGGCAACGAGCGCCGCTTTGCTCTCGTCATCTTGGCTGATCGCGCGCCCGCTGGCGATCTGCCAGTTGGTGATCGGAGGGTAGCCCTGGCTGACTCCCTGTATCATTGTGGTCCAGTCCTGGCTTCCGTACTGGACCTGCCCCTGCTGCCGGATGAGATAGGCCACCTTGGCCACGGAAGGAGCCTCGCGCCTGATCGCCTGGACGTCGCCAACGGTGAGGGTCGAGGCGCTCCCCGAACCCCCGCGAAAGCCGCCGGTCGCCACCGCGCCTGGCACGACGACCATAAGATTCGTTCCAAGGCTTTCGATCTGTTTGCGTACGGCGTCGTTCGCGCCCTGGCCGACGGCAACCATGACGATGAGAGCGGCGACCCCAATAAAAACGCCGAGCATGGTCAGCGCCGACCGCATCCGGTTGCGGTTGATGGCTTGCGCCGCGACGGACAGGATCATGATGCCGAAGGAAAGAAAGGCCTGGGGCTTCAGCGCCGTCTGCGTCGTGTCTTCATGAGGATGGAAAAGAACCGAGGTGCTTGCCTCATCCCCGGGCTTCGGATGCTCCTCCACCTCCGGGCGGGCTGCTGGCCTTTCATCGGACAGAATCTGTCCATCGCGCATCGTGATAACGCGGCTCGCATAACCCGCGATATCGGGCTCGTGCGTGACGACGATGATCGTCACGCCCTGCTCGCGGTTCAGCTTGACGAGCGTTTCCATGATCTCGTGAGAGGTCTTCGTATCGAGATTACCGGTCGGTTCGTCCGCCAAGATCAGCCGGGGTGTGTTGATAAGCGCGCGCGCGATGGCGACACGCTGCTGCTGGCCGCCGGAAAGCTGGGCCGGCGTGTTGTCCTCGCGCTCAGCAAGGCCGAGCAAGGCCAAGGCCGCGCGAGCGCGCTCATTCCGGGCTTCGCGGCTAGCCGGGGCGGAGACCGAATAGAAGAGCGGCAGCGTCACATTCTCAAGCGCGCTGGTGCGCGGCAGAAGATTGAAACTCTGAAAGACAAAGCCGAGGCGCTCGCCGCGAATGCGCGCGAGGTCAGGCTCGCTGAGCTGCGCAACATCGAGGCCTTCGAAGAAATAATGGCCGCTCGTCGGGCGGTCGAGACAGCCAAGGATCGACATAAGTGTGGACTTGCCGGACCCGGAGGAGCCCATGATCGCGACGAACTCGCCGGGCATGACAACCAGGCTGACCCCTCTCAGGGCCTGGACCACTACGTCCCCAGACTGGTAGACCCGGGTCAAGGCCTCAACCTTTATGACAGGCTCGCTCGTGGCCAAAACGGAACTCCTATAGTCTTGGCGCTGGGACGCTGGACGAGGCACCCGGCGCTCGCTCTCCGGTAATGACCTGTTCGCCGGGTTTTAGTCCCTCCAGAACTTCGGTGTAGGTGTCGTCGTCCAAGCCGGTCTTGATTACCGCGGGGACGGGCTTGCCTTCGCGCAGAACCCAGACCACGGAGCCTTCGGCCTTTTCAGGGGCGGTGCTCGCCAAGTGGCTTTGGCTTGGTTTATAGCGAAAGGCGAGGTCCGGCACGCGGATCGCGCCTTGCCGCTCATCGGTCACAATCCTTGTCGCGGCCGTTAGCCCCGGCTTAAGCGCCAAATCCGGATTTGCGGCACCGATGACGATGTCATAGGTGACGACATTCTGCACGGTCTGCGGCGATTGGCGCACCTGCTCGACTCTGCCCTCAAAAACCCGCTTCGGATAAGCATCGACGGTGAAGGTGGTTTTGTCGCCAAGCTTCACGCCGCCAATGTCGCTTTCGCTCACATTGGCATCGACCTGCATTTGGGTGAGGCTGGTTGCAATCAAGAACAGCGTCGGAGTCTGGAGGCTCGAAGCCACCGTCTGTCCCATCGTCACATTGCGTGATACCACCACGCCGTTAACGGGCGCGACGATATTCGTAAATTCCAAATTCACGAGTGCCGCATCGAGTTGAGCCTGATGCTGCTCGATCGTTGCTTGGTCGTAGACAATCTGCGCCACGGCCTGATCGTAAGCATTTTTGGAGCTGTCCGCTACATCTTGAGACACGGCTTGCGTCTTAGACAGTTGAGCGAGGCGATCGGAATTAAGCTTTGTGTAGTTTAAATTGGCTTTGTCTTTTTCAAGCTGCGCTTTGGCGACTGCGAGATTTGCCTTGTTCTGATCGACGATGGTTTGGTAGGGCCTCGGATCGATCTTCGCGCAAATCTGTCCTTGCAGCACCTGAGCATTGTAGTCGCAATAGAGCTGCTGGATGGGACCTGAATCATAGCTGCCGACGATGATTGTGAGCACCGGGTTAACGGTGCCGGTGGACGTAACGGTGCGGGTGACGGAGCCGATCGTAACAGGGCTCACAGTATAGGCAACGTTCGCGCGGCTCGCCGAAAGCCTCCATGCCAGAACGGCCATTACAAGGAGCACAACGGCGCCCCCCGCGGCGATCCACCGCCATTTCTTTCCCGGCTCTACCTTTATTTTTATCTGCGACAGAAAAGAGGTTGCGGTTCCCGTACCCTCTTGTCCGCTGGAAATGGCCGCTTGCTCTTTCAGCATTTGCATTTGCCCGCCGCAACCCTGCCTGTGCCTTCGGCCCATGGGGCTTCAGCCCACTGCAATTTAATCGCATGGCCGCAACTTATCGCCCTTGACGCAGATCAAGACAAATGCGCGGGCGCAAAGCTGCTCGTGCTCGAGCACGCATCGCCGGGCGATCAGGCGGGCCGCCGGATAAGGTCTACGGTGTGGCGGGCGATCATCGCCTCTTCGTCCGTTTTGATGACGAAGATTTTCGCCCCGCTGGTATCGGACGAAACGATGGTTTCGTTCCGCGCGTTGCGTGTCTCGTCCACGTCGAGGCCGATCCAGTGCAGATCCTCGCAGACCCTATGACGGATGCAGGCGGAATTCTCGCCGATGCCGCCGCAGAAGACCATCGCATCGAGACCGCCCAAAGCGGCGGCCAAGCCGCCCAGCTCACGCCGGATGCGGAAGACGAAGTAATCGATCGCCTGCTCCGCCTCGGGGGTGCCCGCGCTTTCCAGCTCGCGCATATCGCCGGAAAGGCCGGAAAGGCCCTTCATCCCGGAATCCTTATAGAGCATGTTTGCGATCTCTTTACTCGTCATGCCTTCATGGTCGAGGAGATAGAGCACGGCGGCGGGGTCGAGCTGCCCGCACCGTGTTTCCATCGGCAGGCCGTCGAGCGCGGAGAAGCCCATGGTGGAGGCCACGCTCAGCCCGGCCTTGATCGCGCACATGGACGCGCCTGCGCCGAGATGGGCAACCACAACACGCCCGGCGGCCGTTTCAGGCGCTATCTCCTTAAGTTTCGCCGAAACGTACTCGTAGGAGAGCCCGTGGAAGCCATAGCGGCGCACACCTTTATCGTAATATGCGCGCGGCAAAGCGAAGGTGTCGTTCACCCACGGATGAGAGCGATGAAACGCCGTATCGAAGCAGGCGATCTGTAAAGCATCCGGAAATGCCAGATGCGCGGCGGCGATGCCAGATAGATTGTGAGGCTCGTGCAGCGGCGCGAGCGGGATAAGCTCTTCGAGCTCCGCAATGACATCGGGAGTCAGCACGAGCGGCTCGGCGTAATGGGGGCCGCCATGCACGACGCGGTGTCCAACGGCCTCGACGCGCATCGCCGGAAAATGCGTCATAAGAGTTTCGAGGATGTGCTGCAGCGCAGCTTCGTGTGCGTGGGCCCCGTCCTTCGGAACAGGCCTGTCTTCGAGCTTATCGCCGGCTCCTGAGTACAATACCAAATGAGGCGACGTGCCCAGCGCCTCGATCTGGCCCCTGGCTTGCAAATCGGGATGGCGCCCATCCGCCTCGAACAGCGCGAATTTCAGCGAGGACGAGCCAGCGTTCAGTGTCAGAATTTGTGTTGTCATGCGGCTTCCCGGCGGGCTCCTGCGCTGGAATTCTGCCATGCACGGTAGAGCGCCGCGACCGCGCAGGAAGCGAGCCTCGCCTTCTCGTTATCGGCGCGGCTCGTCAGGATTACCGGCACTTTCGCGCCCAGCACGATGCCGGCGCTGTCGGCATGGGCGATGAACGACAATTCCTTGGCCAGCATATTGCCGGATTCAAGATTGGGAACGATCAGGATATCGGCGTGGCCGGCCACCAGCGAGGTGATGCCTTTGGTTTTCGCCGCTTCCATGTCGATGGCGTTGTCCATGGCCAGCGGCCCATCGACGATACCTCCCGAAATCTGGCCGCGCTCGGCCATCTTCGACAGGATGGCGGCATCGAGTGTGGATGGGATTTTGGGCGTGACAATCTCGACCGCGGAGAGAACGCCGACCCTTGGCTGCTTCACGCCGAGCGAGAGCGCGAGATCGATCGCATTTTGCGTGATGTCGACCTTGTCCTCCAATGTGGGCGCGATATTGATCGCGGCATCCGAGATCAAGAGCATATGCTCAAGGCCTGGAACGTCCATGACGAAGACGTGCGATAGGCGCCGCGCGCCGCGCAGTCCGCCGTCTTTCTTCATGACCTCGTGCAGCAGCTCATCGGTGTGCAAATGGCCCTTCATGAGCGATTGGGCGCGGCCTTCCAGAACCAGAGCGACCGATTTGGCCGCCGCCTCCTGCGCGCTTGCGGCCTCGATAATCTCGTAGGCGGAGATATCGCAGCCCGCAGCCTTCGCCGCGTCCTCGATCCGGCGCCTGTCGCCGGCAAGGATTGGCCGGATGATGCCAAGCTCCGCCGCCATGATGGCGCCCTTCAGCGCGTGCGGCTCTTCAGGCGCCACGACCGCCGTGCGCAACGGCTCCAGCTTCCGGGCCTTTTCGATAAAGCCATCGAAATGGCGATGCCGCTCTATCAGGACATTGGGAACCTGTCCCTCCTCGGCGGTAATCTTGCGGACTGGCGCGAGCACTTCGGCAATACCTTCGGCGATGAGGTCCCCGTTCCGGCGAGTCACGGTTGTATCGAGCTCAACCTGGTTGCCCGGCTGTTTCGCCCGGACACGGACCTTCACGGTTAATTCGTCGCCCACATGCGCCCGGTCCAGGAATTTCAGGCTCTGCGACTTGTAGAGCGTCCCCGCCCCCGGAAGGATGTTGCCGAGCACCGAAGAGATCAGGGCCCCGAGCCACATAGACGGCGCAACGATCTCCTGCGAAGTCTCATCGCCATCGTGCGGCATGTGCAAAGGGTTGAGGTTACCCGAGGCATGGGCAAAGATGTAAAGATCGTTCGCCGTCAGCACGCGCTTGGTCGTTGCCTCGTCGCCAACGGAGATCTCGTCGTAGGTCTTGTTTTCACGCATCGTGGTTAGTCCTTTCGCCGGCTGGTGCGAGCGCCATCTCCGCGTTCAGCGGTGCTACTCCAGCGAAGCCATTGCCGGCGCCGCTGGCATGCGAGTTTGTTTTCTGCTCTTCGGGGCCACCGGCTGGCAACGTGCCGGGGCCGTCTGAATGTCCCGCGTCCGCATGCACCGGCTCGGTCCAGTCGTGCGGAATGGTGCGCAGAACCCACTGGATACGCTTAAACATCGCGATTGTGGCTGGATCCATCTCCTCATACGGCCCAGCGATGTCCATAACGAGATTTACGGCGCGAAGACGGTCCACATCGTCTTTTAGAAGCTTCGGCAAGGCAGCGATAGCCTGATCCGGGGCGAATTGAACGATCAAGCTTTGCTCGTAAATGAGCGCGGCCCTGGTCTCCGGCTGCATCGTGTCGAAGGGCGGGCGCGCGTGGAGCATGCGATTCGACCGCTCCAGCCGGTCGCGCCGCACCGAGCCGCGTGCCTTCGCCAAAAGCACAAGCATGCGGATGATCGCTTCTTTGTAGCCGCCAGCTCCGGCATGCTCGACCGCATGCTTGACCTCTGGAAACTGCATGATTTCATGCGAAACGAAGCTTGGCAGCTCCTGCTCGGCCACGGCTTTCATCCAAGGCGTCGCGTATAGGCTGTGGAAGGCAAGCTCGACGGCGGCGTCCCTCGTATCGCGATAGAAATTCCAGGCCTGCTCGACAAAATCGGCCTGCAACCTTTCCAGCTGAACGAAGGGATTGTCTTCGGGTGCTTCCTTCCGGCTCTCTCGCGCTTTTTTCGCCCAGTCCTCCAAACCGCTCATCAACGGATTGCGGTCGGAAAAAACGGTGCGTTGCTGGCGCATGGGATTAAGCGCGGAGAGCGTATCGGCAAGCTCGGGTGTGATCGTGGCCCGGACGGCGGGCCGCACGGTGAGCTCGTAGGTTCGCGTCGCCCATTCGGACAGCTTGGCTACGGCCGCGAACTCTTTCTCCGCTTCGCGGTCGCCGCCAAGCTTTAGGATGTCGTCGATGGTGCGTGACTCGAACGACACCTCGTGAAGCCCATCATGGCTGTTTACGATGAGCATCTCATAAAGGCCTGGGGCCAGCGCCTCGATGGTCTTGGCAACGGAGGCGATCTCCTGGTGCTGCGCCGTGGCGACCTTCGCCGACACGAAAATGCCGAGATGGCCGATGCTGTCATGCAGCGTGTAGATGATGACGTGGCCGCGCGCCTTGATTTCCTCGACCGACTGATAGAGGTCCGGGATCCAATCTAAGGCCTGTTGCGGCGGGGTTATGTTGTCCCCGTGAGAGGCGAAGACGACGATGGGCGCTTTGATGCGCGTGAGATCCACGCGCGTGCCGTCGTTCAAGACCGCCTCGCCGCGCGTGAGCTTGTTTCCGACGAACAGGTTTTCGACGATCCACCGGATCTCGCTTTCATTCATGAAATAGAAGCCGGACCACCAGCTCTCGAAGCGCAAGAATTCCGAGGCATCCCGATCGACATGGGCGAACACGTCGTAATATTTGCGCCACCAGGTCTTACCCGGATTGAGATGCTCGAAATTGAGAACGAGGCCTGCGCCGTCGAACTTGCCGGCGCCGAGATCGGAGGCGAGGAGCGCTGGCGTTGCGCCGCCGAGCAACCCGCCCAGATAGCGGAACGGGTTCTTTCCCATCTCGCCCGCCCAATAGGAGAGCGGCGCGCCCGCGATCACGACAGGGCCCGTCAAACCCGGATGCGTTGCGCTTAAGATCATGGATGCCCAGCCGCCTTGGCAATTTCCGATCACAAGCGGAGACGGTGCCTTCGGATGGAGGGCGTGGATCTTTTCGAGAAAAATAGCCTCGGCGTGGCAGACATCGGCGAGGGTCTGCTCTGGCTCAGGAAGCGGGAAGAAGATGACGAAATAAACCGGATGCCCATCTTTCAGCGCGACGCCCACCTCGGATTCTGCCTTGAAGCCGCCGATGCCGCTGCCGTGCCCGGCGCGCGGATCGATAATAACGAAGGGCCGCGCATCGGCGCGTGGCTCGGGATAACCCTCGGGCGGTACGATGTGCACAAGCGCATAGTTGACCGGGCGGTCCAGCTTGCGTCCGTCCACGAGCAGCTTGTAGTCGAAGACGAGAACCGGTTTGAAGCCTTCCTTCTCACGTACAAGGTACGAGTTCCCACGCTGGCGTAGGGTATCGAGAAATAGGATCCAGCGTTCGGACCAATCCTCGGCGTAAGCCTTGAAGTCTTCGGCAGCCTTCGGATCGGACAGGCGCGGCGCGAGCGCGCTGACATCCGAAAGCCAGCGCTGAAACCCGGTCCAATAAGTTTGCCCGATGGCTTCGGCGTGACGCGCCGCAAGATCCATAAGCAATGCAGACTGCTCACCAGCCTGCTGAAGGCCCTTTTTTAATGGATCGCTCGCCGCCGGTTGGTTTTCGTCTGGATCGGTTTCTGTCATGGTCTCAACCTACGACGTGATAGCCGCCATCGATGTGGGGGACGCCGCCCTGCGTATGCGCCAACTTGCTCGAGATAGGTGCCCTCCTCTTTCGCAATTTCACAAGATGCCGTCTGGAACCGGCGCGGGCGAGGTCAGATGAAATTGTAAATCATTAATGTGACAGTTTAGCCAAGGAAGCAAAACCCGGTGTTCATAGTCACGCCAAGGCTGCGTAGAACCGGTAAGACACAGGCCCGTTGCCGCTTCATGCTTGCAAAATGTGTGCGCCGGGGCTTTAACTCCATTTTGCGCGGGCGCTTAGGAGGCCCCCTCATCTATGGCCTTACGCGTTGTCTTCATGGGCACGCCGGATTTCTCCGTCCCAACCTTGAGCGAGATCGTGGGCGCAGGGCACGATGTCGCGGGCGTATACACCCAGCCTCCGCGGCCAGCCGGGCGCGGCATGGCAGAAAGAAAATCCCCGGTTCATGCCTTCGCCGAAGAAGCGGCGATCCCAGTGTTCACGCCAAAGTCTCTGCGGCGCCCCGAAGTTCAAGAGGAGTTCGCCGCCCTCGCGCCCGATATCGCTGTGGTGGTCGCCTACGGGCTTCTTTTGCCGCGGCCGGTTCTCGAGGCGCCTCCGCTCGGCTGCTTAAATCTCCATGCCTCTTTGCTTCCACGCTGGCGAGGCGCCGCTCCTATCCAGCGTGCGATTATGGAAGGCGACAAGGAAACGGGCGTCATGGTCATGAAGATGGACGAAGGGCTCGATACGGGCCCCGTAGCCCTCGCGGACCATCTTCACATCGGTCCCGATGCGACCGCGGGAGAGATCCACGACCACCTCGCGCTTATGGGTGCAACGCTGATGCTGACCGCGCTCGACCTTCTGGAAAAAGGCGAGCTGACCTTTTCGCCCCAGCCTGTGGACGGCGTCACTTACGCGCCCAAGATTTCGAAAGAGGAAACGCGCATCGACTGGACCAAGCCGGGCGCCGAGGTGCACAATCGCATCCGCGCGCTATCGCCCTTTCCCGGCGCATGGTTCGAGGCCCTGCTCGGCGGAAAAGCTGAAAGGATCAAAGTGCTGCGCTCGGTTCTCGTGCCCGGCAAAGGCGATCCAGGGCAGCTTCTCGACGCAAACCTGACTGTGGCTTGCGGATCTCAAGCCGTGCGGCTGACGCAAGTGCAGCGCTCGGGAAAAAAGCCGATGGGGGGCGCCGATTTTCTGCGCGGCTTCCCGCTCGGCAAGGGCACGCAGTTCGAATAAGCGCAAAAGCAGAGCGTCATTCCCGCGCTGGAGCGTGTGAAAAAATTGGCGCGTTCGCAGCAAACTCAGTTGTCATGGCCCGGCTTGACGATACTGGCTGTATGTTGGATGTCACCCCGGAAAGCGCTATCGGCGCTTATCCGGGGGTCTTTCCCAAAACTCCGTTTTCATTTGCTGCGAGATCGCGGATAAGGCCCGTTCCGGGCCTTTCCGCGATGACGATGTTAAAATGCCGGCGAAATTAAACCGGACAGCCGTGGGCTTAACCGGGCTATCCATGAAAAACCCGATGTACTCAGTATGTTGCTGGATGGCCGGGTCGAAGCCCGGCCATGACAGGAGTGGCGCCTCAGCTTCGCGCGAACGCGATAGTTTCGCTTTGAACGACGCGGCTGATGCGCGGGAAGATGTAACGCACCGCCATCTCGTGAAGCTCTTGCGAGAGGGTCGCGCAGGCGTCCTCGGCCAAAACGGCCGCTTAGCCATGTTCCCACGCCTGGCGCGCCGTGGATTCGACGCCGAAATTGGTTGCGACCCCGCCGGGCACGATCGTCTCGATGCCCCTGCGCCGGAGCTGAAGATCGAGCCCGGTGCCGTAGAACGCGCCCCACTGCCGCTTCACGACCGGCTGGGAGAACGCATCCTCGTAACCGGCATTTAGATCGTGGAAAATTGCCGCGTGCGGCGTTGGGACAAGGAGACGTGAGTAGCAGTTGAAGTTAGTCTTCAGCATAGTGTGGGTGAAGTTTTCTTACCGTGCTCCGGAGGCGCTCGTGACCAAGCTTTCCGCTTTTGGGTTTCTAGCCATAGCGGGCTTTTTCGGGGTTGGGCTCGCGCCTGGACTGGCACAGGGGCAAGCTCGTTCAGAGCCGGTTTCCGTGATCGAGCTTTTTACGAGCCAAGGGTGCTCGTCCTGTCCGCCTGCCGACCGGCTGCTTAAGCAGCTCTCAGAGCGGCCGGAGGTGATCGCGCTCAGCTTCCCCGTCACCTATTGGGACTATCTCGGCTGGAAGGATACGCTGGCTAGGCCCGAAAATGCCGAGCGTCAGCGCGGTTACGCTGCCATCCTGCATGGCGGTCAGGTTTACACGCCCGAGCTTATTGTGAATGGCATGAAGGAGTGCGTCGGCAGCGACCTGGCGGCGATCGACGCTGCGCTCGAGGCGACGGCACCGGTTATCCGCAAGGAAGCCGTACCGTTCAACGTTCGCCTCGAAGGCGGGCGGCTTCTCATCGAAACGGGCGCCGCGCCGCCAAGCTCGCCTCACAAAATGGGAAAAGTTTGGGTCGCGTCCGTCCGGCGCTCCTCGCCAGTGGCAATCGGAGGCGGCGAGAACTCCGGCCGCACGGTGACTTACACGAATGTCGTGCGCGGCCTTGCCGAGGCTGGCGCTTGGGAAGGCGCGCCCACATCCTACGCGGTGCCTCGCGGCTCGCTCCCCGAAGATGGGGACATGCTGGTCGTATTCTTGCAGACGGAGAACCTTGGCCCCATCCTTGCAGCATCGCGAATCAAGGAATGAGCGTTTCGGAGTGCCATGGCTTTTTGGCTGTTCAAAACCGAGGCTGAGGCCTTCTCCTGGGACGATCAGGTGCGGGCGGGTCCGGAAGGCGAGGAATGGAGCGGCGTGCGCAACGCGCTCGCGCAGAAACATATGCGCGCCATGAAGATTGGCGACCTCGGCTTTTTCTACCATTCGGTGGATGAAAAGCGTGTCGTTGGGGTGGTGCGCGTCGTAGCGGAGATCCACCCCGATTCGAGCGATGCCACAGGCCGCTGGAATTGCGTCGATGTCGCCGCCGTTGGCGCGTTCCCAAAGCCGGTCACGCTCGCAGAAATCAAGGCCGAGCCGCGCCTCGCCGGAATGGTGCTGGTAACGAACTCGCGCCTCTCCGTTCAGCCGGTGAGCGAAGAGGAGTGGGCTTTGGTCTGCCGCATGGGCGGGTACAAGGCGCGCGGGTGAGCGCGCAAAAGCTCGCAAAGGCCGGACAAAGCAAGCCGTCAGCCGCGCAGGTACGAGTACAGAAAATAGGCGGCGATCACGGCGACAATGCTCGCCAACAGATAGAGAAACGGAGTGGCCGCCGAGCTGATCTCGTCGTCGAGGACAAGCTCCGTATCCGAATCGGGCGGCGTGCCGGGAAACTCATCTCGCGGAACGGCATTGCCGTTTTCGCCTGTGCCATTCTCCCTCATCTCATCCTCCTCGCTCGCAAACGGCGCGCTCCGCCAATATGGCAAGCCCGCCCCTGCACGAAGCCTAAATTAAAGCTCCTTATCGCTTTGTCAGCCTCCCCTTCGCTGTAGGGTTGCATGAGTATAAAGCGATTATCCGCATAGGAAAAGATCGCTTCACGCTTTCGTGAGCGGCAAAGCGGGCGGGGCCGCGCAATCAAAAAAATGGCGAGACGCCCGGAACGGCTTGCGGTAAGTCTCAATTGCTTAATCGGATGGCGTTGCGCATGGCCGAAATCTTCATTTCCTACAGGAGCGAGCGGCGCAAGGCGGCGGCGCATCTCGCCAAAATCCTCGAACGCTATGGCTACACGGTCTGGTACGGCTACAGTCTCGTAAGGGGCCGGCGGCATAATCCGCCTTACCGAAACAATAACGCTTGCCGTATAGGATAAGTCATTGATATAAAACGAAATGGCTACAGAATCGTAAGGCAGGCGAGATTTGTGGCCATTCTTTGTGATTTCAATTTGTTAGCCCTCATGGACCTTTACGAGCTCACGAACGAGCAGATTCGTCAGCAAGTCGATGCTCAGCAGCTTTATCGAGCTTGGAGACAAGCCGCCGTTCAAACTTGGAACGAGCACGGCGGACAATATGCGGCAATCGCATCCTGGCGAAAGATCGCTGGAAAAGAGTATCTTGTGTTGAGAACGAGAGGGATTCGCAAGCATATCGGCCCGCGCTCGAAAGAAACAGAAGCCTATGCCAAGCGGTATAGTGCTGAAAGGGATCGTATTATCGCGACGCAGGTGGCAACCTATGCGGAGTTAAAGCGCATGGCTCCGGTCAATCGGGCCTTGCAGCTTGGACGAATGCCAAACCTCTTGGCCGATATTATCCGGAAATTGGATGAATTTGGATTTTTAGGCACCAAGGCGACAGTGATCGGGACGAATGCCCTTTATGCTTACGAGGCGATGGCGGGCGTGCACATCAGGCCCGCCCTGTTGGAAACTTCGTTGAAGTTAGCCATCGAAAACATCCGCCCGCCCAGCATGATCGCGCTTCTGCAAAAAGTCGACAGAAGCTTTGCGATTGCTGACTATGGTATTGCTGCGCGAAACAAAACCGGCTTCATCGTGGAATTGATTTCCCCGAAAGCCGATGCTCAACCTGAGCCTACGGGACTAGGAGTTCATGACCTTGAGGTGACGCCCTATAGCAACATGGAGGGTCTGTTGAGCCTTCCTCGATTTGAGGCGATCCCCATAGACCGTTCGGGCTTCCCATTCCGGATAGTGGTCCCCGATATCCGGGCATTCACCCTTCATAAAATGTGGACATCCAAGCAATTGAGCCGCCAGCCCGAAAAGAGACGCCGCGACGCGGCTCAGGCAAAGATGCTTGCCAATCTCACGGAGAATGTTTTGGGCCTGTCGCTGAACGAAGCGGAGATGGCGAGTATTCCAAAATACCTGCTTAGTACTAGTTGATCGCTGCGAGCGGCGGATTGCACAGGCCCAGCGAATGCCTATAGTTGACGCATGACGAATCTCGCTCTCGATCAGCGCCAGCCTGCGCAACCCGGCGCCGCCGCCATCCCGCCCGGCAGCCACGTCTATCTCATCGACGGCTCGGGCTACATCTTCCGCGCCTTCCACGCGCTCCCGCCCTTGACGCGCCCCTCGGACGGGCTGCCCGTCGGCGCGATCCATGGCTTCTGCAACATGCTCTGGAAGCTCCTGCGCGAGACGAAGGCCGGGAAGCGGCCCACCCACATCGCGGTCATTTTCGACCACAGCGCCAAGACGTTCCGCAACGAAATCTCCCCCGATTACAAGGCGCACCGGCCGGAGCCGCCGGCCGAGCTCGTGCCGCAATTCTCGATCATCCGCGACGCGGTGCGCGCCTTCAACGTCGCCTGCATCGAGCAGGAGGGCTTCGAGGCCGACGACATCATCGCGACCTATGCGCGCCAAGCCGCTGAAGCCGGCGGCGAGGTAGTGATCGTCTCGTCGGACAAGGATTTGATGCAGCTCATCGAGCCGGGCGTGTCCATGCTCGACACCATGAAGAACAAGGCGATCGGCGAACCGGAGGTGATCGAGAAGTTCGGCGTCCCGCCCGCCAAGGTTGTGGATGTGCAGGCGCTTGCCGGCGACAGCGTCGACAATGTGCCGGGCGTGCCGGGCATCGGCATCAAGACCGCCGCCGAGCTGATCCGTGAATATGGCGATCTCGAAACGCTGCTGGCCAAAGCGCCGCTCATCAAGCAGAAGATGCGCCGCGAGCGGCTGATCGAGTTCGCCGATCAGGCGCGGCTATCGCGGCGGCTGGTGGAGCTCGACAAAAATGTGCCGGTGGAGCGGCCGCTCGATCTCACGGCCGTGGAGGAGCCGGACCCGCACGCGCTGCTCGCGTTCCTGCGCACCATGGAATTCAACTCGCTGACGAAGCGTATTTCGGAGGCCTTCGGCGTCGAGCCGCCGCCCGCCGGCGAAACGGGTCATGTTGCCGTTCCTGCGCCGCAAGCGCCGAAGCCGGCCGAAGCGAAGGCGGAAGGGGCCGCGCCCGCGAGCGGTCCTGCCTTGGAGCTGCGCCGGGTGATGGACTGGCTGCGGCCGATCCCGTTCAACCATTCCGGCTATACGCAGGTCACGGACCTGCAAACGCTCGAAGATTGGATCGCCGCCGCGGCCGAACAGGGCTTCGTCGCCTTCGACACCGAGACCACAGACCTCGACGCCGTCGCGGCGCGGCTTTGCGGCGTAGCGCTGGCGCTTGAGCCGAACCGCGCCTGCTACATCCCGCTCGCCCATCGCGCAGGCGACGGCCTCGATTTCTCGGGCGCCGGCGAGATCGCTCAGCTACCGATGGAGCACGCGATCCCGCGGCTCAAGGCGCTGCTCGAAGACGAGAGCGTGCTGAAAATCGGCCAGAACATCAAATACGATATGGTCGTGATGCGCCGCTACGGCGTGAGGCTCACGCCTTACGACGACACCATGCTTCTGGCCTATGCCGTCGATCAGGGGCGCGGCGGGCTTGCGGGTTTCGGCATGGACGAGCTGTCGAAGCGACATCTCGGGCATACGCCTATTTCGTTTGCGGATGTCGCGGGCAAGGGCAAGACGCAGGTCGCGTTCGATTGCGTAGCCGTAGACAAGGCCACCGAATATTCCGCCGAGGACGCCGACGTCACGCTGCGGCTCTGGCATCTGTTCAAGGCGCGGCTCGCCGCCGAAGGCATGGCCGCCGTTTACGAGACACTGGAGCGCCCCATGCCCGCCATTCTTGGCGAGATGGAGCTGGCGGGCGTCATGGTGGACCGCGCGGTGCTCTCGCGTCTTTCCGGTGAGTTCAGCCAAAGCCTCGCGCGCTTTGAGGACGAGATTTACACGCTCGCGGGCCAGCGTTTCAACATCGGCTCGACGATGCAGGTCGCCGATTTGCTGTTCGGCAAGTTCGGCCTGCCGGGCGCGAAGAAAACCGCAACCGGCAAATGGAGCACCGGCGCGAAGGTGCTGGAAGATTTGGTTGCGAGCGAGGAGCTGACGCCCGATCAACGGCTCTTGCCCTCGAAGCTGCTTGAATGGCGCCAGCTCGCCAAGCTCAAGAGCACCTACACCGACTCGCTGCCCCAGCATATCGACGCGGAAACGGGCCGCATCCACACCTCCTATGCGCTGGCCTCGACCTCGACGGGGCGGCTCTCCTCGACCGAGCCGAACCTGCAGAACATCCCGATCCGCACCAAGGAGGGCCGGCAAATCCGCACGGCCTTCATCGCCGAGCCCGGCAAGAAGCTGATCTCCGCCGACTACAGCCAGATCGAGCTGCGGGTTCTGGCCCACATGGCCGACATCCCCGAGCTGAAGCGCGCCTTTGCCGAAGGCCTCGACATTCACGCCATGACGGCGTCCGAGATGTTCGGCGTGCCGGTCAAAGACATGCCGGCCGAGGTGCGCCGCAGAGCCAAGGCGATCAATTTCGGCATCATTTACGGCATCTCGGCCTTCGGCCTGTCGCAGCAGCTCGGCATCGGGCGCGCAGAGGCGGGCGAGTATATCGCCAAGTATTTCGAGCGCTTTCCGGGCATCCGCGCTTACATGGACGCGATGCGGGCGAAAGTGCGCGAGGATGGCTATGTCGAGACCCTGTTCGGCCGCAAGATTTACTTCCCCGAGATCGATACGCCGCAGCGGAACATGCGCGCGTTCTTCGAGCGCGCGGCGATCAACGCGCCGATCCAGGGCACGGCCGCCGACATCCTGCGCCGCGCCATGATCCGCATGCCGGCCGCGCTGGCGAAGGCGAAGGTCTCCGCGCGGATGCTGCTACAGGTGCATGACGAGCTTGTGTTCGAGGCGCTCGACGCCGAGGTCGAGGCCACGATCAAGGCCGCGGTCCGCGTCATGGAGCGCGCCGCCGGGCCCGCTGTCGCGTTCTCCGTGCCGCTGAAAGTCGATGCCCGCGCCGCCCACAATTGGGACGAGGCGCATTGATGTGCTAAGGTGACACGAAACGCAGGAGCGAAGAATGCAAAGACCGGCTTTGGAAGAGCTGCGCGCGCTTTCCGTCGAGGATCGACTTCAGTTGCTGGAGGACGTTTGGACCTCGGTCGACGAGGAGCACGACCGGCTGCCAATCCGCGTCGTAGCGGACGAATAACCAGGTGATAGCCGTGAATCGCGCAACCGTTATCGCACTCCTGAACCAGCATCGCGCCGAGCTCGCCGGGCTTGGCTTCCTCTCAATATCCATTATCGGCTCCACGGCGCGAGGGGAAGAAACGGACAAGTCCGACGTCGATCTCGCTGTCACGCTTACGCCGGGCGAGCGCGGGTTTGCTCATTTCGAGCGGATGGGCCGGCTCAAGGAGCAGGTCGCCGCGATGCTTGGACGGCCCGTCGACCTCATCGAAGAGCCCTCGCCTTCGCCGCGCATCCAAAGAACCATAGAACGGGACCGCGTCCGTGCCTTCTAGCAAGCCGCGCCAGCGGTTCGCAGATATAGCTGACAACGTAGACGCGATAGCCCGGTACAGGGAGTTCGTTCATATTTGAAGGGTCTATTCAAACTTAGCAAACAGGGGTAACTAGGAGAATCACCAGCCACGTTAGGGGGAGGCGATGGTTGCGATTGCGAATCGGAGTTTGTCCGCTGTTCATCGGTTTTCTGATTGGAGTGCGTTACAGGCGGCATTGTTGGTACTTATGAGCAGGCGCGAAGACATAAAGAGGCTATGGGAACGCGATGAACTCTCCGTCCGGGAGAAGTTTGAGGCGTACCTAGAAGGTTATCTGATGTCGTTCGACTTCTATCCTGTATGCGAACGCCACCTCTTTGCGCGAAATGATATTGGTGCAATCCTTCAAGATTTCTGGGCCATCAGCGCGGACGTGAATAGAGGAGTCCAGGACTTAATTGAGAGCGGTCGCGCTGCAGGCGACGTGGTAGATAGTGATGAAGCCAAACAACGAAGAGTTGAAGCCGCCCGTAGAGCCATCGAAGCAATCCAACGCGCCCGCCTTGGGAGATCAAACAAGGGATCTTGAGAGATCCCTTCAGGATATTCCACCTCAAATTTTGGAGACGTTCGAAAAGCTGCTCGAGCAAGCCGGCGACGACCCCGCCAAGCTGAGCAGGTTTGGGACTGAGATGAAGTGGTCAATTTATCGAGGGCAATTTCCGCCAGCTGAAATATTTGGTGAATATGAGCATGTACTTCCTGGATCAGGCGCTTGGTTACTCGACCGCATTAAATCGCAGGTCAATCACAGGCACGCTTTGGAGCGCCTTCGAACGAAGGCGTGGGAACGCCTTGCTATACGCGGACAATGGTTCGGTCTAGGCGTCGCTCTGTTTGGAATTGCAATGTCCGGTATCGTGGCCTTATGGACGGGGGCTTACGTATTCCCGTCAATTTTGGCGGCTGTCTCGGTTGGCGGTCCCACTGCAGGGAATGCACTCGTAAAAAATCTGCGGCATTTAGGGCGAGGCCAAAGCACAGATGATAAATAGAAACTAATATATATTGGTCTTCTTAGAAGGGCGTTGCTGCTCCGATAACGCTTGGTGTTCAGAGCTCAAATCTTAGCCCGCCGCGAAATGGTCCCTCCCATGCGGCGCATCGTAATCGAGCGCGGGGCCGGCGGGCACGATCCCCGTTGGATTGATGGTCTTGTGGCTCTCATAATAATGATGCTTGATGTGCTGGAAATTCACCGTCTCGCGCACGCCAGGCCATTGATAAAGCTCGCGCGTATAGCCCCATAGCGCCGGGTAATCGGCGATGCGCCGGATGTTGCACTTGAAATGCCCCACATAGACGGCGTCGAAGCGGATGAGCGTGGTGAACAGCCGCCAATCCGCCTCGGTGATGCGCCCGCCGCAGAGATAGCGCTGGCGGGCGAGCCTTGCTTCCAGCTCGTCCAGCGTTGCGAACAGCGGCAGCACGGCCTCTTCATAGGCCGCTTGCGTGGTCGCGAAGCCGCACCTGTAGACGCCGTTGTTCACGCGGCCGTAAATCGTAGCGTTCAGGCCATCGATTTCCGCCCGCAGATCCTCGGGGTAATAATCGCCCGCTTTCGTGCCGAGGCCATCGAACGCGCTGTTGAACATGCGGATGATCTCGGAGGACTCGTTGCTCACGATGGTGCCGCCGCGTTTGTCCCAGAGCACAGGTACGGTGACGCCGCCGGAATATTTGGGGTCCGCCTTGGTGTAGACCTCATAAAGGCGCTTGGCCCCGTTAACCGTGTCGGGGATGACGCCCGGCCCCTCGTCGAAGGTCCATCCTTCCGGCCCCATGAACCAGTTCACGACCGAGACGGAGACGAAGCCTTCGAGCCCCTTGAGCGCGTGGAAGATCAGCGCCCGCGAGGCCCACGGGCAGGCCAGCGACACATAAAGATGATAGCGCCCGGGCTCGGCCTCGAAGCCGCCGCGCCCCGAAGGGCCGGGGCTGCCGTCCGCCGTGATCCAATTGCGGAATTGGCTTTCCGAGCGGACGAACCGCCCGCCAGAAGCCGCTGTATCGTACCAGCGATCCTGCCAAACGCCGTCCATGAGCAGGCCCATTGCGGCTCCTCCTTATTCAGCGCGCGTTGGCCTGAACGTGGTGTCGCCGCGGCTTGCGTCCAAGGAGGTGGCGGCGGGAGCGAAGCCTCCCTCACTCTGTCTCTCTCCCCGCAAGCTCGCCTTGGCGAGCTTTCTGCCAAGCGCCTCCAGGTCCCCGGTCAAAAGCGATTCGTAAATCATGCCATGCTAGAATCTGACCCGATTCCATCTGGCAACACTTTTATTCTAGCGCCTATACGCCTGCGCGGGAACGGCACTGCGGCACCACCCCAAACCGTCGAGCCAAAGCTCCGGCGGAAACATCCGGGTAATCAAGTGCAAGCAAACGCGATAAATTTGAGATGCAAGCTCGCCAAGGCGAGCTTGCTGGGAGAAGGACAGGATGAGGGGCGTAACGCCCGTTCATTACTGGCGAAGCGGAAAATCACAGAAACGGGTCGATGAGACGCAAGCCGTCGACGGTGAGGCCGTCTTGCACGTCCTCGGTGTAAAGCTCGCGGCAGCCGAGCGCCAGCGCCGCCGCGACAATGGCGCTATCCCAATAGGAGAAGCGATGGCGCTGTTTGATATCCAGCGCTGCCATGAGGACGTCCAGCGTCATCGGCTGCACGGCGAAGCGTGTCCAAGCCTCGATCAGATCGCTCGCATCGCGATGCGATAAGGGGTCTGGACGCGTTGGCCTCGTTGCCTGAACATAGAACTCTTGAAGAACCTGAACCGACAGCCCGGCATCTGTCCGTTTAACAAGCTCGATCGCAACGGCCTGCTTGGTTTGCTCGGCGGGCCCAAGGCCGATCGTGTAGAGAAGGATATTTGTGTCGAAGAACGCAACGATGCTCATAATTTCCGGTCATGAACCTCGTCGCGAGACAAGCGGTCTGCTGCCGAAAGTTGCGTGCGTCAAGTTCTGCAAAAAGGCGGAGTCACAGCCGCAGGGATGTTTCTCTGTTCGGCTGAACGGCGTTTCTCCGTCCCGGCCTAACTTCTGGAAGGCGCCGCGCGCAGTGGCGGTCAA